>NZ_CAXHYI020000003.1:0-75000 GCF_964021195.1 Bacillus nitroreducens | reverse complement strand
TTTCAAATTGCGGAAGTAGTTCAGTGGTAGAACACCACCTTGCCAAGGTGGGGGTCGCGGGTTCGAATCCCGTCTTCCGCTCCAATGGCGGCATAGCCAAGTGGTAAGGCAGAGGTCTGCAAAACCTTTACCACCGGTTCGAATCCGGTTGCCGCCTCCATTTGTTTAAATTCTATGAAAGTGCTTTTATATATTTGCCGGGGTGGCGGAACTGGCAGACGCACAGGACTTAAAATCCTGCGGTAGGTGACTACCGTACCGGTTCGATTCCGGTCCTCGGCATCGTTTGATGTCTTTTTTATTTCTAAGTATGCCTGAGTGGTGGAATGGCAGACACGGTGGACTCAAAATCCACTGCCAGCGATGGCGTGCCGGTTCAAGTCCGGCCTCAGGTATCGAGCTAAAATTAGTAAAAGGAATGTGGCTTCAGTTAAATAAACTGATTCCACATTCCTTTTTTATTGTTCTTTTCTAGTGGCTCTATAATATTTGTTGGGGTTTAAACAAAATTTTGTGTGCATAAAAAAACACGCAAACTCCTCATTCTTTTATACTTGAATTGTCTAGAAACAAGTCTAAAGAATGGAGTTGCGTGTATATGGATTTTACCATGATTATTCCTGGATTAAAAGGGTCTATCCTAACCAATGTTGAAGAAGTGGGCGAAGTTATCCGCCTGTACGTTGAAATGGAGCGAAAAGTACATCGGTGCCCTAAATGTAATCAAAGGACGAGTAAAATTCATGACTATCGTATACAAAAAATTCAACACTTAAAGTGGTTTGAAAGAAAAACCCAAATCTTTTATAAGCGAAGACGATATGTCTGTGAATGTGGGAAACGTTTTTCAGAGAAAAATCCTTTTGTCATGCGTTATCAACGTACCTCAATAGAATGGAATCAAGCTATATCAATTAAAGCGATTAAAGGAAAAACATTTAAGGAAACAGCTGAAATCTACGGGTGTTCATCTTCAACCATTATACGTCGATTCGATCAAATTTCACGAAGTGAAATTCATCCGGTGGAAGAATTACCTACAGTTATAGCTATTGATGAATACAAGGGTGATACCCGCGAAGGGAAATACCAGTTAATCATTGCGAATGGGATAACAAAAGAACCGATTGATATTCTACCAAATCGTTATAAACGTACGATAAAAGACTACTTAAGAAAGCACGGATCTAGAGTGCAAATAGTCATAATGGATATGAATCATTCCTTTAAAGCAGCCGTTCAAGAGGCATTGGGTAAACCTGTTATTGTAGCTGATAGATTTCATTTTTGTCGTTACATCTATTGGGGGCTTGATGGAGTAAGACGTCGAGTACAAAACCAATTTCATGGCTACGACCGTAAAAAGTGTAAACGTATGAAACATGTCTTTCATAAAGACTGCCAACGCTTAACTAAGGATGAGAAATGGCATTTAAATCGTTACTTGGAGATGTCGAATGAACTCAAACAAGCATATGAAATTAAAGAGGCATATCGTTCTTGGTTTTTACGTGCCAAAGAAAACGGAAAAAACAGTATCAGTTTGGTTAAAAAGGAATTGGAAGAACTATATAAGTTAATTGAGGATTCAAAGATACCTGAAATGATTAAAGCAATAAAGACCATACAAAATTGGCAAGTTGAAGTATTAAATAGCTTTGCCTATGAATATTCAAATGGGTTTTTAGAGGAAATTAATAATTCAACCAAAGTTCTAAAGAGAAATGCTTATGGATTTAGAGTTTTTGAACGCTTTAGGGCGAAGATTTTATTAACACACAAGTATAAAAGAATTGGGGTACATATTGGTTAACCGAGTTGGTGTGATTCTCCTCTATAAAAAATGATGAATGGTACCATCCATCATTTTTTATAGAGGCCACCAAACGTAGCGCGGTAGCCTAAAACCCCAACATTTGATTTAGAACCTTTCTAGTTAATATTGCTAATGGATAAAACAACTTTTATTGATTGTAGCGGAAATCGAATATATCAATAACAACGAATTTTACGAATACAACCTTTAATTTTGAGTATGGTGAAATGTGAGGAATTTTGGAGGTGTTACAGATGTTCCGTCTTTTAGTGCTTCATTGCCCTTCATTACTCTTATTAAGTTGCTGTTCGACTAAATCACCAATTGCAGGAATCTTATACCACTTACCTTGGTATGCTTGATACATTAAAATGATCCATAGTATAAAAGATAATGGTGATATAATTATCCCAACTAACCATCCAATAAAAGGTAATATCGTAAGTACGGTCGAAAGTATAAATATTGCTACAAAAACAAATGTCGATTGTAGTGCATGAAATCGAACAAATCTGTTTTCTTTTTCAATAACAAGAAAGATGATTCCTGTAATCGGCCCTAATACGTAACTTAATAGTCCTGCTACATTTTCGGTAAGTCCAGTAGAAGTTTTACCGTTATTTTGTGATTCAGGATCCATTTTCTCCTTATCCATACTTGCCCCTCCTTATCGCGATTTACTGTGCCGCCTTTATAAGGATATTATGGTTTTTTAATATTATTCAAAAAATCGATTGAAGAAGAGTTGTCTATGCACTTTGTTTGAAGTCAAACCATAAATCGATTAAGATAAAACTGAATTCAAATTACAAAGGAGTGGATACCAATGGCAACTGTATGTTTTTTACTAGCTGATAACTATGAAGATTCGGAAATGAAGAATCCTTATGAAGCATTGAATGAAGCTGGGCATAAAACCGTTGTTGTAGGAATTGAAAAAGGAGTTGAACTTAAAGGGAAGAAAGGTACGGTTTCTTATACGTCTGATTTATCTATAAGTGAAGTCAAGGCGGACGATTTTGATGCTGTTATTATTCCAGGTGGTTCGGCTCCTGAGGCACTTCGAGTTAATGAGGACATTGTTACATTTGTTAAACAGGCAAATGAACAAGGTAAGGTAATTGCGGGTATATGTCATGGACCACAAGTTATGATTAGTGCAGATATCCTAAAAGGTGTAAGTGCAACTTCTTACATAGGTATCCGTGATGATTTGAAAAACGCTGGTTCCAATTTCTTAGACCAAGAAGTTGTGGTTGATGGAAATATTATTACTTCTCGTACACCTAAGGACGAACCTGCATTTATTAGAGAAATATTAAATAAATTATAAAAAGTATGTCCACAAGGCCTCTTCTCGATTTGGAAGAGGCCTTTTACTCTATAATCTTACTTCTATTATTTATTTGAAAGGACACTAAAAAGGAAGTCAATTCTTAGCAAATTAACTTCCTAAATTAAAATCTATTAATAAAATCTTTTAAATCCTTCGAAGTGTTTTTTCCAATAAGAGTTGTTTAAATTAGTAATGACAACGCCACTATTTGATGCATGAATGAATTCATTGTTACCAATATAGACTCCAACATGAGAAATACCAGATTTATAGGTTCCTTCAAAGAAAACTAAATCCCCAACACTAGGTGTATTTACATAATGTGAGCGCATGTGATAGCCTTCGCTTGAATAGCGATTAATGTCTAATCCTGCTTGCTTATATACATAGTAGATAAATCCACTACAGTCAAACCCACTAGGAGTAGAACCGCCCCAAGCATAACGTGTGCCTAATTGGCTTTTTGCGACTTTAATTAATTGGTCGACATTATAGCTAACGTCATTAGATGGTGTTTTGTCTTTAGGAGTTTCTACTTTAGTGCCAGTTCCAATATTTAGCTTCTGACCAATATAAATCATGTCTGATTTCAAGTTATTCCATTTCTTAAGATTTGCAACAGTTACTTTATACTCTATTGCAATTCTTGAGAGGGTGTCTCCAGACTTAACTGTATAAACAGTAGCCGATTGAACTTTTTCTTCCTCTGGCTTCTCAACTTTCTCTTTTGGTGGGTTAGTAGGTTTCTCAGTTGTTGAAGGATTGCTTACAACAAACACATTTCCTGGATAAATAAGAGTAGAGTTCAAATTATTCCATTTCATTAAATCATTTAATGAAATCTTATGTGCCATAGCAATACCGCTAAGTGTATCACCAGATTTTACAGTATATGTAGTTGCCTTTGATGTACTTGTTTCTTTCTTTTCTTCGTTCGTAGGCTGTTTGTTATTATTAGTTGAAGTGTTGTTGGAGTTTAAATCTGTTTTAAGTACTTGATTCGGGAAAATCAGATCGCTTGTTAAGTTATTTAAAGACTTTAATTGTGCAACAGTAAGATCATGCTTTAGCGCGATCTTCCATAGTGAATCACCACGCTGGACTTTGTACGAGCTTGATGCCTCTGTTTCTTCTGCGCCCAAAAATGCAGAGGCAATAAATGCCGTCGCAGTCACAGACATATAAATTTTCTTTTTATCCAACTTTTGTACCTCCTCGTAAATCTATTAATCTAATAATTCATTATACTATAGTATTGTCTAGGTTTGTAGATTAATGTGGAAATAGAGGAATAGTTATCCATCCTTTTCTAGTAATTAAAAATTTTTCTACAGTCATTTAAACACTAGCAAAATTAGTGGAGAGTCCTTAGGCATATTTTATGTCGTTTATTTTTAAGGTTATAAAAAACTCCCCCTCAAACTAAATGTTGAGGAGGAGTTTCTTCTAGTTATTTTAAGAAGTCTACTTCCATTTCATTTTTTCTAGGCTCACGTTTAAAGAGATATTCTCCATTGCGGACAGATGCAAGTACCTCTGCACGTTCCCGTATGGCTTCATAAGCATCTTTAGCATCTAATACAATAAAGTGTGCTGGTTTTCCAGCCTCGATCCCGTATTCATCGTTTACTCTCATGATGTTTGCTCCGTTGTAGGTGATCAAGTCAAACGCTTTATTGATTTCATCTATGTGTGTGTAATGAGCTAGATGAATTCCATTATCTAGAATATTCATCATATTTCCGTTACCTAAAGGATACCAGTAGTCTGCAATCGAATCTTGAGCAAAAGCTACGTTATTTCCATTTTGGAGAAGTTCTTTTACTCGTGTTAGACCACGACGTTTAGGATATGTGTCGCCACGGCCTTGTAAATGGGCATTTTCAGTTGGGCACGAAATAAAGTTAATTTTTGATTCTCTAAATAAACCTAACATTTTATTGGCATAACTGTTTTCCACTGAACCAAAGCTACAAGTATGACTTGCAGTGGTGTATTCACCATAGTCTTTTTCCATTACAAGTGCATTTAATACTTCTAAAAAGCGACTATTTGGATCATCATTTTCATCACAGTGAATATCAATCATTACATTGAATTTCATTGCCATGTCTACAATACGTCTTAATGATTCAACACCATGTTCGTATGAAATTTCAAAATGAGGGATTCCTCCTGCTACATCTGCTCCCATTTCAAGTGCTTGTTCCATTAATTGCTCTGCCCCTTTATATCGAAAAAATCCTTCTTGAGGAAAAGCAACAAGCTGTAAGGTGACAATGTCTTTTAATTCTTCACGTAGTTTTAGTAAGGCTTTCATTCCTGTTAAATTAGGATCCGTAATATCTACATGAGAACGAATGAATTGTACACCTTTACTAACTTCTTTTTGAATGCCTTTAATAGCACGTTCACGTACCATATCTTCCGTCAATGATTTTTTATTATCACTCCAGCGTTGGATACCTTCAAACAATGTACCTGAAACATTTGCGTTTCCTTCACCTAGTCCTGAAAAGATATAATCTAAGTGTAAATGAGGATCGACATACGGAGGCAATACCAATCGACCTTCTAGGTCAATCACTTCCTCAGCATTGTCTAAATCATTCCCAATTGATTTAAACTTCCCATTCTCTACTAAGATTTCATGTGCTTCTTGGTCTCCATATATAGTGGCATTAATAAACTTTTTCATCCATACTTAACTCCTTTACTATGCTGTCTCAAATAATATTTTTATACTACAATATTATAGCATTCGTAGAGGAAGAAACGTAAAATGCGCTTTGTGTTCCTGTATCTGTGATAGGGTTTAATATCATGTGCCTCAACTTTACAAGTATTGGATCTTCATGTAATATTTAAATTGGAGTATTTTACAGATTTTTCAGACTTCATCTTCAGGAGGATGATGCATGGAAGAACGGATTTTATATTTGATTCGAAAGAGAAAACAGATGATGGTGCCCACATTGGCTGTAGCATTACTGTTTTATTTTATACTTCCAGTTTCATTAATTTTCATTCCAGATGTAATGAATCGTCCAAGCTTTATTTATCGTATACCTTGGGCATGGTTATACGCCTTTTTACAAATTCCGATGACATGGTTCTTATGTGGGCTTTATCATAAAACAGCTACTAAATTAGAAAAACAACTGGATGATATCAATAAGGAGAAATCATTGTGAATCCTACTTATTTTTTATTTCTCATTTATATCATAGTTTGTACTTTAATTATTACCTATTGGGCTTCCAAGCGTAGTAAAACAACGAATCGATTTTATATTGCTTCTGGTTCATTGACGGGTTTTCAAAATGGAATGGCTATTGCTGGTGATTTTATTAGTGCAGCATCTTTTCTCGGAATTGTTGGTATGGTTGCAATCCGTGGATATGATGGCTTTTTATATTCAATAGGTTTCTTAGTTTCATATGTAGTGGTTTTATTATTAATTGCGGAGCCTATACATCGCCTAGGGAAATATTCGCTCGGAGATGTTATATGTTCACGGTTTCCAAGTGATAAAATGCGGTTAATCATGGCATTTTGTACAGTCACAATCTCCATTCTTTACATAATCCCTCAGCTTGTTGCTTCAGGATTTCTACTTCGTTTACTACTAGATATCGATTATTCTGTTTCAGTGATCGTCATAGGGGGATTAATGACTGTTTATGTTGTTGTAGGAGGGATGATTGCGACTTCTTGGGTCCAGATTGTAAAAACCGTTCTTCTTATGTCAGGTACTTTTCTGCTCACACTTATCGTGTTTTCCCATTTTAGTTGGAATATTGAGAAGTTAATTGGAGAAGTAAAAGCAGGCACACCATTGGCAGAGAAGTTTTTCCTTCCTGGTAATTTATTTGATAATCCGTTGGAATTCCTTTCACTTCAACTCGCTTTAGTGCTTGGGACAGCAGGATTACCTCATATATTAATACGATTATTTACAGTCAGGAATACGTTTGAGGTCCGTAGGTCTCTGATTAGTTCAACATGGATTATTGGTATATTTTATCTGATGACGCTCGTCCTAGGACTCGGGACAGTTGCATTATTGGGATATGATTCGTTAATGGGGCTAGACCCTACTGGAAATTTAGCTGCCCCATTACTTGCAAAAGAAGTTGGTGGCGACTTCTTGTTAGCATTTGTATCTGCCATTGCCTTTACAACAATTATTGCAGTTGTTGCAGGGCTCGTTATATCTGCTACGACTGCATTTTCTCACGATATTTTTCACCATATTATTAGGAAAGGAAAATCAACTGAGAATGAACAATTGAGGGCAGCACGTTGGTCCGCATTAGGAATTGGGGTGATTTCCACCTTGTTTGCCTTACGTTTGGAGACAATTAACGTTACATTTCTTGTTTCGATGACGTTCATTGTTGCTGCGTCCAGTATTTTCCCCGTTCTTTTATTAATGATTTATTGGAAGCGTTTTACTACAGTGGGAGTAGTTACAGGGATATTGAGTGGACTTATAGCTTCCTTAATTTGTGTTATTTTAGGTCCATACATAATGAATCCAGTTGATGGCTGGATTAAGGCAGAGTCCGTATTTACACTGTATAATCCTGGGATTATCACGATCCCGATTGGTTTTCTAGGAGCATATGTAGGTACCATATTGTCAAGTAAGCCTTCCACTACCATAGCAGAATGTAATGAGTTTTATCTCAATGCACAGTCTGGTATTTCCTCAAGGAGAGAAAACTAATGGAGAGTTTGACAATTATTTTGTTTGAACGCTTGGGATTACTACTTATTATTGCATTTGTGATGACACGTACACCAGGCTTCAGGTCTTTATTGTACCGTAATTACAGTGTAAGGATGTCAATTGTTCATGCGGGGGTATTTGGCTTATTTGGAATCGCTAGTACGATGACAGGAATTGTCATACATGAGGACGGAGTTTTCAGTCATCATTTAGTGCTTTTTCCAGTGGAGGAAAATCATTTAATTGTAAGCATGAGCCTTGTAGCAATCGTGATTGCTGGTTTATTAGGTGGACCAATTTTAGGGTTCGGTGCAGGAGTTATTACGGGGGGCCATCTCCTTTTTCTTGGTGGGGTTGGGGCAGTCGCGAACGCAATAGTGAATCCTGTCACTGGTATATTGGCAGGATTAACAGCAACTTTTTTTTCAAATGAACGTGTTATCTCGCCCCTTAAGGCCTTATTCATCGGAGTATTTCCTCCAGTATTGCACATGCAATTATTACTTATTATTTACACAGATCGAATCGATATGATCACAGTTGTGAATACAATTGGTCTACCGCTTGTGTTATCAAACAGTGCAGCGATTGCAATCTTTACAGCAATGATAGGAATTGTATTACGAGAACAAGAAAATGAGGCAGCATTAGCATCAAAACAAGCTTTAACAATTGCGAAGGAAGCACTACCGTTTTTAAAGAAGGATTCTCCGTTTGATGTAGCAAATGGCTTGGCAAATTTATTATATACTCGCTTGAGGTTAGCGGCTGTTTCCATTACCGATCAAAAAGAGGTCTTAGCACATAAAGGTTTGGGAGAAGATCATCACCATTTCGGTGATTCGATTACATCACATCCAGCACAAGAAGCCATTCAATTGAAAAAAATTAAGGTGTCCCATGTGAAATCAGATTTAATGTGTACTCATAAAAAATGTGGGCTTGAGGCTGCTATTTTTATACCTATTATAGAAGATGGGCACGTAACGTATCTAATAACGTTCTATTTTCGTAAGAAAGAACATATCTCTCCAGTTGAAATGATGATGGCGCAGGGGTTAGGTCAATTTATTTCAGATCAATTGTACATGCTTGGAACAGAGAAATTAAAAGCACATATCCGGGATGCAGAGCTAAGAAATTTACAAGCACAAATCAATCCACATTTTCTATTTAATACACTTCAATTGATTGCTGGCTTGTTTCGAGAAAATCCAGAAAAAGCCCGGCTCATTACATTAAAACTAGCAAGTTTCATGAGGTTTAATCTACGATTGGTATCAAAATCACTTGTTGAACTAGAAAAAGAGTGTGAACATGTGGAAAACTATGCTTCGATAATCCAAGAAAGATTTAGGGGCAGATTACAAATATATTTTGTAAAGCCAGCGGATCTAACTGATATTTATATCCCGCCATCGACCATTCAACCACTAATTGAAAATTCGGTTCAACATGGTTTAAGGAACGTAATCGATGATGCAAAGATTGAGATTATTATAGAAAGACAGAATAGGAGACTCTCTGTCTTAGTTCGAGACAATGGCAAGGGGTTTCCAGATGAAATTTTGCCAATTGTAAGTCGACAGCCAATAGCTAGTCATAATAATGGAGGGATAGGGATTTTTAATGTGAACCAACGATTAGTTCAGTTGCTAGGAGAATCAGCACGTTTGCACATTCGAAACTTGTCCAAAGGAGGAAGTGAAGTAAAGTTTTCAATTCCAATACCAAATCATTATGAAGAAAAGAGGGTGATGGGATGAAAATTCGTGTAATGATTGCAGAAGATGAATTTATGGCAAGAAAAGAACTGCTTTATTTATTGAAGAATGAAAAAGGAATAATTCTTACTTCACATGCGGAGACGGGTGAACAACTAATTGAATTATATTCCCAACATAAGCCAGATGTCATCTTTCTTGACGTAGAAATGCCTGGGCTTACAGGTATTGAGGCAGCACGATACATTATGAAACAGGAGCTCGAGAAAATGCCATTGTTTGTGTTCACCACTGCATATGATGAATATGCAATGGATGCGTTTGAAGTGGAGGCTGTTGACTATCTACTAAAACCTTATGACGAGACTAGGTTTCGAAGAACGATGAGTCGTGTTCGCAAAAGCTTAGAAAATCGAAGTAATAGTAGTAATCCAATCGAAAAAAAAGTACAAGCTACCACATCAAAGTTATTAATAGATGATGGAGAAAGGATGGTGGTTGTCTCTCCAGAATCCATTTACTATGCTGTACCAAATAAACCATTTTTAGAGATACATACAGAGGATAAAGTTATTATGAGTCGGATGACGTTACAAGAATTAGAGGACCAATTAATGGGGCATTCGTTTTTCCGTGCACATCGCAGTTATTTAGTAAATTTAGACCATGTGCTAGAAATAACCCCATGGTTTAATGGAACAAGCAATTTGACTCTAAAAGATAAAAAACAAACAAAAATTCCTGTGAGTCGTTCTGCGAGTAAAACTATTTTTGAGATTTTTAAAACATAAGATTAGTAGACTATATGCAAGAACCATTCGTCAGCCAAAAATAACCATTCACCATATTTTTTCAACCGTTCATCCTTTTATTAATTATATAATATTCAAAATTTATATAATTATCGTACATTAGAGGAGAGGGGTTGGTATTTTTGGCTCAAAAAGAATTAATTACAAATAAGGAGATAAGTATTGATTATGTAAAAGTTGAAAGTAGTCCACAATTTAAACTGTTTTTGAGCAGAAAGAACAAATTTATATTACCGATGACAATCTTTTTCATGATTTTTTACTTTTTATTACCTATATTCACCTCTTATACATCGTTCTTAAACACTCCAGCATTTGGAGATATATCTTGGACTTGGATATTTGCCATATCACAGTTTATCATGGTCTGGGTGTTAAGTTCTATCTATGTCAAAAAAGCAGCTACATTTGACAAGGAAGCAGATAAAATCGTTCAGGAACAATTAAAATAAGGGGGAATGTAGATGGATCCGATCGTAATAGTTCTATTTCTTGCAATTGTTATACTTACGTTAGTCATCACCTATATTGCAGCAAAACAAACGAAATCAACTGGTGACTTTTACACTGCTGGTGGGGGATTGACAGGATGGCAGAATGGATTAGCTATAGCTGGGGATTATTTATCTGCTGCATCTTTCCTTGGTATCGCAGGAATGATTGCTTTACAAGGTTTTGATGGGTTTTTTTACAGTATCGGATTTTTGATTGCTTATTTGGTGGTATTGTTCTTAGTGGCGGAGCCATTGCGGAACCTTGGTAAATATACTTTAGCAGATATGATTAATTCTCGCTTTGATGCAAAAAAGGTGAGAGGTGCTGCTGCACTTAGTACGATTACGATTGTTCTTTTCTATATGATTGCACAACTAGTTGGTGCTGGTGCGCTTATTCAGCTTTTATTTGGAATCCCATACTGGATTGCTGTTTTAATCGTTGGGGTTATGATGACGATTTATGTTTTATTTGGAGGAATGATTGCAACAAGTTGGGTACAGATTACGAAGGCTGTACTTCTGATGGCAGGAATGGTTATAATCTCCTTTTTGGTACTCATGAAATTTAACTTTAACATAGGGGCTATGTTTACTGAGGTAAAAACAGCTACAAGTCATGGAGCAGATTATCTAAATCCAGGTATAAAATATACAAATCCTCTAGGTACACTTTCATTAATGTTAGCACTAGTTCTCGGTACAGCGGGTCTTCCGCATATTCTAATGCGATTCTTCACAGTAAAGGATGCAAAGACTGCTAGAAGCTCAGTTATTACTGCTACTTGGACGATTGGGATCTTTTATATCTTGACTTTATTCCTAGGTTTTGGAGCAGCGATTTATGTTGGAGAAAGTGAAATACTTGCAGCAAATCCTGGTGGAAACATGGCTGCACCATTACTGGCACAGGCAATTGGTGGAAATATATTATTTGCTTTCATTTCTGCTGTTGCATTTGCAACTATTTTAGCTGTTGTAGCGGGGCTTGTGTTATCAGGAGCATCTGCATTTGCACATGATATTTACGGACAAATTATTAAAAAAGGAAACATAACAGAGAAACAGCAAATGCTAGCAGCACGGTATGCAGCGTTAGGAGTATCTGTTGTATCAATCCTGTTGTCATTAGGTGCTCAATACTTAAACGTAGCTTTTCTGGTTTCTTTAGCATTTTGTATTGCTGCAAGTGCAAACTTACCAGTTATTCTGTACACAGTATATTGGAAGCGCTTTAATACGTCAGGTGCCATTTGGGCACTTATGTCAGGATTAGTCTCAGCATTAGTTTTAGTATCGATTAGTCCTAGTGTATTTTCGCCTGTTGAAGGTGCTGCTCTTTTTGTAGGGAATCCAATTTTCCCAATCGATAATCCTGCACTTGTGAGTGTGCCACTAGGTTTTCTTGGTGGCTATCTAGGAACAATTTTCTCTAAAGAAAATGATTACAAACGCTATGCTGAAGTTTCTGTGCGAGCACATACAGGTTTTAAAAAAGCGGAATAGAGAGTTAAATAGAATCGTATTATAGACAAAGAGTATATTTAACTTTATTGAAGTGTCATCCCCTATTTGTAAGAGTAGGGGATGAAGTAAAAAGAAGATTTATAGAATTTGAATAGGATCAAATTTAGGGGGATGAGGTTGATTTGACAATGAATAATGAAGTAAGCGTACAAGAAAAAGTGACAAAATATCCTCAACAGCCACATGGGGGAAAATTAGTTAATCGTGTTTTAACTGGAGAAGAACGAGATCAAGCGATGGAGCGAGCAAAGCAACTGCCATTTATTATGGTTGATCTAGAGGCTGTTATTACGCTTGAAATGATTGCTACAGGTGTACTATCTCCAAATGAAGGATTTATGAATGAAAAGGACTATAAATCAGTATTAATAGATGGACGATTAGCAAATGGACTAGTTTGGCCTGTACCCCTAAGCTTCGCACCTATTGGTGACAGAAATAAGCAGGTAATTAAGTCTTTATCAGTAGGGGATGAAGTGGCATTAGTTGATGAATCGAAAGAGCCAGTAGCTATCTTATTATTGGAGGATATTTTCGACTATGATCGGGATTTCCGTGCACAGCAATTATTTGGTACTACTGACCGCGATCACCCAGGTGTGGATTCAATTTACCGTAGGATGGGGGATACGGCACTTGGGGGGCCAATTCAGTTGCTTCGTCGTGTCCATTGGGGACCTTTTGAAAAAATACGGATTGAACCGAAAGACACTTGGAAACTATTCTATGAAGAGAAGAAGTTTAAGTCAGTAGCTGGTTTTATTACAGGTGCAAATCCGCTACATCGTGGTCATGAATATATTCATCGAAATGCACTTGAGGAGATGGATGGATTATTTGTTCAGCCATTAGTTGAAATGGCAAAGCGTGAATATACAAGACATGAATTCCGTATGTTATCCTATCAAGCAGTGCTTGATACATATTATCCAAAGGAAAGAACCATTCTTTCGCCACTTCGTGTGACTTATATTTTTGCAGGACCTCGTGAAGCGGTTCTTCATGCTCTTATTATGAAGAATTACGGTTGTACTCATGCATTAATAGGGCGCGACCACGCAGGTGTGGGAGATTATTATGACAAATATGCTAGTCATTCCATTTTCGATCAATTCTCAACAGAAGAATTAGGCATCGATATTCGATTATTCCATGAGGTGTTCTACTGCACACGCTGTGATAGTCCTGCAACGGAACAAACATGTCCACATGATGATCGTTATCGAATCAATATTTCTGGGACAGGTATTCGTGAGTTGTTACGATATGGTGTTCTACCACCAAAAGAAATTGTAAGACCAGAATCTGCCAGAATTGCCATGCAAGGTGTGCAACCTAAAGGTGTAGATGAGGATGGGATGGCGATTGCACCAGTAGGAAAAACAATCAAGTCTATCTTTCCTTATTACCTCCATTCAAAAGGAATCGGTGGTTCAAAGCGCAAACGTCCATTAGAAGTAAGTGAGTTAACGATAGACGATTTAGAGGCAGCTATAAAGGATGTTCGTGATAATGCAGATCGTGTATATAAAGAGGTGTTCCAAGAGTTCAGTTATGTAACGGACCACCTTCGTTCTGTACAGCCAGAATGGGTAGCAGAAGCTCGTGAATCGATTCAGCGTCAGCAAGAAATGGTAGTGGAAGACTTAAAAGAAAAAGTAGATCGAGCATTAGAAAAAGCCTCTGATGAATTTTTGTATCAGGATAAGTCAGAAGCTGAGGTTGAATTAGAGGTAGCACAGAAAATCTTGGAGGATATTCCTGCAGCACTTCGCAAAGCGGACCTCGAATATCGCACATGGAATCCTTTACCATATAAGCGATATAGGGGAAGCGATGAGGAATAGACTAAATTAAATAAGAAAAAGTTAGGTCATTTAGTCAATATTCAGAGACTCGTAAGCACATTTCTACATATAGAAATGTGCTTTTTTACATGAACATCCGTTAAATGAATAGTCCTAAAGTTACATTTAGGTCAATATTGCCCCCCCTTTCAGTCAATTTAGTTTCCTGTGTTCTGATTATTAAGCGTTTATAATAAAAGAAAGCGATTACAATTAAATAGGGGGTGGCATTAGTGGAGGCTAAGACAGTCAGTGAGGCACAGATGAACCGAAAAACAGGTATAAAACCGAAACGAGAAGTAAAGTGGAAAAGCATTTTGACATATGTAGCTTTTGTTGGACCTGCACTTTTGTTTTTTGTAATGATTCAAATTATCCCGTTCTTAATGGGGATCTATTATTCTTTTACATCCTGGAATGGGATTAGTTCAGCGGTGGAATGGGTAGGATTAGAGAATTATAAAAAGATTTTTACAAACGATGCAAAGTTTTTTGATTCTTTCTGGTTCACAACAAGGTTTATGTTTACAGCTGTTATTATAAGTAATTTAATAGGATTCGGATTAGCTTTATTGCTTAATAGTGCATTAAAGACGAGAAATATTTTACGTACCGTATTTTTCATGCCAAATGTGATTGGTGGACTATTACTTGGGTTTATTTGGCAGTTCATCTTTGTGAAGGGGTTTGCATCAGTAGGAAAATACACCGATATTGGTATTTTTAAGCTTGCATGGCTAGGTGACGAAGTAACTGCCTTTTGGGGAATTGTCATCGTATTTGCATGGCAAACGGCTGGTTATATGATGGTGATTTATATCGCAGCATTGCAGGGAGTGGAACAATCCTATATTGAGGCTGCTAGAATTGACGGTGCTTCGAATTGGCATGTATTAACGAAAATCATTATGCCGTTAATTCTCCCAGCGTTTACGATTTGTTTCTTTTTGACAATCTCAATGGCATTTAAAATTTTCGACATTAATATATCTTTGACAAATGGGGGGCCGTTTAACTCGACAGAGTCTGTTGCGATAAATATTTATCGGGAAGCCTTCCAGTATAACAATTTTGGTCTAGGTACTGCTAAAGCAGTCTTGTTCTTTGTAATTGTGGCAATCTTTACGACTGTTCAAGTTGTGATGACGAAGAAAAAGGAGGTTGAGGCATAGTGAACCAAAAATACACAAAAAAGACCTTTCTTTTAGAGATATTCGGGATTGTGTTGGGTCTCATTTTTCTCATCCCTTTTTACTTTGTGATTATAAATTCTGTGAAGGCCTTTTCTGAGATATTAATTGATGCTGCTGCCTGGCCAAAGGAAATACTTTTTACGAATTTTGTTAAGGTATGGGACATTATTAACTTTCCAAAAGCATTTTGGAATTCATTGATTATTACAGTTGCAAGTAATATTGGAATTGTAGTGATTAGTTCCATGGCAGCATGGAAGCTGGTCAGAACAAGAGGAAAGCTTAGTAACTTCTTGTTTATCTTTTTTGTTGCTGCGATGGTTATTCCCTTCCAGTCTGTTATGATTCCGTTAATGAAACTTGGTGGAGCATTAGGCATCGTGAATAGTATTCCAGGTATTGTAATCATGTATTTTGGCTTTGGCGTACCATTGTCTTTATTTCTTTTTCACGGTTTTGTGAAGACAGTGCCAGTTGAAATCGAGGAATCAGCGACAATAGATGGTTGTTCACAGTTTGGCGTCTTTTGGAGAATCGTTTTTCCACTATTAAAGCCAATTACTGTGACCGTGGTTATTTTAAATACATTATGGATTTGGAATGATTACTTACTTCCACTTCTTGTTTTAACAGATGCAGAGTTAAGGACTATTCCATTAGCGACAAGTTCTTTCTTCGCTCAGTATACAAAACAATGGGATATGGGATTAGCAGCACTCGTTCTTGGTATCACACCCATTATTATATTCTTCTTATTTTTACAAAGGCATATTATTAAGGGGATTGCTTCAGGATCGATTAAATAGGTTCTTTTTAAAAGGGTGTTTTAGCATACTTTGTTGTTTTTCATATCGTTGATTTGTGTTTTTAGGTGGACGCTTTTGCGCGGGCGTGGTTTGACCTCCTCGTCGCTACTGGCGTGTCTTAAGGGTCTTGCTTTTACTAAGCAGAACATTGTGAGGCTTTCTTGAGTAATCCCACGTACACAGAAAATGCTGGTAGTTTCAAGGAACGCCAGCTTACGCTCCAATCAACTAGATTTGTAATTTCATATCAAAATCAACAATCTTTTAGAAAAATACCTTTTTAAAAAGATTTTGCTTTTGAAACTAGCAAACTATGTTGAATTAAGCGGAAAGTCTTTTTCTGAACAGAAACACAACCAGCCATTAACTAAGGTTATACGTTTTTGTATAATAAATAATTAAACTTTACAAAGGGGGAAATGATGTAATGAAACGCAAATTGCTTATGTTCACAATGGCTTTGTTTTTAATCATCCTTGGTGCTTGTTCCGATAAGGAAGAGACAGGTGGTAAGGATACTAGCAAGGGAGAAGGAGGAGCAGATGGAGAGACTGTTACTCTAAATATCATGCAGTTCAAAGTTGAGATTGCCGATCAACTACAAGCAATGATTGATGAGTATGAAAAAGAACATCCAAACATTAAGATTAAGCTTGAGTCAGTTGGCGGTGGTGCTGATTATGGTGCTGCGTTAAAAGCGAAATTTGCTTCAGGGGATGAGCCAGATATTTTTAATAATGGTGGATTTAAAGAGTTAGAGCTTTGGAAAGAGCGTCTAGCAGACCTTTCCGATGAACCATGGGTAGACAATGTGTTACCAATTGGTAAAGTTCCAATGACTGACACAGATGGGAAGCTTTATGGTATGCCTGTTAACTTAGAAGGATATGGCTTTGTATATAACAAGGATTTATTTGAAAAAGCTGGTATTACAGAGGCTCCAAAAACGTTCTCAGAATTAAAAGAAGCAGCAGAAATACTAGAAGCTGCAGGCATTACTCCTTTCGCGGCTGGCTATGGAGAATGGTGGGTAATTGGTCAACATTTACTTAATATTCCATTTGCTCAACAAGATGACCCTGTTAAATTTATCGAAGGACTTTATGCTGGAACAGAAAAAATTGTGGGTAATAAGCATTTTGAGGATTTTAAGAATGTACTAGATTTAGAGTTAGAATATGCAAATGACAATCCACTCACGACTGACTATAATACCCAGGTTACGTTATTTGCATCTGGCGAAACGGCAATGCTACAACAAGGGAACTGGACTGAAAACATGATCTATGAAATTAATCCTGAAATTAACATGGGCTTCCTACCAATTGCAATGACGGATGATGAGGCGTCAGCAAACCGATTACCAGTTGGGGTTCCAAATAACTGGGTTGTTAATAAGAATTCAAAGCATTTACAAGAAGCAAAGGATTTCTTAAATTGGATGGTGTCTTCTGAAACCGGCAAACGTTATATCACTGAAGAATTCGCGTTTATCCCTGCATTTGATAACATTGAACCGACTGGATTAGGTGATTTAGGTCGTTCGATTCTAGAATATTCTAAGGATGAAAATACCATTCCGTGGACTTGGTTTAGATGGCCAGATGGTGCAAATATGGAAAAAGCAGCAGCTATCCAAGAATATGCAGCAGGCAAAATTGATTATGATGAATTATTAGCTCGTTTCCAAGAGACATGGGATAACCTGAAGTAATCGTTAATTGATAGGTAGTTTTCAGTGATTACTCCCTTCTTTGTAGAAAGCATGTCTATACTAGGCGTGCTTTCTATTTTATACTAATACTGTATATATTTAGGAGGGAGATACCCTTTGTTTAAAAAGAGCATTAGAAATAGACTGATTGTACTATTGCTACTTACAACAATCATACCGTTTGGAACATCCATTGCAATTACCTATTTTCATATTAAAGAATCGTTGAAGGATCAAGTCGTTCAAGAAAATAAAAGTCTCCTATATCAAGGGAAGGAAAATCTCTCAGGCTATATTCGCGAGCTCAATGGTTTATCACTCTCCCTTTATAATAATCCCGATTTTGTGAGTTTCTTAAAATTTCCTTATAAGGAAAATCATTATCCGATAGTTGAAAATGTGAAGAATGTTTTGCAAACAATTTTAAATGCTGAAGAGAATATTGAGAGGGTATATATTACTTTTTCAAACGATGACAAAATTGTCTCAATATCAAAGAAATCAGCGGTCGTCTTTGCAAATAAAATAGAAAATGTAAACGAAGAAGCTTTCAAAAAGGCTAAAAATAGTGCGGGTTATATGTATATTGAGCCAATTCATATCCAGAAAAATTTAGATAATATCGTAAATGTAAAACGGCCGAAAACCGTATTATCCATACATCGAGCTTTTATCAATTCACCGTCTAAAGAAGTTCTTGCATTTGTTACATTGGAAATTACACCAGATAAAATCTTTAATTTAAGTGAAAATCTATATAACGAAGAAAATGAGGAATTTTATATTGTTTCAGCAGAAGGGGATTTTATCTATCAATCCAAACAAGAAGAAAAGGAACTTCACAAAGCATGGATTGACAAATTAGTCCATACAAATGAAGAACAGGGAACCATAGAGTGGAGCGATGATTCCTTCCAAGGTGTCATGGTCTATAATAAGCTCCCAGAGATTTCAGGGAACTGGATGCTAGTGAAGAGAATTCCCTATACAACTCTTTATGAAAGCGTGAATCGTGTAGCGTTGATTAACATCTTATTTGGTGTCGTTGGATTAATTTTAGTTGTGTTAGCAACTTTATTTGTTTCCTTTAAAATAACGTCACCCATTCGAATTCTTTTACACAATATCCGTCAAGTAGAAGAAGGTAACATGGATGTGAATTTACAATCACTAGGCGAGGATGAAATTGGGGTATTAGGAAATCGCTTCAAGCAGATGATAGAAAAAATTGATCATCTTATTAATAAGGAATATAAGCTTCAGTTAGAAAATAAAACGAATCAATTACGCGTTTTACAATCACAAATAAATCCGCATTTTTTATATAATGCACTTCAGTCCATAGGTACACTTGCGCTAAAAAACAATGTACCACAAATTTATTCATTAATCACTCAGCTTTCCAAGATTATGAGGTACGGAATGAATATGGAGGAAGACATCATTCCATTCATTAAAGAAATAAATTATATAAAAGCGTTTCTTCTTTTACAAAAAGAAAGATTCGGTGAGCAATTAGAATTTATCATTGATGTTGATGAAAATGCTCAATTTGTGAAGGTGCCCAAGATGATTCTGCAGCCTATCATTGAGAACTATTTCAAGCATGGATTTGATGATCGGACAGACACTGGTCGCATTACAATCACTACTATCGTCGAGCAAAATGAACTAATTATCTCTATAAAGGACAATGGGAAGGGTGTAACGCAAGAAAGACTCCAAGAAATTTATTCGTATTTTCATAGTGAAAAGAATTTGGGGAATGGGTCTAATATCGGTCTTAAAAATGTATATGCCAGATTAAAACTTTATTATCATGACCAAGCAACTTTACAACTTCAAAATAATGAGGAAGGTGGTTTTTTAGTTACCATGAAACTTCCAACTGATTTGAAAGGTGCCGATTATGAAAGCGATTATAGTTGATGATGAAAAGCATGTACGAGAAGGACTACTTCTGCTAGCTGAGTGGAAAAAGTTTGGGATTCATACAGTTTTAGAAGCAAAAGATGGGGAAGAAGCCACTAGGATCATTAAGGAGCATCAGCCAGAAATCATATTTACTGATATGAGAATGCCAAAAAAAGATGGAATTAGCCTGTTGAAATGGATACACACATCCAAGATTTTGAGTAAGACAATTGTAGTAAGCGGTTATGATGATTTTGAATACATGAGAAATGCCATTTATTATAAAAGCTTTGATTATTTATTAAAGCCAATCGAGCCAGATCTTCTTAATGAAACATTAGAAAGAGCTGTTAACGAATGGAAGGAGCAAGCCCACCATCAAAAGGCTATAGACACGTCCACTACAATTCAAAAAGAGAAAAAAGGAATTCATTTGATTGAAGAATTTATAAGACAAAATTATCAAAATGAAATCAATTTGCAAGAAATTGCTGACCGATTTTTCTTTAGTAGGGAGTACATTTCAAGGAAATTTAAACAAGAATTTAATGATACAATTACGGACTATGTGATTAAAATTCGCATGGAAAAAGCAAAGGAATTATTAGAGAACTCACATCTAAAAATCTATGAAATTGCTAATCACGTGGGATATCGGGATGAGAAATATTTTAGCAAGCTATTTAAGAAGTTAATTGGGATAAGACCGAATGAATACCGAAATATGAAAATAAAAGTAAAATGATTAAATTGGAGGAATAAAACAATGTTACAAGTAACGGTTTGGAATGAAAATCGCCATGAGCAGAAGAATCCGATTGTACGAGAGATATACCCAGAGGGCATTCATGGAGCGATTGCAAGCTATTTGAGAGAGGAGCAATTCCAGGTGAGAACAGCAACGCTTGATGAGCCAGAGCACGGCTTAACAGATGATGTTCTCGCTCAGACAGATGTTTTAATATGGTGGGGACATCTTGCCCATCATGAAGTAAGTGATGCAATCGTTGAAAAGGTCAAGCAACGGGTTCTTGACGGAATGGGGCTAATTGTTCTTCATTCAGGTCACTTTTCGAAAGTTTTTAAAGCATTGATGGGAACATCCTGTGATTTAAAATGGCGAGAAGCAGATGAAAAAGAAAGAATTTGGATAGTTGACCCAAGTCATCCGATTACAGAAGGGCTTGGTGAATATATAGAGCTTGAAAAAGAAGAAATGTATGGGGAACATTTTGATATTCCAGCACCTGACCAGCTCTTAATGGTGAGTTGGTTTGAAGGTGGCGAGGTATTTCGAAGTGGTTGTACATATCAAAGAGGAAAAGGAAAAATCTTTTATTTTCGTCCAGGACATGAAACGTATCCAACCTATCACCAAAAAGATATTCAACTAGTGATCCGTAATGCAGTTAAATGGGCAGAACCTACTAAACTTCCAAAACCTAATTATGGGAACGCAAAACCACTAGAAGAAATTAAAGCAAATAAATAAATACATAGGGAGGAATAGCCGAATGAGTAAAATAAAAGTTGCTGTGATTGGTTGCGGGAGTATTGCCCAACATCGTCATTTACCAGAATATGCAATGAACGACAATATTGAGATTGTAGCAGTGTGTGATGTTGTTGATGAACGTGCTAAAAAGATTGCGAGTGAGTATGGTGTAAAAGCCTATACAAGCTATGAAGAACTCCTTGAAAATCCTGATATAGATGCAGTTAGTGTTTGTACACCAAACTATCTGCATGCACCGATATCAATTGCGGCATTAGAAGCAGGAAAGCATGTCCTTTGCGAAAAACCAATGGCTACTTCAAAGGAAGAAGCGTTAAATATGATTGAAGCAGCGAAGAAAAACAACAAAAAGCTGATGATTGGGCATAATCAGCGATTTGTTCCCTCACATCAAAAGGCAAGACAGTTGATTGAAGAGGGGGTACTCGGAAAAATTTATAGCTTCCGAACAGCCTTTGGGCATGGTGGGCCAGAAGGATGGAGTGTTGATGGGGCGGATAGCTGGTTCTTTAAGAAGAGCGAGGCCTTTATTGGGGCAATGGCGGATCTTGGTGTCCATAAAACTGACTTGCTACGTTACTTGTTGGGTGAAGAGTTTGTAGAGGTAGGAGCGTTCGTTGAAACAAGTGCTAAGGAAAATGCGGATGTAGATGATACAGCAGTCTGTATTCTACGAACAGAATCAGGAATTATTGGAACTTTATCTGCGAGCTGGTCTTATGTTTCAAAAGAGGATAATTCAACGATCATTTATGGAGAAAAGGCGATATTACGTTTAGAAGATGATCCTGTTAATAATCTCATTATTCAATATGCAAATGGGGAGGTTGTAAAGTTTGAATTAGGGGGTATTCAAACAAATGAAGATGGTGGACAAACAAATACAAACGTTATTTCTCATTTCGTCCAATCCATTGTTACCGACACGACTCCACCTGTGCCAGGAGAAGAAGGAATGAAATCACTACAAGTGATTTTGTCAGCACTTGAATCAAAAGAGACGAAGAAGATTATCACAATTAACTGAGGTATAAAAAGCGAGTAAACTGTGAATTAAACATCTTGGAGTAGACGAACAATTGCACGGGCACTGCATATTCTTAAGAAGGATTAAAATGTAGCGGGAGGAAAAACGTGAAATGAAACTAGGAGTATTTACTGTATTATTCTCAGAGAAAAGCTTTGAAGATATGCTTGATTTTGTGGTGGATTCTGGATTACATGCTGTAGAAATTGGTACTGGTGGATACCCTGGCAATGCCCATTGTGATTTAGATGCATTGCTCGAAAGTGAAGAAAAACGAAAAGAATATTTAGAAAAAGTGACATCACGAGGGCTACAAATAAGTGCGTTTAGCTGTCATGGAAATCCGATATCACCTGATAAAAAGTTTGCCATGGAATCTCATCAGACTTTGATAAAGACAATTAAACTTGCAAGTTTATTAGGTGTTCCAGTTGTCAACTGTTTTTCAGGTACAGCAGGAGACTATGAAGGTGCAAAATATCCAAACTGGCCAGTTGCTCCTTGGCCAAATGAATTTACTGATATTTTAAAATGGCAATGGGAAGAAAAATTAATCCCCTATTGGAGGGAGTGGGGGCAATTTGCAAAAGACCATAATGTGAAGATCGGGCTCGAGCTTCATGGGGGTTTTTTAGTTCACACTCCTTATACCCTTCTTAAGCTACGAGAGGAAACATGTGATGCGATTGGAGCGAATCTTGATCCTAGTCATTTATGGTGGCAAGGAATTGATCCTATAGCAGCAATCAAAATTTTAGGTAAGGCAAATGCGATTCACCATTTTCATGCCAAGGATACGTATATTGATCAAGATAACGTCAATATGTATGGACTAACAGACATGCAGCCATACGGGAATATTCAAACAAGAGCGTGGACTTTCCGTTCTGTAGGATGTGGTCATAGTTTACAAGAATGGTCAGATATGATGAGTGCTCTTCGAACATACGGATACGATTATGTCGTAAGCATTGAGCACGAGGACCCAATTATGTCAATTGAAGAAGGATTTACCCGTGCTGTACGAAACTTAAAGACAATCATACTTGAAGAATTACCAGGAAATATGTGGTGGGTTTAGGGGTACCTAAATAGTTTACTAGTTTACATAGATGAATTATCTTAAAATAAAGGACCTTTCAAGGTCCTTTTCTTGCATGCAAAACAATAATAATGCATCATTCAATTTTGTTTTTCCATTAAAAGAAATTACTTCAATTTTGACAAACAAGATATTAATAATATTGGAGTTTAACTTAAACTAAATCATAGTATAATAGAATATAAGAAAGCGTTTACTTTTTTTATCTGTATCATATTTTTTTGAGAGTTTAGGTAAAATTTTTTTTATTTAACAAAGGTTCATATATTACCTAACCTTAAATCATTTTTTAAACACACATTTTTTGGCAAAAGGAGGATTTGCCCGATGGAAAAACTGGTTATATGCAGATGTGAAGAAGTGACCTTAGCAGACATCAAAGATACAGTTGCTAAATATGAGTGCTCTGCGCGTGAGGTGAAATTGCGTACACGAGCAGGAATGGGATATTGTGGTGGACGCATGTGTCGAACATCAGTCGATGCCGTTTTGCATGAGATTAAGGGAGAGAAACCTGGTAATGAAATTCCATTAAATATAAAGCCACCTGTTAGACCAGTATCTCTATCATCATTAGGAGGTCAATCATGAATAACCGTATCGTAAACCATCCTGTTTTAGGTGATTTAGAAAATAAAAAAAAGATTACATTTACATATGATCAGAAAACTCTTCAAGGATATGAAGGAGATACGATTGCTTCTGCTCTTCTAGCAAACGGAATTCGCCTACTGCGAGTCCATGAAGAAAGCGGAAAGCCTCGAGGAATCTATTGTAATATCGGGCATTGCTATGAATGTCGAATGACTGTTAATGATACATCAGGGGTCCGTGCTTGCTTGACTGAATTAAAGGAAGGCATGATTATCGAAAGTGGAAAAATTCAACCCTTACCATTTGCTCGAAAAACAGATGCAGACGATATGCCTCGAACATATGCAGAGTTTAGCAAAAAATGCAAAAGCAACAAGGAGGAAGGGTCACATGTATGATGTTGTTGTCATTGGTGCTGGGCCAGCAGGCTTGTCAGCAGCGATTGCTTGTCGTGAATGGGATTTACACGTCCTAGTCATTGATGAATATCCACAACCTGGTGGCAGATTACTTGGGCAGCTATATCAGGAATCCAATGGAGAATGGTGGAATGGGATAGAAGAAACAAAAAAATTGCTACAGAAGGCAACTGAATTGGAGACAGAAATTCGCTGCAGTATCTCCGTTCACCATATCGAAAAGCTGAATACAGGCTTTTGTGTTCATACAAACAAAGGAAGGTACAATACAGAGAATTTACTACTCGCAACGGGTGCAGCAGAAACACCTGCCCCAATACCTGGGTGGACTCTACCTGGTGTTATGTCAATTGGTGCTGCACAAGTCATGACAAATGTGCAGCGAGTACGTGTCGGTAAGAAAGGTATTATCGCAGGGATTAATGTTCTGTCAGTCGCCATTGCACGGGAATTGCAACTAGCAGGTATTGATCTTCATAGCATGGTTTTGCCCACTGTAAATTCAGTTACGAAACAAGCTGGAAATCCGAAGCATGTGATGGAAGGGTTAATTCGGGTAGCACATTTAGCCCCTTCTGCTTTCCTTCGTTTCGGCAGTAAATTCGCAAAAACTACTTGGGTTCGTGACTTAGCCCTACAGTTTTATCCTAGTGGTGGTGTGAAAATGTGGGGAATGCCTATCCACGTCCGGAAAGCAATCATTGAAATAAATGGTACGGAACAAGTAGAATCTGTAACAGTGTGCAAAGTTACAGCAGATGGGGAACGTATACCAGGCACTGAAGAAACAATTGACGTAGATTTTGTTTGTATCGCAGGCGGACTTTATCCACTAGTAGAATTGGCTTCAGTAATCGGTTGCCCTTTCCAATATATTGAAGAACTTGGTGGACATGTTCCAGTTCATAATGAACAAATGGAGACACCAATTGAAGGTTTGTACGTCGCGGGGAACATTACAGGTATTGAAGGTGCAAAAGTGGCAGCTGCACAAGGTACTCTTGCGGGATTATCCATTGCTAGAAGTAGATTAATCGATATTGCTGACATCAGTGATAAAGTGACCCAAGCTATGGAAAATGTAAAAACGACCAGGGAAAATGCAGCCATTCAATTCCATCCTGGGATCAATGAGGGACGAGCAAAAATGGAAAAAGCATTCCATGCATATATGTAAGAGAAAGGTACGTTCATGTTTGTCTCTTTTTCTATTATTTTAAGTATTGTTTATAGGGAGGTTCCTAGATATGAATAATAGTCACACAGAAGTAGCCATTATAGGTGGTGGGATTGTTGGCTGTGCAATAGCATATTATGTATCAAAAGCAGGTATAGATTGTACGTTGATTGAAAAAGGGGATCTCGTAAGTGGTACATCTTCTAGGTGTGATGGAAACGTCACAATCGTGGATAAGGATCCAGGATTTGATAGTCAAATGTCGTTGGTAAGTCAGGAGCTAATTCTTGAATTGTATAAGGAGCTCGATTTACCATTTGAATACCGTGCACTAGGAAGTATACTCGTTTGTGATAATGAGGAAGAAATGGATGCAGCAAAAAAGTGGGTCGAGACACAGAGTAAAGCAGGATTGAAATTTCATGTTCTTAATCCAATAGACATTCGTCAAGAATCTCCTTACTTTGCGGATGATATACCAGGGGGATTGGTATGTGAAACAGATTCACTAATTAATCCGTATTTATTTTGCTATTCCTTAGTTGATAAAGCGAAGCAATTTGGATTGAAGTTGCGCACCCATTCTGAAGTCACTGCCATTAAGAAAAACGAAGATTTTACAATCGAAACTACAAACGGAACAATTGTTGCAAAAAAAGTAGTGAATGCTGCAGGGGTATGGGCTCCTTTTATTGGTAAGATGTTAGATATTCATATACCTATCATCCCGAGAAAAGGACATATCCTTGTTGGGGCTAGGCAGAAACCAATTATGATGCGAAATGTGATGGAATTTGGCTATTTGATGAATAAATTTGGACGTGAACGAAAGGTAGACGAGCGAACAAAAGGACATGGCGTAGCGTTAGTTTTAGAACCAACGGAAAGTCAAAACTTTTTGCTTGGCAGCAGTCGTCAATTTGTAGGTTATGATGGAAGTGTTGATATTAACGTCGTCGAAACAATGGCGAAACGAGCCTTACGGTTCTTCCCTAAAATAGACGACTTTAAAATGATTCGTACATACACTGGTTTTAGACCTTGGACAGAAGACCATTTACCGATTATTTCCTCTGTTGAAAAGGTACGTGGATTCTATATCGCAGCTGGACATGAAGGGGATGGTATCAGTTTGGCAACAGTCACGGGGAAATTGGTAGAGGAGTTAGTCCGTGAAAAAGAAGAAACAATTATACCGTTAGAACCACTACGATATGATCGTTTTGCGCATACACCTGTAACTTGATGTCCGACACTTGTAATAGTAAAATTCAATAGAATAAGCTTTCTACTATAATATGAAAAGATTTACTTGTTAATGGAAAGAGTATGAATGAAAAAGGAGTTTTCAACATGATTAAAGTTGTATGTCGAATTAAATTAAAACCAGGAGTAAGCGTAGAAGAATATCTTGCACTTGCAAAAGAAGTGATTATTGAAACTCGAAAAGAAAAAGGGTGTATTACATATACAATTAATCAAGATCTTGATGACCCAACTGTTATTTCAATGCTTGAAGAATGGGAAGATCAAGAGTCTTTAGATGCTCACCTTAATGCCAAACATGTTCTAGAAATTGTTCCAGAGCTTAGAAAACTGCGGGAGAGTACAGAGCTTAACCAATATAAAGAACTATATTAAGACATTTAAAAAGAAGCCAATCCGTTTTGATTGGCTTCTTTTTCATTATAGAAACATCTTTTCTAATTCTAAAGGTTCAATGTACTTTCCATCTTTATAGGCGCGCATGTTTCCGCCTGAGATTTCATCAATCAGCACGATTTGTTTGTTCTCACCAGTACGTCCAAATTCGAATTTAATATCATATAATTCGATGCTCTTTTTAGCAAGTTCATCTTTGACAATACCAGCGATTTGTTGGGTTAGTTGTTTTAGAACTTGGTATTCTGCTTTAGATAAAATACCAAGCATATCCAATGCATCTTCACTAATTGGAGGATCTTCACGTTTGTCATCTTTAAGTGTCACTTCAACAAAAGCATCCAAGGCTTGTCCTTCTTCTGCATATAAGCCATATCGGCGCAGAAAACTACCTACAGCCCGGTATCTGCAAATGACTTCAAGACCTTTACCGAACACTTCTGCAGGTTTTACTGTCATAGTAGCTTTGTCGATATCAGCGTCAATATAGTGAGTTGGAATATCTTTTTCTTTTAGAATTTCGAAAAAGTATTTCGTTAATTTTAATCCTGCACGTCCTGCACCTTCAATTGTTAGCCCTACTGTATTTGCACCTGGATCAAAAACACCATCAACGCCTGTTACATCGTCTTTAAATTGAAGTAAGTAATTTCCGTCCTGCAATTCATAGACATCTTTTGTTTTACCTGTGTACTTTAGCTCCATGTCAATCCCCCTATGCGAAATTCAATTTCATAACATAATAATCATAAAGTGAAAATGGATGTTGCACAAGTGGAAATATTAAAATAACAAAATATTAACGCTTACATTAATGGCCGAAAGGTTTTACAATATTTAATATGCACATATGATAGAGTAAACAGTTGAATTTACTGAAAATTCTATGGAATCTATGGGGGTGTATTGGTGTTTGATTATAAGATGTATGATGGGATTGGGTTGGCAGAGTTAATCAAAAATAAGGAGTTGAAGTTAGAGGAAGTAAGGGAAGCCGCTATCAAAGAAATTCAACAAAAAAATTCTACCTTAAATGCTGTCATTCATATGATAGATGATTCCCCAGAAGAAGGAGCTTTGAGCAATCATACTAGCGTTTTTGCGGGTATACCCATTCTAACAAAAGCAATTCATCAAGAGGTAAAATACCAACCTGTCCTGGAGGGCACGAAGGTTCTTGCCAAGCATGCTGCAGAACAAGATAGTGAGTTTGTCAGGCAATTAAAGGGCATGGGTATTTCAATCCTCGGGATAACGAATGTTCCAGAATTCGGGTTGATGGGAATCACAGAGCCATCCTATTTTGGACCTTCAAAAAATCCATGGAATCCTAATTATACACCAGGTGGATCAAGTGGAGGAGCTGGTGCTGCAGTTGCTTCAGGTATGGTTCCAATAGCAGGTGCAAATGATGGTGGTGGTTCAATTCGCATACCAGGTGCTTTTTGTGGATTATTTGGGTTAAAACCGACTCGTGGTCGAACTCCTATTGGTCCTAATAGTGGCAGAGTATGGCAGGGTGCTTCTGTTAATCACATATTGAGTCGATCCGTACGAGATAGTGCTGCGATGCTTGATGAATATCAATTTGATCGAAACAATGCTTTCATTGCTCCAGTTTATAATGGATCTTTTCTTAGAGCAGCGAATACCCCAATTTCAAGACAGTTAAAAATTGCATTTTCAACTAATTCACCTCTTGGAAGCAGTGTTGACCAGGAGTGTCGCGAAGCCGTACGTAAAACTGCTAATCTACTCGAAGAGATGGGACATATAGTGGTAGAGAAGGAAGCACCTGTTGATGGTAAAAAACTAGCAAATTATTATATGTTATTGTATTTTGCAGAAGTAGCTAGTACGTTAAGAGCATTAGAGGAAACCATTGGACGGAAAATAAGATACGACGACGTTGAACCCACTACTTGGATACTTGGATTACTAGGGAAAGCTGTATCTGCAGAAGAGTTCTTAATAAGTTTAAAATATTGGGACGAAGTTGCCATTCAAATGCAGAATTTTCATGATGATTATGATTTTTATATGACTCCTACAACGGCGATGCCTCCATCAAGAATAGGTGAACTAGATTTACGAACTTTTGAAAAAACGTTGATTCGAACTGTTGGAAGTCTTGGTTTGGGAGGAATTTTAAAAAAGTCTGGATTTGTGGATCAGTTGGCATATAAGAGTCTTGAGCGTACTCCATTTACTCAACTTGCTAATTTTACTGGGCAACCAGCCATGACTCTACCAATGCATATTACAAAGGAAGGCTTACCATGTGGTGTTCAAGTGATGGCAAGACGTGGAAGAGAAGACCTTCTACTTCAACTAGCAGGACAGTTAGAGAAATCAAACGCATGGATTGATGTAACCCAAAACCCTACTTATTAATTTGTTCTGTACATAAGGAGCAGGACAGTTAAGATGAGACCGTTCTCGCTGAAAAAATAAAAGATCAGTCGACATCTTGAGGTGACAGTGAGCTCCGTGACCCATATTTATTGGACAACTTTATCACGAGTAGTCAGAAAGAGGTATTTCAATTCTGCTTGTAGATGGTTAATTGATGGGGTGGGGTAGCCGATGTCATATAAAGAAAGGGAATTGTTGATAAAAAAATCACTCCCCAATAAGGTGAGTGATTTTTTGTTGGTATTTTTGAATCCTATAGAAAATCTTTTCTTAGTTCTTCAGGTGAACGTGGTGAAATATAGCCTGGTGCGATATCAAAAACGGTTTTTGCGCCAAATTGCTTTTCTTGGCTAAGTCGATAAGCAGCTCTTGCATATGCGACTAAAACACTTGATGTGAATTCTGGGTTACTGTCTAATTTTAGTGAGAATTCGTAGATTTGTGTAGTATCTTCACCCGTTTTCCCGCCGCGAATCACAAATCCGCCATGAGGGGCTTTTGTGTGGTCACGATTTAATTCTTCTTCAGAGATAAAATTCACTTCTGTATCATAATCAGCGAAATAGTTTGGCATTGTTTTGATTTCATTTTCGATCGCTGCTTTGTCTGCACCCTCTTCCGCAACAACATAACATACACGACGGTGTTTTTCAGCGGTTGATAATTCTGGATTTGCCCCACTTCGGACTTTTTCCATGGCATCTTCAGAAGGTATCGTATATTGAACACCATTTTTAACTCCCTCTACACGTCTAACCGCGTCAGAGTGACCTTGGCTCAGTCCTTTACCCCAGAAAGTATAATTTTCACCATTTGGTAGAATGGCATCTGCCATCACACGGTTAATAGAGAATAAGCCTGGGTCCCAACCTACAGAAATAATGGCAGTTGTATTTTTTGCAGCCTCATTAACAGCTTGATAAAATTCAGGAATTTTTGCGTGTGTATCAAAACTATCCACAGTATTAAAAAGTTTTGCAAATTGTGGAGTTTGTTCAGGTAGGTCTGTAGCTGATCCTCCACATAAAAGCATTACATCAATTTTATCTTGATAATCACTTGCATTCGAAATATGTTCAGCCTTTACATTTGGTTCATCAAGAACTAGATCTTGCGGATCTCTTCTCGTGAAAACTGCTACTAATTCCATATCAGGAGCTTGTTTAATAGCCTTAACTGCGCCTTTTCCAAGATTACCGTAACCTACGATGCCTAATTTAATTTTATTGCTCATATACATACTCCTTTACCAAAATTACTATCAAAATGGGACAGAGGGACAGGTTCTCTGTCCTACTGGATGAGACGCGGGACCTGTCCCTCTGTCCCGTTTGATATTACCTATAATAATAGAAACTTCTCAAATATGCCAATATTTTTATTTAGAAAAATAGACAGTAATGTCATTTTTTGTAATATATTATCTCAAATCATTAAAGATTAACCTGTTTTTAAAAAAGGTATGATATCCTAAAAATAATAGGATTTAGACAATAAGGAGTGTTATTGCATTGGCGCAGCAAGATTTTACGCAAGGGTCGATTAAAAGACAGCTAGTTTACTTTGCTGGTCCCATTATGTTGACCAATCTGCTTCAAGTCTCTTATCAATTTATAGATAGTTTGTGGGTGGGAAATTTATTAGGAGCGAATGCACTAGGTGCTGTTACGATTTCTTCCACAGTTGTTGTGACGATTTTAGCGTTTATTATAGGAATCAACAATGCCACTTTAACCATTCTATCGCAAAAAAAGGGAATGGATGATGACTATGGATTGAAAAGGTATGTGAACGCATTTGTCGTCTTATTATCAATTCTTTCCATTGTGGTCGGCTTGTTTGGATTCTTTTTCTCAAAGCAACTTCTAATGTTTTTAAATACACCAGCAGCAATGCTTCAAGAGGCCAGTGCTTATTTAGAAATTAATTTTCTAGGTATATTATTTATCATGGGGTATAACTTTATTGGTACGGTCCTAAGGGCATTAGGTGACGGCAAAACACCATTACGATTTGTGTTGTTGGCAGTTATTTTAAATGCTATTTTAGATCCATTATTCATTTCTGTTCTTGATTGGGGTATACATGGAGCAGCGTGGGCGACGATATTAGCTCAGGGGATAGCATTTTTATGGGCATTCGGATATACGTTCCGTCATAAGCTTGTTCCATATAGTCTGCCACGTTTACCGAGTAAGGAAGAAATTTGGTTGATTTTAAGATTGGGAATTCCTGCTGGTTTACAAATGATGGTTATCTATGCAGGTATTACAGCAATCTTATCAGTAGTAAATTCATTTGATGGTGCAGTAGTAGCAGGATTTGGTGCATCCCAACGTATTGATAGTTTAATAACCATTCCAGCTATGGCATTAGGAACAGCTGTTACTAGCATGGCAGGACAAAATATTGGGGCAAATAAATGGGAACGAGTCCGCCAAATTGCCTTGTATGGGACTATTTTCAATGTGGCTATTATGTTGTCAATCGCATTAGTTGTATTCCTGTTTGCAGATGGATTTACGAAGTTGTTTATACGGGATACTGAAGCAGTTACTTTTGGTTCGGACTTTTTAAAAATAGTCGCCTTCTTTTATCCGTTCATTGGTATCAATTTTATTCTTAACGGAATTGTGAGAGGAGCCGGTGCCATGTATCAGGTATTGGTTCTAAATATCCTTTCCTTTTGGCTGCTTCGCTATCCTTTAACTTATTTTTGTTCTAGTCTCATCGGACAGAATGGAATAGCGCTAGGAATGGGTATTAGTTTTATCATTAGCAGTATATTTTCCTTTTCCTATTATAAGTGGGGAGGTTGGAAAAGGAAGGAACTATTTAGTGCGAAAGTCGCTTTAAAACAATAACAAGTTAGTAACAATGCTCATCATTTTTTGAGCATTGTTTTTTGTGTTTTTTGAGAATGGGACAACTTTATGTCGAAATTCATAGTTATTTTGCGCATGTTATTTACATAAGAATAGGTTGAAAGGGTGCGATTTTATCCCATACTATGTCTTCTTTTTAAGAAAAACACAAATTTGCTTGTAAAGATTTAAGCTTTACGTCTTAATGGAAAAGTTTCGCAAGCTCCCCCTGCAATCTGCAGGGAAATTAACACCAGTAAACTTTTCATTTTATCTTCCAAACGATTCATTTTAAAGATTTTTAGGGGAGGTGAAAAGCATGTGGATTATTCCTGACTATGAAGTTATCCATACTGCGGCTGAGGTAACGATGTATTCCTACATTCGTGAGTAACTAACACTTAACATGTATAAAAAGTAGATTTGAAGGGATTGAAGAAAAATTCGAATTAGGGTTTTGGGGGTAGCGGCGGGAGGAGGTTTTCCACAGTGGAATTGTGCATGCCCCAATTGCCGTGATGTACGCAGAGGAGATCCTGCACTTACACCGATGTTACAATCTTCCCTTGTCATTAGTGCAAATAATAAAGACTGGTACCTTGTCAATGTGGGCCCGGATGTTAGTAGACAGATAGAGTCCTTTCCTGAGCTACATGCGGGTCCTGGAATTAGAGAAACACCACTTGCTGGTGTCATTTTAACAGATGCAGAGCTTGATCATTCAATTGGTTTATTGTCGTTAAGAGAAGGTTCGCACTTAACAATTTACGGGACAGACACAGTAAAAAAATGTTTACATTCTGCCTTTCCAATCTTTCCTATGCTGAAAAACTATTGTTCTTGGAAATGGCAATCGTTAACAACTCATACTCCAAATCGGCTTGGGGTTGCGAATGAGGATTCTATTTTAATCGAGACTGTTCCAGTTTCAAGTAAACCACCACTGTATGTACAGTCAAATGATCATGATCAAGATGACATTTGGGAGGTAGGGTTACTTTTAAAAAACGAACGGTCTGGAAAAAGTGTCGCATATTTTCCAACGTTAGATAGGATGACACCAGAAATCGAATCGGCTTTACATAAAGCAGATATTTTGTTGGTGGACGGAACCTTTTGGTCAGAGGATGAATTGGTTTCAATAGGAGCAACAAAGCGAAATGCAAGGGACATGGGGCATTTGCCCATAAGTGGACCTTCTGGAATCATTGAAACATTATCCTCATTTTCAGCTGAACGAAAAATTTTGATTCACATTAACAATAGTAATCCTATTTTAAAAAAGGGTTCGAAGGAAGCCGAGATATTGAAGCGACATGGTATTGAAATTGCGTATGAAGGTATGGAATTGGAGGTTTGATTGTGTCACCACAAGGAGGGTTAGGAAAGGGCAACGCTGAGAAGGAAACACCTTGGTCTCGTGACGAATTTAAAGAAAGATTAATTAATGTTGGGCGCTCTTCGTATCATGACAAACACCCCTTTCATTTGGCAATGCATGAGGGGCGTTTGAGTCGAGAGCAAATCCGTGGATGGGTAGCAAATCGATATTATTACCAAAAGTCAGTTCCGATAAAGGATGCAGTTATTTTGTCCAAACTTCCAACAAGGGAATTTCGGCAAGAGTGGATTCAGCGCATAATTGACCATGATGGAACCCATGAACAAGAGGGTGGAATTGAGGCTTGGTTAAGGCTCGGAGAAGTTGTGGGACTTTCTCGAGAAGAAGTGTTGAGTGAAGTTCATGTAGTACCAGCCGTTCGATTTTCTGTGGATGCTTATGTGAATTTTGCAAAGGAAAAGCCATGGATTGAAGCAGTGGCTTCATCATTGACAGAATTATTTTCACCTATACTTATTTCAGAACGGATTAAAATCTTGGAACGGTTATATCCTTGGATTGACTCTAGCGGACTCGGTTATTTTCGAAATCGTTTAACTCAGGCACCTCGCGACACTGAATTTGCTCTTAACGTTGTACTTGACTATTGCAGAACGTCAAAGGAGCAACAACTTGCAGTAGAGGCATTACAGTTTAAATGTGACGTGCTGTGGGCACAGCTTGATGCAATTGAAAATGCCTTTCCAAATTAAAATCACCAAGAGGGGGTGTGGACTATTGACTATTGGTTTTCCAAAACTCGCTCAAAAGGGGCGACTTAAATTTGATAAGGTAAGAGAAAAACATCTCCTCTTGTTACCTGAGAAGGTAGTTGTTCTGAATGAAACTGCCGCATCTATTCTTGGACTGTGTGACGGGAATGCATCGATTTACACCATCACTGAAAAAATGCGTAATACTCTTGGGGTCGAAAATAACAAAAATGAACTCCCCGAATTTGAAGTAATGCAGCAGGATATCACGGAATTTCTTCTGAAAATGGTGGATGAAGGATGGGTGGTGATGCAAAATGATAGAGATAAAGAAACATAAAGTACAACCTCCTTTTTCGTTACTGGCTGAACTCACACATCGTTGTCCAATGCATTGCCCATATTGCTCAAACCCAATTGAAATGACGTTGAAGGAAATGGAATTATCAACAAATGATTGGAAACGTGTTTTATCAGAAGCGGAAAACCTCGGAGTGGTTGAGGTGCACTTTTCTGGTGGAGAGCCGTTATTATGGAAGGACCTAGAGGAACTCATCGAACATGCAAATTCGCTTGAAATGTATTCAAATTTGATAACAAGTGGGATCGGGCTAACTGTGGAAAAGGCTAAGCAACTCGAGAATGCTGGATTAGCGAATGTCCAAATTAGTTTTCAAGCAGGAACAGAAGCACTATCTGACAGGATTGGTGGATTTAAGGCATTTGAAAAGAAACGTCTGGCTGTTGAAGCCGTAAAAAGTACGGGAATGCACTTAGCTTTAAATGTTGTATTGCATCGGTTAAACATTGATACATTAGAAGAAATTATTATGTTAGCTTATGAACTAGGGGCTGAACGCTTGGAATTGGCTAATACTCAATTTTATAATTGGGCTTTGCTTAATAGGGAACAGCTTCTTCCGAGTGAAGAGCAGATTGAAAGGGCGAGTGATGTTTTCGAGGCAGCGAAAGCACGCTTGGGAAGAGAGATGGAAATTATTTGGGTTATTCCTGATTATTATGCATCAACTCCGAAGCCGTGTATGGGAGGCTGGGGAGCAATCGCTCTGACAGTTGCCCCAAATGGGGATGTCCTTCCCTGTCCAACAGCTGGGATGATTGAAGGAATTACGTTTGAAAATGTCCGTGAGGAATCATTAAGTAGAATTTGGTATGATTCGGATTCGTTTAATCGATTTCGTGGTCATGATTGGTTGCCTGACACTTGTCGATCATGCGAATTCGTGCAACGAGATGGTGGTGGTTGTCGCTGTCAAGCGTTTGCTTTAACAGGTAATGCAAATGCAACAGACCCAGTGTGCCAACTTGCACCTGACCATTATATCGTTGAAAATGCTGTGAAGAAGGCAAATCAAAAGACAGTGGAAGAACCATCGCCGTTAATATTTCGAAAAATAAAGTATTGAGTAAACTGCTAGAGGTGAATGGGCCTCTAGTTTTTTTATGGAAGTATTCAACTGAAAAATATGCATAGTAGGTGATGAAGGTGCGAACGGGATGAGAATTCATCTGAAAGATCTTCATCAGTGTAATGACCGGGCGGAAGGAGTTAAAGAATCGTGCGACAGGCATTTATCGATGTAATGACGGGCAAAATGAGTTAAAACCCACTCGAAAAGCTCATCACCACTGAAATGATGTGCAAAAGGAGTTAAGAACCCATCGAAAATCTTTCAGCGCAAGAATAACTGAATTAGTGTTTAGTTATTGTTCTATATTGCTCGACATCGCCTCATATTCTTGTTCTTTTCCTTTGTGAATAATTACCACTTCAATTTGGAAGGCTTATAAAAAGTGTTTACTAATAAAAGTCTTTCATTAAAGTGGTGAAAAAATGCTAGTAAGGGAAGCTAGTCAAGAAAAAATACATCCAGTAGTTAAAAAACTGATGCTTGTTAATACGATACGCAGCATCGGACAAGGTATGATGATTGTTGTGCTAGCCCTGTATCTTGATGAACTGGGCTGGAGTACGGTAACAATTGGAACGGTTCTTGCAACTAGTGGATTGTTAGGTGTTTTTCTAGCCCCCTTCATTGGTATTTGCAGTGACCACTATGGGAGGAAACCGTTCATTCTTTTTTCGGAACTTTTGACAGCGGGTTGTGCGTTGGTTGGGATCCTCTCGACTCATCCAGTACTTTTGTTTATCTCCATTACGTTATCAGGTTTCGGAAAAGCAGACGCTGGTTCGGCAAGTCCATTTGCGCCAGCAGAACAGGCGTGGCTCGCATCATATATCAAACCTGCAGAACGTGGAAAGATATATAGTATGAATCATGCACTTAGTTTTTTCGGGATGGCAACAGGATCAATGCTTGTTGGAACGATGAGTGTTGGAGATTTTGTAGCGGGAATCTTCTCGTACCAATTTGCCTTTTATTTCATCTTTGTAATTTCACTTTCTACTGCTTCTATTGTATTAACAATACGAAGTGAAGCGATTGAATTGAAAAAGATATTTGTGGATGAGCAGGCAGTTGTTGAAGAAAGGAAAATAAGAAAAGAAGAAAATGTTACGATTCTAAAACTAGCTGGCATAAATGTGTTGAATGGAATAGCTATAGGTCTGACAGGACCGATGATGTCTTATTGGTTTTCAGTGAAATTTGGGGTAAGTAGTGCTCAAATTAGTAGTACATTGGCTTTAACTTTTTTCGCAACTGGTGTGACTTCCATTTTTCAAGCAAGAATTTCTCATAAATATGGTACTGTTCAATCTATTGTGGTGGTTCGCTTTATAGCTTGCCTGCTTTTGGCCCTATTGCCGATATTATCTTCGTATGCCTTTGTCTCCATTCTTTATATCCTTCGAACGGCCTTAAATCGAGGATCACAAGGTGCGCAACAAGCGTTAAGTGTGAGCATAACTCGTGGCAAGCGAAGTGGTTTTGCATCTAGTATTCATCTGTTGTCAATGAGATTACCGATTTCCGTTGGACCGTATATTACGGGGTATCTATTTGGAGTAGGAGCACTTAATTTACCATTTTATCTTGCTGCAGGCTTACAAGGAATGTTTGCCTTTTTATATGGTAAAGCTTTTCGGACTTATGATAGTAAAATGAAATTAAATCCATCCCCAAAATAAACAAACGACAAGCGCATCAAGAACTTGTCGTTTTACTTATTATAATGTACTTAAGATCACAATGATTGCTAACGGTAGTAAAACAATTAAATAACCAATTGGATTACCGAAGTTGATGGTCCAGCCAACACCAAAACGTTTTTCAACAAAGATGGAAGGATCGTTTCTGTTGAAATAGAAGAGTCCACCTTTCCAGTGTGCATCATCGTCATAGTCTGTTACTCCTTCAATCGACTCATCAAAAGTTATCTTATCAGACCGTCCAACTTTTATGGCGAATGCGATCGTAGTCCCTAAAGTGACAACAAGAAAAATAATCGGAATAGACATAACGATGGTTCCTTCCGCTAAGTCAGGGTGTATCGTTCTTAATTGAAAGAAACTAAACATTCCCGTTACTAAAATAGTCGTAAAATACATAAACCAGCTAGTATATTTGCGAAGTGTGAGCTGTCTTAAGCGAGAAGCCGTTGTGGCTGTTGCACTTAATTTTATGCCAGATTTTTTTGTACCAGTATGAATACTTAAAAACATAATCTGCATAACTAATAAGATTAATGGCATTGAAATAGCAGAGATTGGAGTCTTTGCTGTAAAGGCATCAGGTTCACCATTTATTCCCCAATGTGTCGGGATCTGCTCTGGAAGTAGATCATATTGTACAATTGTATAACCAATTACACCAATCGTAATGAAAATAGGTAATAAATAAATATACCATGGGAGCATTTCATCTTTCGCTCGAATTGATAAATCAGCAATTTTAACTTTAGGTTCATTGCTCTTCCAGCTGTTTTTTAATTGAAGTGTTTTACCGTGAAAATAAAAATAGAAGGAAAAGCTGAAAAGAATGATTGCAAATTGAATGATTGTTCCAATAAGGACAGTAAGTTCTTCGGACGGGTTGTTTAACAGGATCCACGTAATATAAGAAGCCAAAACGATAATTGAAATAAGTGATACAAGCAGTGCATATTTCTTTTTAAATGAAGTAAGCGTAGCATTATTTATTTGTTTTTCTGGAACTGTTACACCGAAAATAACGGATCGTTTCACTAGAAATGGAATTGCAGTTTGAATTCCAGCTAAAATGACTGCAATAAGTAGAAATATAGCTAAAGTCATAGGTTTGCCTCCTTTTTCTTTATAATGTCATGAATAATTGTAGTGACAAGTTCTTGTATTTGATCATTCGACATACCGACTACTAGTGATTCCGCAATAAGTAGTTGGTATTCATTTTTTAACCGATCAAGAGCAGATTCATTAAAATCAAGCGGAGATGAAATAACCGCTCCAGATTTTGGAACAATTCGAATAATGCCCTTTTTCTCTAATTGGTGGTAGCTTTTATTGACTGTATGCATATTGATGCCAAGGTCAGCAGCAAAAGCCCTCACGGAAGGTAGGGAATCTCCAGGTTGAATGGACCCACAAGCTATTCCTTCAATAATTTGATTCGTGATTTGCTGATAGATTGGGATTTCTGATTCAGGTTCAATTTGAAGTATCATTCGCATACCTCCTATTTGGAATTAGAACCATAATTCTTTCTGTTATATTTATATTATAACAGTTTTGTTCTAGTTTATCTATAACAAAAGTATATAAAAACAAATATGGGAAAAATTGTAGTGTGGGGGAGTTTGTATAGAAAGACACGATAATGAATTTACATAAAGGGAAGAGCAGTTGAGCTTACTTCAAAGTTTCTAAAAACAATGGAAGAATGGGTACGATAAACTATCCAAAAAGGTCAAAGACATCGAACATTAGTGAGATTTTTGTGATCTACAACCAGTGGAAAATTATCAGTTAGGATAAAAAAACCCCTAAATAAGCAAGTTCACTTTATTTTTCTTCCATTTTAATTTTTGTTATTTTAATCTGGTACTACATACTGTGTAAAAAAGGGGGGATGGGACGAGGATATACCTTATGTCCCAATATAATGAGGATTATGATTGTTGAAGATGATCGGACGATTGCATCTGGGCTGGATTATTCATTAAAGCAGGATGATTACGATACAGTTGTTTGTCATGATGCTGAGAGTGCAACGAAAGTAATTTCTGAAAAGTGGACTGAAGTTGATTTATTTTTATTTGATTTATCTTTACCCGATGGAAGTGGCTATGAGTTATGTGAGTTAGTAAAGAAGCTGGGGGATAAACCAGTTATATTCTTAACGGCTTTAGATGACGAAGTAAATGTGGTTATGGGGCTTGATATGGGAGCAGATGACTATATTACGAAGCCTTTTCGAATTCGTGAGTTACTATCGCGGATTAAATCCGTATTTCGGAGATATCACAAGCAAACTACAATTCAGCCAAAAAACGTAATCGATATTGATAATATACGAATAAACACGCTAGAAGGTAAGGTTTATAAGAATGGGGAGGAAGTACTCTTGACCTCATTAGAGTACCGTTTATTCCTAATTTTTGCTAATCATATCGGACAAGTCCTGACGCGAACACAACTGCTTGATCGAATCTGGGATGTAGCGGGTGATTTTGTAAATGATAATACATTAACTGTCTATATCAAGAGATTGCGAGAAAAGCTTGAGGATGAGCCACAAAGCCCAAAAATCATCAAAACAATCCGTGGAATGGGCTATAAGGTTGGTGATTAGTTTGGTTCGAAATCGGGAAATCCAAATCTACCTTCTTTCCCTCATTACGATATCATTGATTGCAACAGTCATAGCCTATTTTTTATTTTTTGGAAAAGTTGCACTACTTGTCTTCATAACAATGATGCTATTTATAGTCTGTAGTTTGGTTTTTACGAGATGGCGATATCGAGAAATTGAAAAGCTTTCAGACTATCTACGTAAGATAGCAAGTGGTGATTATAGTTTAGATGTACGGGATAATCATGAAGGTGAGTTAAGTATATTAAAGAGTGAGATTTATAAAGTGACGTTAAAATTATCAGAGCATAGCGCAGTTTTGCAACAGGATAAAATGAAACTTACGAATGCGATCTCTGATATTTCACATCAATTAAAAACACCACTCACTTCCATGATGGTAATGGCAGACCTATTGGGGGACGCAAAACTAGACGATACAAAACGAGCAGAATTCACAAATAACATACGTGTTCAACTAGAAAGAATTGAGTGGCTTGTTTCATCTTTGTTAAAACTTTCAAAAATAGATGCTGGAACAGTGACTTTTAAAAAAGACACCGTTTATGTTTCTGAACTAATAGAACGTGTGGTTCATCCTGTTTTAGTTCCGATCGATATCAAGCAGCAAAGTTTGGTTGTCAGTGGAGATAAAGAGGTATCTTTTATTGGTGACTTCAATTGGACTGCTGAAGCACTTATAAATATATTGAAAAACTGTGTTGAACACACTCCAGAAAAAGGAAAAATCTCGATTTTATATACTGAAAACACCTTATACACCGAGATTATGATTGAAGATAATGGTAAAGGAATCGCAAAAGAAGACCTTCCATATATTTTTAAGAGATTTTATAAGGGGAAAAATGCAAGTGAAGACAGTGTAGGGATCGGCCTTGCAATGGCCCACAGCATTATTAAGAACCAACAAGGGGATATTGAAGTGAAAAGTAAAAAAGGAGAAGGGACTAGGTTTATTATTAAATTTTATAAACAGGTCATCTAATGGGCTTGATACATAGGGAGAAGTCACTTTTCTTAGAATGTGAATAAATTGTCACTTTAGTAGTCACTTTAGAGTCATCTTAGACAGATATACTGAATTCAACATCGAAATTATGGAGGTATACGAATGAATATTTTACAAATAGAAAATCTGTCTAAGGTCTACGGAAAAGGTGAGACAGCAGTTAAGGCACTTGATAATGTGTCCTTTTCAATAAAAAAGGGAGAATTTGTAGCCATTATAGGTCCATCTGGTTCGGGGAAATCAACCCTCTTACATCTGCTTGGAGGAGTAGATCGACCAACTAGCGGTAAGGTACTAATTGATAATACTGATATTTATGATCTAAATGAAACAGAATTAGCGATCTTTAGAAGAAGGCAAATTGGATTAATCTATCAGTTTTACAATCTTATTCCGATTTTAACAGTTGAAGAGAACATCACTCTGCCTATGTTGTTGGATGAACACAAGGTAGATCCGAAGCAATTACATGATATTGTAAAAACTCTAGGGTTAGAGAATCGTTTAAACCATCTACCTAATCAGCTTTCTGGTGGTCAGCAGCAGAGGGTATCGATAGGGCGTGCACTAATTAGCAACCCTGCAATCATGTTAGCTGATGAACCAACTGGAAATTTGGATAGTAAAAACAGTAGCGAAATTATTGAGTTGTTAAAAATGTTCAATAAAACCTATAACCAGACTCTAGTTGTCATTACACATGATGAGCGAATAGCCCTTCAAGCTGACCGTGTTATATCGATTGAGGATGGACGGATTGCAAAGGACGAGGTGATCCGTCCATGAACATTATAAACAAACTGACGATTCGTCATCTTAAAGAGAACAAACGAAGAACACTGGTAACGATCATTGGGGTTATCATCTCAGTTGCCATGATTACTGCAGTTGCGACTCTAGGAGTTTCGTTTTTAAACTTGATAATTCGTGACCATATTGCGAGTAATGGAGAATGGCACGTTAAATATAATGAAGTTAACGCAGAACAAATAGAGGCAATTGAAAAAGATAGCCAAACGAAGCGTTTAGTTCTAACGAAGGACCTTGGCTATTCAAAACTTGAGGGATCTGAAAATAAGAGTAAACCCTATTTGTTTTTTAAAGAATATAATACAGCAGGGTTTAAGCAATTTCCAATTGAGTTAGCAGAAGGAAGATTACCATTAACAAAAAATGAGGTTGTGATTTCTGAAGAAATTGCTACGAATGGTAAGGTGAAATATAACATTGGTGATGAATTAACCGTTGAGATTGGCAACAGATTATTTGTAGGGGAGGAAAAATATTTAGGTCAGAACTATCCCCTACAATTTGATGAAGATGGAGCAGCGGAAGAACTTAAGGTCGAGTCAATGGAGACGTTCACCATTGTTGGTACTATTAAACGACCAACGTGGGAACCAGCTTGGTCACCAGGCTATACGGTTATAAAATACGTTGATGAAAAAGCCGTAGATGCTACTCATACAGTGGATGCACTAGTGGCGTTAGAAAAAGTGAATGGATCAATTTATGAACATGCAAAAGCGATAGCAGAAGAGAATGAAATCAATTCTGTTTCTTTTAATGATGATTTATTACGTTATTATGGAGTTACTGATAACGATGACCTACGAAAGACATTGTTTTCTCTAGCTGGAATTGTGATGATGGTTATCATTATTGGCTCGGTCGCGCTAATTTACAATGCTTTTGCTATCAGTGTATCTGAACGCTCTAGACACTTAGGAATGTTATCAAGCGTAGGAGCAACAAAAAAACAAAAGCGAAACTCAGTCTTTTTTGAGGGTGCAGTGATTGGCGCCATTAGTATCCCAATAGGTATCTTGTCAGGGATAGCTGGTATAGGAGTTACTTTCTACTTCGTAAATTCCTTTCTCACCAATGCTTTAAATGTTTCCGAGAAGCTAATTGTTATTGTCACACCAGTTTCGATTATCGTAGCGTGTGTCATTTCGATTGTCACAATATTTATTTCCACCTTTATTCCTGCAAAAAGAGCATCTAAGGTCTCTGCAATTGATGCGATCCGTCAAACACAGGATATCAAATTAACGAGTAAAGCAGTAAAAACGTCAAAACTGGTACGGAAGCTTTTTGGAATGGAAGCAGAAATTGGATTAAAGAACTTAAAAAGGAATAAGAAAAGATATCAAGCGACAGTTTTCTCACTTGTCATAAGTATTGTCCTCTTTTTAACGGTTTCTTATTTTACAGAGAATCTTACTAAATCACTGGAATTGACTCAGGATAATATTAGTTATGATATCCAAGTGATTGGTAGTCATTTAGAAAAAGAGGATTTACAGTCTTTAACTTCTCTTTCGTATGTAACAGATTCAACAATCGTTGATATCGTGACTTTAAGTGCAATGATTGAGAAAGATAAATTACCGAATGTTTTAAAAGAACAAGTTGAAAATGATCCATCCTTACTTCAAGATGGGAAATATAATTATTTTGTAAGGTTATATGCGTTAGATAATAAAAGCTTTCAAAGGTATATTGAAAAAATCGGTATGGAAGCTACACCATTTGAAAATAAAGACCAATATACTGCCGTCCTTATTGATTACATTTCCTATCAAGATTATGGGACAGGAAAATTTATTGAAACTAAATCCATCCATTCAAATGTAGGGGAGACACTCGATCTATATACCATGTTTTATGATGATGAAGAACAACAGATGGTAAATAAAATGACGATTGGAGCTCTAACTGAACAGGTTCCGATGGGAGTTAACACGAGTAGTGCTGGTGGGATCGATCTGATTGTTTCGGAGGATGTATTGAATCATTTTGTCTCAAACAATGAGAAACTTAAAAGTGAAATTCAAACTGAATTATACATGAATTCATCAAATCCAATGGGGACGCAAGATGAATTAGATAAAGTCACAGATTCGAATACTCATGTATATAATGTCGTCCAGAGAAGACAGGAACAAGAGAATTTAATCATGCTTATGTCTGTGTTTACGTATGGGTTCATTACATTAATTTCACTCATTTCGATTGCAAATATTTTTAATACGATCTCAACAAGTATTTCACTGCGAAAACGAGAGTTTGCGATGTTACGTTCAGTGGGAATGACCCCTAAAGGATTTAACAAGATGATTAATTATGAGAGTATCTTTTACGGTGTAAATGCCTTGTTATATGGTCTCCCAATTAGTTTGATCGTTATGTATTTAATTTATTTGTCACTTGGAAATACGTTTGAATATGGGTTTAGTCTTCCATGGCTCAGCATCGTATTTGTAATCTTTATCATTTTTATCATCGTTGGTGCAGCCATGATGTATTCGATACAAAAAATCAAGAAAGAAAACATAATAGATGGATTGAAACAGGAGAGTATTTAACTAATCCTCCTTATTCAAAAAGGCTTGGCCAATAATAGTGGTCAGGTCTTTTTTGGATAAAATAAGAATACGTTGAAAAAGGTGTTTTTTAAGGAGTGCGGTCAATTATTTGGTATAATGATTACTATCTCGCTAAACATGCATGTTATATTCAAGACAATATATACATAGTGGAGGGGAAGTATGAAAGTCATAAAAAAATATTTATTAGAGTATGGATTGGATCCAACTTTGGTGAATTATCTGTCTGTCATCATTATGATTCTTTTTATAGCACTCATCTGTATTGTTGCTAACTTTATTACGAAAAAGATTATCATTAAAATCATTACTAGAATTGTGACAAAGTCAAAATATACCTGGGATAACATGCTTTTAGAAAGGCAGGTTTTTCGAAGACTCTCACATATTGTTCCAGCGATCATTATACATAAATTCGCATCAACTTTTTCGTCATACGAGGATTTAATTATTATGGGTGCGAATGTATATATAATCATTGTGTCCCTATGGGTTATTAGTAGCTTATTAAATGCTTTAAATGATATTTATCAATTGTATGAGATTTCAAAGACTAGGCCTATTAAAGGATATATTCAGGTTGTGAAAATTATAGTGATCACACTTGGAGTTATCTTGATTATTTCAAATCTAATGGGGAAAAGTCCGCTTATACTATTAAGTGGGATTGGTGCATTATCTGCTGTTTTCATGCTTGTCTTTAAAGATTCATTATTAGGTCTCGTTGCAGGTATACAGTTGACTTCCAACGATATGGTTCGGGTTGGTGACTGGATTGAAATGCCTAAATATGGGGCGGATGGTGACATTATCGATATCTCTTTAAATACAGTAAAGGTCCAAAACTGGGATAAAACAATCACGTCAATTCCAAGTTATGCTCTCATATCTGATTCATTTATTAATTGGAGAGGGATGCAAAACTCTGGGGGACGTAGGATCAAACGCTCATTATTTATCGATAAAACAAGTATTACTTTTTGTACAGAAGAAATGATTGAGAAATTTAAAAATATCCACTACCTTACGGATTATATTACGAAACGAGAACATGAAATTGAAGAATACAATGAAAAAAATGATATTAATCGTAGCAATCCTGTAAACGGAAGAGCCCTAACCAATATTGGAGTATTCAGGGCGTATATTAGTAATTATATTCAAAATCACCCTGGTATTAATAAGGAAATGACCTTAATGGTTCGGCAGCTAGCGCCAACAGAGCATGGCTTGCCACTTGAAATTTATGCATTTACAAATGATGTAAGATGGGCTGTGTATGAGACGACTCAGGCAGATATATTTGATCATTTATTTGCAGTTGCCCAGGAGTTTGGACTTCGCCTTTTCCAAAATCCATCGGGGCATGATCTAAAAACATTGGTCTCAGAAACAAAAGAAGAAGGAAAGATTCGTAGTACAGATAATTAAAAACATGTAGGCAGGGAAGGACAGTTACATTAGCCAACTATCAATTGGATGATGTATCTGTCCTTCATGTGTAACGAGGAGAAGAAACAATGAAAGCAAAATTAATTTTTATCGTGGTCATGCTGACCTTTGGTAGTATCGGCTTGTTCGTGAGGAATATTGAGCTATCTTCGAGTGAAATTGCTTTGTTTCGAGGAGCGGTTGGGAGTTTATTTCTAATAGGTGCTAGCTTTCTAGTTAAACAGAAATTTTCATTTAAAATATCAAAACGAAATTTAGTTTTACTCATATTATCAGGTGCTGCGTTGGGATTTAACTGGATTTTTTTATTTGAATCTTATCGCTACACAACTATTTCAAATGCCACGCTTAGCTATTATTTTGCCCCAATATTTGTTATGATTTTGGCGCCATTTTTACTGAAAGAAAAGTGGACATGGATGAAAGGACTTAGCATTGCTCTCGCCTTTTTAGGGTTCCTATTAGTTGTAAATCCAGGTTCTGAATCATCAATTGGGATATATAATCATCCAGTAGGAATCATGTATGGTATAATGGCAGCTGCTTTTTATGCAAGTGTGATTTTGATGAATAAATTTATCAAAGACCTATCAGATTTAAATACAACAATCATGCAACTAATGACTGCTTCGATTGTGTTGTTACCATACATGATCCTGACGCAAAACTTGAATTACTCAGGGCTTAGTCTACGTTCAATTAGTCTATTGCTTATAGTGGGGATTGTACATACTGGTTTTGCTTATCTTTTATATTTCTCTGTATTGAAAAAATTAAAAGGACAGACAATCGCAATCCTGAGCTATATCGACCCAATTTCCGCCGTAATATTGGCCGCGATTATTTTGAACGAGAGTATGAACTTCGTACAAATTCTAGGTGGGATCTTAATCTTAGGCTCCACTTTCATTAGTGAAATGAATTGGAAAATATTTCGAAGACCACTAAAGAGCATGTAATCAATCAAAATGAATATGTAGCTGCTATCTATGGTAGGATTTTACAAAATAAGATATAAGGTGGCTTTTTCATGTTACGTAAACTTTCTGCAGACAAGCATAGGCAGCCATTTAAGGGGCCATTTTCAATCACTCGGATTCAGCCAGGTGATATTTTATCAGAGAACGACGATGTTGCATTCGGACCTTTAAGTATAATTGACCACGCGGTAATGAAAAAAGGATTAACGATTAAAATGCATGAGCATGTAAATGATGAGATACTGAGCTATGTTTGGCATGGAACTATGCATCATAAAGACTCGAATCATTTGGAAGTAGCTTTGTCCCCAGGTAACTTAATGATGATGAATGCAGGAAAAAGCTTTTGGCATGAGGAGAAAGTGAAACATGAGTTTGTCGAGATGCTTCAAATCTTTGTACGACCATGGCAAACAGATCTAGATCCAATGATTCAATTCCATGAAAAGCCAATTCAAAATCAAGACTGGTATTTGATGGTAGGGACAAAAGGAAGTCAGGCTCCATTGACGATTCGACAAAATGTCTTTATTTTTGATGCACATCCAAGACAAGGAGAGCAATTAGATATCCCAATCTTATCAGGTATGCAACCATTTATATATATATTAGATGGTGAGCTTGCAATCGGGGAATTACAAATTCAAAAGATGGAAGCTGTAACGGATTTAGAGAATCCGATTCAAACTGTAACAGCTGTAACAGATACAACAGTTGTCTTGTTCTTTGTTGATATGAATGCACCAGTTTCCCTGATGGGCACGATAAGTGGAAAACACGACTAGTAGTGGAGAGGGAGAAGTTCCAATGTACTAAGCATTTAATGAGAAGGGGGATAGCGTACTATCCCCATGTCCCTAATTATTTTTTTGTAAAATATTTTTCACCAAGAAGTTCTTTTTGTTCATAAGACCCTGGAGTTAATTGTGTTTCGATAAAGGACTGTAATTCAGTTGGTTCTAGGTCATACATTACCTCAATTTCTTTTGCAAAGAGTATTTCTTTTTCAAGTAATTTAGCTAGTGCAGGTTGTTGCTTGGCTTGTGGTTTTTCTTCGACAGTTATTTTTGATAGTCCGTTCACATAATACTCCAATGAACGACTTCCAACAATTTTGACACCCTTATTTTCTTTGTTCACCATAATAATAGTCGGAAATCCTCTAGCACCAAGTTTTGCTGCTAGCGCAAAATCTTCGTTTAATAATTGTTGCCCGATATCAGATTCAGCTTCGTTTACGATTGCTTCCCCATTAAGCCCTAAATGATTAACATTTTCAATCATCACAGATTTTTCTGCAATGTTTTTGTTGAATGCAAAGAGTTCCTCTCTCGCATAGCGTAAATATTCATTTGCTTTTTCATCACCATGGTGTTTTTGAATAACCTTGTATACACGTGATGGTGGGTAGGAAGATTGAACTGGATTGTCAATCATCAATGAACCATCAATTGGCATACGTGAATATTCTCCAACTTCTCTCCAGTGACCAGCAACATCTGCTGGTCCAAAGATTCCATTAGCCGGATCAACTGGCCCACCATGCCACTTTTCAAGTAAACCACCCAAGACAGTGTGGAAATTGAAATAATGTCCATACTGTTCTTTGAAACGACGGAAAGTTGGCTCAAGTGCCCAGCAATGGGAGCAGATTGGGTCTGTTACATAATATAAATCAATTGTCTTTTTCGGTTCGTTTAAATCAATTAGTTCCATTTCCTCGTCTCCTCCGACTCCACAGGTACCTGTTTCTAAATCACACATCAGATTATTGTTGTTTGTCATGTTCATACCCTCCACTTTATTGTTTAATAGTGCTACTTGATTGCTTTGTACTTTCATTTTAGTGGATAATAGAATGCATAGATACCGATAGTTCACTCGATATGTTGGATATCCAACATATCTGAAAAATTGTTGGAAAAGTGGGAGGAAGAAATGAAATGACACAAGAGAAAACTGACCCCCGAGTTCTACGCACACGAAAGTTAATTATGGATTCTTTTATTGAACTTTCCGCTAAAAAGGAATTTAAGGACATTACAATAAAAGACATCACGACGGAAGCGATGATTAATCGCGCAACATTTTATTATCATTTTGAAGATATTTATGACCTATTGGAGAAAGTATTATCAGAAGTTTTATTAATTAATTTAAATAGTGAAACCTATCAACAAAGTGAATGTAATGAAGAAACATTTGTTGGTATTTTTAAGGCGATCACGAATTTCCAATTATCTCTATCCAATCGTTGTCATCGTGGGTATGAGGATACAATTGCCAGAATTATTCGAGATCAACTTGAAGTTATTTTTTATAAAATGTTAAAGAAAAAGTTTCCAAAAGATGATGAAAATAATCTAAAGATTCCTGCTGTTATGTTAAGTTGGGGAATGTATGGGGCTTCTGTCGAGTGGAAAAGGAACCCAGATGCCTTAAGTCCAGAGAATATGATTAAATCCGTCATACCTTACCTGAAGTCTTGTAGTGTGATTGGATAATAACCATTGATAGGTCTAACCCCTATTATTAAATAAATGTATAATTTTTTCCTTAATTGAAAAACCTAATATTACTAAAATTAAAAGGAGCGATAACAACATGAATGGATTACAACGTTTAGCGCTAGCTTTAGTAATTATTGGTGCAATTAATTGGGGTCTTATCGGTCTATTCCAATTTGATTTAGTAGCTTCAATCTTTGGAGGGCAGGATTCATTTCTGTCTAGGATTATCTATAGTTTAGTGGGATTAAGTGGATTATATAGTCTTATGCTCCTCTTTAAACCTGACAGAGAAACTGTACCAGAGACTAGCAGAACGTAAGTATTAAATGATGCAAACTATTAGACCAAGCCATAAGGTTTGGTCTATTGTGCGCTTGGCAGCGCATCGGACTAACAGGTGAAAGTCCTGAACACACCGTAGTGGCGGAAGTGTATAGCTGACAAGTAGTGCATTGCCGTGAGGCAATGTGCAGAGGACTTGAAGGCAAAACCTGGAACAGGTGACAATCTAACCATGTTGGCTGGCAGAGTCGGATAACCCTGCAAAAGAAGGGAGTGTCCAAAGCCACAAGAGGGCTCTGTTAGTTAAGAGGACTGGATTCAGGTGAAAGCCCGATGACGTGACCCAAGGAGGTCTCATCGTTTCCGAAATACGGTAACCCTTATTCAAGTCCGTGATGGATAAGATAAGATTATGAATGGTGAGAAGTCAGAGCAGGGGATAGTAGTGAAGAAGCTTACCGGAAAGGTCGCAATGGTGAGTGACTTAATACAAGTTATTAAGAGGAGCCTTAACCCAAAAGGTAGGGACTCTATGCGAAGCCCGTCTGTCCATGGAAGAAAAAAACCGAGTTATCTTAGAATACGTCATGTCCATACAGAAACCGATAGGACAAATCCATAGAATCGGGGTCGAACAGAAGGGTAGACCGTATGGGGGCGCAGTACTTTGTGGACCTGTTGATATTGCGGAAATTGGGCTAGTCAATCATCAGACTGAAAGGAAAGATACGGAACATGAACGGAAAAGAAGGCAAACAAGGTTTTCGTGAGGGAGTAAGGATTCCACAAAAGAGAAAGTGGTATAGTCTTATAGATAAAATATGGGCAATGCCAAACATGGAGGAAGCCTTTAAAGAGGTTAAAAGAAATCGAGGTGCCGCAGGGATAGATGGAGTAACAATTAAGGCTTTTGAATTTGGTGTGGAGGATAATGTACAAATCCTTCAACGTGAATTACGAGATAAGACATATAAGCCGAGACCAGTGAAACGAGTATATATTCCAAAGGCTGATGGTTCAAAAAGACCTCTAGGTATCCCAACCGTGAGAGACCGAATAGTACAGGCTTCTGTACGCAGAATAATAGAGCCAATCTTTGAAGCTAAATTTCTTGATTGTAGTTTTGGTTTTCGACCGAACCGAAGTGCACATATGGCATTGGATAAAATCCGAAAGGATTTATTGGATGGTTATGTGTATGTAATTGATGCAGACCTAAAATCATACTTCGACACAATTCCACATGACAAACTAATGTCACTGGTTAGAGAAGAAATAGTGGATGGAAGTGTCATTGGACTACTTGAGAGTTTCCTCCAAGCAGGAATCATGGAAGGTGGAAGTTTCCACTTAAATGAAAAAGGTACTCCGCAAGGTGGTGTTATTAGTCCGCTTCTTGCGAACATATACTTGCATCCGTTAGATGAATTAATGACGGAGCGTGGACATCGCATTACGAGATATGCAGACGACTTCGTCATCTGTTGTAAATCACAAAAGGGTGCAGAAAGAGTACTTAAATCCGTTACTCGATTTCTTGAACAAAAACTCGGTTTAACTGTACATCCTGAAAAGACTAAGATTGTTGATAATATGAAAGAATCCTTTGTATTCTTAGGATATGAATTTAAACAAGGTTATTGGGTTAAGCCGTCAGAAAAATCGATAAAGAAATTTAAGAATAAGGTAAAGGAAATTACAAAGCGAAATCAAACAATAAACATGGAGAAGCTAATTAAAGAGAAACTTAATCCATACCTGCGTGGCTGGGCTAACTACTTCGGATACTGGCATTCCAAGACTCTATTTACGGAGTTTGACAAGTGGATTCGGAGGAGACTACGGTCCGTTCAATTGAGGAGCTGGCGAAAGATAAGAAAATTGCACAGAGAACTACGAAGAAGAAAGTGGAAAGGAGAACTTCCACAGTTGCGCATGTATGCTTGGAGAAGTTCTATGTCTACCCCAGTGCATGTAGCACTTCCAAATGAATGGTTTAAAGAAATTGGTCTCATATCTTTAGTGGATATTTACAATGAACATCATCCCCAACGGGGATAATCATGGAGGAGCCGTATGCGATGACCCGCACGTACGGATCTGTGAGAGGCGCATGAATAAATTCATGCGCCTACTCTATTTTACGTTTAGGAGGCTAAAAGTGAGAAGAAAAAGTATAACGTTAAGAAATAGATATACTAGATAAATTGATGAATGATAAATTCTTCGCCTAGGAGGAACTTGGTTATGAAAAGGATATTTGCAGATGTGATTCAATTTCGGGGAAGTCACTATGATTTTGGGTATGTACAAGGTAACCTGCTAAAGGATTCCTTTTTAGTAAAAAATCGTGAACAGCAATGGAAAGTAAGAAAGCCTTTATTTCGCATAGATATTGATGAGACGAAACAAGTTTATGAGCGTTTGGCTCCATATATTTGGGAGGAGTTCTTGGGTCTTCAAGACGCTTTGGGATGGTCAATGGAAAAGGTCCTAACGGAGTTTGGCGGTTACAGGGTGAATATTAATCCATCAGGTTGTTCGATTTTAGTTGGGAAAAATTACATGATCCGTAATTATGATTATCATCCTAAGACCTATGATGGACGTTTCGTGGCTTTTCAACCAACAGATGGTGGGAATGCAAGTCTTGGATTGACGCAAAAAATTACTGGTAGATCTGATGGGATGAATGAGAAGGGATTAGTGATGGGGTATACCTTTATGAATCGTCGACGTCCTGGGAAAGGATTCGTTTGTCATATGATCGGGAGACTGATTCTTGAATTATGCGCAAATGTAGACGAGGCTGTCACTTTATTGAAAGAAATTCCACATCGAGGTTCGTTTAGTTATGTTTTATTTGATGCTAAAAGTGAAGTGTCCTCTATTGTAGAAACGTCACCACGGAGAGTAGAAATACGGAAAGGAAATACATGCACGAACCATTTTAAAATCTTAACAGAAGAAAATCGCAAGATACTAGATGATTCGAACAAGAGATTACAGGCAATTGAAGGAAAAGAAAATGTAATTGGGTATGAGGCGTTTCGGCTATTGAATGATACGAGTGGAGGAGTATTCTCTAAGCTTTATGGGAGCTGGGCAGGTACTATTCATACCTCTGCTTATTTTCCAAAACAACTTGAAGCATGGTGTGCACTTGGCGGTGACCAAGAACCTACCATCTTTAACTTTTCTGAGTGGTTAAATGGAACTGATTTTCCCCTTACAAGAATCGAAGGCGAAGTGGATACAGATATACCATTTGTGAATATGGAAAAGGCAGATTGGTTTAAATAACCATAGGTCATTTTCTTGTCACTGGAATCCTTAGAGAACGGAATCGGACCTAACTCCACCCTTTTTTGTCAAATCGTCTTATTCTTTGTATAATGTATAAGATAGTGGAGGTTTAGAGAATGAATGTCAAAAGTAGTAAACAACTAGAAAATACATTAAGACAAGCTTTAGTAAGAGTAAGACAAGATACAAAGCAGCGGGAAGAAAAACTAGATAAGAAATTTTGGAGCGAAATGACGATTCCTTTTAGCCTAGGTGAGGGGTTAAATACTTATACGAAATCTGAATTAGATGCTATAAGAAGGTACCTAGAAATAAAGAATGCTAGTAGTTTAAAGAAAGCTGAGCTCATTGCTTTATTCCAAGAAGAAATCCCTGGGCTTATCAAACGTGTTGCTTTAAAATGGGATGATGAACGTTTTTCATTGCTCGTTAAAATGGCTCGTAATGGTGGGTATATCCATTCACCTGAGATGGATAATGCCCAGATAAAGTATTTACGAGATACTGGTTTTATTTTTACTGGTGTTTTAAATGGTAAAAGGGTACTAGCCCTTCCAGAAGAACTAAATAATGAAATGTTAACTTTAGAAGACGATCTAAAACTTAGAAGTATTATTAAAAGAAATACTGATTGGATAAAGTTAACAAGCGGTCTTTTATATTACTATGGTACTTTATCTGTAAAAAAAATTACGGAAATGCTAGAAGAATACACAAAAGTACCGTTACATTTTGGTGATTACCATCATGTAATTCAAGAGGCAGTTTCCTTTCATAAGCAGATTGTCATTGATGATAATGGTTTCTCGAATCGAAGAGTGTTTGATTCGAATAGAGTGAAACACGAACATGAAGTAAGGAAAAATATACCATTTTATCCTTTTACAAAAGAACAGCTGATGGAAGCTAGTGATCCTGATTTTATAGATCGAAATCGACATGCTACACAGTTAGTCAACTTTATAAAGCAAAACTTCGATGCAGAGAAACTAGATGTGGATAAAATTGTTGAAGAATGTGTGTACGCAACTAGAAATGGTCAAAATTTGAATGAAGTTATCCAGTATTTAAGTCGCATATTTATATTTGATCGTGAGGAACTACTTGGTAATCTAGTAGATAAAGTCGTTCAACTGATGAACAATACAAGAGAATGGAATTTAAAAGGACACACTTCAATAGAACTTCGGAACTTATATGAAAAGCCGTCGAAGTCAGCTGAAGCATCTATTAAACCATTAATCAACAAAGCAAAGGTAGGAAGAAATGAACCTTGCCCTTGCGGAAGTGGGAAAAAATATAAAAAATGTTGTGGAAGATAGGAGACATATAGGTAAATCCTGCTACCTGTATTTATTTGTAGTGACGTGATGTCTTCTGTAACTATAACCTAAAGAGGTGCCAAGTTAGAACTGGCATCTCTTTTTTTTGTTTAGGAATCTTTAAAATCCAATCTTGTGAATCCTTCTTTAATTAGACAATACATATCTCTTGAAAACAACTAGCCCACCACTGGACTAGCCAATTCGTCAAGAAGGTCAATGAACACATTGTAGAAAATCGTCTTGGCTTTCCACACTTTGCATGGGTTGAGGAAGTCTCATGAGCTCATCACTTTCAAGGCGCTTGTGCATTTATTATTAATCGGAATAATTCCTTTTTAACAAGACGTGTGATAGGAATTTTTCCAGTGAGGTATGCTATATTTGGAATAAGAAGGGATAGAAAGGGTGAAGAGGAGTGCAATCGTTAATAGGGAAAAATGCAATTATTACAGGTGGTAGTCGTGGAATTGGACGTGCAACTGCGTTGGCGCTCGCAAAAGAAGGGGTGAAACTTGGACTAATCGCTAGAAGTGAGGAAAGCTTTGAGAGGGTTCGGAAAGAATTAACTGAATTAGGAGCAACATTTGTAACAATTCCAGCTGACGTCTCAAATGAAGTAGAAATTCAGACTGCGATAAAAGAGATCGAGAATAAGCTTGGTGGAATAGATATTTTAATTAATAATGCAGCAGTAAGGGCTTATGGTTCTTTCCTAGATATTACAACTGAAGATTGGAAAAAAGTTATTGATACAAACATTATGGGCATTGTGTATGCAACTAAAGCAGTGCTCCCAGGAATGATTGAGAGAAATCATGGTGACATTGTCAACATTTCTTCTATGTCTGGGGTAAATGGAACGGAAGGAACAAGTGCTTATAGTGCTTCTAAATTTGCCGTAATTGGTCTAAGTGAATCTCTCATGCAAGAAGTTCGTCGTCACAACATTCGTGTAACTGTCCTGAATCCAAGCCGAGTAGATACGGAATCTACACTTGGACAGGGCAAACAAGGAGATCCTACAAAATTTACACAAGCAGAGGATCTAGCTGAATACATGACTAGTCTTCTTAAACTTGAGCAACGTACGTTTATTAAAACATCCCAAATCTGGGGAACCAATCCTTTTTAAGAAGCTTCAATTATAGTGAAACTGAACGACTTTTATATACAAAAAAAGGAGACGAAAAAAATGAGATTAAGTGTTCTTGACCAAGCCCCAATTACAAAAGGGAATTCTTCTGCAGATGCTTTAAAAAAAGCAGAGGAACTCGCAATCCTTGCTGAAGATCTAGGTTATCACCGAATGTGGATGGCTGAGCATCACGGGACTGGTTCAATGCAAGTTCAGCCCCTGAGATTTCTGTTGCTCACTTGGCGGCGAAAACAAAGAGAATGCGAATTGGAACAGGTGGAGTCATGATGATGCATTACTCTCCACTGAAGTTGGCAGAGGTGTTCAAAACCTTAAGTTCATATTCACCAGGTAGAATTGACTTTGGCGTTGGACGGGCACCAGTATGAGACCAATACGCTATTTATGCATTATCTAAAAGGACGTCAACCAATGGTCGACAATATGTACGAAAAATTTGATCTTGCCTTACAATTAATAAAAGATGAGGTACCAGAGCATCCGCTTTATAAACATACAATTGCAACACCCTTAGGTTCAGCTAAAGCAATTGCTGAACAACTGCGTCAAGAGCAGGAGGAATATGGTTTTAATGAGGCAATGATTTGTAGTATCCCTCATTCACAGGAAAAACGATTGAACGTCTACAAGTTGTTGGCAAAGGAATTACTATAGAAGTAAGAAGGCACCATCCCAAGAAAAGAGAAGGGTGGTGCCATTTTTAACTCCACTCAACTTAAATATTCATTTTTATATTAGTTTAGAGAATTAAAGATAGACATCTTAAATGGAGAACGATGCATAAAAACTCATAAATTCCTTGATAATATATAAATAAAGACTCTTTTCTTAGAGATTGTTACAAATCGATAAAACCTGAGAACAGCCCAAATAAAGTATGTTAATTAAATTAAAGCTATAAAATAGACAAAAGAAAAAAGGACATGTGGGAGAATATGAAAAATAAAGATATTGTGATCGAGGAACTGAATACATTATTAAGAGGTACATATATGGGTATTCGTGCCTTTGAACATCATATTCAAAAACTAGACGATCCTGAATTAAAGCAGAAGTTCCAAACCATGCAACAAGAGACAAAGCAAAATGCTCAAAGAATTGCTGAACGGATCCAAAATCTTAACGGAGTTCCTGCAGATAACGAAGGGATATCAGGAAGATTGCATAGTTCTATGCACAAAATGATGCTATCCAATGATACAGAAGAAATTATGCAAGATGCTTTAAATGGCCTAGAGAAGTACGGTGTTGAGTATTCTGAGGAACTCGTAAAAGGAGACCTAGATCCAGAGAGTAGGAAAATAGCTGAAGACGTTATAGATACAAGTCGTAGACATGCAGAGCAGTTACGAAACTTGAATAAATAAACGTATGAAAAGCACACTTTTAATTGAAAGTGTGCTTTTTTAATAAAAGAAGACAGTCCATTTTGAGACTGCCTTTGTAGAAAAAAAAGCATTATTGTTTTAGTTGGTTTAATTCTTCGATGCATTCTTGGACAAGTGTTACAGCCTGACTCATGGCTGCTCCACCACCAAAAGCTGCGGTAACACCTACAGTTTCAAGAATCTCTTCTTCCGAACAGCCTTGGTCTAAACAGCCTTTTGTGTGATAGATGATGCAATACTCATCTTGAGAATATAGGCTGATACCTAGTGCAATTAACTGTTTTTGCTTTTGGGATAATGCCCCCTCTTTAAAGCATTCTTGAGTAAATGCGTGATATTGTTCCGCTAATTTTGGCATTTTTTGTGTGAAAATACCTATCCCAGTTTTGTAGTCAAGAAGTGCGGCTTCTGTTGAATTTCTTGCTTCAAATTCCATTGTACGCCTCCTCTCTTTTCTAGTTAGCTTCTTCTTGCATTTGGATCAACGCTATTTCCTCCATAATCTGGAACGTGACTAGCGTGTTTTTCATGATACCTTGATCCAGAACCTACAGCTGTGTTTTTTTGTTGTTTTTCATTAAGATTTCCTTTTTGTTTAGGCATTATTTTCACCTCTTTTGTTTTGAATATACGAAGGACAGGTTCATTGTTTTAGAGTAGAACCATTTGTCCACCGTATTGTTACCCTGATTTATGTGAAGTATTCTAACTTAGCTTCTGGAAAAAATTTTTCCATATAGTTATAGAGATGTTTTTTTATATCTTCTTCTTCCTCTTTTTGATAAATATACTTTCCAATCCCATATTTGCCCCATTTATATCTTCTTTTTTCTTCATCTAATTCCAATTTCGTCATGGGGTAATTCTTTTCGATGACCCTCTTAGCAGGTTTTGTAAAACGGTGTTGAATGAATTCAAAGGTTAAGTCCTTTTTAGCTTCTGCTGGTAATTCCGCTTCTAGACGTTCAAACATCTTATAATACCCATCTTCCCAACCTTCATGAAGGTAGATAGGAGCAATAATGAAGCCTAGAGGATACCCAGCCCTTGCAACCTTACCTGCTGCTTCAATCCTTTTCTTTAAAGGAGATGTTCCAGGTTCAAAGTTTTTTACAATATAATCGGCATTCATGCTGAAGCGGAATCTTGTTTTTCCATTATGTTTCGCGTCTAATAAGTGATCAACATGATGAAATTTTGTGACAAAACGTAGTTTTCCGTGCTCTGATTCACCAAAGTGTTCAATTGCTCTCTTAAGTGTATGTGTGAGATGATCAATTCCAACGATGTCCGACGTACAGGCTGCTTCAAATCTTGTGATTTCTGGTGCCCGTTCCTCCATATACTTATCGGCGGCATCCAGAATTTCATCGACATTTACGTATGTACGAATGTATGGTTTTGACCCCATAGTTGTTTGGAGGTAACAATAATGACAATGTCCCATGCAGCCAGTTGCAAATGGAATTGCATATTCCGCAGAAGGTTTTGAGGTATCAAATTTTAATGTTTTTCGTACCCCAACTACAAGTGTTGATTTCGCAACACGGTACTTCTGGAAATCATTGTCACCTGGTAAGTTCCTTACCTGATTGTGTGATGTGGTATATCGGATTTCAACATCCATTTTTTCGAATTTTTCGAGCAGCTGTTTTCCTAACGGGTAATCTAATGCTTTTGGTTCAAAGTAGATAAGCTTTGGATTAAATGGCTTATTCATTCCAATGTCCCTTCTGAAACCTCACCATAATAATACTGGTAGGCTTGGTTTGCTTCTTCTTCTGAGGAATAGATAGCGATTTCGTCTGATAATGGATAATACGTTTCATACAGAAATAACGCTAATTCATCTGGTTTTTCAGGATTATTTACAACAGCTGCAGCTTGGATATTGGCTACATCTTGAGTATGGGGATTACGATAAAAAACATAAACGATATCTCCGGGTTGATACATTTTTTCCATAACATCACCTTTTAAAATTATTGTGAAGCATAAAAATCCTCTTCTATATTTTTGCAATCTGGTCAAGAGTTATGTCTTCTTGTTTTTGGAAAAAGAATAGATAAGGTGTATTCATGTATGTTCCTGTCCATTTTTGAAAATAATACCAATAGGACCATAATAGTTGAGGTGAAAAATAGTGATACCATTAAATTCAGTAATTGAGGGGAAAAAAGCAAACTTTGGTGCAGTACGTGATATTTTTGATTCTCACGGGTGTAGTTTCTGTAGTAATTTTGAGTATGATCAAGGTAAATTTGATGCTGTATTATGGCGTGAAAATGGAGAAACCATCTATTTGCGAGTCCCTTTCTTTGTAGTAGATGGAATGTTAGATCATTCAAGTGCTCAAATTCAATTTGGAACGCCATACATCATTAAACATATCGTGAATTTTGGATTAGATTACGATCAAAACTCATTCGTAACCGCAACAACTGGATTAGACCAATTCCAAACACCACTTGATAAAGACGGTCATATTTCTGATAAAAGCAGATGGGAACAGGCTGGTATTGAAACGGTTGAACAAATCTATAACTCCATAAAAGAATTAGTCTCCTAAAATAAAAAAAGGACGAAGGGTATCCGTGTAAACAGTGCCCTCGTTCTTTTTTTATGATTGGATTGTGAAATAGTTCAAGTGTTTATCTCATATAGAATGAGGAACCATCAATCATTTCAATATCATCTCTTTTTTTGATTTCCTCTATTAGAGTGAATAGAGCAGCATCTTTTTTCTTTGCCTCAATCATACAGTCAATTTGCGAAGTGCTGCCCTTTATTTCGTTTAAAAATGTAAAGAACATATCTACATCAACGTAGTCAGAATGATGACGAAAGGCGTCTTTACTTTTAGGGCTTGAAATATGCATTTTTATTGGTAGTGGAGAATGACTCCACGTGTTTAAAATTCGTACCCAATGAACTTCCCAATTAGGATTTTGATGATGGGCCAGATGGTGGTGATAATCAAATACAAGTGGAATACCTAATTTTTCACATAAGTAAAGAGTATCTTCAAGAGTAAAGGATGTATCATCATTTTCAAGCATTAACATTTTTTGGATTTTAACTGGGACTTCCATCCAATTGGTAATAAATCGCTCTAACGAAATATCTGTTTCTTTATAATTTCCGCCGACATGCATGACGCAGCGATGAATGGGGGGAAGTCCCATTGCCTTTAGTAAGAGATAATGGAGTTTTAATGTACGTATTGAATTCTTTAAAATTTCCGCTTTAGGTGAATTGATAAGAACAAAATGATCAGGATGAAAATCCACCCGCATTTCATGGCGTGCTACAAAATCTCCAATTTCACGCAGACTTTTCTTTAAAGGTTTTAAATAATTCCAATCTAGAAGTTCTTCATGATTGGCTAAAGGGATTAGACGTGAGGTGAATCTATAAAAATGAATGCCAGATGCGGCATTATGCTTTAATAGTCGAAGTGTATTGTGTAAATTTGAAAGGGCGATTCGCTCTAATTTGCGCAATGCCGCCTGCCTGTCCTCAATTTTTTTGAATTGAGCAAATGTCATTGTTTGTGAGGGGGATGCATTACTAAGTTCCATACTCATTGCGACATAACCAAGCCGTACAATTGTCATCTGTGTTTCACCTCGTTTGTATTTATCATCGTCTATTCCTCTTAGTGATTGAAAAGGTAACGCTTTTTTACCACTCCACTGTTGAACTAGATATTCGTTTTATCCCTCTAATTGATGAGATTTCTTCAACAAGCTTCTGCATCGCAAGGTTCTTCTGTTTTGCTTCAATCATAATGTCGAAGTCTTGATTAAGTGATTTAGCCATCTTTAAAAATGGCAGGATAAAATCAAGAGATACATAATCAGCATGGGAGCGGTACGCATTATCGGACTTTGGTGATGAAATATGTACTTTTGGTACGGTCGGCCTGTTGTCCCATGTCCTGAAAATACGTTCCAAATAAAGAGAAAGGTCGACATCACCTTTATTTGCCATATAGTGATGATAATCAAGAATCATCGGGATATTTTCTTTTTCACAAGTTAGTAATGTTTCCTGAACATCATAGGTTTTGTCGTCATTTTCAAGAGTCATTTGTTTCTTAATCTCATCTGGTAACCTTTTTAAGTTTAGATGGAAACGTTCTAATGATGTTTCCTTATCTCCATATGCACCACCAATATGGATATTAAGGATCCCTTTTTCTAAAGCCTTTAAGGCTTTGAGCATCTTATAATGAAATTCCATATCTTTTATAGCGTTTGTTGTAACCTCATCTCTGGGGCTTGTGAAAAGTGTGAATTGATTAGGGTGAAAGCTTACCCTTATATTTGATTGTTGAATAAGTGTTCCCAGCTCGTCCCATTCTTTTTTAAATGGGGAAATAAAGTCCCACATTACTTCAGGGTGGGTGGCAAGCGGGACAAGTGAGCTTGATAACCGATAGAGTTCTATTTCATGCGCGATATTATAGTGCAAAATTCTTTTCGTATGAAGTAAATTCTGGGCAGTGACATATTTAAGTTTTTCCATCCGTTCATCTTTTGGAAGAGCTGCAAACCGAGTAAAAGTTAATGATTTTGAAGGACTTGCATCCCATAAATCTAATGCATTTGCCACATAACCAAAACGAATTTTCATTTTTACCCTCTTTTAGGACGAAAGGACAGTTCCTTCGTCGTGTAATTAATTTGTTTTGGGACACTGAAACTCCCTTTTTCACATTGTTTTGATATATTTAATGTAAGGAGAATATGATGTAATTATGCGGATGTTTTTATTTTTATGGGGAGATGAAGAAAATCGAACGATACATAAGAGGTTTCGTGGTGTTGGCTCTAGTAGGGAGTTTAATTTTAAATTTTACTTTATTAACGAAATTAAATCAGCTTGAGGAACAGGTGCATTATATATCAGCTACTTCGCAAGACTTCTCACACAGAATAGATAATCAAGCGAGTCAAGTATACGATGCTTTAGAGGAATTTAAAAACGAGCAGAGCTGGATAAGTAGCGTTACTATGGATATTGATAAAACGAATTTTAACAACGGACAAGCAAAAGCTATTTTTAACTGGCAGATAAAAGAGTGGCAACATGGTTCAAATGTATTATTCCATTATTCATTTGGAGATCGTAAGGAATATTTTACTCTTACGGCAGAAGAAGTTGAGAAAGGCTTTTTTCAGGTGAAAGTTCCATTTGAATTTGACAAAGAACCGCAATGGCATGTTGGCTTGATTACATCTGAGGCCTATCATAGTGAAGAAGTGACAGAAAAAGAATTGGATAGTGAGGATGAGAATTCCATTAACTACTATATAACTGTATCTGATGGTGATTATGTTAAAAGTAGTGAAATCCAGCAAGAGTTTTTAGATAAATTCAGAACAAGCTTTTATGGGATTCTTCAGACCGATGTTCATCAGTTTAAATCAAAATTAGATATTACACTGATTCACTATCAGATTGGTGAAAATTCAGCGAACATAGAAAAGGCATATTTATTAAAATACGAACAAGATACGTTAATCGGTGAAGAAGAAATGCAAACATCAGATGAAAATTCAGCCGAATATGGTGAACGTTTTTTCCAATTAAATCAGGTTGACCCATATGATGAGATGAGACTCATATTAAAAGTAGTCTATAATACCGGAGAAACATTTGAAAAAGAAATTTATTAATCGAACAGAGAAATAGATATCTAATCGTTAATGAAGCTCTCAAAGTTTGACTAGCGGGAAAGAAATATAATCGAACTTGGAATGAAGTAGAGATAGGAGAGAAGGATTCCATGGAAATCGTAAAAGCTACAAAGAAAGATATAGAAGAAATTGTGCAGTTAGCATTATTGTTATGGCCAGACAATATAGTAGATGAACTTACGATGGAGTTCTCTGAACTGATTCATGACAAAAAGGCCGTCCTTTTTATAGCAAATATAGAGAATCAATCAATTGGTTTTGCACAATGTCAGTTACGCTCGGACTATGTAGAAGGAACTGAAAGTAGTCCAGTAGGGTATCTGGAAGGAATCTATGTAAAAGAAGAGCATAGGAGAAATGGTGTAGCTCAACAGCTATTATCAGCTTGTGAAGAATGGGCAAAACGTAAAGGTTGTGTGGAATTTGCGAGCGATGTAGAACTTGAGAATGATGAAAGCCTGCAATTTCACTTACAAAGTGGGTTTCGAGAAGTAAATCGAATAATTTGTTTAACTAAAAAACTATAAGCCTGTCCTCCGCTATTACGGAAACAGGCTTATACCATTATTCTTTTTGTTTCCAATTTTGCATTGGATCTTCTTGTCCTTCAACTAATTTCATCTGGGTCAGTTTGATGGTGCGATCTTCACGATTCCTTTTTATTTCATTATATATAAATGCCGATTTATCTAGTCCAACGGCTACAGCATCTTCTAATGACTGACAATAAAAGACCTTTTCAATGCCTGCAAAATACATAGCGGTTAAGCACATTGCGCAAGGCTCACCGCTGGCATACATTGTGTATCCTGATAACTCACTAACTTGTAATTTTTCCTGTGCTCTACGAATCGCGAGTAATTCGGCATGTCCACTGACATCATGTGTTTTATGTAATTCATTTACACCTTCAGACACAATCTCATTCTCTTTAACTAGGACTGCTCCAAAAGGTTGTCCACCTTCATTTACATTTTGTAAAGCAAGCTCAACAGCCCTTTTCATGAATAGATCCATTCATTTCCCCTCCAAGCTTATTTACATCTATTGTATCAAATCATGATACATGTAACATATACATGGTTTTTGATTTTGAAAGAATTTTCAGTTTAACCTTCTATTATATGCTAAAATAATAAAATGGATACATCATACTATAAAGTAAGAATATGGCGAATGATATGGAGGGAAGCATGAAAAACTGGCTCATTGTTTTAGTGATATTAATAGTCATTTCAGTAGGGATTGTGTTTAGTGTAAAAAAGATGCCCAACAGTGGTGATGCTAGTAAATCAATCCCTACATCGAATCAAGAAACTACTAATGTGGACAAATCTGAGGAAACCGACTTATCTCAGGAACAGACCCAGGAATTTGAGGGAGTAACATTTGATCTTGGGTTAAGCGAATCTTCAGATGAAAGGGAAGTAATTGCAGTTATGCATCATATGACACATCAGAAGGTGAAGGCCCATAAAAAGTGGGTATCAAAGCCAATGATTCCTGATACCATAGAGCAAGTTTATACTATTATTTCACAAAGTAATTTTAAAAGAAAAGATGAGCTTTTGGAAATCGCAGAACGATGGAGAGATGGAGATTTCAGTAGAGCTGACAAAGATCATAATTATTTTTGGGAATATCAAGATGGTACCGTTGGAAAAGCATACGGTTTAATGAGTGAAACTGAGGAAAGAAAGTTCATTATCGATGAGTTTGGTGAAGAATATTTACCAGAATAAAAGGATAGTTCATTCCGAACTATCCTTTTCAATTTCCCCAATTTTATCGAGCAAGGAAATAGTATTCACAAGATGGTTATTAAAAATTTGTTTTGCTACCGATAGTAGTTCAACAATCATAGGATCCCTAAGTGAGTAGATAACACGATTTCCATCTTTCGTTCCATATACTATATTTTTAGCACGTAGTACAGTTAGTTGCTGGGACACGGCTGATCCTTCACTACCAATAAGGGTCTGAATTTCATTCACATTTTTATCCCCCTCAGCGAGAAGCTCTAAAATTCGAATCCGCAAAGGATGGGCAAGAGCTTTAAAAAAGTCAGCCTTAAATTTTTGCATTTCTAAATCCACTACCTTACCTCTCTTTCTACGTTAACTCAGTGAAACGCTTCTTTGTTCAACCATTTTTTCTTCGACTCCAGAAAGAGCCTGACATTCCTCAAAAGCAAAATGTCTACAGCCCAAACATTTATTGTGATTGATTTGGGTAAGAGCATAATTAATCGCATCACCAGTATGTTCAAAGAAGTGGTCTTCTCCTATAAGTTCATATAAACCTGTTTTAATAAGAACACTTTTAGGCTGTGATTTAATTCCAGAAACCAGAACAATACCATGCTTTGAGAAGTCCTTAACGATACTTTCTAACCTAGCTTCTCCCGTCGTATCCATAAATGGAACTCTACCAAGTCGTAACAGAAGAACCTTAGGCTTGTAATGTATGGATTTCATAATTTGCTGCTCGAAACTTTGAGCAGCACCAAAAAATAAAGGACCCTCCACATTATAAATACTGATCTGTGGACAATCATGAGATTCAGTTACAACGCGACTATCCACTTTAGCCTGTTTTGTATTAGGATTCGGTAAAGCTTTTTCTGTCACTATTATATCACTCATTCGCTTTGTAAAAAGCAAAACTGCTAAAATGAGTCCTACTTGTACGGCAACTGTTAAATTAATAAACACGGTTAATAAAAAGGTGACAACCAATACTAGAGAATCCCCAGTTTTTGTTTTCAATACATGATAAAAAACCCGACGTTCGCTCATATTCCAGGCAACTAGCATTATTATAGGCGCCATACTAGCCAATGGTATTTTTGATGCGTATGGTGCAAATAGAAGTAAAACAAGTAGAACAACAACACCATGGATGACTCCAGAGAAAGGAGAGACCGCACCAGTTTTAATATTAGTTGCTGTCCTTGCAATGGCCCCAGTTGCAGGAATACCACCAAACAAAGGGGTTACCATATTTGCTATACCTTGACCAACCAATTCCCGGTTACTATTATGTTTGCTGTTTGTCATTCCATCGGCTACAACAGCTGAGAGTAGGGATTCAATCGCCCCTAACATCGCTATTACAAATGCTGGTTGAATTAGTTGAATAATTCGCTCATAAGTAATTTCAGGAAATTGCAAGCTTGGTAGTTTACTAGGTATATCCCCAAATGTTGAACCAATCGTAGCCACTTGGGTTGGGTAAAAAATCGTCGCAATCACCGTTGAAATAAGTAAAGCAAGTAATGACCCAGGAACTTTCGGCAACAATCTCGGGGTCAATAGAAGAATAACCAAACAAATGACAGCAGTTAAAATACTATAACTATTAATCTCTTTAATATGAAGAATGATTTCTTTTATATTGTCTAAAAAAAGTTCATGTTTCTCAATTTGATCGAGTCCAAGAAAATTAGGTATTTGACCTACAAAAATAATTATCGCAATACCAGATGTAAACCCTATTGTAACAGGACGTGGAATAAACTTTATTAGTGATCCTAATTTAAAGATTCCCATCAGTAATAAAATAACGCCAGCCATAAAACCTGCAATTAATAGATTTTCAAATCCATAAGTAGCAACTATTCCAAAAAGAATTGGAATAAATGCACCAGTTGGACCACCGATTTGATACTTAGAGCCTCCAAAGAGTGATATAAGAATACCCGCAATGATGGTTGTATAGATACCATATTCAGGCTTTACACCTGAAGCAATTGCGAATGCCATACCTAGGGGAATGGCAATGATCCCAACAACGACTCCAGAAATAAGATCCTTTTGGAAAGCGTGAATCGAATACCCTTCAAATCTCCCTGTAAAAGCCCATTTACGTTGCATATTTTATCCTTCCTTCTGAATAATAGAATATCTGATTATTTGAATATACATATATAACTTACCCCTTATCGTCATATAAGTCAAAGCATAAGAAGATACTACAAAAAGGAACGACCAAGGAAAAATGGGTGTTCCTGAGAAAATTTTATTATACTGATAAGAAGTTCCTTGCAGTAAGAAGTATGTTAAAAGTATATAAACAACGTGAAAAAAGTTAAAATTTATATTGCAAAATAACATAGAGGTATGTATAATAACTCAAGTAGTCATTTGAAAAAAGTTTTCGACAAAAAGTCACAAAAACCTCTTGCATAACTTTTACGAACTTGTTATAATGTTCACATAAATGATTAACAAAGTTAAAACTTAATAATAACTTTATAAAAAATGCGGGTGTAGTTTAATGGTAAAACCTCAGCCTTCCAAGCTGATGTCGTGAGTTCGATTCTCATCACCCGCTCCATACATATATAACGCAGTGTTTCGTTTCTTAGATAAACGAAGTGTTGCGTTTTTTTATTCTTCTTAGTTTTTTTACAAAACTAAGAAAGGCTCTGCTGTTCCACCATGAACTTGTGTAAACATTGCACCTAGAGATGAAATCAATTTCTCACTGCTTTCATTAGGTAAAGATGGCTTCAAATAGACAATCTGAATGGCATTTTTTGTTTTAGTGGTCACGGCCGTTCTCTCGGAATCCACATAGGGACTTCCAAACGCTCCTGTTTCATCACCTGTTAGGATTTTATCCTTCATCGAAATTTCTCTTCCGTTTATCCCCATATATTTATCGCTAGGTTGTCCAACCCGAATTTCAATTTTTCCATTCATTTTATCTGTGTCATAAATCCCAATAGGTATTTCATATTGCATGGAAAAGAAATTGTTAAGATCAGCAGCTGAATGAATCGAGTGCAAGAAGTTTCGCTTTTGAATCCGACGGTAAATGGCTTCTACGGACGGACGATAGCGATTAGGGTCTGTGCCTACTTGTTTAAAAATACCTCTCCACTCGGCGATTCCCTGGATATCTGTTACGTGCTTGTCCTCTAGATCAAAAAAGAGCGATTCTTGAAAGGTTTGTAATCTACCACGAATCATTTGTGGAGATTCACCAACTTCGATATGATCATATAAAATGACTCCCACTTTAAAATCGGGAACAAGGTCTTTTAATTGTGACGAAATTCGAATTTCCATCATTTATCCCTCCAAAAACTGATGTAATTAGTGTACCATAAATCCTAGTGATTCTATATAGAGAGCGGTTGAAAGCTTGAAGAAAGGAGGCATTTATATTGAATATTAAAAGGTTCCAACAAGAAGTTGTCGAGTATAGTAAAACAATCGGAATTGATAAAATTGGTTTTGCGAGTGCATCACCATTTGAAGAATTAAAGTCAAGGCTACTAAGGCAACAGGAATTAGGTTATCAATCAGGTTTCGAACCTAAGGACATTGAAAAACGAACAAATCCTGAACTACTGTTACCTGGTGCGAAATCAATTATTGCGATTGCCTTAGCTTACCCCGCAAAGCTCAAAGATGCACCAAGAAGTACGCGAACAGAACGCCGTGGGATGTTTGCTCGTGCCTCTTGGGGAGAGGATTACCATCATATTTTACGTAACCGGTTGAAGAAGCTAGAGTCGTTTATAGTAGAAAAATTACCTGATGCAAGGCTACAGTCGATGGTGGATACTGGGGAGTTATCGGATCGGGCCGTTGCAGAAAGAGCGGGCATTGGTTGGAGTGGAAAAAACTGTGCCATCATTACTCCTGAGTTTGGTTCCTATGTATATTTAGGAGAAATGATTACGAATATCCCATTTATACCCGATACTCCGATAGAAGACCAATGTGGTTCGTGTCGAGCATGTTTAGATGCTTGTCCCACTGGAGCATTGGTACAGGGGGGACAAATTAATGCCCAACACTGTGTTAGTTTTTTAACACAAACGAAGGATTTTTTACCAGACGAATTTCGTACGAAAATCGGTAATCGATTATATGGCTGTGATTCTTGTCAAACAGCCTGTCCGAAAAATAAGGGAATTGATTTTCATTTACATGAAGAAATGGAGCCTAACCCAGAAATAGTTAAACCGTTGTTAAAACCGATTCTATCAGTGAGTAATCGTGAGTTCAAAGAAACATTTGGTTCGTTATCTGGCTCATGGAGGGGAAAAAAACCAATTCAACGTAATGCAATCATTGCACTTGCCCATTTCAAAGACAGTAGCGCAATTCCAGAGTTAACGAAAGTGTTAAAAGAAGATCCTAGGCCTGTTCTTCGAGGAACAGCTGCATGGGCACTCGGAAAAATTGGTGATAACAGTGCGGTTGAGATATTAAAAGAGGCAAGCCTTAAAGAAAAGGACGAGCAGGTACTATGTGAAATTGAAAAAGGATTGCAGATGTTGACAACATAAAGGGTGCTATGATGCACCTTTTTTGTTTGTTTAGAAGGGTGGATTCTTCATTAAGCACAATCTGAGCATAAGAAAATTTTCTACTTAAAGCTCATGAACTTACATATTGTTGTAATATCACATCTTGAAGGTGGTGTAGGTTGATGAAGTCGACTTTAGCAAAAGTGATTGAGGCTAAATCTCAAATGTTACTGGGAAATACACGTAGTGCATTATCCGTAAACTTACCCCAAAAAGACATCGAATTGATTCAGCGGAAAAAAGAGCTACTTGCGAAACGTTCAGCAGAAATTGTCAAATGCCATACAAACGCACAGATAATCGGTAAAAATGAAGTGGATGGAAAATTACATCTCAATTATCTTGTTCATTATCAATACTTAATACGACAAAATAAAAATTTGTATGTAGAAGAGCAATGTGAGGAAAGGAAAGCTATTTTCACCTTTAATAAATTAATAAGTGATGAAGAAGTCCCAAAGGAACCAGAAAAACAATATAAGCCAATAGAATATGAAGTTTCAGGAGAGGACACCCGTAATTTTAAATATAATCGATTGGCAGCTGTGCAATATGCGGAGCGTTGGTGGAATGATTATAATCCAAAGTATAAGAAGTTTACTGATAATTGTACGAATTTTATTTCCCAATGTCTTCATGCAGGGGGTGCACCGATGTGGGGGTATCCAAATAGGGGAAAGGGCTGGTGGATGCAAAATAACAATTGGAGTTATAGTTGGTCTGTGGCAAATGCATTGAGATTATATTTAAGTAATTCTAAACAAGGGTTACAAGCAAAAGAAGTATCCTCACCGACTGAGCTTATATTGGGAGATGTCATTTGTTATGACTTTGAAGGAGATGGGCGCTATAATCACAACACGATTGTAGTTGCGAAAGATATTGCTGGATATCCTCTCGTAAATGCTCAGACCCAGAACAGTCGAATGAGGTATTGGTCATACTACGATTCCACTGCATATACGCCGAATATTAAATACAAGTTTTTTCACATCACGAATAATTAAAAAACATAATTAGGCGATATATACCTTATTATGTTCCTCCTCACACGACACTTCTTGGTTGGCAATTACATTCCTATTCATCTTTGGTATAATAACGAATGAGGTGAATATTTTGGGGCTACATGTCGTATTATACCAACCAGAACTACCTGCAAACACAGGAAATATTGCACGTACTTGTGCAGCAACGAACACTACTTTACATTTAATTCGGCCACTTGGATTTTCAACAGAAGATAAAAAGCTTAAACGTGCTGGTTTAGATTATTGGGAGTTTGTTAAGATATATTATTATGATTCATTAGAGGAACTATTTGAAAAATATATGAAAGAAGAATTCTACTTCGTTACAAAATTTGGTCAACGAACACATTCTTCATTTGATTATAGTGATCCACAAAAAGATTATTTCTTTGTATTTGGGCAAGAAACGAATGGACTGCCGAAGGAGCTCATCGAAAAGAAGATTGACCAGGCAATACGCTTGCCCATGACAGAAAATGTTCGCTCCCTAAATTTATCAAACACTGCAGCAATTCTCATTTATGAGGCATTGAGACAACAAAATTATCCTGGACTGTCATAAAAAAAGACCTCTACCACATTGGTAGGGGTCATTTTTTTGTGCGCTTTTCGTTCTTATTTCTTGTTAACTGTTGGTTTATCTTCGTAGCCAGAAGTAAAGATAGCAGCTAAAAATGTAACACAGACACCTAAGATCAGGATTAATTTCATGTGTTTTTCCTCCTTTATGTATAAAGCTAAAAAATGAAAACCACTAAGTATCTAATCTAAATAAAAATCATATACGTGTATTATAACCCAATTTCAATTTTGTGTGAATGTTATCTATGGACAAAATGTAAACATTTTCGTCGTTTTCAAAATTAGGCACAATCACTTTTTTATCCTCCAATAATTGGATACCCGAAATTTTTTTGAAAAATTTTATATTTGTCCAAACAGGAAGTATTGATCACTATTCATAATATTTAGAATAGGACATGTTGAATTTTGTAAGATTAAAGCATGTTAAAGGACATCCTCGCATACATTTTATTAAACCGTGCAAGAGATATCAAAGATGGAGGAGGCCCCTAAATAATGGATATCTTAAAAAAGATAGAACAATTTCGTGAAGAGGAACAACGTTTGAAGTGGGAAGGTACCTTCGCAGAGTATTTGGAGATTCTGAAGGAAAAGCCTTGGGTTGCTCAGTCTGCTCATTCAAGAGTTTATAATATGATTAAGGATGCAGGTGTGGAAGAGGTAGATGGAAAGAGGAAGTACAAATTTTTTGACCACCAATTATTTGGCCTTGAAGAGGCGCTTGAACGCTTAGTAGAGGAATATTTTCATCCAGCAGCAAAACGACTTGATGTTCGAAAACGGATTCTATTACTAATGGGTCCTGTTAGTGGTGGTAAGTCAACACTAGTTTCCATGTTAAAAAGAGGGTTGGAATCCTACTCGCATACGGAAAGAGGCGCGGTTTATGCAATAAAAGGCTGTCCGATGCATGAGGATCCATTACATCTCATTCCACATCATTTAAGAGAAGACTTTTTTGATGATTATGGGATTCGAATTGAAGGGAATTTATCACCGTTAAATATGATGAGGTTACAGGAAGAGTATGGTGGCAGAATTGAGGATGTAAGGGTCGAGCGCATATTCTTCTCCGAGGATAAGCGTGTTGGAATTGGAACATTTAGTCCATCTGATCCAAAATCGCAGGATATTGCTGATTTAACAGGAAGTATTGATTTTTCAACGATTGCTGAATTTGGCTCAGAATCTGATCCACGAGCCTATCGTTTCGATGGAGAATTAAACAAAGCAAACCGTGGAATGATGGAATTCCAAGAGATGTTAAAGTGTGATGAAAAATTCCTATGGCACTTACTTTCCTTAACCCAGGAAGGGAATTTCAAAGCAGGAAGGTTTGCGTTAATTTCAGCAGATGAATTGATTGTCGCTCACACGAACGAAACAGAATATCGTTCGTTTATTTCGAATAAGAAAAATGAAGCATTACATTCACGTATAATTGTAATGCCTGTACCTTATAATCTTCGCGTCTCCGAAGAAGAGCGTATTTATGAAAAAATGATCAAAGAAAGTGATGTGCGTGACGTTCATATTGCACCACATACGCTTAAAGTAGCAGCTATGTTCACAATTCTAACTCGATTAAAAGCACCGAAAAAAGGTGATATTGATATTATCAAAAAGATGAGATTGTATGATGGAGAAAGTGTAGAAGGCTTCAACGCAATTGATGTTGAAGAACTTAAAAAGGAATACCAGGATGAGGGGATGAGCGGAATTGACCCACGTTATGTAATAAACCGTATTTCATCCACCATTATCCGAAAGGAAATTCCATCAATTAATGCACTGGATGTATTACGTTCGCTAAAAGATGGACTTGAGCATCACCCGTCAATTTCAAATGAAGACCGCGAGCGCTATCTAAACTTCATTTCAATCGCGAGACGTGAATACGATGAGATTGCGAAAAAAGAAGTTCAAAAGGCATTTGTCTATTCATATGAAGAGTCGGCTAAGACTTTAATGGATAATTATTTAGATAATGTTGAAGCATACTGTAATAAAAATAAACTCCGCGATCCGTTAACTGGTGAAGAAATGAACCCAGATGAAAAACTAATGCGTTCCATTGAAGAGCAAATTGGAATCTCCGAAAATGCGAAGAAGGCATTCAGAGAGGAAATCCTAATTCGTATTTCGGCGTTTGCACGGAAAGGAAGACGTTTTGACTACAATTCACACGAGCGTCTCCGTGAAGCCATTCAAAAGAAATTGTTTGCGGACCTTAAGGACGTCGTAAAAATCACCACATCCACAAAAACACCAGATGAGCAACAGCTTAAAAAGGTTAACGAGGTAGTAGCTAGGTTAATTGATGAGCATGGTTATAATTCAACATCCGCTAATGAATTACTTCGTTATGTTGGAAGCTTATTGAATAGATAGGGGAAAGAAAATAAGGGTTAGGCCAAATGAATGGTCTAATCCTTTATTTTTCAACGTGTCTTTAGTCGTTACTGCATGTCCATTTTTAAAGCATGGAATTAGTTCCTGTATTATAAATGATTTAGTAGAACTTGTCTAATTTTAAGACTTAGTGCCTAATTTACAAAATTTTTTGTCAATAATATGAATGTTTTGCATAGTATAGAGTAATCTACAATTGCTTTTTATTTTTGCTAAGTAGTAAGAAGTTGGTTTCTTTTTGATTTCAAAACAGGTGTAGTCTAGTAGTTTTTCATTCTAGGATAATCTTTCAGAAACCGTCAAGATAATGTATGAAGGTCAAGGTAAAAATGTGAATGGTTCATAAAAAAATAATAAATTGGGAGGGGAAGGATTATGTCGAAAGGTAGTTCAAAGAATTTTGTTATTTCACAAGAAGATTGGTCCCTCCATCGCAAAGGCCATGATGATCAAACTCGACACCAGGAAAAGGTACAGGATGCTATAAAGAATAATTTACCTGATTTGATAACGGAAGAAAGTATAATTATGTCAAACGGAAAAGATGTTGTGAAAATTCCAATTCGTTCATTAGACGAATATAAAATCCGTTATAACTATGATAAAAATAAGCATGTTGGCCAAGGAGATGGGGATAGTCAGGTTGGTGACGTTATCGCAAGAGATGGCTCTGGACAAAGCGGCGGAAAAGCAGGACCTGGAAAAGGGCAAGGAGCAGGGGATCAAGCAGGTGAGGATTATTACGAGGCTGAGGTTTCGCTTATGGAACTTGAGGAAGCCCTCTTTAAGGAGTTAGAACTACCAAATCTAAAGCGTAAAGAACAAGATCAGAACATCGTTGAGAATATTGAGTTTAATGATATCCGTCGGACTGGATTAATGGGAAATATAGATAAGAAGCGGACGATGATGGCTGCATACAAACGAAATGCGATGGCTGGAAAGCCGAGCTTTCACCCAATTTATCGTGAAGATTTGAAATTCAAAACGTGGAATGAGATTGTAAAGCCAGATTCAAAGGCTGTTGTACTAGCGATGATGGATACGAGTGGTAGTATGGGAATATGGGAAAAGTATATGGCAAGAAGTTTCTTCTTTTGGATGACCCGATTCCTGCGTACGAAATATGAAACCGTTGAAATTGAATTTATAGCCCATCACACAGAGGCGAAGGTTGTATCAGAGGAGGATTTCTTCTCGAAAGGGGAAAGTGGAGGTACGATTTGCTCATCTGTTTACCGCAAGGCTTTAGAAATTATTGATGATAAATATCCTAATACACGCTATAATATTTATCCATTCCATTTCTCGGATGGTGATAATCTAACCTCAGATAATGCAAGATGTGTGAAATTGGTAAATGAGTTAATGAAGGTATCCAATATGTTTGGTTATGGAGAAGTTAACCAGTATAATCGCCATAGTACCCTTATGTCGGCTTATAAAAACATTGAAGATGAGCGATTTAAGTACTATATCTTAAAACAAAAAGCAGATGTGTTCCATGCCATGAAGAGCTTTTTCAAGAAAGACGAAGAGAATAAGGTGTATGCATAAAAAGAGAGGGAAATCCCTCT
>NZ_CAXHYI020000002.1:0-3535 GCF_964021195.1 Bacillus nitroreducens | reverse complement strand
TAGCTTTTTTTTTTGGAATTTTTTTTTTGGAATTTTTTTTTTGCGCTAACAACCTCCTGCCGTTTTGCCCGTGCATATCGGTCACGAACAAATCTGATTACTAAACACAGTAGCCTGGATTTGTTCTATCAGTAATCGACCTTATTCCTAATTAAATAGAGCAAATCCCCTTATTGGGGGTAAGACATGAAGATGCCAGAAAAACATGACCTGTTGGCCGCCATTCTCGCGGCAAAGGAACAAGGCATCGGGGCAATCCTTGCGTTTGCAATGGCGTACCTTCGCGGCAGATATAATGGCGGTGCGTTTACAAAAACAGTAATCGACGCAACGATGTGCGCCATTATCGCCTAGTTCATTCGTGACCTTCTCGACTTCGCCGGACTAAGTAGCAATCTCGCTTATATAACGAGCGTGTTTATCGGCTACATCGGTACTGACTCGATTGGTTCGCTTATCAAACGCTTCGCTGCTAAAAAAGCCGGAGTAGAAGATGGTAGAAATCAATAATCAACGTAAGGCGTTCCTCGATATGCTGGCGTGGTCGGAGGGAACTGATAACGGACGTCAGAAAACCAGAAATCATGGTTATGACGTCATTGTAGGCGGAGAGCTATTTACTGATTACTCCGATCACCCTCGCAAACTTGTCACGCTAAACCCAAAACTCAAATCAACAGGCGCCGGACGCTACCAGCTTCTTTCCCGTTGGTGGGATGCCTACCGCAAGCAGCTTGGCCTGAAAGACTTCTCTCCGAAAAGTCAGGACGCTGTGGCATTGCAGCAGATTAAGGAGCGTGGCGCTTTACCTATGATTGATCGTGGTGATATCCGTCAGGCAATCGACCGTTGCAGCAATATCTGGGCTTCACTGCCGGGCGCTGGTTATGGTCAGTTCGAGCATAAGGCTGACAGCCTGATTGCAAAATTCAAAGAAGCGGGCGGAACGGTCAGAGAGATTGATGTATGAGCAGAGTCACCGCGATTATCTCCGCTCTGGTTATCTGCATCATCGTCTGCCTGTCATGGGCTGTTAATCATTACCGTGATAACGCCATTACCTACAAAGCCCAGCGCGACAAAAATGCCAGAGAACTGAAGCTGGCGAACGCGGCAATTACTGACATGCAGATGCGTCAGCGTGATGTTGCTGCGCTCGATGCAAAATACACGAAGGAGTTAGCTGATGCTAAAGCTGAAAATGATGCTCTGCGTGATGATGTTGCCGCTGGTCGTCGTCGGTTGCACATCAAAGCAGTCTGTCAGTCAGTGCGTGAAGCCACCACCGCCTCCGGCGTGGATAATGCAGCCTCCCCCCGACTGGCAGACACCGCTGAACGGGATTATTTCACCCTCAGAGAGAGGCTGATCACTATGCAAAAACAACTGGAAGGAACCCAGAAGTATATTAATGAGCAGTGCAGATAGAGTTGCCCATATCGATGGGCAACTCATGCAATTATTGTGAGCAATACACACGCGCTTCCAGCGGAGTATAAATGCCTAAAGTAATAAAACCGAGCAATCCATTTACGAATGTTTGCTGGGTTTCTGTTTTAACAACATTTTCTGCGCCGCCACAAATTTTGGCTGCATCGACAGTTTTCTTCTGCCCAATTCCAGAAACGAAGAAATGATGGGTGATGGTTTCCTTTGGTGCTACTGCTGCCGGTTTGTTTTGAACAGTAAACGTCTGTTGAGCACATCCTGTAATAAGCAGGGCCAGCGCAGTAGCGAGTAGCATTTTTTTCATGGTGTTATTCCCGATGCTTTTTGAAGTTCGCAGAATCGTATGTGTAGAAAATTAAACAAACCCTAAACAATGAGTTGAAATTTCATATTGTTAATATTTATTAATGTATGTCAGGTGCGATGAATCGTCATTGTATTCCCGGATTAACTATGTCCACAGCCCTGACGGGGAACTTCTCTGCGGGAGTGTCCGGGAATAATTAAAACGATGCACACAGGGTTTAGCGCGTACACGTATTGCATTATGCCAACGCCCCGGTGCTGACACGGAAGAAACCGGACGTTATGATTTAGCGTGGAAAGATTTGTGTAGTGTTCTGAATGCTCTCAGTAAATAGTAATGAATTATCAAAGGTATAGTAATATCTTTTATGTTCATGGATATTTGTAACCCATCGGAAAACTCCTGCTTTAGCAAGATTTTCCCTGTATTGCTGAAATGTGATTTCTCTTGATTTCAACCTATCATAGGACGTTTCTATAAGATGCGTGTTTCTTGAGAATTTAACATTTACAACCTTTTTAAGTCCTTTTATTAACACGGTGTTATCGTTTTCTAACACGATGTGAATATTATCTGTGGCTAGATAGTAAATATAATGTGAGACGTTGTGACGTTTTAGTTCAGAATAAAACAATTCACAGTCTAAATCTTTTCGCACTTGATCGAATATTTCTTTAAAAATGGCAACCTGAGCCATTGGTAAAACCTTCCATGTGATACGAGGGCGCGTAGTTTGCATTATCGTTTTTATCGTTTCAATCTGGTCTGACCTCCTTGTGTTTTGTTGATGATTTATGTCAAATATTAGGAATGTTTTCACTTAATAGTATTGGTTGCGTAACAAAGTGCGGTCCTGCTGGCATTCTGGAGGGAAATACAACCGACAGATGTATGTAAGGCCAACGTGCTCAAATCTTCATACAGAAAGATTTGAAGTAATATTTTAACCGCTAGATGAAGAGCAAGCGCATGGAGCGACAAAATGAATAAAGAACAATCTGCTGATGATCCCTCCGTGGATCTGATTCGTGTAAAAAATATGCTTAATAGCACCATTTCTATGAGTTACCCTGATGTTGTAATTGCATGTATAGAACATAAGGTGTCTCTGGAAGCATTCAGAGCAATTGAGGCAGCGTTGGTGAAGCACGATAATAATATGAAGGATTATTCCCTGGTGGTTGACTGATCACCATAACTGCTAATCATTCAAACTATTTAGTCTGTGACAGAGCCAACACGCAGTCTGTCACTGTCAGGAAAGTGGTAAAACTGCAACTCAATTACTGCAATGCCCTCGTAATTAAGTGAATTTACAATATCGTCCTGTTCGGAGGGAAGAACGCGGGATGTTCATTCTTCATCACTTTTAATTGATGTATATGCTCTCTTTTCTGACGTTAGTCTCCGACGGCAGGCTTCAATGACCCAGGCTGAGAAATTCCCGGACCCTTTTTGCTCAAGAGCGATGTTAATTTGTTCAATCATTTGGTTAGGAAAGCGGATGTTGCGGGTTGTTGTTCTGCGGGTTCTGTTCTTCGTTGACATGAGGTTGCCCCGTATTCAGTGTCGCTGATTTGTATTGTCTGAAGTTGTTTTTACGTTAAGTTGATGCAGATCAATTAATACGATACCTGCGTCATAATTGATTATTTGACGTGGTTTGATGGCCTCCACGCACGTTGTGATATGTAGATGATAATCATTATCACTTTACGGGTCCTTTCCGGTGAAAAAAAAGGTACCAAAAAAAACATCGTCGTGAGTAGTGAACCGTAA
>NZ_CAXHYI020000001.1:0-795769 GCF_964021195.1 Bacillus nitroreducens | reverse complement strand
CTCAGGCTGTCGAGAAAGTCTCGACAGCCTTTATTCTTTTGATACACTTTAATAATTCACCGCGTTAATATGTTATAATATATTTAATAAATTAGGGTTGGTGATATTGTGTTAAATACTAGGGAAAATACACAAAATGAAATTGAATTTGTATCAATTGACGAGCTTGTTCCAGATAACCATCTGTTACGAAAAATAGATAAATACATAGATTTTTCTTTTATAATTGAGAGAGTAAAACCTTACTACTCTGAAGATAATGGTCGACCTTCGATCGACCCTCTTGTTCTTTTTAAAATGATGTTTATTGGATATTTTTATGGTATCCGTTCCGAAAGACAGCTTGAACAAGAGATAAAACTTAATGTCGCATATCGTTGGTTTTTAGGTCTCAGATTTAAAGATCCTGTACCACATCATTCCACAATAAGCTGGAATCGTCATAAGCGTTTTAAAGATACAGACATCTTCCAAGAAATCTTTGATGAAATTGTTCTTCTTGCAATGAATCACAAAATGGTTGGCGGAAGAGTCTTATTTACGGACTCCACTCATCTCAAAGCTAATGCGAATAAACATAAATTTACAAGGGAAGAAGTTGAAGTAGAAACTCGTGAATATTTAAATGAGTTAAATAAGGCAATTGAAGAAGATCGTGCTGAACATGGAAAAAAGCCTTTAAAGGAAAAGGAGGAGGTGAAAGAAACAAAAGAGATTAGAGTAAGTACCACAGATCCAGAAAGTGGGTTTATGTCGCGAGACAATAAGCAAGAGATGTTCTGTTATTTAGACCATCGGACAACAGATTTGAAGTTTAACATTATAACTGATGCATTCGTAACTCCAGGTAATGTCCATGATTCAATACCATATCTTAGCCGTTTAGATCGTCAAATCTTACGATTTAACTTTAATGTGGAAGCTGTTGCTCTTGACTCTGGATACTTAACTAATCCGATTTGCAAAGGATTATCAGATCGTAAGATCTTTGGAGTTATTGCCCATAGAAGGTATCAACCAACAAAAGGACTCTTTCCAAAATGGAAGTTTAAATATAATAAAGAAAATGACATTTATGTTTGTCCAAATAGCGAGGAACTAACATATCGTTCAACTACAAGAGAAGGTTACCGAGAGTACAAGTCAGATCCCAAGAAATGTTCAACCTGCCCTCTTCTTGAACAATGCACTAGATCCCGGAATAAGCAAAAAGTTGTTACTCGTCATGTTTGGGAAGATCATAAAGATAAGGTGAGGCTAAATCGCCTCTCTCTGGAAGGGAAAATTCTTTATAAGTTTAGAAAAGAAACCGTAGAGCGAAGCTTCGCAGACTCAAAAGAGCTGCATGGGCTTCGCTACTGTAGGTTACGGGGAATTAAAAATGCTAGTGAGCAGGTATTACTTACAGCAGCCTGCCAGAACATGAAAAAGATTGCCAACCACCTAGCCAAGCAAGGCTAGATGGTTGGGAGTGATATTTTCAAGATTTTTGATAAAGAATAATGTCAACTTACAACTACAAAAACCACCGAAAACAAAAAGTGTAGAGAAAAAATACCCCTTTCTCTACACTCTGAGAGAGGGAAATCCCTCTCTTTTTTTGAATCTACTTTAGTTAAGAATCAAACCTCTTTCTTGTATAGTGAGTTGCACCAAGGTAAACTCCAATAAGGGTGAACAAAATACCAACTACTAGCCAGTTGTATATTGAAGTACTGGTCTTAGGTAGCTTCTTATTATCTGTTGGTTTCTCATTGTCTTTAGATGTGGCTTCTGAATGATCAGATCCTGGTGCTTGATTACCAGGCTGGGAGTTATCAGGGTTTTTATCAATTGGTTGGTTCGTTCCTGGTGTTTTATCGTCTGGTTGTTGTGTTCCAGGATTTTCATTCTCTGGTTCCTCTGTTTCTGGATTCTCCTCACCTGGTTTATCAGGTTCCTCGGTCATTGGTTCGTTGTATTGTGCAATAAAATCACCAAAAACACTCCAAACCCCGTTCCAATTAATATTCCCTTTCTGATCTCGCTCAAAGTCTTGAATAGATGCCAATGATTGGATCACATCAGGTGGTAGTGAAATTCCAGATTTATTAATGGAATCTATTCCGTTATACATAAAATTCTTTTCTGACTCTTGATGTTGATAGTTGTCCTTTGTTTTCTTTTCTCTCTCATCTGTATAGAACGAGATAAACCCATCAATTGAAAAATCTGGGGTAATATGGCCATATGTAGTGAACACCATATTTCCACCGTCATTGTTAAAGGCATAGTTGTTTCTCGCAATCACACCTGGATTACTATTACTTGTAAAACCAGCAGCACCGTTTCCAAATGCAACACTATTTTTGATGATATGTGGTACATGAACCCCTTCACCGCCTAGCTTAAATCCGTTCTTGTCTCCTGCACCAACAGTGCCATCTGTTAAGAACCCATTGTTATATGCAATACTATCCTCAATCGTTACTGCTCCAATTGCACCTGTACCAACTTTTGTGTAAAGGTCCCAGCCATCATCAATATTGTTATGAGCGACTGTTCCTCTAAAGATATTCCCTTCACCAACAGTTAATTTTGCGGCAAATCCGTCTGCATTATTATCGGATGGGTCACGGTTATCGAACGAAACACTATTTAGAATAAGGTTATAAGATGGCCAATCAGCGATATGATTGGAATTATCTGTACGACTAATTTGTAACCCTGTGTCACCATTTGCATATGTTTGAATATTTTCAATAATATTGAAACTCCCGCCAACTGTGTAGCCTTTCGTGTTACCAGCAGACTGAGTGAAGTCTATACCATTTACATGCCAGTAATTGCCACTGTGTACAACTCCTTCTGTTTTTCTATCAAAATCAATAACAGGTCTCGTTTTAGCAGCAGGATCAGCCCACAAGTACTTCAGTGAACTTTCAGTACCATCATTATATTTCTTAATCTCTAGTTTACTATTTCTTATATAATGACCTTCCATCACGTAAATGTATTGACCTGGTTTCACAAATTCAATGGCAGTATCTAAGTCTAAAGGACTGGCCTTAGATCCGTCTCCAGAACTTGTCCCATTTGGTGAAACATAAATATGCCCATTATCAGCATATGTTTTCATTTCAACTGTAAAGTTTCGAATAATTCGATCATAGTTTGTAAGTGTTTGAGTTTCATCGGGAATAAAAACAAAACTGTAGTTTGTGTTTCGATTACTCTCGATTGTTGTTTCAATTTCAAGTTTTTGACCAGCATTCATTGGTTCATCATAACGAATCACTTTATTTCCTTCTTTAATGGTAACAGAACCATTAACATTCGACTGGACAATTAGACGATAATTTGTAACAGATGTCTTGTCTAATGACAGAACATCAAATTGAGGTGACACCTCTTTAACAGGTGCTTCACCTTTAGGAGCATCTGTCGCTGCTGCTGTTACGTTAAGCTCGATATTACTAATCTCAATTGTCGCGACACGTGCAGTGTAGAAACCTACATATGCTTTCCCATTTTGCACATTTAAGATATCTGGTGCATATATTTCTTTTTCAAATATAGTTTTACCATCATCAAGTATTCCTGTAAAACCACTATTCGTTTTCCTAAGAGTAAGGCGGTATTCTTTTGTATTTTCTGGAGTAGGTTTTTCATTCTTTATCATTTCTCTTTGAATACCTAGACTTCCAGTTCCATCAGGTGATGTTACGCCTGTTCTTACAAATAGTTGTGTTCCATTATTCTCCCGTGTACCGCCAGAGTATCCTCCAATTGCAGCAATATTACTTGAGAAGATTCCTTTTTGATCACCACTCTCGAAAATGGCATCCCTCGCCATAATACCAAAGGATTCCTGGCCATCATGTGGATTCTTTGCATAATCTATTACTTTAATATCCGCTGATAGCTCGAAGTTATCTTCGTTGGCATCAATTTCAGTGTAATAGAAAGAAATTCCGTCATGGTCACCCGTGATTTTTCCAGCACCATCAATTGCTGCTAGACGAACGGCATCATTCTCTACATACTCAATGGTGTTCTTCTCGTCAGATGTAGATTGTCCAAAGCGAATAAATTCAAATGGATATTCGGTTTTCTCCCTAACTGTGACTTCATACGTAATAGGGGCAAGGTCCAAATCTGTCGTTGGAGTCACGGTAATGGGAAATGTACCAGGCGTATCACTATTAAAGGAACTAGAGTCAATAGTATATGCGTCAGTAGATAATACTTCTAGATCTCCATTATCATAGACTTTTGAAACAACTAACTCATCGGTTGTAAAGGTATCACCTACTGTAAAAGTGGTTGTAGGATACTGAGTAATTTTTAATTCGATCGCTTCTTTCTCTTTTACATTAAAAGTAATCGTTTCCCTAATGTTCTTGTGGCTAATTATTACACTTTTATCACCAGCTGTTGAAGAGTCAAAACCAGAAATATCGTATTCCTTATCTAATAATCTTACTTTTGAACCGTCTTTATAAATGGCATACACGACCATTCCTTTTAAATCAAGATCATCTCCGATAAAATATTGTGTTTTTTCAGGCTGCTTCCTTACTTCAAGCCCTATTAGCTCAGTATCTTGTACTGTTATATTCATACTAGCAGAAACAGTTAGGAAATCCTTCTGCATAATAGTGATGACTTTCACTCCAGGTGTAATAAATGTAAATGTATCATCAATCATCAATTCGCTAACTTTAAAAATAAGCTGTTCATCAGGAATTGTATAAGTTTCACCATTATCATATGTGCCTAGTACTTCTAATCCTGCTGGATCAAATGTGTCCCCTAGATAATAATTCGTTTTTGCAGGAAAATACTTAATCTTTAAATCTAGTAGACTTAGTTCCTTAATAGTAAGGTCTATTGTTTCTTTTACTCCGCCATAATGGATGGTAATTGTGTTCGTTCCAGGCTTACTACTATCAAATCCAGTTATAATATAATCATTTTCAGCTAAAGTTTCTTCTTCACCATTGGAATATTTCGCCTTAACAAGAAGACCTTCCGTATTTAATTGTTCATTTACAAGATATTCTGTCTGCATATTATCTTTGTTGACTTCAAGGCTAGAAACCTTCTTTGTATCAATGACTAAATCAAAATGACTGAATGTTATTTCGGCATCACGGGCAACGTACAGTCCTGCGTATATAGTTTCGTTAAATACATGGTCTAGCGTAATGACTTCAGAAACTCCATTAGTAGTGAATGTATATACATTTCCTGACTTTTGGATTTCAAACTCATATATCTCATTGGATGCTGGTAAACTCACATTCTCAAAGCTGTTTAATTTTGTTAATTGACCGTTTTGCTTATAAAATGGTTTTATCGTTAAATCTAGTGCACCAACAGCTAATAAATTTGAAGTTTGGGTACTGCTATCTCCGTTCACTCCAACCTTGTCCCTAAGCATAATTCCAAAAGATTTTTGATTAGGAGTAGAAATTCCACTATTATTATTAAAATTTTTTACAAGTGCTTTAGAAGTCAATGTGAAGTTTGTGTTGGCTGGAACTTCTTTAAAATAATAGGAGATTCCTTCATCTCCGTTTGCAATTTTTCCACCAGTTGCTAGTATTGTAATTGAACCATCATCATTTACTATTGGTGCGGGGTTTCTAGAATCACTAGTGTTTCCACCAAAAGCCCTGAATTCCCATTCTCCAGTTTCTATGGGGCGGTCTATTTTTAATTCAATATTGCTATAGGTAACACTCGCGTTCCTAGCAGCAAAAAGACCTACATAATTGATTTCTCCAGTATAATCTGTAATCGTTTTGGTTTCTTCACCGACTGTTAACTGATAGATGTTCCCGTCTTTTCTAATTTTTAAGGTGTATTCTTCACTTGTTATCGGTTTATTCTCATTAAAGTCAAGTTCCGCTGGGTATGTAGATGAAGAGTCCTTATATTTGTAAAATCCTTTAATTGATTGTTTGATCCCTCCTAAAGCTAGGTAGTCTCCAGTTATAACTTCTGTAGAATTTAATAAATTCCCCCTTAGCATTATCCCAAAACCAACTTGGTCATTGGCATGAATGGAATCAATTTTAACGTTTGCTGTCAGTTCATAATTATCGAGAGGATTCACCTGTTGATAATAGTAAGCAATTCCTTCTGAAGTACTCGAAATTTTACCTCGATTATTTTTTACGCTCATATTCACGGTTTGATCATCATTTTCCTTAATCAAGAAATTTTCAGAAGTTATTTTGTCTTTACCACCTACATCACCACCGACAGTACCTGTCCATTTTGAAGTAGAAGGAATGATTATCATATCCATAGATATATCTTCAGCTGCCACATTCACGTTCGTAGTTGGTAATAATAAAAGAAAACACATTAGAAATGTAATAAAACGCCTAAACCATCTCACCTTTATGACCTCCTTTTTGATGTGTAAATGAAAGATAAAATTAAGATACTTTAAATGTTATCACCTCCTTATAAGGGGATTTCCACTCTGGTTTGTTTGAGAAAATGTGCCAGTTAATCTAGGTGCTAAAATAGGTTCATGTCGTTTCACGATTTCTTCCTCGCTGATTAGACACTGTTGGAAATTATTTTTGCTACTTAAAAATGTTCTAGGAGTAAGTTTTGAGGGAGATGTTCAATTGGTTGTGTTTATTGCTTATTTATCTCAATAAGTAGCAAAAAAACATAGAGTGGGAAAAAAGGATAGCGCTTACATTAAATTTACCATAGCCATGATACTCATTAACGTGTATAAAATGGTATTTAAAACGAAGACATAACTGTTTATGTAAAATCTAATTAAATGATTATAGGTGTTATGAGGAAAAAAGGGGAAATGAATATTAATAGAAACTTAATTCTTTATTCATAGTTTGTTCATATTTTCTTCGTAAGATAAATACATGGAAAAGCCAAGCTTTTTCAGACCCCCCTTTTAAATGATCATAAAGCTAGGTTGCACTCTACATGAGAGCGTAAGTTGAGATAATTGATCATATCTTTTTAGTGTCCAGCTGATGCTGGACATTTTTTTTGATTGTTAAACATCAAGCTTGCGGATCATTTTACGTTAGGCTTTCTCATCTTCAAGCAGCCAACCCCTTAGGGATAGCTAATCCTATCAAGACCAGGCTTTTCACTGTATCATCTGATGATTGTCGGTCTAACACAGGACAAGGATGGCATCGAGAGCATCGTCATCGTAAGAAGAAAATGCAAAGCATTATCGAGAATATGTTGACATTGATGTTTGCCACAGGACCTGGGAGTCGTTAGTCGATGTTTATTTACAAGCTGCTTCCCACATTTGTTTAAATTGAAATATCCCTGGAAAATGCATAAAGTCTCTCGAATCAACCAAGATAAAAATATGGAAAAAACAAAAAAGGGGAAAATTAAATGAGACATATGCAATTGACACCAAGTCAGATGTTGAATCTTCATGGTTTCAATAACCTCACAAAATCGTTAAGCTTTAATATGTATGATATTTGTTATACAAGTTCACAAGAAGAGCGGGATGCATATATTGAATATATTGATGATGTGTATAATGCTGATCGATTAACTGAGATCCTTAGCAATGTTGCAGATATTATCGGTGCCAATATTTTAAATGTCGCAAAGCAGGACTATGTTCCCCAGGGTGCAAGTGTAACAATCCTTGTTTCGGAGGGTCCAGTAGATGAATCTCCTGAAGCTTTTAAGGAGTCCCCAGGGCCGATTCCTGGATCTGTTATTACGCAACTGGATAAGAGTCATATCACAGTACATACCTATCCTGAGTCACATCCAGATGAAGGGATTAGTACATTTAGGGCAGACATTGATGTTTCTACCTGTGGAGAAATATCTCCTCTAAAAGCCTTAAATTATATGATCCAATCATTCGAAACAGATGTAATGACAATTGATTATCGTGTTCGAGGATTCACAAGAGATGTAACAGGACATAAGCTGTTTATAGACCATGAAATAAGCTCCATTCAAAACTATATACCTGAGGAAATTCAGGAAATGTATCAAATGATTGATGTGAATGTGTATCAAGAAAACATTTTTCACACGAAATGTAAGCTAAAGGAATTTGATCTCGAGCACTATTTATTTTTTAATCATACGAAAGAAAAATTGACACCCGAAGAGGAAATGATTATCGCTGAAAAACTGATTACAGAAATGGATGAGATTTTTTACGGAAAAAATATAAAATAAACATTGACATATGTGTGAACACTATGTAAAATTAAGTATATAATAAATATTGAATAAATTGTTTCTCCTAAAGGGGAGTAGCTTTTACAGCAAAGTCGTCATTTCAGAGTGTAATCACTCTCGGCTTTGTTGGCGACGTAAACGTTGTTAGCAAGACCTTTACCAGATTACGGTAAAGGTCTATATTTTTGGCCTTTACCACATGCGGTAAAGGCCATTTTTGTTTTACTACGGTATTGAGAGGTGAGAAGAGGTATGCTTAAGAGAAAGATAGAGACATTGTCCATCAAGGAATTAATTAAAAAGAACAAAGAAGAAATTTTACAGGACAAAAAAGAGATTGAAAAGATTGAAAAACGTTTAGATGATAAACATTTAATGGCCATGAAGTAGTTTATTCTAGTGAAAAGCACTCTTGTTTTTCCTACAATTTATAGAATAAAATATTAAAAGATTAGAAGGGAGACCATTGATGGAAATTTTAAGTTTAGAATTTTTAACCGCACTATTAGTTATTATTGGTATTGATTTAGTATTAGCAGGAGACAATGCTATCGTAATTGGCTTGGCAGCAAGAAATTTACCAAAGGAACAACAGAAAAAGGCAATTATTTGGGGGACTGTAGGAGCGATCGCTATTCGAATCGCTGCAACCTTGGCTGTTGTATGGCTACTTGGAATCCCTGGTTTACGAGTTGTCGGAGGAATTCTCCTAGTATGGATTGCTTATAATCTATTAACAGATGATAAAGGTCATGAAATTAAAGCAGTTGGAAGTTTCTGGGCTGCCATTCGAACTATTATCATTGCGGACGCTCTTATGGGCCTAGATAATGTTCTAGCAGTTGCTGGCGCTGCTCAAGGTAACTTCTTACTGGTTGTATTAGGACTAATTATTTCAGTACCAATTATGATCTGGGGTAGTACATTATTTATTAAGTTAATTGATCGCTTTCCAATCATTATTACACTTGGTGCTGCAATATTAGCGTGGACAGCATCTAAAATGATTGTTGCAGAACCATTCCTAAGCTCAGTATTTAGTAATGGCTTCGTGAAATACGGCTTTGAAATCCTCGTTGTTGCTGCAGTTGTAGCGATTGGATATACAAAGCAGAAAAAAGCTGCGAAAGCACTTGAAGAGCAAGAAGTAAACCAAGTATTAAGTAAAGCTGAATAATGATCGTAGGCGGACTCAAAAAAGGGTCCGCTTTTATATTGTATATATAAATTACAAAAATGTGCATAAAATAGGTTGACATAATGGTTTAATTTGGAATAAACTAATTATTGAACAGTGGTTAATAAAAGGGGATTCACTTAATTATGTCACCTAGAAAGCAAGTAAAAGAGGAATTATCACGCGAAAAAATAATGGATGTAGCTCATGAATTGTTTGTTCAGAAAGGCTACCAACATGTGTCAATGCGACAAATTGCAAAAGAATTAAATTACAGCCATGGTGCGATCTATTATCATTTTAAAAATAAAGCAGATTTGTTTTATGCAATGGTTGTTGAAGATTTCAAAATGCTTAATGATGTGTTAAATCAAATTATCAGTCAGAAATTACCGCCAAATGAGAAAGTGAAAAAGATACTATTAGGCTATATTGAATTTGGTCTTACACATAAAAGCCAATATGAAGTGATGTTTCTTCTGAATGATGAAGAGGTTAAAAGCTTTATACAACAAGAACCAAATGAAAGTTATCAAATGTTTGCTGTTGCAATTTCTAAGTTAACTAATCAAAAGGCAAGCATCCAAGATATTTGGTCCATATTTCTTTCAATCCATGGCTTTGTTACACATTATTGTAGAAGTAACCAAACTTTTGATGATGTGAAGAGTTTGGCGGAATCTCATGTAGAATTCATCTTAACACCAATATTAAATGGGGAAGTGTAGTTTACTTTCCCGAATCTTAAACGTTTATTATTTTTTTTATAGCATTTTGACCACTGGTCAATTAAAGGTGAGGAGAGGATAACATGAAAAAGGCATTAGTATTAGGTGCATCAGGTGGAATGGGGTATGCAATTGTCGAGGAGTTAATCGAAAGAGGAATAGAAGTAATTGCTTTTGCACGAAATAAGGAGAAATTAGCGAAGTTATTTAAAGATAGAGAAAAAGTAAAGATAATTGCGGGAGATGTCTTTAACCGCCATGAATTAATCCATGCAGCAACTGATGTGGATGTTATATTTCACTCAATCAACATCCCTTACAGTGAATGGTACGAAAAGCAACCAACACTAATGAGAAATGTGGTTCATGCAGCTGAATCAAAAAACTGCAAGCTTGCCATAGTGGATAATATATATGCTTATGGCAAGGGAAATGGACAAAAAGTGAATGAAGAATATCCAAAAAATCCTCATACAAAAAAAGGGAAAATTCGGTTAGAACTTGGAAAAATTGCTTTTGAATCAAATGTTCCACTCTTTATTGCACATTTTCCTGACTTTTATGGGCCTCATGCAGAAAATGCCATGCTGACCTATACATTTAGAGGGATGGTTCAAAACGAGAAGGCAATGTTTGTTGGCAATCAAATAAATGCGAGGGAATATATTTTCACACCAGATGGGGCAAAGGCAATCGTTGAGCTCGCTCTACATGATAAAGCATATGGGCAGACTTGGAATATTCCAGCCGCAGGAGTAATTTCCGGAAAAGAAATAATAAATATAGCAGGTAGCCATCTTCATTATCGAAAAAAAGTTTCAACAGTTACGAAAGGGATGATTCGAGTATTTGGTTTTTTTGACAGACAAATGAAAGAAGTTGTTGAAATGCTGTATTTAACTGAGGAACCTGTAGTTTTAGATGGAACAAAATATGAGAAGGAGATAGGAGCTTTACCAAAAACACCATATGAAGAAGGAATAAAAAAGACTCTGGATTTTATGATCGCAAACCACTAATTGAATTACGCTTTAAGATATGTATTACTTTTCATTCATTAGAGCTCGTGAAAGTGTAAGGAAGGTAAATATTAGTCCTTACTAAAATTATATACACATTGAAAAAGACAGAACGACATGATATGATATCATTGTTCTGTCTTTTTTTATAGTTTGTAACAAATGCGTTCATTTTACCCTATTTTAATTATAAAACAATATTTTTGGTTTGTCAACATTTCAATTTTTGGGGTAGGAAACGTAAAGTTCACTTAGTAAGGAGTGGTGTTCATGGATAAGCAAAATAAAGATTGGTATCAGGAGCAAGAAAGACTCGAAGACGTTTTGGAAGTAATCGAAAGTAGAAAGGCTGCCATTGAATCAAAGGTTGGAGCTGTAAAAAGTGAAATTGTCGATCTCCGCAAATCTTTTTGGGAAGATGTAACAGTCAATCTTGATGAGCCTGATGACGTCTTAGAGACATTTCAAAGTATCAAGCAACAATCCGAACTATTAGGTGAACGAGAAAGAAACCATCGACAGGTTCATAAACAAATGAAGGTGTTAGATAGACTTAAAGAATCCCCATACTTTGGTCGGTTTGACTTTTTGGAAAATGGGGAGGACAAAGAGGAAAAAATCTACATTGGAATTGCGTCCTTGTTAGATAGCGACGAAGAGAATTTTTTAATTTTTGACTGGAGAGCACCTATTTCAAGTATGTACTATGATTATTATCCAGGTCCTGCGAAGTATGACACTCATTACGAGGAAATCAAAGGAGAAATGAAATTAAAGCGGCAATTTATTATAAAAAATGGCAAAATGAGAAGCATGTTTGATACAGGTGTCACAATCGGAGATGAAATGCTCCGAGAGGTACTTGGTAATAATGCAAACACGCAGATGAAGAGCATTGTGGCAACAATTCAACGAGAACAAAATAAAATCATTCGAAATGAAAAAAGTCGTTATTTAATTGTCCAAGGTGTAGCTGGCTCTGGGAAAACATCCGCCGCCTTGCAGCGGGTTGCATACTTACTGTACCGTTATCGTGATCAGTTAAGCTCAACTAACATTATGTTATTTTCACCGAATCCATTATTTAATAGTTATGTTGGAACCGTACTTCCTGAGCTTGGGGAAGACAATATGCAACAATCAACATACCAAGAGTATGTTGAACATCGTTTGGGAAACATCTTTGATTTGGAAGATCCGTTTTCGCAAATGGAATACTTATTAACCGCAATGAACCAACCCGATTATGATATAAGGCTTCATGCGATTACGTTTAAAGCAAGTCTTAAGTTTAAAGAACTAATCGATTCTTATGTAAAAGACCTTGGGGAAGCAAAACTTCTCTTTAAAGATATCCAATTTAAGCGTAAAACCATTGTTTCAAAAGACGAGATTCAGAACTATTTTTACTCCTTGGATCCAACTATTTCAATTCCAAATCGTCTGACTAAAGTGACAGAATGGCTTATGAAGGAAGTCATTAAAGTTGAGAGAAAAGAACGCAATAAAGACTGGGTTGTTCAAGAAGCTGATTTACTGGAAAAGGAAGAACTACTTGAAATATTTAAACGACTACAGAAAAAACAGGAGTTTTCGGAGAATACATTTGACGATTATCAACGTGAAGAAAAGTTAATTGCTAAGGAAATTGTCCGAAAACATTTTAAACCGATAAAAATAGCGATTAAAAGACTTAATTACCTGGATATAAAAGGATTATATAAGCAATTCTTTAGGCAAACAAAAGAACAAAAGGTGACTGAAAAATGGAGTGAAATCTGTTCGTATTCCATTAAACAATTGAATCTAAACCATCTGAAATATGAGGATACAACACCCATTCTGTACTTGCAGGACCTTATTGAAGGTAAGAAATCAAATACAAGTATTCGTCATTTATTCATTGATGAAGCACAGGATTATTCTCCTTTTCAGTTTGAATATTTACAGCAACTGTTTCCGAATTGCCGAATGACTATACTGGGAGATTACAACCAGGCGATTTATGCACATTCGATGAACGCACCAACACTTCTTTCGCCAGAGCTTTATACAGAGGAGAAATACGAAGTTATTCAATTGAAGAAAAGCTATCGTTCAACAAAAGAAATTGTTGAGTTTTCAAAAGGAATTGTAACTGGTGGCGAGGATATAGAAACATTTAATCGCTCAGGTTCACTTCCTTCACTAAAAAAACTGGAAACAAAAGAAAGTCTACACAAAGAAATTATTAATCATATCCAAACCCTTCAAGAAAAGGGGCATGAAACGATCGCGGTTATTTGTAAAACTGCAGTTGAGAGTAAGGAGGCTTTTGACGCGTTACGTGAATCGATGAAGGTTCGTCTAATGAGCCAAGAAACCTATCAATTTGATAAGGGTATCCTTGTTTTACCTACCTATTTAGCAAAAGGAATTGAATTTGACGCGGTTATCATCTATAACGCCTCTAATGAGGTATACGGTAGAGAGTATGAAAGAAAGCTTTTTTATACAGCCTGCACAAGAGCGATGCATAAATTACAGCTTTTTACAATTGGAGAAAAAAGTTATTTCTTCAATGGAATCGAAAGAGAGAAATATATAGAAATGTAAAAGGGGCTGTCCAAAAAGTCACTGAAAAATGACTTTTGAGGACAGCCCTCATTTTTTGTTTTTCGGGTTTACTAAAAAATCTGGTGTTGATTTCCGCTGCAGGTACTCGCTTTCCGCGGGTGGTCTGGGAGCCTCCTCGTCGCAAGCTCCTGCGGGGTCTCCCCTGGCCACGCTTTTCCCGCAGGAGTCTCGTACCTTCCGCTACAATCAACAAGGTTACAAAATTTAATAGTATCGACTCGTAACTTTTAAAAAAACACACAAAAAAATCATCCTTTTTAGTAAAATGAAGTTTTAGGTGATCGTAATAGTTATTCTAAAACGGACAAAGATGCCACTTTCATGCGTATGAAAGAAGATCATATGAAAAATGGCCAACTTAAGCCAGGATACAACGTAAAAGCAGGAACAGAAAACCAGTTTATTCTATACTATACAATACATCAACGCCCAACAGATACTCGGTGCTTCATCCCTCATATGGAAAAACTGGCAGCTTCTTCTTTACCAATACCCAAAACGGTTATTGCCGATGCAGGATATGGTAGTGAGGAGAATTATGTTTACGCTGTCGGAGATGAGAAAGAGCAACGATTCGAGTTTCTTATTCCGTATGGAAGCTATGTACAGGAACCAAACCCGTAAATATAAAAAAGACATCAAAAACGCAAAAAATTGGACTTACGTAGAAGATGACGACTATTTTATTTGCCCGAAAGGAATGAAAGTAACGTTTAAAAAATACCTGAATAAAAAGAATAAATCTGGCTACGAGCAAAGTTTCAAAATATATGAATGTGAAGATTGTACCGATTATCCACTAAAAGCACAATGCACAAAAGCAAAAGGGAATCGTCAGATTCATTGGAATACGATTTTTGAAGAAATGAAAGCCAAGGCTAAAACAGCCCTTGAATGTGATGAAAAGTCCGCTATCTACGCTCAACGTAAAGTTAAAGTAGAAAGTGTGTTCGGTCACATCAAGGGCAATAGGTCGTTTCGCAGATTTTAATCTGCGGGGGCTCGACAAAGTATATGTCGAGTTTGGAATGGTGGCATTAGCCCACAATATATTGAAAATAGCAGGCATACGCCAGCTACTTTCAGAGAAAAATCGAAAAAAACAAAAAGGCAAGGGAGAAAAACGATCGTTTTTCTCCCTTGCCTTATTTTTTAGGACTTATCGGACAGCCCCTTTTTTTTGTCTGGACAGTTTGTAGGTTTAAACTACCCTGGTTATGCGATGGAAAAGCTCTCTAGAACGTAACAACATTTGATGTTTGCACCTAAAAAGTTTTTTGGCTATTTTTAACGTGAAAAAACTATGCCTAGATAGATAAAAATAAGAAAAAGCAGCTTATTAAGGAGGCACAATTTATGACAAATTGCTTTTATTGCCAAGATTCTTTTGATAACGAAAGATTTCATTATGTAGCATTTGTAAACGTAGATGGAGAGCGTGAAGAAACATTATGTAAAGAGTGTTACAAAGATTGGCTTGAGGGAATCAAAGAATAGAACAAGAAGGGAATGAGGAGAAGGCACTCATTCCCACTCATCTGTTATAATTTTATATAAAAAAGATAAAGGTGGGAGAGTATGAATAGATGCGGTTGGGTGAATCAGGATCCACTTTACTTGGATTACCATGATCATGAGTGGGGTGTGCCCGTTTATGATGATCGTTTGCTTTTTGAATATTTAAACCTTGAAGGAGCACAGGCAGGTCTTAGCTGGTATACCATTTTGAAAAAAAGAGAAAATTATCGAAGAGCCTTTGATTACTTTGATCCTTCAAAAATTATTACATATGATGATAAGAAAATTGAAGAGCTTTTAACAAATGAAGGTATCGTCCGTAATCGGCTAAAAATAAAAGCTGTTATCACAAATGCAAAAGCCTATTTTAATATAGTTCAGGAATTTGGAAGCTTTCATACATATATTTGGTCATTCGTAGATGGTGTACCGATTAAAAATCATTACAAAACGTTAGAGGAAGTTCCAACAACAACAGAGATAAGTGATAAACTAAGCAAGGATTTAAAAAAACGAGGTTTTAAATTTGTCGGTTCCACTATATGCTACGCATTTATGCAAGCAACTGGTATGGTGAACGATCATCTTGTAGATTGTCATTGCTATACGCGAACATAATTATAAGAGGGACCTCCACACAATATGAGGGTCCCGCATTTTACATAATGACATTGTCGTCGTCATCTTCGTCGTCATACAAATATTGAAGCTCTTGTTCTCTGTGAGTCAAAGTATTTGTTAGGTCATGCCACCCTGTATATCCAAGAACTGTATCAAGAAGTCTTTCAATTCGATACATCTTATCACCTCTTTTTTTGGTTAGATTGTCCATACTTTCGAAAAGTATGTATCGAATCCAATGTTTTTTTATCATCAAACCTTCTCTATAATATAGAATAGAGGAGGTTCATCATGGACAAACATATTGGTTTTATAGGTTGTGGGAAAATGGCACAAGCCATGATACAAGGAATCATAGCATCTCAAGTTGCTACCCCGCAACAAATCATCGTGAGTGCAAAAACAGAAGATACACTACAATACGTGGAAAAAAACTATGGTATAAGAACAACATTACACAACAAAGAGGTAGCAGCTAATGCTGATTATTTATTTTTAGCTGTTAAACCAGAATTGTATGCCCAAGTCATTGACGAGGTAAAAGAAGTTGTAAAAGAAGAAGCGATTATCCTTACCATAGCTGCAGGAATAACGATTCATTCAATTGAAAAATGGTTTGAAAGACCAATAAAGACGGTCCGTTCAATGCCAAATACACCATCTTTAGTCGGTGAAGGTATGAGTGCCCTTTGTGTCAATTCATATGTGAATGAAGACGAGTTATTAGAAGTTATGCAAATATTTAAGGGCTTTGGAAAGGCAGAAGTTATTGATGAAAGACTAATGGATGCAATTCCAGCGGTAAGTGGATCTTCACCTGCATATGCCTATTTATTTATTGAAGCATTAGCAGATGGGGCGGTTATGCAGGGTATCCCAAGAAAACAAGCATACAAGCTTGCTGCTCAAGCATTATTAGGAGCGGCAAAGATGGTACTAGAAACTGAAAAACATCCTGGTGAACTAAAAGACGACGTGTGCACACCAAGGGGAGCAACTATTCAAGCAATCGCAGCCCTTGAGAAAAATGGCTTTCGTGCAAGTATAATTACGGCAATGGAAAACTGTACGAAAAAAATTAAAGAACTCTCAAAGGATTCGTAGAGGAGTTTATTTCGTTTCAAAAACTGCAATCAATTTGTACGATTGCAGTTTTTTTAGTTGATTTGTTCTTTAGAAAGAACGTATAATAAGAATATAACAAATATTACAAATTTTAGTAACAATTTTTAATTATCAATCGTCTAATGAAGTGAAAGGTTAACTTAATTCATTCTTTTCTATCACTATAAGTTAAAGAAAAGGCAAAATGGATAAACCATTTTCGTGATGTTTCAAACCATGGCGGTACCAATATTGAACCTCTTGCAGACGCCACGATTTTTCAGAGGACTTTTCGAGCTGTAGGAATAGGGTTAAAAGCGCAAGTTTCGATGTGGCAAACCACTTTCTAGTTGGCTTGAAAAATCGGACGCGATTACGCCATGGTGCATGTGATCTTATACTTCTTTGTTAATCATTACTATCTATTACCAAAGCACTTACTTCTAATCAAAGACTAAAACACAGCATGTAAGTGGCGAGGTCTTTGTGATCTTCATTGTAAGACCTAACATCTTAGTATATTTCCCAATTATAAGAAGGTAGATCTAGAACTTACAGTAAAAAGGAATATATTCTTTTTTCGTTAATAAAATTCCTATGTAAGTTCCTTTGTTAACCAATTTTAATATTCGTTACATTGTCCACCAAAAAAGTTTTAAAATACTATCAAATTATGGGAGAGAGTACTTTGAAGAAAACAACTTTGCCATTATTATTAGGTGTTTTATTAATGAGTGGGTGTAGTCTCATTGAAAAAGAACCAGTAAGCGTAGATCTACACCATGTTGCATCTGCTGCAGTCATTGAAACAAAGCAAGTTGTGGAGACACGAGAAGTTACAATTATTGATCCACGTGATAATACGGTGGTAGAAGTTTTGAACATGAATGAGTTTCAAAATGAAGAAGAATTAAAAGCAAAGGCTACACAATTAGCCAGTGATTTAGCTGCAACCATTGACCAGCCCATGAAACCAGCGAAACTTACAGCAACGGGAGAATTGCAGCAGGGCCAGAACCGAATCATTTTAAAAGAAAGTGAGCTTGTTAACCAATTACTCAATGATTCTATTTTTAATAAACAAGTTGTTTTGCCAATTGAAGAAACGATTCCAAATGTTACACCAGAGCAAGTTCAAGGCATTAACGAAATTGTCTTGGGAAGTTTCACAACGTATTTTGATGCTTCTGTTAAGGGGAGAAGCTTTAATATTAAGAAATCTGCGGATGAAATTAATAATATTGTTTTAGGTCCTGGAGACCAATTTTCATTCAACACGGTTGTTGGAAATGCATCTAAGGCAAATGGGTATGCGCTTGCGACCGTTATTGTAAACAAAGAATTTGTTCCAGGATATGGGGGAGGAATATGTCAAACTTCGAGTACTCTGTATAATGCGGTTGCAAAAGCGGGTCTTGAAATAGTACAAATTCATCATCACTCCAAACCAGTTGGGTATGTTCCATTAGGGAAAGATGCGACTGTAGCCTATCCATATTTAGATTTTAAGTTTGCGAATAATCGACCATATCCAGTTGTTTTAAAGTCATCTGTAAAAGGTGGGTCAATTCAATTTGAAGTTCGATCGGCGGCTAACTATGTGTCAAACTAGAATGGATAGCTAGGGCCAGCATTGCTGGCCCTTTTTCTGTTATACTACTAATATAGTTGCGTTGAAAGGGGTTGCAAAATTTTGAGGATACTAGTTGTAGGAGCAGGAGCAGTAGGTGGTTATTTTGGTGGACGACTCCTAGAAAAAGGGGAAGACGTAACCTTCCTAGTCAGGGACAAACGGCAAAAACAAATACGGGAAAATGGACTTCAAATCGAGAGTATTCATGGAAATGTGACTCTTTATCCGAAAACAATCAAATCGGGCGAGGAAGTAGGAGCTTTCGATGTGATTATTCTTTCCACTAAGCAATACCACCTCAAAGATGCCTTACATAGCATTGAACCTTATGTAGGTGAGGATACCATGATACTTCCATTATTGAATGGCTTTAGTCATCTGGATGTCCTTATAACCAAATTTAGCGCGCAAAAAATAATTGGGGGCTTATGTTTTATTGAGTCAACAATGGACTCTACAGGGAAAATAATTCAATCAAGTCCAAGTCATCGCGCCTTATTTGGAGAATTATCAGGAGAAAGAACAGAACGAATAGAAAAATTAGCTAAGGCAATGTCTGGAACAAAGACAACAATCGAATTGAGCGATAATATCATTCGTGATATGTGGCATAAGTATATGTTTATTACTTGTTTATCTGGTATTACAACATTAATGAGAGCTCCAATAGGTCCAATAAGAGAACAAGAAAATGGGCAAAAAATACTTTTATCCCTACTTAAAGAAGTAGCTTCAATCATGAGGGCGATCGGTGCACAAATAGATGAGAATATTGAAGAACAACATTTAAAGACATTGAATTTAATGACATATGAAATGAAATCATCGATGCAGCGTGATATGGAAAAAGGACTAGAAGTCGAGGCTGATGAATTACAAGGTTACCTATATAAAATTGCCCAGAAAAAAGAGATTGAGACTCCACTACTAGAGCTAATCTACTCAAACTTAATAGTTTATCAGATTCAAAGGAGGTAATCCTTGTGAAAAAGGTAGTGTTGTATACACTACCTTTTTGGTCGTATGGTAATTGGTGTATATAAAAAAGCACCCCTGTCAAGAATACCAGAAAAATTCAGCACTCGAGACAAGAAGCGATAGAAATAATACTATTATTCAATGACTTTTACAACAGGTTGAACGCTTACTTCGACATTTCCTTTGAGTGTTTGCGAGATGAAGCAGGCTTTCTCTGCACGATGAGCAAGTTGGAGCAATTTTTCTTGTAAGTCAACGTCCGCTTGTTTGACTGAAATTACTAGTTTATGGATAATTTTTTCGAAGACCAATCGCTTTCCATCTTTTTCAACAATTCCTTCTGTCTCAACTTCAAGGTGAGTATACTCAATGTCACGATTAGACAGAATGGCTGCGAGGGTAAGCATATAGCAGTTTGTTGCTGCGGCAACTAACAATTCTTCAGGATTGGCACCTACCCCAGGACCATCCAGTTGCTTCGGAGCAGTAACAACAGTATGTAGTCCGTCTGAGGTAATCGTACCTTCCCCATTTCGATCTCCAATCCATGTCCCTTTCACGATAAAAGAGCTCATATTGATCATCTCCTTGTCGATTTTTCTTACTACTATTCCTATTATATGCACAAAAAATGGAAACACGAAAGGGATTTGTCTGAAAAAACAAAAAGCTGATTTCGAATAACGAAATCAGCCTTAAATACGTTTGGGAATGCCACAAATGCCGTCCCCATATTGTTTCTCAACCTGCACTCGCACAGGTGGGTGTTTGCATAAATTGCGTCACCTTCCATCATGATAATGGCTTGGTGTTACAAATTAATCTCTTAAACTCCCTAAATCTTTAGTATACGGTTGAAACAATACTAGGAAACTAACACCACAGCATTTATTTCTTATGACTATATTTTACCGAGCAAAGTAAAAAAAGTAAATAGGTTGTTGTTACCAAGTCCATTCTTTTGGATAGAAGTAAGTTAAGAAGTGGATGAATTTTTAACTTTCATTACACATATGTAACAAAGGGTTTCAAAGGCCCTTGCCTCTGAAACACCTTATAGAGGGAGATATACGGGATACGTGGTGGATACACTCAAAAACTATCGATTAGTAGCTCCAATAAAATGCACCTACAATGATTAATAGGATAAATAGAACTACGATTAACGCAAAGTTGTTTCTTCCGCCTTCATAACCCATATTTAAGCACCTCCTTTTTAAAGAGATACTATATCGTATGAAAAAGGGGAATATGAGGAATAGACATACATGTAGAAATGAAAAAAAGGTTTGAACCTAGTATTTAATGGGAGAACAAGCACTAAATTTTTTCTACGAGTGTTTTTCTTGGTCCCAGTTTAGCAGTTCACCTTACCAAATTTTCAAGATGGATAACCATATCAAATTTCACACACAAAAAAACAACATCCTCAGGAATAATAGGGGATGTTGTTTTACCCAACTTCTTTTTCTTTAAGTCGATGTTTAAACGTGTGTAAGACGAAATGACAAAGCATATATAAGCAATAGGAAAACAAGAGAACTAGACCAATAAAGTCAAGTTGGAGTAGTTTGAAAAATAAGCTCACGCCAGTGGCTATATAGAGTCCAGCTAAGAAATGCCTCACTTGTTTATCCTCATACACATTTGTAATCCTTGCACCAAGTTGACCACCCACAAGTGCACCAACAATCAGGATGCCAATCACCCCATAATCAAGTTGAACAGTTGAAGCATAAGTAGTAAAACCTGCAACAACGATTAAAAATACGCTAAGCAAGCTTGTACCAACAGCATATCTCGGTTGATAAGCAAGAACGGTCATTAATAATGGAACGATAATGAAGCCTCCACCGACCCCTAATGAAGTTGAAAGAAAACCTGCAAATAACCCAATAAACACAATTTTTATATAAGAGTAGTCTGATTGACTGTTGGATTGTTCCTTATTAGAAGGTTTGCTTACAAGAATTGAAATTGAAAAATACAAGGTAAGTGCTAAATACATCAATGGAATAATTGTATTTTCTAATTGATACTTTTCAAGGAAAATGACAAATGGATGTGCAAGTTGTGTGGAAATAATTCCACTTATTCCAATGATAATGGATGTCTTCCACTTTATATGATTTAGTCTTAAGTGTGCAGTTACTCCGGAAAGAGTTGTTGCAACTGTATATAAAAGGCTTGTAGCGATTGCAGTAACTGGAGAAAACCCCAAAAGGATCAGCGTTGGAGTTAGAATAAACCCGCCGCCAATACCAAAAAAGCCAGACATTACTCCGATACTAAGACCTAAAATGACGTAAATAAGTAAGTCCGCCAATGGTACACTCCTTTCCATAAAAATACTGGTATATACATTATACAGGATATAACTATAACCTGCATGTGTACAAGACATATTTCTTGACAAAATTACACATTTAGATCTCGAAGAACAGGTGGAGGGTCTATAAGTGGTGCTTCACAGCTTATCCTTTCATTCGTAAATGGATGAAATAATTGAATTCTAGCTGCATGTAATGCTTGTCTAGGAGCAACTGGTTTTCCACCATACAAGGTGTCTCCTACAAGTGGGTAACCTAAATGGCTCAAATGGACCCGTATTTGATGAGTACGTCCTGTTAAGAGTTCAAGCTCTACTAAAGACAAACTTTTGTTTGGAAATGTCCGAAGGACGTTAAATTTCGTAACGGCTTTTTGCCCGTTAGGAGAGACTCTTCTACGGGTTGGATGATGTCGGTCACGTCCGATTGCAGCATCAATTGTTCCTTTTTTTTGTTTGATGATTCCATGAACTAAGGCAATATAGGTTCGTTTAATCTCTCTCTTTTCAAGTTTACGGTCTAAAATTGCAGCAGCAAGTTTGTGCTTTGCAAAAATAACTGCACCTGTTGTATCACGATCAAGTCGATGTATATGGCGAACCTTTGTGAACAATCCATTTGCTTGAAAATAATAGGCAATTGCGTTCGAAAGAGTACCGAGTTGATTTTCTTCGTTTGGATGTGTATCCATTCCTGATGGTTTATTTGCAATCAGGAGATGATCATCCTCATATAAGATGTGTAGGTCAGGAACAAATTCAGGCAGCACTCCAAATTCTTCTTCCCTAAAAAGGTGTATCTGGAATCGATCATTCACTTTTAATGGAGTATTCCAAGGGGAGAATTCTCCATTTAGCTTGGTCCCTTTTTCCATTCTTAATTGATGAAGCATTTGTTTTGGTACCACCCAATGATTTTTTAATACATCTTCAATCGTTTTTCCTTCCCAACTACTTGGAACCGATACTTCCAACCATTCTCCGTATTTTCTCGTTAACATCCAATCATCCTTTTTTATCTATTACGATTTAATCCTTTTAAAAGTATATCCAATTCACCAAATGATTGAAAGAGAAAGGTGGATATGTAGGAAAGACTTACCTTACACAAAACAAAGTCTCCTGTGTTATTCTAGTGTTAACTTTACTTTAGATTACAATGGAGAAATAAGGGTGGGTTTTACATTGAAAATAGTAGTAGCATCAACTCCAGAGCAGGAACATCATATTACGGAGCTAATCGATTACATGTATTCTTCCGTCTTTCCAGTCTATTTTGAAGATGAGTATATTGGAAAGTTAGAAGAATGGAACGTGTTAGCCCCGAAAGAGGAAGACGTCTACTATAACCGAACGTTGGATAAGGCTTTTAAAGTTATTTCAAGCCTTCAAGCGATCATTGCCGTTTTGGAAACGATCCAAGAAGAGGGTTGTAAGGAAAATTATGTTGAAATTTTTACAAAGAATGTGCAAATTTTAAATGATTACGGTTATTTGTTTCCATTCACCATTGAAGAATTTCAATGTGAGAATAATACGCAGGGTATAAGCAAGTATTCAAAACCAGCAAATAAATATCTAGCATAATACATAAGACTTGGTAGCTTTCACAAGTGAAAGCGTTCAGATTTAGGCGAAAAACATAAGACGCCTGATTATTAGAGAGCCGAGTGTCTTATGCTTTTGATAAGTGAAAAATCCCAGCTCTATTTTGTGAGCTGGGATTTTTGTTTTTAGAAATGATGTACATGAGTTTTATTGGTGTCAGAGCAAGCCCAAATTCTATCTTCTGTCTTGCCAATATTAAAGAGAAGAAGAATATGTAACCTTCTTTCCATTCAACCTATGGTTTGTCTGAGACTGGTCAAAGCGCTTATCGATTTGTTTATTTTGAACTAGCCATTGCGGATTCGAACCATGTTTTATACTGGTTATGATCTGGGTGATACCCAACAAGACGCGAAACTTCTTTACCATTTTCAAAATGAATTAATGTTGGTGTAGATTCGATTCCATATTTATTCCATTGATCTTCAAATTCGAGGAGGTTTAATTTTTTTAAATCAAGTCCCATTTCATCCACCATAGGTACGATTACTGGTGTTGTATTTTGACAATGTACACATGTAGGACTATAGAAATAAACGGTCATCGTCTCGCCATTTTCTAATTTTTTTTCTAATTCATCTGGTAGAATTTGATTTCCGTAGTTCGGATCGTCTAGCTGTTTGATTGTAGCAGGATCAAGAGTATCCTTACCGTATGGATTCCCTTCTGCCTGTTGTTTGTTTTGTTGAGTCGTTACAAATGCAAGTGCTCCAAAGATCGTAACGACTATCACCGTAAATAGAATGATCTTTTTCAAGGTTATTTCCCTTCTTTCAATTTAATTAGTGTTATAAAGCTAGTAACAGCAATAATTGTAAAACCGATCAGTGCTAAAAATGGGATCGTAACAAAGCCAAACCAATTAATATATTGGCCTGTACAAGGAACAATTCCACATGCTAATGAGCTTTCACCCACAGTTGGAATCTTTTGTACTAAATAATGATAGATGGAAATGGAACCACCAATTAAAGATAGAATAAAGATATAGAGTGCGATTGAATAATTCTTTTTAAAAATAGCAATTCCTAAAATGATGACAAGAGGATACATAAAGATACGCTGATACCAGCATAAATCGCATGGGATAAACTTTTGAATTTCCGAAAAGTAAAGACTTCCCAACGTCGATATTAATGCGGCAGCAAAGGCGATAAATAAGTATGTCTCCAGCATCTTTTCATTTTTTTTAGAATTCATCGAATCCCTCTCATTCCACATAAGTATACTAAAAATTATAGTATCACCATAGTCGAATGTAAAATGTAAATCTTGATGTAAAGATATTTTTGTGAACATTTTGTGACACTACACTTAACTGTTAATGATGAAAAATGGACTTTGTTATGTAATTCTTTATAATAGATAGAAGATTAGATAACAGGAGATGGTACTTTGATAAAAGCAGTCATTTTTGATTTTGACGGATTAATCTATGATACGGAAACAAATGAATACAATGTCTTAAACGAAATCTTTCAAGAACATGGTTCAGAGCTCCCACTGTCAGTATGGGGAAAAGTCATTGGAACACAAGCGGGATTTGATGCACTTGCCTATTTGGAAGAACAAATTGGTAAAAAAATAGACCATGAAAAATTAACGAAACTTAGACGTGAACGGTTTAACGAACGAATGAAAAATGAAGGCGCATTGCCTGGTGTTGAGGAGTATCTATCTGCTGCAAAAAAAGCAGGATTAAAAATTGGACTAGCATCAAGCTCTACTTACGATTGGGTTTCAAATCATTTGAAAAATCTTTGTCTTTTCGATTATTTTGAGTGCATTCGTACTTCAGATGACGTTGAAAAGGTTAAGCCAGATCCAGCCCTATACTTAGAGGCTGCAAAATGTTTGGGCGTATCACCTGAGGAATGTCTTGTCTTTGAAGATTCCGCAAATGGGGCATTAGCTGCGAAACGTGCAGGAATGTTCTGTGTCATCATACCAAACCAAGTAACAAAAGATTTGGAGTTCTGTGAGGTCGATGATCGTTTAGAATCGATGGCTTCCGTCCAATTACATGAACTCATCGAAAGAATCGGTAAAAAATAAAAGATAGAAACGAGAGTGGCCACATACTAGGCCACTCTTATAATTTAAGCTAAATTATCATTTGAAAATGTGAATTTATTAATGGTCAAATCACTCTATGAAAATTCACAATAGACTATAAGCAAAATACTGAAATAAGCATTAATATAAAGGAAATGGATGCAATGTAGATTTTCTACTTTATTTGAAAGATCATTATCAAGTGAGGGATTTCTTATTTTTTCCTATTTATATAGAAATCATTATTTTTAGGTTTAGGTATCGAAACCGATGTGTTAGGAAGTATTTGGTTCTAAATCTCAACTTTTTCTTAGTTTAGAACTTAAATACTAAATTAATCGAAAAAAATCGACTTAAATTTCTGATAGTAGTCAATTTACTACAAAATTTAAAAATAATAATTGAAAACGTTTTATATACGTGATATATTAATCATGAACCAACTGGTAATGACATCATTACTTCTTTATTTTTAATTCAACTGGTAATGACATCATTACATCATTACACTTGTATATAAAAGGGAGGAATCATTATGAAAAAAATTATGGGAATATTGGTATTACTTATTTCCATGATGGTGTTAGCAGCATGTGGTAGTTCAGGTGGAGAAAAAAGTGCTGGGGATACTGTTACTCTAAAATATGGGATGTGGAATAAGGATCAAGTACCAGCAGTTGAGAAAATCATTGAGAAGTTCGAGAAAGAAAACCCAGACATTAAAGTAGATATCGAATTAACACCTCGTGAGCAATATTTTCAAAAACTTGAAACCGCTGCCAATGGTGGGGCTATGCCTGATGTGTTTTGGATGAATGGTCCGAATGCTGCTCGATTTGCAAATGGTAAAGTACTATTACCATTAAATGAGCTTATTGAGAAAGATGAAGTTGACATGTCAAATTATCCAGAAACTGTGACATCTTTATATACGATTAATGATGAAGTTTATGGGATTCCAAAAGATTTTGATACAACAGGATTGTTTTATAATAAAAAAATATTCGACGAAGCTGGTGTTCCTTATCCTGATGAAACTTGGACATGGGAAGATCTAAAACAAGCTGCCGAAAAACTAACAAATAAAGAAAAAGGAATCCATGGAATTGCAGCAGATTTAAAGAACCAAGGATCTTATTATGATTTAATTTGGCAAAATGGTGGAGAAATCATTACAAACAATGGTAAAAGCACAGGTTTTGATGAGCCAGCAGCAATTGAGGCTTTAGAGTATTGGTATAGTTTTATAGATGAAGGATTATCACCTACATATGTACAATTAACAGAATCCTGGTCTGTTGATATGTTTATGTCTGGTAAACTGGCAATGATATTTGATGGTTCTTGGAGGGTACCAATTTTTAAAGACAACCCAGATATAGATGTTGCTGTATTACCACAAGGAAAAGAGCGTGCAGTAACGATTCACGGACTCTCGAATGTAATTGCAGCAAAAACGAAAAACAAAGAAGCTGCATGGGAATTTGTTAAATATCTAGGTTCAGAGGAAGCTGCGCAAGTATTTGCTGAAACTGGTACAGTTATTCCTGCATTTAATGGTATGCAAGATGCATGGTTAGAATCAGTTCCAACGATGAACTTACAGGTCTTTTTAGACGCAGTTGAATACTCTCAACCTTTACCAAACATTGAACAGACTAGTGCTTTGTGGGCATCTGAAACAAATATACTGAAGAGAGCATGGAGTGGAGAAATAAGTGTTGAGGATGCAGCTAAGGAATTAGCAGTTGAGGCTGAAGAAATTTTGAACAAATAGAATAATAAGCATGCGGGGGAGGTTAAGTGAATTTTACTTAACCTTCTAAGTTCATTAAAGGGGTGACAAAATGAGCAAATCTATTACCGAAGTAGAAAAAATAAGGACATTAAATAATCCAAAGAAAATCAAAACAAAATCCTATGCAAAAACCCAAAAACGTTCAGACTATTTTTGGGGGTATCTCATGATTTTACCTCTGATGGTTGGATTAACCATATTTTACTTTTGGCCAATTCTTCAAAATACGTATTTTAGTTTTACGGAAAGAAGTGCTTTTGGAGTATCTGAATGGATTGGATTAGATAACTATGTTCGAATGTTTTCAGACGGCCAGTTAGGACAATCCTTCCAAAATACATTTGTATATATTTTATTTACAGTACCGATTGGGATATTTTCAGCAATTCTTGTAGCAGTTTTACTGAACCAAAAAATTAAAGGAAAATCAATTTATCGTACAATTTATTTCTTACCTGTTATCACGATGCCAGCAGCAATTGGGATGGTTTGGAAATGGTTGTATAATGGCGATTATGGTTTAATCAATTTCCTTTTATCCAAGATTGGTATACAAGGACCTAATTGGATATCAGATCCAAAATTTGCTCTATATGCAGTCATAGTTGTTGCAATCTGGAGTGGAATTGGTTACAACATGATCATCTTTTTATCTGGGCTACAAGGCATTTCTAAGACATATTATGAAGCCGCGTTGATTGACGGTGCGGGTCCTTTCCGAACCTTTTTTCAAATTACATTACCATTACTTTCACCAATTATCTTTTTTGTATCAATCATATCGTTTATTGGTGCCTTCCAAGTGTTCGATTTAATATTTATGATTGTCCATCAGGATAGTATTGCTATTGATAAAACACAATCAATTGTATATCTATTTTATCAACATGCATTTGTATTAGGTGATAAGGGGTATGCGTCAGCGATTACGACTTTATTATTGGTTATTATTCTACTGATTACAGCGATACAAATGAAACTACAAAAGAAATGGGTTCATTACGACTGAGGAGGTAAATTAAGTGGAAATTGGAACTAATAAAGGGAAACCGATCGTCCATTTATTATTGCTTATAGGTTCAATATCAATGCTTGGACCTTTTTTATGGATGGTCTTAACAACATTTAAGACGTATGCTGAATCAATTCAAGTACCTCCATTGTTGTTTCCTACATCTTTTAATTTCAGTAATTATGTTGAAGTATTTGAATTGCTGCCATTTGTTACATTCATGAAGAATACCTTTATTGTCACTATAGTAATCGTAATTGGACAATTGGTATTCTGTTCATTAGCTGCCTATGCTTTTGCTCGTATCGAGTTCCCTGGCAGGAATGTATTATTTTTACTCGTACTATCAGTTTTAATGGTGCCTAGCCAGGTTTTTTTATTACCACAGTATGAAATTATGGCGAAGTTAGGACTACTCAATACATTGACAGCGGTTATTTTACCAAGCTTGTTTAGTGCATTTGGTACTTTCCTACTACGGCAATTCTTTATGGGATTACCAAAAGAATTAGAAGAAGCAGCACGATTAGATGGTTGTAACCATATTCAGATTTTCTGGAAAATTATGCTTCCACTTGCTAAACCAGGTCTAATTGCACTGGGAATCTACACCGCCCTTTTTGCTTGGAACAATTTAATGTGGCCACTAATTGTGAATAGTTCTACAGATAGTATGGTTTTATCCGTTGGTTTAGCATCTTTACAAGGACAATATTCAACAAACTATCCAGTACTAATGGCGGGTTCATTTTTAGCAATGATTCCTATGCTTGTATTGTTTATGTTTTTACAAAAGCAGTTTATTGAAGGAATTGCACTTACAGGCGGAAAATAAGGAGGTTTTTTCATAATGATAACAGCAGCACTTATTGGGGCAGGCGGTAGAGGATATTATTCATACGGTACGTATGCATTAAAGTATCCGAATGAGATCTCGTTTGTAGCGGTAGCTGATACGGATGAAAAGAAAAGAAACAAGTTTGCTAAAGCTCACAATATAGAAGAAAATCATCGTTACAGTGACTGGAGGGAATTGTTATCCCAAGATAGATTTTGTGATGCAATATTGATCTGTACACCCGATCAGTTGCATTATGAACCAGTGATGGAAGCAATTAATAAGGGATACAATATCCTCTTAGAAAAACCAATGTCTCCTAATCCTAGGGAAGTATTGGAGATTACAGAGGCAGCAGAAGAAAAGGGAGTTTTGCTAAGTGTTTGTCACGTGTTACGATATGCCCCATTTTATCAAGAATTGAAGCAGATTTTAGATCGAAAAGTAATTGGGGATATTATGTCAATCCAATGGATCGAAAATGTTGGGTATTATCGCCAAGCTCATAGTTTTGTTCGTGGTAATTGGGGAAAAGAAGAAACGTCTAGCTCAATGCTATTACAGAAATCTTGTCATGATATGGATATGCTTCAGTGGTTGATTGGTGAGAGATGTAAGAAAGTATCATCATTTGGTCACCTATCCTATTTCAAGGAAGAAAATGCTCCAGAAGGATCAGGGGAACGCTGTTTAGAGTGTGCCATCGAAAAACAATGTCCATTTTCAGCGGTTAAATGGTATCTTCATGATCGTGACGAATGGCCAGCAAATACAATTACTGCTAATTCGGACATCGAGAGTCGTTTGAAAGAAATCCAAGAAGGGCCATATGGTCGTTGTGTGTGGCGTTCTGATAATGATGTAGTCGATCATCAAACAGTGAATTTACTTTTTGATAAAGAAATCACTGTAGCATTTACTATGTCTGGTTTTACGGCAAACAATTGTCGGCAGTTCAAAATTATGGGAACAAAAGGGACCATCGAGGGTGATGATACAAAAAATGAAATTCTTGTTTCTTACTTTAGTGGAAAATCAGAAGTAATTACTCCTATGACAATGGATGGAGGTCATATGGGAGCTGATACAAGCATCATGGAAGACTTTGTATACCGTGTTGCAAATGGGATAACTGAAAGTTTAACTTCCCCAACCGTATCAAGGGATAGCCATTTAATTGTATTTGCAGCAGAAGAATCCAGAAAAACTGGAAAAACAATTGATTTTGATGAATTTGTAAAAAATAATCAGATGACTGTTTCACTTACTTAATTAATTCATACTTAGTGAAACATAAGTTCTAAAAATGAGAGAGGTTTTCGTAGATATGATGTCAAATGTCCAGTTGCCATTATATTATCAATTAATGGAAAAATTAGTAAAGAAAATAGAAGATAATACATGGCCAGAGCACCATAAGTTACCATCTGAAAGAGAGCTATGCGAACAGTATGAAATGAGCCGTACCACTGTTCGAAAGGCAATGGAATTATTAGAACAGAATGGGTATATAACGACGAAGCATGGCAAAGGAAGTTTTGTTGCACCTAAGGTTTATGACCAAAGTCTTGTCAATTTTTATAGTTTTACAAATGAAATGAAGAATTTAGGCAAAACCCCATCGTCACAGGTGCTTAATTTTCAAAAGGTGCCCTGTAAACCAGAAATTGCGCCAAAATTAAAGATTGAAGAAGGTGATGAAATATATGAAATCACACGTCTTCGTCTCGCAGATTTAAAACCAATGATGTACGAAACTTCCTATTTACCAGTAAGTAGATTTGAGAATCTAACAAAGGAACGATTAGAAGAATTACCAATGTATGAAATTTTTAGTAAAGATTACAGAGTGCAAATCACCAATGCACACGAACGATTCCACGCTGTATTGTTAGATAAAGAAATTAGAGACATATTTGGTATTCCAGAATCCGTTCCAAGCTTAAGGATTGAAAGGACAACGTTTGAAAATCAGCTTGTTGTTGAGTATACCGTATCCTACGCACGTGGAGATAAATTCTCATATTCTATTGAATTAAATCCAGGCAATAAATCTTAGGGCTGACATTTGGTACCTTGGAAAAAATTGCTCTAACTCTGAGGTACCTTTTTATGCTTCTTATTCCACAATATAAAAGGTTTATGGTGAGGTGAGAATGAATAAATGAAACATGCATTAGGAGTGGATATCGGTGGTACAAAGATTGCCGCGGCAATTATAGATGAAGATATGAACATTTATCACCGTTCAGAAATACCAAGTGACCCAACTGATAAAGAAAAGATGTTTCAGCAAGTTGTGAAAGTAATCAATAATGTATTGAAAGATTCACAGTTAGATGTACAACAACTTGAAGGCATCGGGATAGGGGTACCAGGAATACTAGATAGAGAATTAGGCATTGCTTTATTTCAAAATAATCTCCCCTGGAAGGATTTTCCTATAACGCAGAGAATAAAAGATACTTTTTCTGTAGATAAAGTTGTAATAGATAACGATGTTTATATGGCAACATATGCCGAATGGAGTCTACATGGAGCAAATCCAAATGAAACTTTTGTCTATCTTACGATTAGTACAGGTATTGCAGTTTCAATTATACATAATGGAGATTTTATTCGCGGAATGGGATTTGCTGGTGAATTAGGACTTTTACCAGTTAAATCTGGAAATGGTCTAGAAAGACTTGAGCAAGCGGCATCAGGTCCCTCTATCCAACGAATAACAAACGGCAGCATGACTGCCAAAGAAATATTTGAGAAGTACCAACAAAATGATAAATATGCGAAGTCAGTGATTTCACAGGTTGTTGATTCTCTCGCTCATGGTAGTTATTCAATTGCATGTCTATTGGATCCTCAAAAAATTGTATTTGGGGGAGGGGTAAGTAATAACAATCCTTTTCTCTTACCATTAGTCCAACAAAAAATGGAAGACTACTGTATTCCAGAACAAAAATCAGTTATAAACCGCATGTTCTTGAGTAAGTCAAAAGGAAATGCAGGTGTACTAGGAGCAGGACTTAAAGCGATATATTCATGAGCCGTGAAAAAATCATCAGTCTGATTGCGCCTATAATTCGAATAACATAACACCTAGTCCAACTTAAATGAACATGCTACGGATATCACAAAATACTAGAATCATAGAAAAATATAAAAAAAGTGAGGATATGTATTTATGTTGAAGTTAGAAGGAGCTACTTATACAAGTACTGAAATATTCCAACAACCAAATGTGTGGGAGAAATCACTCTCTCTTTTTGCACAAAAAAAGGATAAATATAACTCTTTTTTACAAGCAATTTACGCAAAACATGAAGTTGTTAAAGTTATTTTTACTGGCGCAGGAACATCTGCTTTTATAGGAGATATTCTCGCACCCATTTTTAAACAAGAAGCCAAAAATAAAGTCTTCTTTGAAGCTGTTCCTACAACTGAAATTGTATCAAATCCAAAAGAATATTTAGTTTCAGAAATTCCAACTATTCTTGTTTCGTTTGCACGTTCAGGGAATAGTCCAGAAAGTGTAGCAACTGTAAATCTCGGGCAGCAGTTAATTAAAGATTTTTATCAGGTAGTCATCACTTGTAACAAAGAGGGACAGCTAGCCCAAAATGTAAAGGATGATAAGGATAGTCTAGTTATCCTACTTCCTGAAGAAGCAAATGACAAATCATTAGCAATGACAAGTAGTTTTTCATGCATGTTGTTAATGGCATACGCCTTCTTTACAAACAATCCATCTTTTGAACAAGAAATGGACCTAATAATTGAGAATGGAAAGCAATTGATTCATACAGTAGAAGCATCGGTAGACAAAGTGTTGGAATCTGATTTTAACCGGATCATCTATCTTGGTTCAGGATTACTCGGACAATTAGCTCATGAAGCTTCTTTAAAGATGCTAGAGTTGACGGCTGGGAAAGTAGTTGCAACCTACGAATCTTCATTAGGTTTTCGTCATGGTCCAAAATCAATTCTTAATGATCAATCTATTGTTGCATTATTCCTATCAAGTGACCCTTACACAAGAAAATATGATCTTGATATTCTTAAAGAAGTTTCAGGAATTGAAGGAGTTAAAGTCATCGCATTAACGGATAAAGTAGATGAAACAGTAGAGCAATATGCTGATTGGAAGTTCTCTGTGAATACGTCTTCAGAACTACTGAAGAACGACTTTTATTTGGCCTTATTATATATTGTATTTGCCCAAACATTAGCAATGAAAAAGTCTATTAATCTAGGTATTTCGCCAGATAATCCGAGTCCAAATGGTGTCATTAGCCGAGTTGTTCAGGGCGTTACAATCTATGATTATGAATGATATCTAAATAAAGGATGAATGACAATGTCATATTATTTAAAGGCCGATAAGTATCTACTTGAAAATGAGGAAAAACACGGTGGCTATTTGTTGATTGATGATGGGAGATTTGGCTCGTTTGTGAGCCAAGTCCCATTGGACGCAAGAGTCATTGATTATAGTGGTTATACGATTGCTCCAGGGCTTTTTGATACACATATTCACGGCATAAAAGGCAATGACATTATGGACGGTGAGGTTAAAGCGGTTCAAGAAATATCTAAGACACTTGTTTCGCTTGGTGTGACACGATTTTTACCTACCACTTTAACCTCTTCTAAAAAGGACTTAGATCGTGCAATCATCGCCATTCGGGAAGCGGTAACAGAAGGTCTTCCAGGTGCACAATCTGAAGGAATCTTCCTAGAAGGTCCATATTTTACTGAGCTTCACAAAGGTGCTCAAAATGCTAGCTACTTTAGAGACCCTGATATTGAAGAATTCCAATATTGGCAACAATTAGCGCACGGTACCATTAAAAAAATTGCAATCGCACCTGAGAGAGAAGGCGCTTTGGATTTTATTCGAAAAGTAAGTATCGAGGGTGTATTAGTGAGTATTGCGCATACTGATGCAACGTATGAATGTTGTAAAGAGGCAGTGGATACAGGGGCTAGAAACTATGTCCATTTATTTAACGGAATGACTGGACTACATCATAGAAAGCCAGGTGTTGTTGGGGCAGCGTTGATGGACGACAGGGCTTATGCAGAACTAATATGTGATAGTTTTCATGTGCACCCTGAGGTTACTGCGCTAGCATTACGGATTAAAGGAGACAAATTACAGCTTATTACAGATTGTATGCAAGCTGGATTAATGCCAGATGGCAATTACCAACTTGGTGAATTTCCAGTTGTTATGAAAGATGGAATTGCCCAATTGAAGAGTGGTTCCCTTGCTGGTAGTACTTTAAAACTGGTTGATGGTGTAAAAAACTTACAAGAGTGGAGTTCAGAACCATTGTATAAAATCTGGAATCTTGGCTCACTTACACCAGCCAAAAGTTTAGGGCTGGATTTGTATCTTGGTAGCATATCTCCAGGTAAGATTGCTGATTATGTCGTTTTGGATGAACAACTTGTGATACAGGCAACAGCAGTTGCTGGAGAACTAAAGTTTATAAAGAAATAGATCAGTATCTTTTTCATGGCTGTTTTCGCACTGATTGTTGCTCATTAATCCTCTTAGTTAATGTAAATTGATGTAACGATGTGTTGATTTCTGCCTGGTGGTGAACAATTTTTTGCGGTCATGGCCTTAGCCTCCTCGTCTAGCAAACTCGGTTGTGACTCTTCGGCTCATGCAGGAGCACAGGTCTCGGCGAAACCATGCAGTGTGGAGCGTGAGGAGGCTCAACAGTCGCCCCGTGGAAAGAAGTGTGTAGCCAGAACAGTTTCTTAAGTGCAATTTTTAATATATTACTTAGTACTTTGTTTGTTTAGCCATACAACAATCTTTTTAAAAAAGCCTTTTTCATAAAAATTTGATATGAGGATGATGCAAATTGGTATCTGTTCAACAAACTAGTTATATTCAAAATACGAAGGAAATGTTATTAAAAGCTAGTCGTGAAGGATATGCTGTACCCGCGTTTAATATTCATAATCTTGAAACAATACAAACGGTTGTTGAAGCAGCAGTGGAAATGAAATCTCCTATCATTCTAGCAGCAACACCAGGGACAATGAAATACGCAGGACGTGCCTATATTCAAGCAATTGTAGAAGTAGCAGCAAGAGAAAATGATATTCCTATCGCGTTACATCTTGACCACCATGAAACCTATGAATCAATTGTAGAGTCCTTAGAATTAGGAACAAAATCGGTTATGATTGATGGCTCTCATTTATCATTTGAGGAGAACATTGCCCTCGCGAAAAAAGTAGCTGATAAGGCACATGAATATGGGGCTACAGTAGAAGCTGAGCTTGGAAAATTAGTGGGTCAAGAAGACGACCTTATTGTTGAAGCGGAAGACGCTGCTTATACAGATCCAGATACTGTAGAAGAATTTGTAGCACGTACAGGTATTGATTCGCTTGCAGTTGCCATTGGAACAGGCCATGGATTATATGAAACAACCCCAAATCTTGATTTTGATCGACTTGCCAAAATAAAAAGTTTAATTAATGTACCAATCGTATTACATGGAGCATCTGGTATCTCGAAAGAAGATGTTCAAAAATGTATCTCTCTTGGCTGTGCAAAGGTTAATATTTCAACAGAACTAAAAATCCCGTTCTCGGCAGGACTGCGTGACCATCTTATTGCTCATCCACAAGAAACAGATCCTAGAAAATATTTCGGTCCAGCTAAAGCAAAAATGAAAGAAGCTGTAATTGAAAAAATCTTGATTTGTAAGAGTAACGGAAAAGCATAACCTTGATTGAGGTGAGGTATCGAAAACCTACGTGTGTTTACACACCAGGAATAGATCCTCACCTTTTTCCATAACGAAAAATAGGGGTGTTAACATGATATTAACCATTACATTAAATCCGTCTGTCGATATCAACTATAAGCTCGAACACTTTAATTTAGATAATGTGAATAGAGTTAAAAGTGTTGGTAAAACGGCAGGCGGGAAAGGCTTAAATGTAGCTCATGTACTACGACAATTAGGAGAAAAGACAGCTGCGTCAGGATTTCTAGGTGGTAGTTTGGGAGGTTTTATTCGTAAAGAGATAAATAGAAAGGGAATTGAAGACTTTTTTGTAGAAATAGAAGGGGACACTAGAAATTGTATAGCTATTATTCATGAAGGGCAGCAAACCGAAATATTGGAAAGTGGACCGACAATCAATGAAAAAGAATCAATGGATTTCTTGAATAAATATTTAAAAGACATAGAGCAGGCAACGTATATCACCATTTCAGGAAGTACTCCAGAAGGAATCAATGACAAATATTATAGCCAATTAATAGAAATCGCTCATAAGAATCAGAAACCTGTTTTGCTAGATACGAAAGGTTCACTCCTAAAAACTACATTGTTATGTAATTATAAACCGTTTTTAATAAAACCAAATCAGGAAGAATTAGGAGATTTGGTCGGAAAAACGTTAGGGAGCGAAAAAGAAATTGTTCTAGCTTTACAAGAGAAAGATTTTCAAGGAGTAGAATGGGTTGTTGTAACTTTAGGTGGTAATGGCGCGATTGTTAAACATTTGGAAAAACTATATCGCGTGCGTATTCCAAAAGTAGATGTTGTAAACCCTGTTGGTTCTGGAGATTCAGTGATTGCTGGTTTTGCTGCTGGATTATCACGTGGGCTAGGGGAAGAGGAATTAATAAAATTTGGCCTTACTATGGGTACGTTAAATGCTATAGAGGAAGAAACAGGAAGTATTGACGTAAATAAGATTAATTGGTGTATGGATGCAATAAAAGTAGAACAAATCGTACAGGAATATATAAAATCTTAGGTGGATCTATTTTAATTGTAATTTCTAACGAGTGCTAGTGCCGACGTCGCCACAGGACGTGGCGATTAGTCGGCCAAATTCTTTTTTTTGTGAGAAACGCCTCCACATTCTGTTATGGAGAAATTAGTCCTGCTTATTCAAAAAGCACTCAGCTCCAGCGAAAAAACAACTGTGTTAGTAGCAACAAGTTTTTAAAAATGGGTCGAGTTAGTTTTGAATAAACCTCTTAATCCACTCAAATGCTTCGTCTTCGTCAGGTCCATTCACTCGAACAGTGATAACTTCTCCTTGACGAATCCCTGCACCCATCAGTCCTAATATGCTTTTTGCATTATAAGCTCTATTTTTTATACGAAATTCTACATCACTTGTGTATCTGCTTAGGTTCTGTACTAGTTCTCCAGCTGGCTTGGCGTGTAATCCATCCTTGATCGTAACGGTAACTTCTTGTTGAATCAATGCATTTCACTCCTTAAAAGGGGTAATTTTTTTTGCGACCATTATTACATTTATTCTGGAGAATTTCTTTTAGACCTAAAATAAAATTGGACTAGCTGGTAGTCAAAAGAATGTAAGCGTGTTAATTTTATGTTATGAAAAAGTTTGAGGGGGGAATTAGGTGGAGAAGTACATTTTATCATTAGATCAAGGTACTACTAGTTCACGAGCGATTTTGTTTAATCAAGAAGGGGAAATCGTTCATGTTGCACAAAAGGAGTTTACGCAAATTTTCCCAAAGCCAGGCTGGGTTGAACATAATGCGAATGAGATTTGGGGATCAATTTTGGCAGTCATAGCAACAGTATTATCTGAAACAAATACTAAGGCAGAGCAGATTGCTGGGATCGGAATTACAAATCAACGTGAAACAACCGTTGTCTGGGACAAGGAGACGGGACAGCCAGTCTATCATGCAATTGTTTGGCAATCTCGTCAGACTGCAGATATTTGTGAAGAGTTAAAAGCAAAAGGATTAAATGATAAATTCCGTAAAAAAACGGGCCTATTGATTGACGCTTATTTTTCAGGAACAAAAGTAAAATGGATTTTAGATCATGTGGAAGGTGCACGTGAAAAAGCCGAAAATGGGCAACTCTTATTTGGGACAATTGATACCTGGTTGATTTGGAAACTTTCTGGTGGGAAGGCACACGTGACAGATTATTCGAATGCCTCACGAACACTTATGTATAACATATACGAGTTAAAATGGGATGATGAGCTACTTGAAATTTTAACTGTACCAAAGTCAATGTTACCTGAAGTGAGGAAGTCATCTGAAGTATATGCAAACACAGCTCCTTATCATTTTTTTGGTCAAGAAGTTCCGATTGCAGGAGCAGCGGGTGACCAACAATCAGCACTTTTCGGTCAAGCTTGTTTTGAAGAGGGAATGGTCAAAAACACTTACGGAACAGGCTGCTTTATGTTGATGAATACAGGGGAAAAAGCAGTACCATCTAATCATGGTTTATTAACAACTATCGCATGGGGACTGAACGGTAAAGTCGAATATGCATTGGAAGGCAGTATCTTTGTAGCAGGCTCTGCGATACAGTGGCTTCGTGATGGCCTTCGGATGTTTAACGATGCAAAAGAAAGCGAAGGCTATGCAATAAAGGTTGAATCAACTGAAGGGGTATATGTGGTTCCAGCATTTGTCGGGCTTGGCGCACCTTATTGGGACAGCGATGTTCGCGGTGCCGTATTTGGTCTTACAAGGGGAACTTCCAAAGAGCACTTCGTACGCGCAACATTGGAATCATTGGCCTACCAAACAAGGGATGTTCTAACGGCGATGGAGGCAGATTCTGGTATAACCTTAAAGAAACTTCGTGTAGACGGTGGAGTTGTGAAAAATAATTTCCTTATGAATTTTCAAAGTGGGATTTTAGGAGTTCCAGTTGAACGTCCTGTCATCAATGAAACAACGGCTTTAGGAGCTGCTTATTTAGCAGGTCTAGCCGTTGGGTTTTGGTCGGGACAGTCTGAAATCTCTAGTAAATGGGCAATTGACCAAACATTTGAAGAGAAAATGAATGAAGAAAAGCGAGAAAACTTATACAATGGGTGGAAAAAGGCAGTCCAGGCTGCTATGGCATTTAAATAAGAATTATGTTATGATAAAAATAAGTTAATATTTGGTAGGAGACAAGGAGAGACCGCAGGAGCATTGTCACATTGTGACAATGACTTTTGTGGTCTCTTTTTTTCTACCTCAAAGAGGATGATCAAAAAGTTCGGTAAAAATGACACGTCCATCTAGGCACTTCGACTAACAGCCGACACGTCCTATGTCGAACGTCGAAGTCATCACATATTGTGAAAGCTTGTTGGCTTGCACGTTCCGCTACTCTAAGCTGTGCTGCCTTTAACATTGGACGCACAAGACTTGCTAGTGTCAACAGTACGACAGGAGGTCGCATCTTGTGGACATTGTCCTTTTTATCCTCCTTTTTGAACACGAATTTTTGAAGGAGTGGGGATTATGACACGCTTTTCAAGTTTAAATAGAAGTGAAATTTTGAAAGAAATGGAAAAAGAAGTTCATGATTTATTTATTATAGGTGGTGGAATTACTGGTGCTGGAATTGCACTGGATGCTTCATCTCGAGGGTTGAAAACAGCCCTTGTTGAAATGCAGGACTTTGCAGCTGGAACATCCAGTCGATCCACTAAACTAGTACACGGTGGACTTCGTTATTTGAAACAGTTTGAAGTTAGTCTTGTAGCTGAAGTGGGAAAAGAAAGAGCGATTGTATATGAAAATGGACCACATGTTACAACCCCTGAATGGATGCTGTTGCCCCTTCATAAAGGAGGTACATTTGGTAAATTTTCAACTTCCCTCGGCCTACTACTTTACGACTTTTTAGCAGGAGTGAAAAAGTCAGAAAGAAGAACGATGTTAAATGCAGTGCAAACTATAGAAAAGGAGCCCCTTATTAAAAAGGATGGACTAAAAGGTGGCGGATATTATGTAGAGTATCGAACAGATGATGCTCGACTAACAATTGAGGTATTGAAAAAAGCAATTGAAAAGGGTGCCAATGCAGTCAATTATGCGAAGGTTGAATCCTTTATTTATGAAAATGAGAAAGTAAAGGGAGTGAAGGTAGTTGACCAATTATCTGGGAGAGAATTTCAAATCTATGCCAAAAAAATAGTGAATGCTACAGGGCCTTGGGTTGACATCATGCGTGAAGCAGACCGCTCAAAAAAAGGGAAAGTATTACGCCTCACAAAAGGTGTCCATATTGTCATTGATCAATCCAAGTTTCCGTTAAAACAAGCTGTATACTATGATACACCAGACGGGCGGATGGTGTTTGCGATCCCACGTGACGGAAAAACATACGTTGGTACCACTGATACCTTCTATGACAAAGATACAGCTCGTCCTACAATAACTGCTGAGGACCGTGCATACTTAATTGACACAATTAATTATATGTTCCCGACTGTAAAAGTAAGGGATACCGATATTGAGTCGAGCTGGGCTGGTTTACGACCATTGATATATGAAGAAGGAAAAGATCCATCTGAAATTTCGCGCAAGGATGAAATTTGGGTTTCAGATTCTGGATTAATCACCATTGCGGGTGGTAAACTGACTGGTTACCGCAAAATGGCTGAAATCGTCGTAGACAAGGTGGGAAAGTTGTTAGAAAATGAAGGTTCTCCTGCACTTAAACCATGTCAAACAAAGGAAATTCCCATTTCTGGTGGGGATGTTGATGGTTCGAAAAACTATCCCTCATTCGTAACAAAAAAAGTGAAAGAGCTCACGAAGGAATTCCAACTTACAAGTGAGGATGCCCAAAGGCTCGTTCGATTATATGGATCAAATATTGACATCATTAAAGAAATTATGACGGACATATCGGATCAAGAAGCTGAACTTCCTCTACCAGTCCTTGCATCATTGGAATATAGTATCCAATATGAAATGGTTACAAAACCAATTGATTTTCTCATTCGCCGAACGGGTGCAATGTTCTTTAACATTGCATGGGTTAATCAATGGAAGACTGAAATTATTGCCTACATGGCTAGGAAATTTAATTGGTCCGAAAATGAAAAACAAAACTATAAATCAGAAGTAGAGTCTTACATTAAAGAGGCAACAGAGGCTAGAAGTGAAGAGATGTAATATTATTTGGAAACAGACAGAGAAATCTGTCTGTTCAAACTGTTGACAAACGCTCGCATACTTCGTTGCTAGCCTCACTCGTCCGCTCATGAAGGCAACTTCTATTCGCGTCTTCGATCGGCTTCGCGCCTCGTCTGACAAGCGTTTTCAAGACAGTCTGGGAAAGTGAATCTTACGAGTGTTTCCTATAAAAATGAGTGTAGACAAAGTCAAGTTTGACTTTGTCTACACTTTGAACAGACAGAGAAATCTGTCTGTTTTTTTTGTATGGGAATCGTGAACTTACAACTGGAAATAGTAGGAGAATATTTTATTAATATTATATTAAGATGATGACAATCTTTCATAAAACATTGGAAAATAACAGGATTTTATATAGAATATGTAGAAGATAGTACATAACACATTATTTACAACTGAAAATGGAGGATCATAGAACATGAGCTGGAAGGAAAAATATAGCCAATGGCTTAATACACCTGAGTTAGATGCAGAAATAAGAAATGCGTTACTAGAAAGAAAAGACAATCCTAAAGAATTAGAAGATTGCTTTTATAAAAATCTTGAGTTTGGAACTGGTGGAATGCGTGGAGAAATCGGGCCAGGTACAAACCGTATGAATATTTATACAGTAAGGAAGGCATCAGCGGGGCTTGCTGCGTATATTGAATCTTTTGGTGAAGAAGCGAAACGTCGTGGAGTTGCAATCGCATACGATTCTCGCCATAAATCACCTGAATTTGCAATGGAGGCTGCGAAGACACTTGCTACATTCGGTATTCAGACCTATGTATTCGATGAATTAAGACCAACCCCAGAACTTTCCTACGCTGTTCGTCATTTAAATGCTTTTTCTGGAATCGTTGTGACAGCTAGCCATAATCCACCTGAGTATAATGGATACAAGGTGTATGGTTCTGACGGTGGGCAATTACCACCTGAAGCTGCCGATACTGTAATTGAAAAAGTATATGCAATTGAAAATGAGCTGGAATTGAAAGTGGGGAGCGAAGAGGAATTAAAGGCTTCTGGGCTTATTAAAATGATTGGATCCGAAATTGATAATGCTTATACTGAAAAGTTGAAAACAATTTCAATTAATCCTGAGCTTTCTAAAGAGGGCATTAAAGTAGTCTTTACTCCGCTTCATGGAACAGCTAACAAGCCAGTTCGAAATGGTTTAAAAGCATTTGGCTATGAAAATGTTACGGTAGTAAAAGAACAAGAACTTCCAGATCCGAATTTTTCAACTGTAAAATCACCAAACCCTGAAGAACATGCTGCATTTGAATTGGCGATTATTGAGGGTAAGAAAATTGATGCGGATATATTAATTGCAACAGACCCAGATGCAGACCGTTTAGGCGTGGCTGTGAAGGATGACAAAGGTGAATATGTTGTTTTAACTGGAAACCAAACAGGAGCTATTTTACTTCACTACATTTTATCTGAAAAGAAAAAGCAAGGCATCCTTCCAGAAAACGGAATTGTTCTTAAGACAATTGTAACATCTGAATTAGGACGTGAAATAGCATCTTCATTTGGTCTTAAAACAGTTGATACGCTTACAGGATTCAAATTTATTGGTGAAAAAATTAAGGAATATGAGGAAACTGGTGAATTCAAATTCCAATTTGGCTATGAAGAAAGTTACGGGTACCTAATCGGTGATTTTGCTCGTGACAAGGATGCCGTTCAAGCTGCTTTATTAGCAGTAGAGGTTTGTGCTTATTATAAGAACAAAGGCATAACCATGTATGAAGGTTTAATGGAGATTTTCGAGAAATATGGTTATTACCGTGAAGGTCTAGAATCCTTGACTCTAAAAGGAAAAGAAGGGGCAGAGCAAATTAACAACCTTCTTGCAAGCTTCCGTAGTGAGCCACCAACAGTAGTTGCTGGTCGCAAAGTAACTCGTATAGAAGATTATAAGGAAAGTATTCGTACGAACGTAGAAGAGGGTCAAAAAGAGGAAATTACACTTCCTAAATCAAATGTCTTAAAATACTTCTTAGAAGATGGAACTTGGTTCTGCTTACGACCGTCAGGAACAGAGCCGAAAGTAAAATTTTATTTCGGAACGAAAGGAAATTCACTTGAAGACAGTCAAAATACATTAAATAGCATTTCTTCAGATGTAATGGAACAAGTTCATAATACCCTTAAATAAAAAGACAGGACCCAGACAGGACCCAAGGGGCCTGTCTTTTTATATCACAGTTCAATACGAATTTCTGATTTTTGCTGAGTTAATATATTCAAATACCTACTTCTAAACCCGTATTAGTGAAATCATTTAATAAGAAAAATACAAATTAAAAAAAGTGGGGAATCATATCCCCACTTACATATGTGCGGCTAATTCTTCCATGCTTTCTGAAGAAGCATGGTCTATATAACGAAGTAAAGAATATAAATGTCGTTCAATTACCGAATAGTCTTTTTCAAAATTATAGGCATGAAGGAAATGCTCAATTTTCTTGGAAAGAAAATCATCCTTCGTTCGAACCATTAAAATAAGTAGGTTATCCCATTGTGAACGATGGGTGTAGTATAGTGCCTTGTCATAGTCTACACTATTCACTGCTATCCCTCCTTCTAAGGAGTTGACTTTAGTTTGTGGAGAAAATCACTTTTTTCTCGCTGTAAATAATGGACAAGAATCCAATTGCATTTTAAATATCAAAATAGAGTACATTGTCTCCTTAGGAAAATAAATAAATGATTAATTATCCTTAAAAAGGCGCAAAATACAATTGATTTTTACATAGGAGGTAATGACTTTGGTAAGACGTGTATTGATTCCAGTATTTTGTAGTATGTTTCTGTTAATAGGGGGAGGACTAGTAAGTGCCCAACCAAGTACCCCACAAAAACCGCCTCAACAGGAGCAAGAGCTTCCAACCGATTATGAAAAATGGAGCAAAATTGCAGTGGATGTGGCGAAATTAAATTATCCAGACAGTAAGATTAGTGATTATCAGTATAAAGGACGAGAAGAAATCACAGATTCGCAAGCGAAGGATACATTCGAATTAAAGGTTCAAACAAAAGAACGTACATTTACAGCTAGAGTCATGATTTTGTTTAACCCACAAACGGAATCCCTTTTATCGCTAAGTATTGAAGAGGTAAAATAATAAGCCTAAATTTTGTTTTTTTATGTTAAATCCCTAATACAATGAAATCTCCCTCATCATTTGGTCCGATTCCTCATAAATTGTGATAAGGACGAAAAGGGGGAGATCAACTGTGAGAGATTCTGACCGCCAGGCGCTTGAGTACGCGATTGATGAAATCACGGAAATTGCAGAAGGCTTTGGGCTTGATTTTTATCCAATGAGATACGAAATTTGTCCTGCTGATATTATTTATACATTCGGTGCTTATGGTATGCCTACTCGTTTTTCCCATTGGAGTTTTGGTAAGCAGTTTTATCGAATGAAGCTGCAGTATGATTTAGGTTTAAGTAAAATTTATGAACTTGTTATTAATTCGGATCCTTGTTATGCGTTTTTGCTTGATTCCAATTCCCTCATTCAAAACAAATTAATTGTTGCTCACGTACTAGCACACTGCGATTTTTTCAAAAATAATGTTCGTTTTAGTAATACTAAACGAGATATGGTCGAAAGCATGGCTGCAACAGCTGAGCGGGTAAAGAACTATGAGCATTTATATGGAAAACTTGAAGTTGAGACGTTTTTAGATGCTGTTCTTGCTATTCAAGAGCATATTGACCCGTCACTTATGAGAGCAAAGCTTGCCTGGGATATTGAGGATGAACAAGAAGAAGAAATTAAGCGTAAGCCTACACCTTATGATGATTTATGGAACATGGATAAAAATACAAAAGAAGAGAAACCAGCTCCTCGTAAGAAAAAGAAATTCCCACCTCAGCCAGAAAAAGATTTACTTTTATTTATTGAACAATACAGTCGGGAACTGGATGACTGGCAAAGAGATATCTTAACAATGATGCGTGAGGAAATGCTTTATTTCTGGCCGCAGCTTGAAACAAAAATTATGAATGAAGGCTGGGCTTCATATTGGCATCAACGGATTATCCGCGAGATGGACCTGACTTCTGATGAGGCGATTGAATTTGCGAAGCTAAATGCTGGAGTAGTCCAACCATCAAAAACAAGCATTAATCCATATTATTTAGGTTTGAAAATCTTCGAAGACATTGAGGACCGTTATAATAATCCAACGAAAGAAATGATGGAACTTGGCGTACAGCCTGGATCAGGTCGTGAGAAAATCTTTGAGGTTCGTGAAATCGAATCTGATATTTCCTTCATCCGAAATTATTTGACGAAAGATCTTGTACTCAGAGAGGATATGTATTTATTCCAAAAGCAGGGCCGCGATTATAAAATCATTGATAAAGAATGGACACAGGTCCGCGATCAGCTTGTAAATATGCGTGTTAATGGTGGTTTCCCATACATCACTGTCAATGACGGTGATTACCTAAAAAGCGGGGAACTTTACCTAAAACATTGGTATGAAGGTATTGAACTAGATCTGAAATATCTCGAAAAGGTACTCCCGTACATTTATCAACTTTGGGGTAGGCCAGTGCATATGGAAACTGTCTTAGAAAATAAAACAGTTGTATTCACATATGATGGGAAAACCGTGCATAGGAAATATGTCTAATGAGTAAGAAGCTGCCGATTGGTGGCTTCTTTTATTATTTTAAATAAATTCTGAAAAAGTGACCTTTTTCACTGAATTTATAATAAAAATAAACTAAAATAAACTCAATCAAAACACGGGGAGGGATATGAGGTTGGAAAAGAGAAATTTACCTATTGTATATTCATGTTCAGGTTGTTCTTCTGCAGCACAAACCGCAAACTCGATTGCGATAAAAATGGACAGGGAATACGTTGCCGAAATGTCCTGCATTGCTGGTGTCGGTGGGGATGTAAAACCACTTGTTAAAACGGCAAAATCTGGTCGAGACATCATTGCAATTGATGGGTGTCCTTTGTCATGTTGCAAACATATTCTGGCAAGGCATAGTATTGAAGCAAAGCATTATTTTATCCTGACAAACTTTGATGTTCCAAAAAAGCAACATGTAGATCCAGATCCTCAACTTACCGAGAATGCCTACAATCAAATTTTAAGGCGTGTGCATGAATTATCCAGATGAAAAAATGAGAATGAAAAGGCTCAATTTGTAGCGGAGCCTTCCCTCATTGTAGAGCACGATTGTATTCTGTTTTTCCTAATTGACTTCCACATCTCGTGATAGAATTTATATATATTCAAACCATTAAACACAAGCCCTTAAAACTGAATAATACCACCATTAGATTTAACCCAGGTTAAATGAACTCAGGGAGGGTAAATATGTATAAGAAAATCCTATTAGCCGCAGATGGTTCGGAGCATTCGAAACGGGCAGCTGAACATGCACTTATGCTGGTGAATGGAAACTTACATACAAAAATAGAAATCGTCTATGTGGTGGACTATGATAAAGTGAAATCCGAAGTTTTAGAAAACTGGAACGCAGCTGATATAGGGGACAAACGAAGATTTCGACTAAGAGGTATCGAACGAATTATGAGGAAATCAGGTGTTTCTTACGAAGTCGTTTTTCTTTACGGGGAACCAGGAACTTCGATTGTGAATTACGCAAATAAAAATAAGTTTGACCTTGTCATCATTGGTAGTAGAGGTCTAAATATACTACAAGAGTTTGTTCTAGGAAGTGTCAGTCATAAAGTGGCGAAACGTGCCAATTGCCCAGTTTTAATCGTAAAATAAATCAAGCAGTTAGACTTTTTATAAAAAAGTTCTAGCTGCTTTTTGTGTGAACACAGTATCAAAAACTTACCATAAAAACACTTGATCTTTTACTAAGAGGGAGAGAAAAGAAGTGAAAAACGGAGAAAAAATGAGCTAATTATATTTGTGTGCGATTACATGATGGATTCACAAAACAGAAACAATCCGATATACTATGATTTGTTAATGACGGACCCGACTTTCATGAGAGTTGAAAGTCAAGAGAAAGCAAAGTCACCTTGTTTGGAAAGAGATAACTGGCCGAAATTTTCTCGAGTTTCAAGCTACAAAAGCATTACAAGGAGTCAGTGATATGAAAGTTGAATTCCAAGAAACAATAAAATGAAGAAAGAGGTGCTAAATTGAATTTATCAACATATAAAACTGAATGGTTTGGCAATATTCGAGGAGATATCTTGTCAGGTATAGTGGTGGCTCTTGCACTAATTCCAGAAGCGATCGCCTTTTCATTGATAGCAGGAGTTGATCCAAAGATAGGGTTATACGCCTCATTTTGTATTGCTGTAACAATCGCGTTTGTTGGTGGAAGACCTGGGATGATTTCAGCAGCTACGGGTGCAACGGCATTGTTAATGGTAACACTAGTTGCTGAACATGGCCTTCAATATTTGCTCGCTGCTACAATTTTAACTGGAATTATTCAGATCATAATGGGTGTATTAAAGCTAGGTAGACTCATGAAATTTGTCCCACGATCCGTTATGACTGGATTTGTGAATTCTCTCGCGATTCTTATTTTTGTTGCCCAATTACCTCATTTTGTAGGTGAGTCATGGCAAATGTATATAATGGTTGCTGGTGCTTTAGCGATTATCTATATCTTCCCGAAATTTACGAAGGCTGTTCCATCACCACTCGTTGCAATTATAGCTATGACGATTATCGCAGTAATGACGAATAGTGGGGTACGTACAATTGGGGATATGGGTGAACTTCCGTCAACTTTACCCATCTTTTTACTCCCTGATATTCCATTGAATTTTGAAACATTAAAAATTATCTTTCCTTACGCTTTATCAATTGCAATTGTTGGATTGGTAGAGTCATTATTAACTGCATCTATCGTAGATGATATGACAGACACTGAAAGTGATAAAAATAAAGAAGCGCGTGGGCAAGGTATTGCGAATATTGTCTCTGGTTTCTTTGGATCGATGGCTGGTTGTGCGATGATTGGTCAATCAGTTATTAACGTAAAATCAGGTGGACGTGGAAGACTTTCTGCATTTGTAGCTGGTGTTTTCTTAATGGTGTTAATACTTTTATTACAAGACTTCTTAGTTCTAATTCCAATGGCAGCTCTTGTTGGGGTAATGTTTATGGTTTGTATTGGAACTTTCGACTGGTCTTCTCTACGTACCATTCATAGAGTTCCGATTACGGATACCATCGTTATGATTGTTACAGTTATAACCGTTTTACAAACAAATGATCTTTCAAAAGGGGTTTTGGTTGGAGTTATACTTAGTGCTATTTTCTTTGCTGCTAAAATTTCAAAAGTTAAGGTCACAAGTATTTCATCAAAGAATTCTCAGAAGAAAGTGTATCATGTATCAGGCCAAGTGTTCTTTGCCTCAGTTACTGACTTTGTAAACAGTTTTGATTTCAAAGAAGATGTGAAAGAGATTGATATAGATTTATCGAATGCTCATCTGTGGGACGATTCTGCGGTTGGCGCAATTGATAAAATTGTCTTAAAGTATCATCAAAATGGTACAAATGTAAACATTAAGGGGTTAAATTCTGAAAGTAATAAATTAGTTGAAAAGCTTGCTGTATACAAGACACCTGATGCTCTTGAAAAAGCAGTAAATGAATAGAGAGGAAAACAGCTGTTTTTTACCTTGTTTAGAGTGTAGACAAAGTCAAACTCGACTTTGTCTACACTCATTTTTATAGGGAACATTAGTAAGTTTCATTTTCCCAGACTGTCTTGGAAACCCTTGTCAGACAAGGTGCGCTCACCGATCGAAGACGCGAATAGAAGTTGCCTTCATGGGCGTACGAGTGAGGCTAGCAACGAAGTATACGAGTGTTTGTCAACAGTCTGAACACGCTGTTTTGGTACAGCGTGTTTTTAAATTGCATAAAAGTGTGTCAGACAGAAAAGTTTTATATTATTTAAATGATATTTTGACTGAGTAGCCAAGGTTAGTAAAAAATTCCTTTAATGCGATCTCTGCATTCTTTTCTGCTGTTTGTAAAACGCCCACTTCTACAGCTTCTTTTTTGATTAGCTCTTGTGCTTCTTTAGCAAGATTGAAACCTTCTGCCCAGTCAACCTCGCTACGGAAAAGACCTTCATCTGAGAACGTACTAACTTTATCCATTTGAATAGCTGGATCCTGAATAATTGTAGCAGAAGGTAGAACAATTTCTAATTCTTTTTTCTGTTCATTAAATCTAATATCTTTTGGAGAGATCTCTTTTAAGTCGACGCCAGCAATAACAGTGGCAGGCACAACTAATAGTATTTGCCGTTTTGTTCCAGGGAGATTTACTTGAATCTCTTTCCCGAAGAGTTTATTGTCCTCTTGCTCAATAATGACCTTTACATGCGCCTTAGATGTTGCTAAGGTGGCTAGCTCCTGAATTTGTTCTACAAATGTTGTACTTTCTTGTTTAAAAGTACTTCCTGAAAAAATCCGATAACTTCCAAATGTGATGGTAAGTATAATCGCTATAATAAGAATAATTCTTATACCCCAAAACTTAAAAATGAACTTAAATAGTTCACTGGAAAGGTTAAGTCGTTTACCTCTACGACCGATTGTAGCAGTAGTTGCCGTTTCTTCGCTTCCAGATTTTAGCTCTTTTAGTATGCTCTCCAATTGTTGCGCTAATAATTGATCCTTTTTTCTCATTTCATTCTCCTGAACTTTGTCTGCTTTTTTCATTAGACTAGTATTGCTATGAATCTAGTACTTTTGAATTATAACAAATAACAAGGTTAAAAGACGAATTGTATAGATTTAATTTGTTTTTGTATCAACTGTTCAGGAATAGGGAGTAGATTTTTCTACTAAACTTCAATAGATGAACCACCTATGAAGGGGAGATTATCAACATGGGAATCTATATAGGTCATAAAGGAGTGCAGTATGAAGTAGAGGGCAATTAAATAGTAAGATTTCTAATAAATGATTAAGGTTGCTGTTTACAGTCATGATCAGCAACCTTTTCTTGTTATTATGTAATTTACACGAGTGCGTCCACTTTACCAAAGGTTAGGATGAGCTTCCTAATGAAAAATCCAACGAGCAGGCCTGGAATCACACATAACATTGGAAAAAAGACAGGTCCAAAAGTGATCCCCCAAAAACTAGCTTTTGGTGAAACCATTAAACCGACCGTAACAGAATAAGCACAAAAAGCAAATGGTAAAAAGGAATAAGGTGCTTTCCCACCACCAGCTTCTTTAAATGCGTCCCACATTGCAAAAAAGTAAAGACAGGGGTAAAACATGAGCCATCCATAATTGACCGCAGACAGTGCTTGTTGTGTCTCACCTAAAAAGCTAAGCATGATGGCATGATTAAAATTTGCACAGGAATTAACTAAGAATTCTAAGATGATAAAGGTCAGGCCCTTCACATATTGTTTATTTAATAATTGTCCGAACCCTGGTAATGCGATACTCCAAAAAATACGTTCTACAGCCTTCACATTCGTTTTATCCACCACACTTGTCGTTTCGATATGTATATTTTCTTATATTTGCCAGTAGATTATTCATGGAAATACAATAACAATGAAAAAGCACCTAACTAGATGCTTTTTCAATGAACTACATATATTCATTTGGTGGTGCTGGTGTACCGTGGATCGAATTTCTGTCATTATTTTTATTATTTGATGTTTGTTCATTCATTGAATCTTGTGGTTGAGTACCTTGGATTGACCCACCATCTTGCGTTTGTATGCTGTTATCTTGAATGACTTGAGGGCTAGGTTGGAATGATTGTGTGTTATTTTTTTGAGGAGCACGATATTCAACTTGCGTCTGATTTTCGTGATTCGGGTTTTCTTGTTGTATTCTTTGATAGGACTCTTCCTGTTGGTGTGGATAATCGATTGATTGTGAACGAGGATATTCTTGTGTGTATGATGAATTTTGGTTTTGATGGGGAATGTCTTGCTGGATCGAAGGCTGAGCTTGATTTTGGATATGTTCTGTAACTTGGTCGCGAGTTTCTGTAGATGTATTTGAAGTCTTGTCAAAGTATCCTTTACCTTTATCGGGATTTGATATTACGCCTAAAGCAGCCAGAATACCTACTATTGCGGTTACATAGGTTTCCCATGTCGTTAAGTCAATTTGTGAACCAAAGTCCTTAAACACCATATATACGATTGAGATAAGAGAGAGCCATAATCCATAATTTTTCCATTTCATGTTTTGATAACTCCTTTGCGGTAGTTTCAGGGGTATCTTATTCGTTTCTTGAAAAAAACGTGACTACCATACAGGATTGTTGTCCAAAGCCCCATAAATGGGGCGTTTAGGATGTGCCCGATTCATTTTGCAATCTTTCCAAGATTCGTCTTTTACGGTATAACATATTACCAGTCTCAGTAAGATCTCGAATCATGGAGCGATTTGATACGGCACCAAAAATGATTCCTGCGATTGGAATCATTTGAAGAAGCTTTTTCCAACCAAATTGATCTCGATAGGTATAGACAACCTCACGCCAACCTTGTAGTTGCGACATCATTTCATTTGACGAGTTTCTACCATGATAAAACGAAGAAAGTTCTTTCAGTATGGCTTGTTTACCAACTACATCTGCGGATGAAAATTGTAAGCATTTTATGATAAAGATACGTTCGTTTTTGTCCTTTGGATCGTAACCATGAATAATGGCAATCTCTTGTAAGGTTTTTAATGACATTCCTAGCAATGCAGGGATATCAACTGCCAGTGTAAATATTCCACCGACTCCTGTCGTTGCACCCTGAAGGGTAGCAACCTTTGCCCACTTTTCAGCATGCTCCTGACTAGCGTCAATCATGGTTTGTATAGATGTTTGTTCAATATCTGAAATACTTTCAATTGAGGACTTTGCCTGTTTTTCTACAAGTTTAAATATGGCTTTTTCCTGCACGAGATATTTACCGCCAGTTTGAATGTAACTGCCAATTTCATCAAGTAATATCCCGATTTTTTCATGAATGAACTTTGGAGTAAGTTTATCAAGGAGTTTAAAAGGAAGTCTACCAATCCGGTCCCAAAACCATAATCCACTCTGGTCTTTCTCCCAAGCTTCAATCTTTTTTAGTTCATTTTCGAGTAATTGTTTAGACTCCATTTGCATTCCTCTTTCTGAATTGTACTCTTTTATGTGTTACGTTTGTAATTCAAAATAGTTTCATAAATATTTTCTACCGACTGGGTTTTCAGTTCTCAAATATAATTGCCACATCCATTATATTGTAAATATGATATAATAACCTAATCAAAAATGAGGGTAGTGATTATGATGAATGTAGTGGTTGTGATGATTGGTGGATTTCTTGGTGCTATCTTTCGCTACCTTGTAGGAGAATGGTTACCTACATCTCATGGATTCCCAACTGGAACCTTACTAGTAAATGTAATAGGTTGTCTATTATTAGGATGGTTATTATCTTTTATTGCGAATCAAACAAACGTGAACCCAAAGGTTGCTCTCTTTCTGAGTACTGGGATAATCGGATCTTTTACAACATTCTCCACTTTCTCAATTGAGGTTATTCATTTAGTGGATGAAGGAAAGTTCGGCTTTGCAATAATATATGTGTCAGTCAGCATTTTGGGAGGATTGTTATTATCATATTGTGGAAATCGATTGGCAAACATACGGACAAGGGTGAAATAACTTGATGATTTTAGTTGGAATAGGAGGCGCGTTAGGAGCGGCGAGTAGATTTCTAATCGGAAACTGGATTGTGAAAAAAACTGGAAAGACATTTCCGTTCGCAACTTTTTACATAAACACTGCTGGTTCACTATTACTAGGAATCTTAACAGGAATGAGGCTCCAAGACATGATTCCAAGCTGGTCATGGTGTTTGCTAGGGATTGGTTTTTGTGGTGCATTCACGACATTTTCGACCTTTGGGTATGAAACTGTTCATCTATTTCTTGAAAAAAAATACAAGATCGCTATTTTATATCTAGCATCATCAACTGTTTTTTGTACTGTTCTAGCTTTATTTGGCATCCAAATAATAGTATAAAAAGCCAGGAGAATCACAGACTCCTGGCTTTTGTATGATCTTATTATTTTTTTAGGACGTCGTGGTCCACATAACGTTCACCGTTCATTTCACTGATGACATTGATTGCAACCTTCGCACCATCACCAGCTGTGATGATCGTATGAACACTAACACCTGCACAAGTTCCAGCAGCCCAAATACCTTCTATATTTGTTTTTCCTGCAGAATCAACATCTAGGACAGTTTTTATACGAGGCTCTGTACCTTCTTTAGTTGCAACGCCGGCTGCTGCGGCAACATCTGTTAACGCACCAGTAGCAAAGATAACATGTTTACCTTCGTATTCGCCGTTTTCAGTTACTACTTTAAAACCGTTTTCGGATTTTTCAACGGAAGTAACCGCTTGTTGTACAACCTCTGCACCAAACTTTGCTGCTTGTTTTTGGCCAATTTCAACAAGTTCAGGACCTTCGATTTCCATCACACCATAGTGGTTCTCTACCCATGCGCGTTTTGTCATTCCTTTATCACTGTCTAGAAGTAATGTTTTCTTCCCAGCTTTAGCTGCAAATAAAGCTGCACTAGCTCCTGCAGGGCCTGCACCAACAATAACAATATCAAACATTGATTCAACACTCCTTATGTAAAATATACTCAACCATAATTATACCCATTTGTTATATCCCAATCTAATCATCTGCTTTTAAAGTTTTGAACAAATGATTAGTGTAGATCGTTATATATACTTCAATTTAACGATAGGACAAATTCACATTCATTCATCATTAAAGAAAAAAGGACAAAAGGAAAAAACCTTTTGTCCTCAGGCTGTCGAGAAAGTCTCGACAGCCTTTATTCTTTTGATACACTTTACTAATTCACCGCATTAATATGTTATAATATAGTTAATAAATTAGGGTTGGTGATATTGTGTTAAATACTAGGGAAAATACACAAAATGAAATTGAATTTGTATCAATTGACGAGCTTGTTCCAGATAACCATCTGTTACGAAAAATAGATAAATACATAGATTTTTCTTTTATAATTGAGAGAGTAAAACCTTACTACTCTGAAGATAATGGTCGACCTTCGATCGACCCTCTTGTTCTTTTTAAAATGATGTTTATTGGATATTTTTATGGTATCCGTTCCGAAAGACAACTTGAACAAGAGATAAAACTTAATGTCGCATATCGTTGGTTTTTAGGTCTCAGATTTAAAGATCCTGTACCACATCATTCCACAATAAGCTGGAATCGCCATAAGCGTTTTAAAGATACAGACATCTTCCAAGAAATCTTTGATGAAATTGTTCTTCTTGCAATGAATCACAAAATGGTTGGCGGAAGAGTCTTATTTACGGACTCCACTCATCTCAAAGCTAATGCGAATAAACATAAATTTACAAGGGAAGAAGTTGAAGTAGAAACTCGTGAATATTTAAATGAGTTAAATAAGGCAATTGAAGAAGATCGTGCTGAACATGGAAAAAAGCCTTTAAAGGAAAAGGAGGAGGTGAAAGAAACAAAAGAGATTAGAGTAAGTACCACAGATCCAGAAAGTGGGTTTATGTCGCGAGACAATAAGCAAGAGATGTTCTGTTATTTAGACCATCGGACAACAGATTTGAAGTTTAACATTATAACTGATGCATTCGTAACTCCAGGTAATGTCCATGATTCAATACCATATCTTAGCCGTTTAGATCGTCAAATCTTACGATTTAACTTTAATGTGGAAGCTGTTGCTCTTGACTCTGGATACTTAACTAATCCGATTTGCAAAGGATTATCAGATCGTAAGATCTTTGGAGTTATTGCCCATAGAAGGTATCAACCAACAAAAGGACTCTTTCCAAAATGGAAGTTTAAATATAATAAAGAAAATGACATTTATGTTTGTCCAAATAGCGAGGAACTAACATATCGTTCAACTACAAGAGAAGGTTACCGAGAGTACAAGTCAGATCCCAAGAAATGTTCAACCTGCCCTCTTCTTGAACAATGCACTAGATCCCAGAATAAGCAAAAAGTTGTTACTCGTCATGTTTGGGAAGATCATAAAGATAAGGTGAGGCTAAATCGCCTCTCTCCAGAAGGGAAAATTCTTTATAAGTTTAGAAAAGAAACCGTAGAGCGAAGCTTCGCAGACTCAAAAGAGCTGCATGGGCTTCGCTACTGTAGGTTACGGGGAATTAAAAATGCTAGTGAGCAGGTATTACTTACAGCAGCCTGCCAGAACATGAAAAAGATTGCCAACCACCTAGCCAAGCAAGGCTAGATGGTTGGGAGTGATATTTTCAAGATTTTTGATAAAGAATAATGTCAACTTACAACTACAAAAACCACCGAAAACAAAAAGTGTAGAGAAAAAATACCCCTTTCTCTACACTCTGAGGACAAAAGGAAAAAACCTTTTGTCCTACATATGCTCTGAAATTTGTTGATAAGTTGGATCTGTTTGTTTGCCCAATTTTGTTGATCGATCATGAAGAAAATAATAAAGCACAATTCCAAGTAATACATAAAAAGAACTAAATAAATAAAATGTTCCAAGACCTATTTGCGCGCTAATAAGGCCGACTATGGATGAACCAATTCCAATTCCCGTGTCAAAAATAGATAAGAATGTAGCTGTGGCAGTACCTCTGCGTGTGGGTGCCGCAGCTTGAATAGCAATCGTTTGAAAGCTTGGAAATAAGGTCCCCCAGCCTAATCCAATTAAAGCAGCAGCCAATAAAAACACAAACGAATTAGATGAAATTCCAAGGACGAACATTCCTATTGCAAATACAATAATGGATGGATAAATAATTTTATTTGCACCATATAGGTCAAACCATCTTCCAGTGAAAGGTCGTGATACGAGAAGGACGATTGCATATACGACAAAAAAGAAACTTGAAACAGCAAATAGTCCTATTTCTTGAGCATATACAGACACAAACGAAAGGATAGAGGAGTATACGATTCCTATTAGACCGCCCACAATAGAGATTTTTATGGCTGGAACCTCAAAAAGATCGGCAAAAGAAAACTTCTTTTTCGTTCTTTTTTGTTGTGTATGAACTTCTGGCAACTGTGATGGTATTTTCACAAAATATCCTGATAGAAATGCAAGAATGGCACAAAGTGATCCAACAATAAAAACACTTACCATCCCAGATTTGTTCATCAGAGTCAATCCTAAGAACGGACCAATGACCATTGCTAAGTTAGTCGACATAATAAAATACCCCATGCCTTCGCCTTTTCTGGAATCAGGAATAAGATCTGCAACAATTCCTCCAGCAGCTGTTGTAGCCATCCCGAATCCGATTCCATGTAATAGCCTTAATAACAATAAAGTATAGATGGATGGAGTGAAAAAATATAGGAGCGATGAAATCAAGAAAAGAAGCAATGAGAGTGTAAGAACATTCTTTCTTCCAATGGTTGTAAGCCATTGTCCCGCAAATGGACGTATGATAATAGCGGAAAATAAAAATACCGTAACCATGAGTCCAGCTTCTAATTCATTCCCACCTAAATCATTCAAGGTATAAACGGGTAATGATACTAATAAATAATAAAATGTTAAAAAAACAAAGAAATTACTAATCGAGAGACTAATAAAATCTTTCGTCCAAAGCTTTTGTTTCCCCATTACACTCAATTCCTCCTGTTGTTATTTCGTAAGTTGCTTGAACCACTTGTTCAAAAGGTTATGAAGCTGATCTTGCAATTCGGGTGGAAATTCTCGAACCAGTCTTTTATTCATTCTAATTATGGCTTGTTCCCATTTCGGATACTCCGCTAATGCCTTTTCCGTTAACTCAATTTGTTTCGTACGTTTGTCAGAGCCTTGAACCTGTCGTACAAGATTGAGTTTTACAAGCTTTTGGATATTTCTAGTCATTGGCGGGGCTTCTACACTCAAGTATTCGCATAGCTCAGATTGAGACATGGTCCCTTTTGTTTTTAAAACAAATAAAACGGACCATTGAGCACTAAATAGTCCGAAGGGTTCTAATGTTTCATTTACATGTTTTGTAAGCTGACGTGATAATTGATGCACGGCATGAAATAGGGTATGACCTGTTTCCATATTAACACCTCTAAAATCAATTAGTTACCTAGGTAACTATATCATGTTCAAACTAAAAATGGCAAGTCAATTCCATTACCAAAATGGATATCTTGGATAATTAAATGGATTAAATGAAAAACTACTTGTAATTCATTCAATTGGGGGGATCAGTTTTGATTTCTAAAGAAATTCTATCCATTTTGGAAGAGAAAATTACACTTATTGAAAGAGGAGACAAAGCGATATACTTAGTGGGTCCAATCCAGCTACCAGTTAATTTAAATGGGGAAACAGTCATTTTTCAATGGTATTGCTGGCTTCTTTGTAATGAAGTGACAATAGACGCAAATCGTATCATCCAAAAGCTATCATCAACAAATCTTGCAGAAATGCAACAATCTAGTGTTTTGGTATTTGGTGATTTTGAGAATGCGGATGAGGCACTTATTAGAATGCACAGTATTTGTCATACGGGTGATATTTTTGGTAGTAAGCGTTGTGACTGTGGGTACCAATTGAAACAATCAATGAGAATCATTGTGGATCATGGTGCTGGAGCCTTATTTTACCTAGCGAATCACGAAGGACGGGGGATTGGCTTATTTAGTAAGGCAATGGCTTATATTTTACAGGAAAATGGTCTAGATACTGTTGAAGCAAATATACAACTGGGCTTCCAAGATGATACTAGAAACTATGAGGATGCAATTCGAGTATTAAAAACATTACGGACAAAACCAGTATCCTTAATTACGAATAACCCTAAAAAAATTGAAGCATTGAAAAACTCTGGTATGAATGTTTCGGATCGGATGCCAATCTGGGGAGATATATCAGAATATAATCAAAACTACTTAAAGACGAAAGTTGAAAGAGCAGGCCACTTAGTTGAGATGGCTCAAGACGAGCAACCATTCTAATTGAAGTAAAAAAGGTTCGCTATTAATGAATAATCGAAAATGGCGAACCTATTTAACTATCAAGTACTTTCAATCCTGGTACCAGTGGGGAAGAGGCACGAACTAAAAACAGGAGTCTGAGAATCCATCATACATTCATAATGAAGACCACACTAGTCATAAGGAAAATTATCACCCTCCATGTTTCGAAATGGAGGTAGAAACTGAATCACAATTACAACCGGTAACAAATACCCAATCAATGCCTCGATAATTGCAACAGCCCTTGAAATCCCAAATGGCGTTACATCACCATAACCAACAGATAAGAGTGTAATTGCACTAAAATATAACGATCGTGTTACTACATCAAGGGACTGCTCTTGGTGTGAGTCTGATGCATAATGGTCATGAACAGAACCAAGATTAAAAAGATCCAATAAAATATATATAATGGCAAATGTTAATAATGTATTAAGATAAACAAAGATAAAAATTAACCCGCGATACAGGGTTTTTTTGCGATGGATAAATGACTTCATCTTAAATCTCACATCCTTATAGCGAGCCTTTGTATAAGTATATTAAGAAGTCATTAGAATAGACTAGCCTTGAGTTCAACGTTTTATAAAAAACTCGGCAGATTTTACCGAGCGCAAGAATAAATGATTATGATTCATGAGTGGTATTTTTCTCTTTTACCCATTTATTTAATTCATGCAAAAATGCGTCCTTGTTATCAACAGTTACATAAAGCTTTGTTACTTCTCGTTTTACGCCGAATGGGAGGGTGGCTAAAGTTGGTTCTGTTAAAATAATCTCGAATTGTGGATCCTCTTCGATTAAGTCTGGTAGCGTAATGGCAAAGCTATGTTTTTCTTTAGCTCTTACTTCTTTTTTTGTTATGGTCGGTTGAATCGATAGAATGGTATTTAAATCAACCACGATTTCGCGTCGTATGCCAACCTGGGCAAGGAGTTTATCATCCTTAATGACTATGGGAGAAAGACGTACTGCGTGGTAATCCGCAATAATCCAAAGCAATGCATATAAATCTAACGCTGTTATAATCCAAGCAGCCGTGTGATTCCAAAAATGAGCAATTAGAAAGTGGACTCCAATGACCTCTATGACCATTGCATGAGCGAGCATGATAAAAAGGCCGAAATAGCCCGAATTCTTGTGAATAGTAAATGAACGAAGATGATTTCCGTCTTTCCACTTCTTCTTCCAAGCAAAGAAACCATAATAGAAGATTGAAAAATCATATACAAGAATGTCATTCAGTTTTTTCTTGCCAAATGTTTTATTCATTGCCATCCTTATAGTTGAAGGATAAAAAAAATTAATTTCTTTTAGCTTTTTATAATGTTGAAAAAGTAAAGGGATTTTACGTACTAGTAGGACTAAGAGAAATAGTTCAATTCCAATAAAAAGGGCTTCGAGTCCAAATATCCCGTATTTTACATAATCAAAAATGACTACATCACGATGTGGAGCAATGAAATAAACAAACCAAAAGCCACCAATGAAAACTGGGAGAAGGGTAATCAAAGAAAGTCGATTTCTAACTACAAATAAGTAGAAAAAAAGTGGTAATACAATGGTTACGTCAAATAAGGATGCAAGGATTAATGTATCTGTTACGGGTTCAAATGGTTGAATAACCATTAACGTATAATTTGAGCTTAAGATTAACAAAGCCACAATGATAAAAATATAGATGGACCTGTTTTTTTTGAGTGAGTACGACATAAAAATTCCCCCTTATTCTTCAGACTCGATATGAGAAGTAGTTATAATCGTATGAAGCTTTCGCACGATTGTTTGGAACTGTACCATTTCCTCTTCTGTAAGCTTTGAGTAATACTTTTCCATGATTTTTTGGTCAATTTTATCGCTTTCTTCATATAATTCGACTCCTTTAGAACCAAGTGAAATGAGGATTTCACGTCTATTATTCGGGTTAATTTCTCTTTTAATGTAATGTTCACTTTCTAGCTTGTTCAAAAGTTGACTTACAGCACTTGCAGAAATATTCATTAGCTGTGCTAGTTCATTTACTGTAATTATTTTCGCTTGATGTACGTGATGTAATACAATGGACTGTTTGGTGGTAATATCATATTTAAAAATTGATTCGAATTCTTTGAGTAAAAGAGAATTAACCTCATCGAGAAGATTAAAGGTTTCTTTCATATATGTTTTAATATCCAATGTTAACCATCCTTTAAATTTAATAATACAAAATAATTAAGTTATCTTAACTATATTATAAACTTAATTATTTATGGTAGCAATAAAAAAAGGTAGCTTTTGCCACCTTTAAAAAAATATGTTTAAAATTTGATACATGATTCCAGCAAGCAATGCTGAAATTGGAAGTGTAATGACCCAAGTTAGAACGATTTTTCGAGCGACTCCCCACTTAACACCTTTTACGCGCTGAGCTGAACCGACGCCCATGATTGCAGATGAAATAACATGAGTAGTACTAACTGGTAAATGAATATATGTTGCTCCAAAAATAATCAATGCAGAGGACAGGTCTGCAGCAGCCCCATTTATCGGACGGATTTTCATAATTTTACCACCGACTGTTTTTATGATTTTCCAACCACCAACTGAGGTTCCGAGCCCCATTGCAGTGGCCGCAGAGATTCTTACCCATAGAGGAATATCGTTTGACGTTGTAAATCCACCAGCAATTAAGGCCATTGTTATAATCCCCATTGCCTTTTGTGCATCATTTGTACCATGAGTGAAAGCTTGAAGTGATGCAGTGAAAATTTGGAAAATCCTAAAGCCCTTATTGGTTTTATAAAGATTGGAATTGCGAAAGATGACTTTAAATAGACTCATCATAATAAATCCAACAGCCAATGCAATGAAAGGTGAAAAGAGAAGTGCTTGTAATATTTTTATGAAACCATTGTAGTTTAGAATTCCAAACCCAGCTGCCGAAATAGCTGCACCCGCGATTGAGCCGATTAAGGCATGAGAGGAGCTACTCGGAATCCCGTAATACCAAGTAATAAGATTCCAGGCAATCGCCGAAAGTAATGCAGCTAAAATGACAACTGTCCCATTTGAAATAGCAAATGGATCCACAATATCTTTTGTAATTGTTTTCGCTACACCCGTGAACGTAATTGCACCAATAAAGTTCATGGAGGCCGCTAAGACTATGGCTACACGAGGCTTTAGTGCCTTTGTTGATACACTTGTCGCAATCGCATTAGCTGTGTCGTGGAACCCATTTATAAAATCAAAGGCTAGTGCAAAGAAAATAATTAAAATAGTAAGCAAAAATAATGTATCCATGGCAAAAGTTTCTCCCTTAAGCATTTCTCATAATAATTGTTTCTAGCGTATCAGCGACATCTTCACAGTAATCTGAAATGCCTTCTAGAATCTCATATATCTCCTTGACTTGGATAATTTGAATGGGGTCCTTGACAGTTTGAAAAAGTTTTTTGATGGAAACTCTTAATAGTTCATCACACTGTGATTCATAATCATTGATTTTGATTGCATGTTTTCGCATATCTAACAGCTTTTTTGAAGATAAAAGCTCGATGGCATAAAATATTTCAATTGTGCTTTTATGGATCAAGTCTGCATATGAAGTCATATATTCGTCTGTTTCTGTTAACGTATACATTTCAAATCTAGCCGCACATTGCTCCATTCCGTCTAACACATCATCCATTTTCATTGCTAATTGTAGAATATCCTCACGCTCAATTGGAGTAATAAACGAATTATTCAACTCAGCAATTAAGCCGTGGATAACATCATCGCCTTTTTTCTCAAATCTCTTCATTTCAATAGAAAACTCTTTTAAATCACTCATATTTTGAATTTTAAATTGTACAAAGTAATCTGCTGCTTCTTTGAGATTTGTAGAGATCGTCGAAAGTGCCTCGAAAAAAACATCCTTCTTCTTGTTTCCAAACATAGAATTGTTCCTCCATACAAAAATAACTATTATTTCAATTCGTACCATAAAGATGGTTACCCATTCTTTTAGTATCTATAGAAAATTAAGGAAATATACTTGAAATTTATTGTGTGTAGTGTAAAATTACACTAACGGGATGGTGTAATTTTACACTATGGACGATGATTGGTGGTTAAGCTATGGATATATTTCAAACAAAAGAAATACATGCAAATTTAAAAGATGAAATGATTTCGCTTACAAATAGAGTTAGTGGAGTTGGTGAAGCATATCTTCTTTCAAGGTTCGAGATCTATAACAAGGTTGTTTGCTTAAGACGAAATCAAAAGCTTTTAGCTTTTCAACTTGTTCAAACTTTTGAACTAGGTGGGGAAAAATATGTCTATTTTGGACCTTTGTTCTCAAAGATGAGCTGTTTTCTCGACCTATTTATGGATTATCTCCTTTTTGTGATGGGTGAAAATAAAGGTAGGAGTATTCACCTCCTTGCAGAAATTGAGAATCCTGAAGTTCTGCTACTATTTAAAGCATTATTTGAGGACCAGGCTTTTCCGAAATTTCAGGATTGCCATGTACCCGATGAAATAAAAAAGTCTTTACTTGTATTTTCAGAGCAGATTTCACATATTGAAAATCTTGATATACAACGTTTGACTTCATCATCAAAGGATTCACTTTATCAACACAGACGGGCTCATGTAGAGATAGAGCAATGGTTACATTCAAGAAATATTGATCTTTCAAATGGTAAGAAGGTTGTATTATACTCCACGATTTCACACGAACCAATTACACGTAAGGAATTTAAGGTGCAGCTAGAAAGAAATAGAAAACAAATGGAGAAATGGAAGGAAAGGAAGAAGGAAGTCTTAGGTCTATTTAAAGGAGGAATTGTGAGCAGTGTCTAACATTTATTTTTCACAGATAAGAGAGGATAGCTTAGTGGAAAGGGAGATTTCAAGTATCGTAAACCCAAAGAAAGTACTTGTCGTAGGATCTGGAGGTTGTACGGCCCTTTCCATACTGAATGACTTCGTTGATCGAGTTCTCTGTATTGATATAAATCCAGCACAATGTGCTTTGATTGAGTTAAAGAAGGCGGGAATCCAATACTTTTCATTGGATGAGTTTCTCGCCTTTATTGGAGAATCTCCATGTGAAAATCGAGTTGAAATGTATAAAGTCCTAGCAGAGGATTTGCCTGACTATGCAAAAGAATTTTGGGATAAGCATCTTCATGAAATTGAGGTAGGGATTAATCGATGTGGTATAAATGAACGCTTTTATAGATTTATAGGGGAGAATATCTGCCGAAATATATATGATGAATCGGTTTGGAAAGAATTATTTTCTGCAAAAACTTTAGAGGAGCAACAAGCCTTCTATGAAAAATATTTAACTACCCAAGAATGGAAAACAGCAGTCAAAATTTTATTGAGCAAAACATCCCATCTTCTATTTTTTCCACACTTTATGTTTGCGAATGCAAGTGAAAATGACTTTGGTCACTTCTTTATGAATCAATTTGAGAAAGAAGTGAAAACAAAGCCCATTCATAATAATTATTTCTTAAGTCAAATCATACTCTCATCCTATTTAGAAGATGAACACGAAGGGGTTCCATTTTACTTATCGAAAGAAGGTTTTGAATCGGCCAAACGGAATAGTCATAAACTTACAATTCATCCCAATAGCATTCAAGCATTTTTAATGAAGGAAAACTCCATTGATGCCTTTTATTTGTCAAATGTATTTGACTGGGCAGATGTGAACGGAAAGGAAGAGATTTGTAATGGAATTTTACAGGCGAAATCTAAAAATGCCTTTGTCTTGTTCCGAAATATGCTAAGTACAAGTCAGTTTCCTGCCTTTTTTATGAAACAATTTATGTATGACGAAGAGCTGTCAAAACGTAGTGAGTTATTGGAACGTTCGATGTTATATCAAAAAATAACCGTTGGGCAGTTTGTATGACTTATCAATTTAATGAACTTGATAAATCCCATGGGGAACAACTGCTCCAATTAGCTAAAGAAACAAATACAGGAAGCGATCTGTTTTATGTGGATCGGACTCCAGACTTTTTTCGTCTGTCCGAAACGTTTGGGAAAACAAGACATTTCGGATTGTTTAATGAGGATTCGTTAATCGGCAGTGTTGCGGTTAGTCAACAAAAGAGAGTAATTGAAGGAAAGTGTCAACTTGTATACTACCTGAATGACTTAAGAGTACATCCCGATTATCATCGGACATTTGCTTATTATCGACTGATAGAACATCTACTAACACTTTATCGTAATGAAGGGACCGTAAAATGGATGTTTTCTACAGTTCTTGATAGTAATACCAATAAAATATCTTTAAGCAAGGGATACAGGCTTATTCCTAATGGAGTTGAAATCGGTAAAACCGTTCATATAGGTGTGCCGATGTTTATGAAATCTAGAAAAAATAGCTCTGTTGTATCGGAGATAGATGGTGAAAGAGCATGGGAGATTTATAAAAAGATGGCCAAATTCCAATCATTTTCCCCTTGTGAAAAGAAGATATTTCTAGAAAAAAATGGATTGTTTTTTGTATTGAAAAATGAGAAGAATGATGATTTATCAATTTGTAAACTTGTTAATCGATCAGATGCTAGAAAGCTTCGTCTATCTAAGAAGCTTCCAATCTCATTTAAAATTGTGAATGCTCTTTGTAGGATAGCGGGGTGTCCACCATTGCCAAATCCTGGAGAAGAATTTCAGCATGGCTACATGGCGTTTTTTGCTACAAGGGAATCTCCAAAGAGATCTAGAGATGAATTCATTACCTATATTCAAAGGACGTATAAACACAACTTCTCTTATTTGTTTTTTGGCACATCAGTTGCGGAAGCCAGTCACTACCAGGGGCGTCCATTTCATATTAGACTTTCGTCCACAACATTTGCATATGGAGATATTCCAGAAAACCTTTCAATGAATTACCACGAATTAATACTAATATAGGAGGATTTCTAAATGGAGAAATTTATTGAGTTAAAGAGAGTAACAGATTGTATGTTTGTTGAAAAGAAAATTGAGGAACACCCATTGTTCGTCGAAATGATGGACGGCAAGTTAACAAATGAACAGCATAAAGAAATTGCGTTACAAATATATTATGTTGTCCTTTATTTTCCGCGTTTTTTGTCCGCAATTTTAACGAATATGTCAGATTTTCGAATGAGAATGCCGCTTGTTGAAAACTTGTTTGAAGAGCATGGGAAAATGAAAGAAAAATATGTTCATAGCGAGACCTACAAAACTTTTTTGAAAGGAATTGGGATAACAGAATTCGAAATTAACGAAAGTAAGCCAAGCATCCCAGTCATTGCTTACAATCGAGCAATCACTGACTTATGTCTGCATTATCACTACTTGGAAGGCCTAGCTGCACTTGGAGTAATAGAAGAAATTGTCGCAAGAGTTTCTCCATTTGTCGGTCATTATGCCAAACAAACTTACGGTAGTGATAACAAATCACTTGTACACTTTACTGACCATGAAGTGCTCGATGTTCAGCATGCTAATGAAATATATGAAGTAGTAGCGCAATGTTATGAAGGTGACCAAAAGCAAATCATCGAGCGCGGTCTACAATTAGGCATGTATTATCATACAAGAATGTACACGGATATTTTGGAAGGAGTTCGTAATAATAAATAAAATTAATTAGTATCCCCTTAAAAGAGAACCCTGTTCGAATACATATATATAGTGCTAATTTTGTAATATATAGTATTTGTCTAATCTGGAGGGCATTCGAATGGGAAAGAACTTCATTAAGATTTTGTCTGAGGTAGGAAGGATAAAAATCATCCTGTTAGTTGGGTTGGTTTTTATTCTTTTTGTAACGATTGGACTAAACATGTATATCAACTCCCGCGATGTTAGTGCATTAAAGAATCCATTACCAGAACCAACCATTATTTATGATAAAAACGGAAAGATTGCTAGTAAAGTGCCAGGGTCTAAGATAGATGGTGCAAGTTACGAAGATATTCCACCACATGTCATCAATGCGGTTATCGCCATTGAAGACCAACGATTTTACAAACATCCTGGAGTCGATTACATTGGAATTTTTCGCGCTCTTTTTCGAAATGTAAAAGCGGGCGAAATTGTTGAGGGCGGAAGTACGATTACCCAGCAGTTAACAAAGAACGTTTTTTTAACACATGAGCAAACATTAAAGCGAAAAATTGATGAGTTTTTCCTTGCTCAGAAGATTGAACGCACTTTTTCAAAAGAAAAAATAATTGAAATGTATCTGAACCAAATTTATTTTGGCGAGGGTGCTTGGGGTATTAAAAATGCTGCAAGAACTTATTTTGGTAAAGAGGTTAGTGATTTAACAATTAGTGAAGGTGCAATCCTAGCAGGATTAATAAAAGCTCCTTCAACAATGAACCCATTAATCAATCAGGAAAAATCATTTAATCGTAGGGACCTTGTACTTGCAATGATGGAAGAACAGGGATATCTTACATCAGACCAGGTGAAGGAAGCAAAGTCTCAAGAGATTGTGTTTAAAGGACGCCAACTTGATCCATATAGAGGTAAGTACCCCTACTATATTGATTATATTATTGAAGAGGCCATTGAAAAATATGGCCTCACACAAAATGAGGTCATGTCTGGGGGCTTGGAGATTTATACAGATCTTGATCCACATATGCAGGAATCTGTGGAGAATGTTTTTAAAGACGATAGCTTATTTCCTGACATCGCAGAAGATCAACTGATTCAAAGTGGTGCTATTTTAGTAGACCCGAAGACTGGTGGAATTAGTGCTCTAGTTGGAGGGCGCGGTGAGCATGTATTTCGTGGTTTTAATCGTGCGACCCAATTAAGAAGACAACCAGGTTCAACCATCAAACCACTTTCTGTATACACTCCTGCACTTGAACACGGCTACAGCATATACGATGTTTTACCTGATCAACCAATGAACTTTAACGGATATGAGCCAAAAAATGTATCTGGTAGATTCAAAGGTAGTGTGACCATCTATGATGCCGTTAGGAATTCTGACAATGTTCCAGCTGTATGGCTATTAAATGAAATGGGAGTAAAAGCAGGGATAGATGCCGTTAACGAATTCGGTCTCCCAATAACAGAAAATGATCAAAATTTAAGTCTTGCTCTTGGTGGACTGGATAAGGGGGTTGCTCCTATCCATATGGCCGAAGCATATACAACCTTTGCAAATGAAGGAATGAAGACGAAGGCACACGCAATTTCAAAAATCGTTGATTCCAATGGAGAGGTCATTGCTGAATGGAACGAAGAGCCTGAACAAATCACAAGCCCTGAGGTTGCACAAAGGATGACATATATGCTGAAAGGCGTTGTTGAAAATGGGACTGGACGCAATGCGAGAATAGATGGAAGGGAAGTTGCAGGTAAAACAGGCTCAACTCAAGTCGGAATTCCTGGTATAAGCGGAGCAAAGGATATTTGGATGGTCGCATATACACCTGAGCTTGTGGGGACTATTTGGATTGGATATGACAAGACCGATGCCAATCATTATGTATCAACAACAAGTGCAACTGCAGCAACGATCCTTAAAGAAATGATGCAACAGTCATTACTTCATATTCCACCTAGCTCTTTTAATCTCCCAGCTTATCAAGCTCCGATAAGGAAAACTGAGCAGAAGCAGAAGGAAAACAAAGAGCAAAATCAGAATAAGAATGAGTGGGAAGAGCATAAGAAGAAACAAAAAGAAGAAAAGAAACAGAAGAAAGAAGAAGAGAAAAGGCGGAAAAAGGAAGAAAAAAAGAAAGACAAAGATGATGATTAAAGAGGTGGCCCCAGATATGACGGGGCTTCTTTTTTTACAGTCTAACAATGAAATTTACTTGTAAGGATATTTATTTTTACAATATTGTATCTTGCTGTAGGTCGAGGAATATATACGATATGGATGTGTAGGAATTTTAAAAATAATGAAACCTTTCTCAATGGTTAATCGTAAATGATAATGTATAGAAATTCAAATTCATTAGTGGAGGTGAAGCTATGGAGTTATTCGGATATAACATTGAAACCATTTATCTTATCGGCTTAATCATAAGTGGAATTGGCACTCTTCTCTTTATTTTATTTGGTGATTTTTTAGATGGAATCTTCCCAGAAGGTTTTTTAAGCCCTACACTCATTTTTTCATTCCTCACTTTTTTAAGTGCATCAGGTTACATCTTTGAAAAAATATTTTCTTTTCATAGTTTCTTAATTTTTATTGTTTCACTTGTTTTAGCACTTATTTTAGTAACTCTATTGAATGTTTTTGTCTTAGTTCCATTGTCCTCTGCCGAAGAGTCCATGGTATACCGGGAAGAAGATTTGAAAGGCAGACTCGGCAAGGTCATTACTTCAATCCCTGTTGATGGCTATGGTGAAGTAGTAATCGAGGGGATCAGTGGAACAATCTCTAAATCAGCAAAGGCCTTTAATAATGAACCAATTTCATATGATGAAAAGGTTCTTATTATAGATGTGAAAGAGGGCGTTGTATACGTCTTACCTTACCAAAATATGAAGATTAAAGGGGGAAATCAAACATGACAACAGGAATTTGGATTGTAATAGGAGTTGTCGCATTTTTAATTCTTGCACTAATCGGGGTATTCGTTACTAAGTACAGAACAGCGGGGCCAGATGAAGCTCTTATCGTAACAGGAAGTTACTTGGGTGGGAAAAATGTTCATGTGGACGAATCTGGGAACCGGATCAAAATTGTACGTGGTGGCGGTACTTTTGTACTACCAGTTTTCCAACAAGCTGAACCACTGAGTCTCTTATCGAGTAAATTAGATGTGCAAACGCCTGAGGTTTACACAGAACAAGGTGTACCCGTAATGGCCGATGGTACAGCCATTATTAAAATCGGTGGTTCTATTTCTGAAATTGCCACCGCTGCAGAGCAATTTTTAGGTAAACGAAAAGAAGATAGAGAAAATGAGGCTAGAGAAGTATTGGAAGGTCATCTTCGTTCGATTCTCGGGTCGATGACAGTTGAAGAAATCTATAAAAATAGAGAAAAGTTCTCACAAGAAGTGCAGCGCGTTGCATCACAAGATTTGGCTAAAATGGGTCTTGTCATTGTATCGTTCACAATTAAGGATGTTCGTGATAAGAATGGTTACCTCGATTCATTAGGTAAGCCAAGAATTGCTCAGGTAAAACGTGATGCTGACATTGCAACTGCAGAAGCAGATAAGGAAACCCGTATTAAGCGTGCAGAAGCAGATAAAGAAGCAAAGAAATCTGAGCTAGAGCGAGCAACAGAAGTAGCAGAAGCGGAAAAAATCAACCAATTAAAAATGGCTGAGTTCCGTAGAGAGCAGGATATTGCAAAAGCACGAGCTGACCAAGCCTATCATCTAGAAGAAGCAAGAGCGAAACAAGAAGTTACAGAACAGCAAATGCAAATCCAAATCATCGAAAGACAGAAACAGATTGAACTTGAAGAAAAAGAAATTTTACGTCGTGAAAAACAATACGACTCAGAGGTAAAGAAAAAGGCTGATGCTGATCGATATGCAGTCGTTCAAGCGGCAGAGGCTGAAAAAGCGAAACAATTAGCAGAGGCAGATGCGAATAAATATCGTATCGAAGCAATGGCAAAAGCCGAAGCAGAAAAAATCCGTATTGACGGTCTAGCAAAAGCGGAAGCTCAGCGTGCACAAGGGGAAGCTGAAGCAGACATTATTCGTCTAACTGGTCTTGCTGAAGCGGAAGCAAAACAAAAAATTGCTGAAGCATTCGAGCAATATGGAAAAGCTGCAATTCTTGATATGATCATTAAGATGCTTCCTCAATACGCGAAAGAAGTGGCTGCACCATTATCAAATATTGATAAAATTACGGTTGTGGATACAGGTAGTAGTGGGGAAAACGGTGGCGCCAATAAAGTAACAGGTTATGCCACGAACTTGATGTCAACCCTTCAAGAATCTTTAAAAGCCTCATCAGGTATTGATGTGAAAGAGATCATCGAAAACCTCTCAGGTAAAGGCAATGTGAAAAACAGTATCGACAATTTAACCGACGAATTGGCCCAAACAAGAAAAAACACCGATGTAACAGAGATAGAATAATGAATGTTGATGGAGCAGCCTATTCAGGCTGCTTTATTTGATGTAACCTTTTTTGGCTAATTTGATTTTGACAATGATAGCGGTGAAATCTGTGGGAGAGTCCAAAACAGGAGTGATCTGAAAAGGGATAACAGTGTAAAAACATGGAATAGATCAAAAGAAGATATGATTGCGACAGGGAACTTGAAGAAATTCAGGTTAAAGTCCAAATAAGACTCTGATTGCGACAACGATAGTGAGAAATCCTTAGGATAGTCCAAATAAAAGTCTAATATCGACAATAGTAGCTCAGTAAGTCACAAATAAAGTCCTATGAACTCCACGTCCTTGATTTTACGTCGAACATTAATCACAACCATTGTTCATTTTTACTTGTTTCAAGAAGCAAAGCGCATATACTATAAAAGTCCAAATTAATTTTTTTCAAAGTGAACTTTTCGATTACACTCTTCGTATTATGAATGAAAAAACAAATAAATCTTCTCGGGGGAGAATTATTGCATGGATGAAAAGGAGTTAATTCGCAGTGCGAAGCGTGGTGATTCACTCGCGTTTGCTATGCTTTTTAAGGAAAACTATCCTTTTTTAGTAAAGTATTTAATAAAGGCAACAATGAACCCTGATATTGCTGAAGACTTGGCACAGGAAGCAATGTTAAAAAGTATGGAAAAAATCAAATTATATAATGGTAAATCAAAATTCTCCTCATGGCTGATAACAATCGCAACAAACTTGTATATTGACGATCTCCGAAAAAAGAAACGTGAACTAGAATTTAAGCATCAGGAACAAGCATTGCGAAAGATGAAATGGCAATTTGAGAACCATTCAGAGGATTGGAATGATGCTCTTGCTGCACTTGGAAGGCTTTCGGATGAAATTAGGATTCCGATTGTATTAAAACATTACTATGGGTATTCTTATGAAGAAATAGCTGACATGCTTCATATCGCCATTGGTACTGTTAAATCGAGAATACATAATGGAATCAAAACAGTAAGAAAGGAGCTGAGACCTAATGAAGAAAAGCAAACTAATACTACTAAACGCCGAACAACGAAATGAGGAAGATTCAGAAACCATTCAAGAAATTAATGATGCTTTTACTAAAATTGATCAACATTACTCGGTTTTTACTCCTGATTTACAAGTGTTTGAACAAATGGTGGCAGTTGAACAACAAAAACAAAAGAAGAAGTTTAGACGGGATTTAATCGCATTTATCTTAATTGCCTTATTTATTATGACAAGTTTAATAACCGCAGTTTTTCAAATACCAATCGTGTTTATCATCATTCAAGGTATTGCGACCATTAGTTTTCCTCTATATAGTTTTTATCGATATAGAAAACGGGTGATGCATACATGAAAAAGTATAGCATCGAATTTTGGATACTACTAATAATCATCCTACTTATTCAAAGTTTTTGGTTATTTTTAGATGCAAGGAAGAGGGGACATAACTACTGGTTTTGGGGAATTTGGGGATTAATACAAACGCCAATGCCCATTGTTTTTTATCTCCTATTTGTAAGAAAAATTTATCAACGTAAAGCAGGTAGGGAATGATGTGGAATATTGCAAAATATATTGTATTGTTAATAGCGATAATTGGACAAATTGTAGGTATTGTATTTTTGTTTATTGATATATCAAGAGCAATCACGTTTTATACTTTTTATATGGTGGCTATTGTTCTATTATTTGCTATTTTAGTATGGGAACGAAAACGAGAGAAAGAGGAGGATGATCAAAATGATTATCGTGACTACTGATTATGTACCAGGTAAAGAAGTAAAAGAGCTTAAAGGATTTGTAAGAGGTGGTACAGTCCAGTCTAAACATATTGGTCGAGATATTATGGCAGGATTAAAAACAATCGTTGGAGGAGAAATTTCCGATTACACTGAAATGTTGGAAGAGGCTCGGCAGAAAGCAATTGGCCGAATGGTTGATGATGCTAAAGCAAAGGGAGCAAATGCAATTATCGGAATGCGCCTACAAACTTCAGCTGTCATGCAAAATGCTTCTGAAATTATTGCATATGGCACAGCCGTGTATGTTGAGTAGAAAGTATTTAGAAAACACTTGAAAAAATAAGATTACATGTTAGTATTGGAAATAAGCAAATTTTATAAAAAATCACGATTCCACTAGGGGTGCCTTTAAAATGGTAAATGACAATGTTTGCATTCATTGTTTTATTTACAAATAAGGCTGAGATTGAGGATTGAGTTATCATGACCTCGAGACCCTTAGAACCTGATCTGGTTTATACCAGCGTAGGGAAGTGGGCTTTGGGTTAGTATGTTTTTTTATGGTTAATAATCAATCCAAACCACTTTTTTTACGTTGTGTAAAGAAGGTGGTTTTTTATTTTGCTTAATAAGTGATTAAAGGGAGGAAAAATGAAATGTTATTTTCAGAGGAGATACGAAAAGAGGCAAATTCTATATGGGAGGCTAGCTTTGAGCATCCATTTGTAAAAGGTATCGGTGATGGTTCTTTGCCACTTGAGTGTTTTAAATATTATGTGCTGCAAGATGCTTATTATTTAACGCATTTTGCTAAGGTACAAGCAATAGGTGCTGCTAAAGCAGAGGACCTACATACAACGAATCGACTGGCGATACATGCACAAGGGACCTACGAAGCTGAATTAGAATTACATAAAAGTTTTTCGGAAAAGTTAGGTGTGACTGAAGAAGATAGAAAAAATTTCAAACCTGCACCAACAGCCTATGCCTACACATCCCACTTGTATAGAGCAGCTTATTCGGGCCATTTAGGTGATGTCATTGCAGCTTTATTGCCTTGTTACTGGCTGTATTATGAGATTGGGGAAAGACTTAAAGATTGTCAACCAGAAGAACCAATCTATCATAAATGGATTGAAGCATATGGTGGTGAATGGTTTAAAGAATTGGTTGAAGAACAAATTAATCGCATCAATGATATTGCTTCAAATGTAACGGATGTAGACCGAGAACGCATGAAGGATCATTTTTTAATTAGTAGTCAATATGAGTATTCTTTCTGGGAAATGGCGTATCGATTAGAGAAATGGCCTGTTAAGCAAATAGTAACTGTTTGAAGTACCCATATATAAGAGGAGAGTTTTCTATGAAAAATAATGGACTAAAATTAACAGATATTTTGGTCACAATTGTGATTTCAATCGCATTTGGAATCGTTTATATCGCTTGGGGATCCTTATATTATGTTGTGAAGCCAATTGGACTACATATAGATCAATTACTATATGGAATGTGGTTTATTGCAGCTACTGTTGCATATTTGGTCATTCGTAAGCCAGGTGTTGCTTTACTTGCCGAAATAGCAGCTGCCTCAGGAGAATTTATATTGGGTTCTCCATGGGGACTAACGGTTCTTCTTTATGGTGTTGTGCAAGGATTGTTTGCAGAAATAGTATTTATGCTCTTTCGGTACAAAAAATATAATCTTGCTGTCATTCTATTAGCAGCTTCAGCTTCATGTTTAGGTTCAATCATCATGGATATTGCTTATGGAGAGATAGGTGATTTAGCTGTATGGAATCTTGCTTTATTAGTGGTAGCTAGATTTATAGGTTCTATATTATTTGCTGGGATATTTGCATTCTATCTTGTGAAGGTGTTGGAAATGACAGGAGTAACGAATCTTGTACGCCCACTTTCGAAAAGTGATTTTGATTCATTAGATCAAAAATAAAAGGGTGTTTAAAATGGAAACAATTGCCTATGTAGAAAATCTACGTTTGAAATTTCCAGGAGATGAGTCCTTAGTTTTTAAGGACTTGTCTATCAATATTAAAAAAGGAGAGAAAGTACTACTTCTGGGACCATCAGGATGTGGAAAATCAACGTTACTTCAGGTATTGAGCGGGATTATCCCCAGCTCAATAGAAGTACCGATGAAGGTGGATTCACTACAGGTCCCCGCAAAATGGGGTTATGTCTTCCAGGACCCAGACTCCCAGTTTTGTATGCCATTTGTGGATGAGGAGATTGCTTTTGTCTTGGAAAATTTGCAAATCCCAAAGGAACAAATGTCTGAGCTAATCCAATATTATTTAAATCAGGTTGGATTAGATTTAGAAATGGTGCATACAAGCATTCAAACGTTGTCTGGGGGAATGAAACAGCGTTTAGCCATCGCTTCGGTTTTAGCACTCGATCCTGATGTATTATTTTTAGATGAGCCAACAGCCATGCTGGATCCAGGTGGGACAGAAGAAATTTGGGAGGTTATTAAGAACGTTGGACAAGATAAAACACTCGTTATTGTAGAGCACAAACTTGATCATGTTCTTGAATTAGTAGAAAGAGTTATCCTTTTCAATGATGTAGGAGAAGTAATTGCTGATGGACATAAGGATGATATGTTATCTCGCTATCAAACGCTCATGCGAGAGCATGGGATTTGGTATCCTGATGCATGGGATCACTTTGTTCGAGACAATAGGATAAACAGTCATCAAGATAATCTTGCAAGTAGTCCACCTTTCATTCAACTTCAACAATTTAAAGGATATAGGAAGAATAAGGAATTAGTGAGTGTGGATGATGCACAGGTTTTTCCAGGTGAGTGGATTGTCATAAGGGGGCAGAATGGAGCGGGAAAAAGTACGTTCCTTCACTCACTTATGCAATTTATTAAAACAACAGGTGACTATATCTTATATGGAAAAAAGATAAGAAATTCATTCAAACTTAGTCAGCAAATATCCTTTGTTTTTCAGAATCCTGAGTTACAATTTGTCACGAACTCTGTGTATGAAGAAATTGCATATTCTTTGCGAATTGACAAAAGAGATGAACAAGAAATAGCTGACACGGTTGAAGAGCTTTTACAATTATTTCATCTTACAACACATAGAGATAAACATCCTTTTCAGCTATCAATGGGTCAAAAAAGAAGATTAAGTGTAGCCGCTTCAATCATAAGAGATCAACAAATTCTTTTACTAGATGAACCAACATTTGGACTTGATTTAAAGAATACTTTTGCACTACTTACCTTGCTAGAAAAATATAGACAAAAGAACAAGACGATTATGATGGTTACTCATGATTCGAAAATTGAAGAATATTTTGCAACACGAGTTTGGACTATTGAAAGTGGTCGTTTGATAAAAGATCAAATTGCAAGAAGGTCGAATGTCAATCATAGTGTTGTATCAGTGTAAGAGTAGAAAGGAATTTACAAATGGAATTTTCAAGTAAAGAGACATGGTTACATCGAATCAACCCAAGTGTAAAACTGATCGTATTAGTTTTTTTATGCATTGTCGTATTATTCACAGACCATCTTCCATTTCTTATTCATACTGCTGTAGTCGTTTTTATTTTATTTTTTTGTTTCTCAGGACATTCTGCTAAAAGAATCTTATTATTAACTTTACCATTTCTCCTTATATTTGTTTCAACCTCATCTTCCATGGTTTTTTTTGGAAAAGGAGATACAGTTTTGTATCAATGGGGATTGGTCTCTATTTCGGAGGAAAGTATTTATAAAGGTTTACTTGTTGGATTCAGGGGGATTATCTTTGCAGGGCTTGGCCTAACGTTTTCTTTAACAACGCGACCTGTTTTCCTTTTTTATTCATTAATGCAGCAACTTAAACTGCCACCCAAATATGCTTATAGTTTTATGGCGGGATTGCGTTTAATTCCAATCATGATTGAAGAGTTTCAAACCATTCAAAATGCGTTGAGAGTACGAGGGTATGAACGTAAAAATGGGATACAATCGTTTTTTAATAAATTGAAGGTATATTCAATTCCCTTATTATCCCAAAGCATTAGACGTGCTCATCGAATTGCGGTAGCCATGGAAGCAAAACAATTTTCAAGCGAAAACCATCGAACTTTTTATTATGAGTTAACATTTTCAAAGTATGATATGATTTTTGTACTTTATTTTATCGTCATGTTGAGTTTAGGGTATTTCGTCTATCTACAGCAAATCTCCTTTACATTATTTTGAAAACTTAACGCTTCATGTAAATAATCAAGATATGGTACGATATTTTATATCAGAAGATTTCAAATGAGAGTCGTATAGGGGATAAAGGAAGGAATGATTCAAGTTGACAGAACGCTACTCACGGCAAGAGTTATTTGGACCAATTGGAATAGGTGGACAAGAAAAAATTAGTAGCAAACATGTTCTTATCGTTGGAGCTGGTGCTCTTGGCACGGGTAGTGCAGAGGGACTTGTTCGTGCTGGGATTGGAAAGTTAACAATCGTTGATCGTGATTATGTGGAATGGACGAATCTACAAAGACAGCAGTTATATAGTGAAGAAGATGCAGAGAATCGTATGCCAAAGGCAATCGCTGCCAAAAACCGATTGGAAAAAATCAATTCTGAGGTTGATATCAATGCACATGTCATGGATGTCTCAATTCAGGAGATTGAACATATCATTCATGATGTTGATCTAATAATTGATGCAACCGATAACTTTGATATAAGAATGCTGCTAAATGATGCAGCACAAAAATATAACATTCCTTGGATTTATGGGGCATGTGTTGCGAGTTATGGAATTAGCTATTGCATCTTACCTGGACAAACACCGTGTCTACATTGTCTGTTAGAAACGGTTCCATTAGGTGGGCTTACTTGTGATACGGCAGGGATTATAAGTCCCGCGGTGCAAATGGTGGTGTCCTATCAGCTAACGGAAGCACTTAAAATCTTGGTAGAAGATTATGAAGCTCTCAGAAATAAATTGGTTTCATTTGATCTATGGAAGAATCAACATACATCTATAAATGTTGACCGTATTAAAAAGAACGGCTGTTTATCCTGTGGGACTAATCCAACTTATCCATTTTTATCGTATGAAAATCAAACAAAGACCGCCGTATTATGCGGTAGGGATTCAGTTCAAATTCGACCAAGTGAAAGAATTGAAAGAGATTTGGATTCAATAGCAGAACTGTTAAAAGCCCAAGGTGGTAAGATTGAAAAAAATCCATACCTCTTATCCTTTACAAAAGAAAAAAACCGCATGGTTGTTTTCAAAGATGGGCGAGTACTTATTCACGGCACGAAGGATATATCAGAAGCAAGGAGTTTGTATCATCGCTATTTAGGATAGTGGTGTTAGCGAACATAATTGGGTTAAACACCGAAGTTGTTTAAGAGTAGATTCACAAAAAATTCAACTAATTGACAAAAAATTGCCTCAAAAATGGCCTGACATTTCCACTACAAATGATACTCTAAAATTATAAAAAGATAATGGGGGAGTAATAGTGGAAGAATTGTCAATAACATTTAATATTGCGGCAGCGTTGGTTTTAGTATTTTTTATCGGTGCAATCATAATTGAATCATAAAAAAAATCCACGGTACTGAACTGACCCGCCAAAATGGGACTTAGAAAAAACACCTATGCTACCTGACGTCCATATTCAATTGGAGCCAGGTAGTTTAATTTTGCCTGTATTCGTTTTTCGTTATAGTAACACATATATTGATTCACAATCTCAATTACTTTAATATTAGTGATAGAAGATCTTCTATGGTCTTTGAATCCTTCCGACTTTAGCGAGGAGTGAAAGGATTCGATTACGGCGTTATCATGGCAGTTTCCTTTACGGGACATGCTTGTGATAATGCCTTTTTCTCTTGCGAAATTTTGATATGCATAGGATGTATATACTGATCCTTGATCACTATGCAATAGAACTTTTTTAGGTCTTCGCTTTTTTATGGCCTCTCTCAATGTACTTAATACAAAGTTCGTATCTTGTACTGAACTTACCGTATAAGCGACTACCTCGTTATTATACAAATCCATTATTGTTGATACATAAAGCATAGAAGAGCCATATGGTAGGTATGTAATGTCAGTTACCCACTTTTCATTGGGTCTTTCTGCCTTAAAGTTCCGGTTAAGAATGTTGTCCACAATAATATTACTTTCCCCATTGATATGTTTCTGTCTTTTTACTTTAATCTGACATTGAAGATTGAATTTTTGCATTATACCTTGTACAGTCTTGCGATTAACCTTAATGCTATAACGCTGTTTTAGAAGAGCTTTAATTTTTCTATGTCCATAATGATATTTAGTCTCTTCGCAAAGGTCGATTATAAGCTTTTCTAATTTTTTTGGCCCTCGATTAATGTATTTCTTTTTCCAACGATAAAATGTAGATTTTGGTATTTCTAGAACACTGAGTATATCAATTATTTTATATTTTTTTGATAACTCCTCTACCAATTCAATAACTACTTGCGGAACCAGCTCCTTTCGAGTTCTTTGTACTTTTTTAGAATTTTAATTTGCATCTGAAGATGCTTATTTTTGTTGCGTTCTATTTCAAGTTCATCCTGGCCTTCTGGACCTTTTCCATAACTGTACTGTTTTCCAATAGGCTGTTCAAAACGATAGCTTTCCCCATTACGATCCCAGCGCATCCATGTCTTTATTTGTGAGACATTCTTTATCCCCAATTCATTCATAATTTCTGAGTTTGTAAATCCATTCTTTTTCATTTCTATTGCTTTTACTTTAATCTCTGATGGATAATGTACCTTTTTCCCCATATAAAAACACCCTCCATAAATATCGATTAGTTATTAACTAAATTCGATACAGGGGGTGTTTTTTCCTTGTCTCATTTTACTGGGTCACTCTATACCGTGGATTTTTTTACGCATTTGTTCATTTATTCGGGGGTATTTACCATGATTCCTGCTACTTGTTGAAGGCGAGCATAGAAGGCATCTGCTGCTTCTCCATTAAGCCCAGTTTCCTCGAATGCTTCCTTCATACAACGAAGCCAAGCTAAAGCACGTGTTGGAGTTATTTCAAAGGGCATATGGCGATATCTCATTGCGGGCGGACCAAATTCGTTACTGTATAAAGTGGGTCCACCTAAAAACTGGGTAAGAAACATATATTGTTTTCTTTTAATTTCTTCAATATCTCCTTCGAATAATGGAGCTAAGTCAGGATCTGCATATACCTTTGGATAAAAGGCATTCACTAATTTTCGGATCGCATCGGCGCCTCCTAATTCTTCATATAACGAATTTAGTTTAAAGCTCATTATTTCACCGCCACTTAAATATTAATTATAAGTACTATATCAATACTAAAAATAACATGGTGTGATTAAAATCACGCTAACTTACATAATTATTCCCATGAAAGAAAATGTTTGCTATTATAAAATTATCGGAAAAAATGAAATGAAAGTATACAAACCTTCATTGTACTATCTTAAACAATAATAACCCCAATTACAATTTAGGAGTTGAGATTTTCGTGGACGATTTGCCACTGGGTACCATCATATTGTTACTAATTCTTATCATGTTATCAGCTTTCTTTTCAGCAACTGAAACAGCTTATTCAAGTGTGAACCGAATTAGGTTAAAGAATTATGTTGATGAAAAGCGTCGGGGAAGTAAGAAAGCATTTTATATCACTGAGCATTTTGACAATGCACTATCAACAATCTTAGTAGGAAATAATATCGTCAATATTGCTGCTGCGTCTATAGCCTCGAAGGTCGCATCAGATTTAGTTGGTGGAAATGCAGGGCTTGTTATTAGTACATTTGTCATGACATTACTCATTTTAGTTTTTGGAGAAGTTCTTCCCAAGTCTTTTGCAAAAGAAAATGCAGAAACTTTCTCATTACGAGTTTCAGGAGTTTTATTTACATTAATGAAAATACTGACGCCAGTAACATATCTATTCAGTTTGCTAAAAGCCGTAGCGGCCAAATTGATTAATAGTAAGAATGATACTCCGTCAGTCACAGAAGAGGAAATCAAAGTAATGGTTGATTTGAGCGAAGAAGAAGGTGTAATTGATAACAAAGAAAAAGAATTAGTACACCGCTCCCTTGATTTTAATGATATTTTAGTTGGAGAAATCTTAACACCGCGTACTGATATGATTGCAGTTGAAGTGAATGATTCAATTGAAAAAATTCGTGATATGTTTTTAGAAGAACGATTTTCACGTGTTCCAGTTTATGAAGAGAATATTGATAATATCATTGGGATATTATCAGAACGTGAATTTTTAAGTCTTCTCGTTCAACAAAAGAAAATAAATGTGCGTTCAATTGTTCGAAAGCCTTTTTTCGTTGTTGAATCCATGAAAATCTCAACCTTATTGCCAGAACTTCAAAAGACGAAAACGCATATGGCGATCGTTGTGGATGAATTTGGCGGAACTTCAGGTTTAGTTACATTAGAAGATATCATTGAGGAAATAGTCGGTGAAATTTGGGATGAACATGATGAAAAGATAAAATACATTACGCAAATAGATGATAATACGTATGAAGTAAATGCCGATATGGCACTAGACGATTTTGCTGAAATCATCGGAGTTAAAGAACCAGAAAGCTCTCATTACTCGGTAGGGGGTTGGATTTTTGAATCCTTTGAGAAAATTCCAGCTTCTGGTGATACATTTGATTATCAACATATTACCCTTACTGTCACAGAGGTTGAAAATCGACGAATCAGAAAAGTTACCGTAGAAGTGAACCAACCAATAATAGAAATTGAAGAATAAAAAAAGGGGATAGTCCTTTTGGTTTTCTAAGTATTGAAAACGAATCGAACGTCCCCTTTGTTTTACTGAATGATACTAGCAAGGTTTGCAGGGATAGGGATTTTGTCATCTATCTTATGTTTTTTTTCAAATGAGTGATATTCAAAAAGAACTCCTTCAGGTGAGGATACAGATAGATCTAAAATGTAATCTCCGTGGTCTCCCTTCGTTTCGAGATAAAAGGTAGTGTCCTCTACTTTCAAGTGGTAGAAATGATATTGAAATCCGAGAAATTCCTTTGTATCGAAACTTGTATCGGGATGACTTGAAATGTACTGAGCTAGGTCATCTATCGTGGCCATAGGTTTTTGTAAAACTGTGTTTATTTTTTCTTTTACGTTTTGGGAAGTAGTAGAAAATGTATCTTTTGCTTTTGTTGTTATATCCCGAATAAATTGATTTACTTCAGTCAATTCGGATCGCTCCTAAAAGGAATACTTATTTTATGAAAAATAATCTTGATAGCCTTCTCGTGGAATTTCAGCATCTTTTTTATTCACATTATCCACTACAGCTTTAATTTCACCTTCCATATAAGAGTCACTTACTTGCTCGTGAGTTTCAGCGAGCCCAGAAGACAATTGATCATCTTTATCGTAGTCCTCTGGTTGGTAATATCTTGCGGCTAAATCTTCGGTAGTATTTTGGTTCTTATCTTTCAAGGCTATCTCCTCCTACAAATTAATATCTTCGTTTTTAGTATCCCAACAATATTTTGTAATAAGTCTAGTCAAAAAATGGAACATTAGTAAGAGTAGGAAACAAATGAAGAGACACCCGTTAAGGGTGCCTCTTAAGCCAAAAATATTTAATTGTTATTAACCTTGACGTCCACCCATAGATTGTTGAGCGAAAGATACTAAACGCTTTGTAATTTCTCCACCAACTGATCCGTTTGCGCGAGATGTAGTGTCAGCACCTAAGTTAACACCAAATTCTTGTGCAATTTCATACTTCATTTGTTCGATAGCTTGTTCTGCACCTGGTACTAATAATTGGTTACTGTTGTTGCTATTGTTGTTTGCCATTTTCCTTCATCTCCTTAAACTGATTTTTTTTGGTGGGTTACTCTGGAATTGCACCAGATATAAGGGTTTCCTTAGCCTCTAGGCTAACCCGAATAATTATTCTTTCACGTAATATTTCAGTGATTTTTTAGTTGTGGGTGGGTGTTGCTGTGTTTGTACTAAGTATTATGTTACGAACAAAAGATTATATTCGATATTCTCTCTACCAATTAATTCCTTAGAAAAAGGAAGCATAACCGCTATGATTCATCAAAAACTAGTTGTAAGAAAATATGAACCATGAGTAGGAGAGAAGACTATGTCTATTTGCCCATTATGTAATGGATTTTACAAAGCTAACTTCTCATGTACGCAATGTGAGAATCTATTAGAGGATTCTGGACGTGTTCTCGATTATTTTGGTCCTTATAGTGCTTATATGCAGATTGATTCCCTGAAAATGATAGATGGCATTCCAACAACCTTACAAAATAATGAATGCGCTCATCTTTTCTATTGTACAGTATGCAATAACCAAGAAATAAAAATGATCAAAGAATAGGGATATGTGATACCTTCTTGTCTCAATCCACTTATAGTGAGAAAAGTGTTCAAAAAAAGTCGCCCATGGATTAAATGGGCGACTTTTTGTTCCTAGATTATCGAATTCTTTTTTCTGTATCTGCGTCGAAGAAGTGGCATTTGTTCATGTCAAATGCGAGTTCGATTGTTTCACCTGGTTGTGCTTGTGTACGAGAGTCAACTCTTGAAACAAAGTCAGTTCCACCTAATTGTGAATAAAGCATTGTTTCAGCACCTGTTAATTCAGAAACTTCAATACGAGCATTGATTTTTGAACCTTGAGAAGACTCGATGAATACTGGCTCATCATGGATATCTTCTGGACGGATACCAAGGATAACATCTTTATTTACATAGCCTTGTTCACGAAGTACTTTCATTTTTCCTTCTGGAACAGCAATATTTACATCAGCAATTGTAAATACGCCATCTTTTAATTTACCTGGGAAGAAGTTCATTGCAGGTGAACCAATGAATCCAGCAACGAATACGTTTTCAGGATTGTCATAAACTTCTTTTGGTGCTCCAACTTGTTGAATGATACCGTCTTTCATAACAACTAGTCTAGTTGCCATTGTCATCGCTTCTGTTTGGTCATGCGTTACATAGATTGTAGTTGTTTGTAGGCGTTGGTGAAGCTTAGAAATCTCAGCACGCATCTGAACACGTAGTTTTGCATCAAGGTTTGATAAAGGTTCGTCCATTAAGAAAACCTTTGCATCACGAACAATTGCACGTCCTAGAGCAACACGTTGACGTTGACCACCTGATAAAGCTTTTGGCTTACGATCTAAGTATTCTTCTAGACCAAGAATTTTTGCTGCATCTTTAACACGACGGTCAATTTCATCTTTCGGGAATTTACGTAACTTTAATCCGAATGCCATATTATCATATACACTCATATGTGGGTAAAGTGCATAGTTTTGGAATACCATTGCAATGTCACGGTCTTTTGGAGCTACGTCATTGACACGTTTGTTATCGATGTAAAAATCTCCATCAGAAATTTCTTCTAATCCAGCAATCATACGTAGTGTAGTTGACTTACCACAACCTGATGGACCTACGAATACGATGAATTCTTTATCCTTAATATGAAGGTTAAAATCCTCTACTGCAGTTACTTTATTGTCGTATACTTTGTAAATATGATCTAATACTAATTCAGCCATTATTTCTCCTCCTAGTGTAAACGTTTTCGATAAGTTAAGTTTACTTTATAAGGGGAATATGCGTAAATGTGTAAATTGCACAAAAAAATGAAAGGGTTTTCGTGCAAGTCTACGAAACTTAAAAATTCTCTATTGTCAGAATGGCTAAATAGGTAGTAACAGCACCGTGAAAGTGCTTTATATCAATACCTGTCTTTTCTATGAATTTCTCAATTCGATATTGCAAACTATTTCGATGCATATATAAACGCTTCGCTGCGTTTGAAACATTCAAATCACTTTCAAAAAACACCTTGATAGTCTCTAGTAATTCTTGGTCATTCTGAATATCAGCGGGAATGACATTTTTTAGTTGACTACGATAAAAAGGGTCCATACCTTCTATTAATAAATACGGTAAAATATCATGTAGTTGATATACCTTTTGTTTATGTGAGAATTGCATTCCTTTTTGGAATAACTCTTTTTCAATTTGAAATAACTGGCTAAGCTTATCAGTTAGAGTATGAGTTTGCCCGATAAATAATCGGAGATCTGTGTAAAAATCACTGGTTAAGGTGACGGAAATCTCATCATACAAAATATCCTCAAGAAACTCTTCATTTCTAGTTTCAATTAGTACGCCACTTGATTCATTTTCCCATAAAAAAATAGTATCAATTGGTAATAATGCTTGAAATGCTTCCTGAAATTCAAATTGGTCAGTAATAGGTTGGTCGGCATGAAATAAAATAAATCGGCAATGCGAAAATGAAAATTGATTAGGTGATTGTTTTCCTTGTTGTAAATATAATAAGTTATACCAATATGTCTGTGTGTCCGTCATATTATTCAAATGAGAGCCATATGGCGTGAAGAGTGAAGATAGGAGAGATATCTCTTTAGTGGAAAGTCGCTCCTTCTTAATTCCAAAATAGGTTCCTGTTTCCGTAGAGAACCATGAAAATTTATCAGTTTGATAAGGGGATCCCGACGTAACTAGATCATCTTTATAATGTGATTTTAAATTTTCAATCATAAGAATTATCCTTTCTGCAAATCGAAAAAATCTCCTTCTATTATAACAGAAGGAGACATGGATAAACGAATTATTCAATTACTTCGGGTGGGTCTTCTTCAATGAAGTCGCGTGCTTCTTCAATATTTGTTTTATCGTGAAAGCGATAAACAGTGCCCCCCGCCATACCCTCATTTATGAATCGATCCACATCCATAAAAACCTCATCTTTTCCTTCATATTGAAGGTCTTCACGTTCTTTCCCTTTTTTATCCATAAAAAAACCTCCTTTGCTACATAGTGTGTGAAGGAGGCGAAAAAATACTCAATTTCAACCTAATTAATTATCATAAACATGAAAAAGCATTAGTTCATGGATTTGTTTTGTAATGTCATCAATCACTTTTAATTCGGGGTGGCTACCATGCCAATCAATGCTACCATCTTTGTTATACGTTCCATTATATTTTGTACCTTGGTAGAAAAAAGAAAAACTCCATCCTGGAATTTTACTACTATTATACAAAGGTTTCCACTGAAAATGTGAGATCATCCTAAATATCCCCCTAAATTGTAATTGCACCTTGCATGATTACTTAGATTTTTTATGGTAGACATGCACAACAAAAGAATCGATCACTCATCTTAATTGAAGAAGTGCGAAACATTTTCAAGAGAGTGCTAGCACCAATATAAGCTACTGAACATGACAATATTTAGTCGGCATTTATGCCTTTGTCCCTTTCATTATAAGGAGTTTGGTTAATTTTTCAATCCCTTTGTCTTGGATGTGATCTTCATCAAATACCATTGGTTTTGAATTGATTTCATATATATATATTGCCCCATCGGTAGTTCGACCAAGGTCAATGGAAAATTCACCGATAAATGCTCCTGTTTGTTCCATTAGTTCTTTTCCAATTTTCTTAACAAGTTGTCTTAAGATGGATTCATTAAATCGAGAACGTACCAATTCATAGGGAATAATTGTGCCTCCATTAGGAACATGGGTAGTTATTTCACTTTTACCACTAAGTCGAACTCCAATACCACTGATGGTATGATCTTTCTTTTCATAATGACATAAAATTCGTAGGTCGTAACGCTTGCCTTCGAAAGTGTCAGATGGAATTGCCTTTTGAATGATGAAGTCTTCTTGCATAAGTTCTAGTTTATTTTTCTCCCAAAATGAGGTAAGTGTTGGATAACTTTGTTTCTTTTTAGGTGTCTCAACAATGTAGACATTGTTTCTTTTTGTTATTCTGTATAGACCTATTCCTTTACACCCCTTAGAACTCTTTAAATAAAGGTCCCAATGTTTTGTTATCATGAATTCAAGATCCTCTTTACGCTTCAGAAGAAGGGTTTCGGGAAGAAAGGAAGAGATAAATTCATTCCCTTGTAAGTATTGATAAACCTTCCATTTTGAAAAAAAATACGGATTGAAAAAAGGAATCCTTTTCTTTTTTATAAATGAAACGATATCACTGAAATGTTGGCTATCTTCCATTCGTCGGTAAGGTATACGGTTATATACAGCATTTGGGAGAGGGGTTCGTAGTTTAATCCATTTATTAAAAGGTTGATAAAAAGTAAAGCACAACAAGGAATCCTCTTGTATGGAATTTGGTGTCATCACAATCCCAAGTGCACCTTTGTCCTGTAAGGAAAGTAGAATTCTCTTAAGAACTTTGACATTTCCGAAAAAAGTATTGTCTTTTGAGGAACCTGCTAGAATCCCAATTAAGGGTCCAACAATATTACTTTCTCTTTTCACTTGGAAGGGAAGCGAATGCTCTTGCTTGCTCCCCATATAAGAAATGATTGTGTTATACTTACCAAAGATAAGTCCATTTGGCTCCTCACATTGGTACCAATCGTTTTTATCAATATGATAATAAATGGTACTCATTTTCATTTGAAAATTTCCTCAGGTTTTTTAATCGTTGTCTCTGTTAAATAGATAGCATATTGCAATGAAAGTCTGCTAGAGAGCTTATCGTATTTCCTTAACTTCGGATGTGAAAAAATAGAACGACCTGGTTTTGAATTAGCTTCAAATAGCCAGACACTTCCTTTCTTATCAATTCCTAAATCAAACCCAAGTTCTCCGATATGCCCCTTTAGTCGAGAATCAATAGCTTCACTTAATAAGAGTGCTGCTTGTTTAAGGGAATCGGCCATTCTTCTGCATTCTTCTAGATCTGGAAAAACTTCAGTGAGTGTCCGTACAACTCCGCCATTATTTAGATGTGTTGTAACACTCCCACGCCCAGAAATTTTCCCCGCAATCACACTAACCTGCCATTTACCATTCTCATCCTTGTTTGTATGAACTCGAAAATCAATCGCTTTATGGTCACTCCGAATTAAATGAATTCCCTGTTGAACAATATAATGTTCCAATCGTTTGTTGCGGAAATGTGTGTTAATAAATGATTCAATCGTTGAAAATCGCTGCAATCGATTTTTCCCATCTTCGTCTCGGAAACGGCAGAAATATTGTTCTGTTTCTCTGTCAAATAAGATTTGATATATTCCTAGACCTAGGCTACCATTTGCAGGTTTTATATATACATGTTGGTATTTCGAAAGCATTCTTTCAATCAATGAAAAAGTTGGTTCCTTATGTGTTTCTGGTAAATACGTGGCAACTCGGTGGTCACTTTCTAATAGTTGGTGGATTTCCCATTTATTAAAAAAACCTGGATTAAACCATGGTATCAAGTACTCATCATGCAATCGTTGTTTGACTTCGCGTAATGCTTTATGATTTTCTGTTCGTCGATTAGGTAGTCGATCATATACAACATTTGGGAATGGAACTTCAATAGATTCCCAGCCATTGTGATTATGAAATAGTCCAAAAATTGTTCCTTTTTCCCAATTAATATGTTTTGCACCAAATATAAAAACATATGCGCCAACGGCTTTTTCTTGCGTCAAAAGTTTTGCGAAAAACAAGGTACGTTCCCCAATTGGACGTATCATTGACTCACTAAATCCAGCGGTGAAAATTCCGACCAGTGGACCAATATAGAGATTATCTTCATGGACAAAGACTTGTGTCGTACTGGTGTATGGGATTTTTAACGATTTAAATATATCCTCAGACATTTTGATTTCCTGTTTTTCGTAATGAACCACTGTGCATTCACAGGAGGATGTTCCAAAATATATATGTTTAATCGGTGTTTTTAATTGGATCTTATTTGGAATATAGACGATTCCATTTTCTTGGTTTGTTACAGTTAGTGGTAGAGGTGTTCGCATTTTTTACAACTCCTTTTTGAACAGGTATTTAGGTTGAAAGCTTTGAATGTAGATATAGGCAATATTTTAAAGGTGCTGTGAATAGGACGTCTTCAATAGCTGGGTCAGTATCCAAAATGACCTTTCTTCCCGGTTTTGAATTCGTATCTAAAATAAAGATGGCTCCTTCCTTTGTAAGACCTAAATCTATCCCAAGTTCGAATAATGGATGAAAGTTTTCTTCCAATACAACAGGTAGCCTATTAGTAATTGTATGAATGTTATCTATAAGTAATTGCTTTTGTTGAAAAGACATTTTTTCTGTCCAGGTATCAAACCTATGAGTTTCACCGCCACCTCCTAAATTTGAAATGAGATGATCAGGTAATCCAATCCGTATTCCACGTCCTTGTTCAACCCATTTACCATCAGCATCTTTTTGAAGTAAAATGCGGATGTCAAATGGACGGTTGTTCTCGTCTTGGAGTGGTAAATAGCTTTGCATTAAATACGGTTGTTTTGTAACAATAGCATCTAACCAATTCTTTAATTCTCCTCTATTCGTAAATTGGTTTCTTTTTAATTGGTTTGCATCTTTGTAGACAACCTCGGCATAATTTCGATGAAGAAAAAGTCCAATAATCCCTTTACCCATAGAGCCCTTTTCTGGTTTAAGGATGAGTTCATGCTTTTTCATCAAGGTTCGCAAGATTGTAGAAGAGGAGGTAGCTTGTTTGGTGGAAGGGACATATGGTAATAGGTTCTCATCTTGACTTATTACATTATAAATATTCCATTTATTAGGAAGACCTTGGCCAAGAAACATATTGGTCGGACGATTTTTTAACCAGTTCATAATGGGTTGACTTTTAGTTGAGACTTCATCATTTGAGTAGAAACAACGGTCATATAAATAGGTTGGAATTTCAAACTGACTTTGTTCCCATCTATTCTTTTTTTGATTATATGATTCTCCGAGGACCATTTCAGAGGCGGGTTCGATAGAAGTAGGTGTAAAGCGGTATAACTGTATCCCAAATTCAGGTGCTCGCTTAGCTAGTTCTGTCGCATATCCTCTTTCTTGGTTCGGATAAAGAGTAATGAATCCTAGTGAAATCACAAGAACCTCTCCCTTCTTTTGCGAATGCTTAAATACTCGCCCTAAACTGACGCAATGATTTTTTTGAGTGTATCATGCACCAAGGTGAACGTATTTTACGAGTTTAATCACGAAGCCAATTCCTTAATGTAAGGGAATTGGGTGTTAACTTAAATCGTTTTCTTGATTACGGTATTCGGTGTTGGGCCGCTTTGAAATTTGACGAACTAAGAAGTGCTAATACCTGACAATGTTAGAATGGCAGTTTTGTAGATATGATTCTTTTTGAACACATATTTTAGATCATTTTTTCTGTAAGAAAGATACAATGTTTTAAAATAGCTTTTGCACTTGGACGAATTTTGGACGATAAGCCATTCTGTTCCTGGTTTTTTGACGGTTTTGTATTTACCTCAATGATGGTTGGCTTACCATTTTCATCAAGGGCTAAGTCTATTCCCAGTTCTGCATAAATTCCATCGGTCGTTCCATCTATAATCCCAGCCACCTCCAGCGCTAAATCTATAATGAGTCGTTTTATATGGGGAACTTGTTTTTTTTCATAGTTCGCTAGAAGGACTTGATTAACTTTTTGAATCTCTCCACCTCGTGCGAGATTAGAAACAAATTCATCCTTCGAAGAGACACGGGCAATTACTGAAGTTAGTTGCCATTTATCACTTGACTGCTTCTGACAAAGTACTCGGAAATCCAGTGGTTTATCTTCATATAATAAAAGCGAAATACATTGCTGAACGATAAAAGTGTTTCTTTTTAATCGGGATAATAGGGATTGAAATAGGGTGGAGAAGTTATTGTGAACTGTTTCAATGTCCCCAGAGAATGTCGTATAGTCTAGCAAATACGTATTTTCATCGGTTTTATGAATCCTATAAATATTTCTTCCTTGACTGCCATGAACGGGTTTTACAAACACACAATGATATTTCTCAACCATCTCATAGAGAACGTCTTTACTCGTTAACAATATAGTGTCTGGCAGATAAGTATGGAGATGTTCATTTTCCCTCAATATTTCGTGTACTTCCCATTTGTTTAAAAAATGATCATTAAAATATGGAACATTGTTTATTCGCAGTTCAGTGGTAAAATCGATAAACCTAGGGGACTGTTCTCTTTTACGTGAGTGAATTCGATTATGAACAACATGAGGGTATGGAACGTTATGTTTTTTCCAAGTACCATCTACATAGATATACCCAACCTGATTATAAAATGTAGTTAGAGTAAACACATAAAAAAGTACTCCTATTTCATTTGCATACAGAGATAATTCTTTACAGAACTCCTCAACCGAACCGAGTAAGATCTGATTGCTTTTTTCTACACTGTCTGTTAAAAGACCTACGACTGGTCCGATTTCAAGTGTGTTTTTTTCCTTTTTGGACAAGGTTATTGAAAAATGTTCAGTTGGAAGTAGTAGTTCGCTTAGAACACGATCAGTACATTGAATGACAGGCTCGCTCTCTTTTATAGATACGATTTCAACAACGACACTATTCCTGCTGCAGACTAATTCAATTTTTTGTTGTCTCTGTATGCCTAACTCCTTGAGAATGAATTCACTAACTTTTATTTGAAATGTGGAATCCTGTTCGTTTGTAACAGGAACCACCTCGATAAGAATTTTTTTCGTCATCATTATTACCTCATTTGCTTAACTTGACGATAAAACACTATAATTGGTAAGGTGATACTTTAGTTGGAGTAATCCTACTTATGATAGAAAAGAAAGTTTGAATTTTTATACTAAGTTAGCTCCAGGTGCCATCGGCTCGAGATCACAAGCCAATCGCTTCTAAAAGGCAAAGGACGCCTGCTGTCAGCTCTAGTCTTGTGCTTGTCGCCACTAAGCGAAGCACCTTGCGCTTTACTAAGTAGGCATTTGTCTGATATCGTATCGTATGAAAATACAGCAAAAACTGTGATTGGAAATTAAATTGTGTGTTCAAAAGGGTGAAGGATATGAATGTATTTTTAATGATTTTATTCATGATGGTGATTGGAGCCATCATTGGTGGGGTGACAAATCATCTGGCAATTAAAATGCTGTTTCGACCATATAAAGCAGTCTATATTGGTGGAAAGCGACTTCCATTTACTCCTGGTTTGATTCCGAGACGAAGAGATGAGCTCGCATATCAAATGGGGAGAACGGTAGTGGAGCATCTGTTAACTCCCGAAAGTCTTAAAAATAAGCTTCGAGATGAAAGTTTTGTTTCAACAATTGAGGGCTGGGCGAAAGAAGAAGTTGGAAAGCTCTTAGCGACTGAAAAGAATTTGATCGAACTTGCTGAACAAGTTGGGATCCATCAACTAGACGAGGTGGCAGAGGATAAGCTAATTGGTTTTATTGAAAAAAAATATGAAAACTTGTTAAAGGAAATAGGTCAAAAAGAATTAGGACATGTTATCCCTGAGGAACTGTTGGTAAAAATAGAAATGAGATTTCCCGACGCGGCTAATTATATAACAGATAAAGGGATTGAGTATTTCGAAAGCGAGGAAGGGAAACAACGTTTAAAAAGAATGTTAGACGACTTCTTATCTACCCGTGGAATGCTGGGGAATATGGTCCAGATGTTTTTAGGAAACACTAGTTTAATCGATAAAATTCAACCTGAAATCATTAAATTTCTTAGCAATCCAGGAACGAAGGAACTAATACAATCATTAATAGAAAAAGAGTGGAATAAGGTAAAGGCTTGGGAAGTAAATGAAGTCGTTGAGCAGGTGGGGTCAGAAAGAATTTTAACCTCTCTAAAAGATCAGATTCTAAACATGCTTTCTATGAAAAACTACCTTACGACTCCTGTGAGCGTCTATTTACAGCCTTATAATGACCGAATTATTAATGATTTTGTTCCAATAGGAATTGAGGTTGCGAGTGATTTTATAGTTAATCGTGTAGAGAAAATGATGAAGAGTCTAAAGTTGGAGGAAATTGTAAAAGATCAAGTTGGAACATTTTCTGTTGAGCGTTTAGAGGAAATGGTATTAGGCATTTCAAAAAGAGAATTCAAGATGATTACATACTTAGGAGCACTACTTGGAGGTTTGATCGGTTTCTTTCAAGGGATTATTGCACAATTGTTTTAACAACGACGAACAAAACCTTCGATTTAGAATATGTTAAAACTATGTAACTAATTGTGGGATAAAGATGAATTCTATGGAAATGTTTGTTATAGTGGGTAAGAACCATTTTGCTCGAAGTAAATTTTGGAAAAGGAGGTAGTAAAATGGGTGTAAATTTATATGATGTTGCGTATAGTGTTGAGAAGGCGATTCGTGAGAGCGATGAGTATCAGCAATTAAAGCAATTATATGATCGGGTTAATGATGATGAAGGAGCGAAAAAATTATTTGAAAGCTTCCGAAATATCCAGTTAACCCTTCAACAAAAACAAATGATGGGTGAAGATATTTCACAAGAAGAAGTAGAACAAGCACAAAGACAGGTTGCACTTGTTCAACAACATGAAACAATTGCACAACTGATGGAAGCAGAACAGCGTATGAGCGTTGTGATTGGTGAGCTAAATCAAATCATGCTTAAGCCACTTGAAGAACTATATGGCAGCATGGAACAACAATAAATATTTGAAGGACCCTTTGCGTATGAGCGAGGGTTCTTTTCTATTTTGAAGGGTTGTTTATTATTAACAATGATTGATCTCGGACACTAGGCAAAGTTTTTGAGTCGGGGCTTGAGCCTCCTCAATAAAATGTGGAGACGACTTGTCATAGAAACCTAAAGATACTTCTTGAACTTGTAAAGAAGTGAAAGTGCTTAGTCGATGTTTCGCTTTAAGTGTTTACGAAGTTGTAATTTTAGCTCATTCAGATGAAAAACTAGAGTTCTAATCAGTTTTATTTTTTCATAACCTTATGTATAGGGGCACCAACTCGAGAAGGAGGACCTGCTAACATGTATAGGTTACTAGCAATCAATGTAGATGGAACACTACTGCGTTCAAATGGTCGGCTTCAAAGTGGAACAAAGGAAGCTATAGATTACGTTCGAGCTAAGGAAGTTTATGTGACTCTTATAACAAGGCGTCATTTTCCGTCGACTAAAAAAATAGCAAAAGCATTAAAACTAGATTCATTGTTAATTACGCATAATGGAGGGTTCATTAGCGACAATATAAATGAACCTATTTATGTAAAACGTATGTCTGAAGAAAAAACATTTAATATTGTTCAGGTACTAGAAAACTTTAAGTGCAGCATTCGCCTCCAACATGAAAAGTTTTCGATTGGCAATCGTGTGCGATTTCCTGGGAACCTGATCGCAAAAGCAATGTTTGGCTCAGGAGACCCACTTTTCTATCCAATGCAGTTTGTCGATTCACTTGGGGACTACTTAACAGATCATCCAGTTGCACCACCTAAAATTGAAGTCTATTCACAAAGTGAAAATGAATTAGAAACCATTCAAGAAACACTAAATGAGCATTTCGAGGATATACAAGTTGCCATCACAGAACCACATAAGTTAGAAATAACACCATCTGGCGTTTCGAAGCTTAGTGGTTTGAAAATACTAGCCAATCATTTAGAAATTCCATTACATCAGACAGTAGTTATCGGTGATTCACTAGATGATATTGAGATCATTGAATCTGCTGGTTTAGGAGTTGCGATGTGGAATGCGCCGAAGGAAGTGAAATTTGCTGCTGACTGGGTGACACGTTCTAATAATATGAATGGTGTCTCATATATGATAAAGGAACATTTCAGAAAGCAGCAAAGAGTTGAGTTTTTAAAACAAATTAAGATTGAGAAATAATACAGGTAAGCTCTCCTCCACTGTTAAGTGGGGGTTTTTTATTGGTAAATTGCTAATGCTGATAGAAATGAAGGAATCGCCGATATTCTGTCTTTCATGTATCAAAGAATTCAACCAAAAATTCTCATATTGATTAAAAAACGTACATTCTGTACACTTATAACAGCAATTAACTTTAACAGTAGAAATTGCATACTTCTATCGAATACAGTTAAAGCCTGTGGCGAAAGCGACGATTCTTTTAGGAAACTATTAGAGTGGTTAGATAAAGACTAAGAGCAAAACTTCATGTGGCAACGTCTTTATGTCCACCTTGTGTGACCTTAAAATTAGGTGCAAATTCGCCAAAGATGATTTGATTAAATAAAAAGGTGAGGCAAACGATGCGTATTTTGTTCAGTGGGCTTGAAGATGATCGGTTTATACGACCTTTACAGCTCATCACGAATCTATTTTATGAAGATAGTGAAATTTCAATGACAGGTCTGGAAAACCCAGAACTAAAAGTAGACTTTAAATATGAATACAACAAACCCATGATTTCCACATATGCTAAGCTGACTGATGTAAAATCTGGAAAAGAGTATCACGGAAGCTATAGTAAGGAGTTTCCACCATTTGAGAATGAAAAGGAACTGTTTAAAAAGATAAAAAATGCCGTTTCACATGTATATGTTACTGTTTTGCAAGATTTTACAGGAACGATACAGCCGTGGGGAATGCTTACTGGGATCCGACCAACAAAGCTTCTACACAAAAAGATTCAAGAAGGTATATCTCGCGAACTGGCACATAGTCAACTAAAAGAAGACTATTTAATTACCGATGAAAAACTTGAATTAATGCAACAAATTGTGGATCGCCAGCTTACTATGGTTCCTGATCTCTATCAACTACAAAATGAAGTAAGTATTTATATAGGGATTCCCTTTTGCCCAACAAAATGTGCGTATTGTACCTTCCCTGCCTATGCGATTAATGGAAGACAAGGTTCAGTCAATTCATTTCTTGGTGGACTTCATTATGAGATGCGAGAAATGGGACGCTGGTTAAAGGAAAATAATATAAAAATTACAACGGTCTATTATGGCGGTGGAACTCCTACAAGTATCTCAGCTGAAGAGATGGACATGTTGTATGAGGAAATGTATCAGTCCTTCCCAGACGTAAAAAACATTCGTGAAATAACAGTTGAAGCGGGAAGACCTGATACAATTACTCCCGAAAAACTTGAAGTTCTGAAAAAATGGGATATAGACCGTATTAGTATCAATCCACAGTCTTATATACAGGAAACACTTAAAGCGATTGGACGTCATCACACCGTTGAAGAAACAATCGATAAGTTTCATCTTGCTAGAGAAATGGGAATGAACAATATCAATATGGATTTAATTATTGGCCTTCCTGGTGAAGGAGTCGAGGAATTTAACTTCACACTCTCAGAAACGGAAAAGCTCATGCCAGAGTCGTTAACCGTTCATACTTTATCTTTTAAGCGTGCATCGGAAATGACGAGAAACAAGAAAAAGTATAAGGTAGCTGGCCGTGAAGAAATTACAGCCATGATGAACAATGCGTCAAAATGGACGAAGAAAAATGGTTATGTGCCTTACTATCTCTATCGAATGAAAAATATTCTTGGTAATCTAGAAAATGTTGGCTATTCTCTTCCTGGGCAAGAGAGCATCTACAATATAATGATTATGGAAGAACTTCAAACAATTATTGGTCTTGGTTGTGGGGCTGCAAGTAAATTCATTGATCCAGTCACGGGGAAGATCACGCAGTTTGCAAACCCAAAGGATCCGAAGTCCTATAATGATAATTATATTGAATACACGAACAAAAAAATCAATATCTTAAATGATTTGTTTGGTGTACCAAAAGGGGTATAGGTCACTATACCTCTTTTTTCTATCCAAAAAAGAGGATTTTTCTTATTAATGAGGAATTATTCATGTAATGGAATTCATACAGTTTAATAATCTCACTCCATAAAATGTAAACGTTTACTTTAAACCTCTACTAGACAAGAATTCATAGGCATTCCGCATTATATTTACCCAACCTAACACATACATTGTTACAGAAACACCCCTTAACTAAGGAGGGATCATGATGGCTGCACGTTATCTGCAAAATGAACATCACATTTTTCGTGATGCCTTTCGGAAGTTCCTTGAAAAAGAGGCATACCCCTTTTACAACGATTGGGAAAGAAATGGAATAATCCCCCGTTCCTTTTGGATGAAAATGGGTGAAAATGGGTTTTTATGCCCATGGGTCAGTGAAAAATACGGTGGTTTTGAAACAGACTTTGGCTATTCAGTAGTCATTAATGAAGAACTTGAACGAGTTGGAGCAAGCATGATTGGAATCAGTCTGCATAGTGATATTGTGGTTCCTTATTTACATGCATATGGGACAGAAGAGCAAAAACAAAAATGGTTACCAAAATGTATTTCAGGAGAGACAATAACAGCGATCGCAATGACTGAGCCAGGTGCAGGTTCAGATTTAGCAGGTGTTAAAACATCAGCTGTAAAGAAAGGCGATCATTATATTGTTAACGGTGAGAAAACATTTATTACAAATGGTATCCATGCTGATTTAGTTGTTGTTGTATGCAAAACCAATCTGAAAGAAAAACATAAAGGGATTAGTTTGTTAGCCATTGAGAAAGATACCCCTGGATTTTCAAGAGGAAGGAAACTTGATAAGGTTGGTCTCCATGCTCAAGATACAGCAGAACTTATTTTCGAAGATGCAATAGTTCCAGCCGAAAATCTCATTGGAGTAGAAGGAAAGGGTTTTTATTATTTAATGCAACAGCTTCAGCAAGAACGACTAATTGTGGCAATTTCCGCTCAGGTGGCGGCCGAGACAATGCTTAAGCTAACTTTGAAATATGTAAAGGAGCGTGAGGCCTTCGGACGAACGATAAGTAAATTCCAACATGTTCAATTTAGACTTGCTGAAATGGCAACAGAAATCGAGATAGGCAGAACATTTTTAGATGACTTAATTGAACAGCATATGGCAGGAAAGGATGTGGTGACAAAGGTCTCAATGGCAAAATGGTGGTTAACCGATATGGCAAAAAAAGTGGCAGCTGAATGTATGCATTTGCACGGTGGATACGGTTATATGGAAGAGTACGAGATTGCTAGAAGGTATCGAGATACTCCTGTATCTGCGATATATGCGGGTACAAATGAAATAATGAAAACGATTATTGTAAAAAATCTAGGGCTGTAAAAATAATTATATTGTAGATGGGGGAATGGAAAATGATGAACATACCATTACTAGTATCTTCAATGCTTGAGCGAGCAGAAAGGTATTTTCCAAAGAAAACGGTTGTTTCTAGGACCTCTACTGGCATCGTCACTCATACCTATAAGGAGATAGGCGAACGAACAAGAAGATTATCAAGCGCCCTCGAAAAAATAGGAGTAAGAAAAGGAGAACGTGTCGGAACACTAGCATGGAATCATCATCGACACCTTGAGGCATATTTTGCTATACCAGGCATTGGGGCAGTCTTACATACAATCAATATCCGACTTTCACCTGCACATATTACCTATATTATTAATCATGCTGAGGATAAGGTATTGATTTTTGATGAGGATCTGCTCCCATTATTAGAAAAAGTAAAGAATCAGCTAAATAGTGTTCAGGCATTCGTCATGATGACTGATAAGGATGAATTACCAGAATCTAGCTTAGAGCCACTTTATCATTATGAAAAACTAATCAATGAAGGAAATCCTTCATATGAGTTTAAAAAAGATCTAGATGAAAACGACCCAGTTGGAATGTGTTATACATCTGCAACAACTGGTAATCCAAAAGGTGTTATTTATTCTCATCGTGGAGTTGTCTTGCATAGTATGGCACTTGGTCTTGTTGATAGTGCTGGTTTATCGGAAAGCGATATTGCGATGCCAGTAGTTCCGATGTTTCACGTCAATGCATGGGGAATACCGTTTGCTGCAGTGTGGTTTGGAACAACTCTTGTTATGCCAGGACCTTACTTTACCCCGAAGATTTTAGCTGAATTGATAGAGTCTGAGAAGGTTACTACGACAGCGGGAGTACCGACCATTTGGCTCGGGCTTCTTAATGAATTGGAACAAGGTAATTACGATACAAGTAGCTTGACCAGGATTTTATGTGGTGGTTCAGCAGCTCCCAAAGGTCTCATTAAAGCTTTTGAATCAAAATATAAAATTCCATTCATTCATGCATATGGGATGACGGAAACAACTCCACTTGTTGTTCTATCTCGTTTAAAAAGCTACCAAAATGAACTATCAGATGAAGAGAAATTAGAAATACGTTCGAAGCAAGGTTCACTTGTGCCACTAGTGGAAATGAAGGTGGTAGGAGCTAATGGGGAAGTTGCTCATGATGGAAAAGAAATGGGAGAACTCTTGCTAAGAGGGAACTGGATTGCTGATGAGTATTACAAGGATGAGCGAACTAATGAAGCGTTTCGTGATGGTTGGCTTCATACTGGGGATGTTGTCACAGTCGATGAAGAGGGAAACGTAAAGATTGTGGATCGAACAAAAGATTTAATTAAAAGTGGGGGAGAATGGATTTCCTCGGTTGATATTGAAAATGCACTCATGGCCCATGAAGCTGTGTTCGAAGCAGCAGTTATTGCTGTCCCGCATGAAAGATGGCAGGAGCGTCCTATCGCATGTGTTGTCTTAAAAGAACATGCAAAAGGTAAGATAGCAAAGGAAGAGCTGTACGAATTTCTGAAGCCACAATTTGCAAAATGGTGGATACCTGATGACATGATCTTTATGAATGAAATACCTAAAACATCGGTTGGGAAATTCTTGAAAAGAGCACTGAGAGACCAATTAAAAGACCATTTTTCACAAGTTTAATAACGCTGTGTAGCCATCCAATATTTTTGGATGGCTCAATTTTAGAAAACGGTTTCATTTAAATTGATATAATTGTATAATGATAGTAACACCACATAAGGGGGCTTAATAATGGCAACTGAACAAGTAGAAAAAGTGTTACTTCATATGGATGATCGGGTAGCGTATCTTACTCTTAACCGCCCTAAGTCACTAAATGCAATGGATGTTGAAATGTTAACTCAAATTTTACATAATTTAAAAGAGGTAGCTGCCAATGAACAGGTGGATATCCTTGTCTTGGCTGGCAGTGGAACAGGTTTTTCAGCTGGTGGAGACATAAAGACTATGCTAAGCTCAACAGATGATCGTGAATTTGAACCAGTAATGGAACTGATATCAGAAATTACGAAAACGCTCTATCTAATGCCAAAGTTAGTCATTAGTGCAATTCGTGGACCAGCAGCGGGACTAGGTTTAAGCTTCGCGCTAGGGGCTGACTATATTATTGCGGACCGACTATCTAACATAGCGATGAATTTCATTCGAATTGGCCTGATTCCAGATGGAGGTGCACATTTCTTCCTAGAAAAACGACTTGGTGAAGCAAAAGCTAAGCATGTAATTTGGGAAGGAAAGCAATTGTCACCTGGAGAGGCATTGCATATTGGCTTAATCGATGAGGTTGCAGAAGAAGATCTGCAGACAGCCGTCATTCAAAAAGTGAAAAAGTGGAAAAAGAGACCAATACTAGCAATGATTCAATCAAAAGCAATTTATAATCAGATGCACCTGCCTGAGCTTGAAGAAATACTTACATTAGAAAAACAAGGCCAGTTTGCGATGAGAATGACAAAAGACCATAAAGAAGGCATTCAAGCCTTTTTAGAAAAAAGAAAACCAATCTTTACTGGTGAATGATTGAAGAATCCCGCTGATAGCTCAGCGGGATTTTTTAATGAAAAAAACATTAATGGTGAAACAATACTAATTTTCCTGCAGAACTTGTGCAGCGGTGTGTCGTTTCTAAATAATTCTTTTCTTTAAGAATTCTTTCTCCCTTTTCCTTTGCTTCTTTTTCGGTAGCAGCATCAAAAGACTCCTCAAGTAATTTTTCTCCTGTTTTATCAAACACAGTAAGCACATAGTTCATGTCTGATTCCACTCCCCTTGTTAAAAAATCCTTGATAACTAAAGTGTAGTTGATTGCTAGTTTGAGCGCAATCAAAACCCAATATAAATGTGTTATGATAAATAACGAAACTTTTCTGAGACTTAATCGTAATAACAACTGAAGAAGGAGGAGTCGATATGGCATTAAAGCTTGAAAATGTTACAAAACGATTCGGTAGCTTTACAGCAGTTGATAATCTATCGATTGAAATACCAGAACGAGAAATGTTTGGATTTCTAGGTGCCAATGGTGCGGGAAAGACAACTACATTCCGTATGATCCTAGGTTTATTAGATACCAGCGATGGTCGCATTCATTGGGATGGGAAAAAAATTAATTATGAGAACAGTCACATGATTGGGTACTTACCAGAGGAAAGAGGATTGTATCCCAAAATGAAGGTGCGTGACCAGCTAGTATATTTAGCAAGACTGCGTGGCATGCAAAAACAAGATATATTAAAGCAAGTCGATTATTGGTTAGATCGATTCAAAGTACCTGAATATGCAACAAAAAAAGTGGAGGAACTTTCAAAGGGGAACCAGCAGAAAATACAGTTTATCGCATCTGTCATTCATATGCCAAAATTGCTAATTCTTGATGAACCGTTCAGTGGTCTTGACCCAGTGAATGTTGAACTTTTAAAAGAAGCAGTCGTAGATTTGAAAAATGCAGGAACCTCCATAGTGTTTTCAAGTCACCGGATGGAGCATGTTGAAGAATTATGTGAGCACTTGTGTATCATGCATCATGGTAAACCAGTTGTACACGGCTCACTAAAGGAAATAAAGCGTTCCTTTGGGAAGAAAAATGTGATCGTGCATGCTGATTTTGATATCAGTCATTTAAAAACACTCGCAGGAGTGACGAAGGTAAAGGAAACAGCCGAAGGTCTCAATTTACAGGTTGAAAGTGAAGCTATTTCACAAAAAATACTTGAGTCCATCGCTGGAAAAGGTTTTGTTCGAAAGTTCGTATTAGAGGAACCATCCTTAAATGATATATTTATCGAAAAGGTAGGTGCTTCCTATGAATAAGTTTTGGATTATCTTATTTCACACGTATATTAGTAAATTAAAAACGAAATCATTTATTATCACAACACTAATTACAGCTCTCATTGTGTTTGGACTCGCAAATATTCAAACCATTATCGAAACGTTCGATAAAGATGAAACAAAGCATGTTGCAGTTTTGACTGAATCAGACGAACTTTATCAAGCGTTTGAACAAACATTAGCACCTATGGCTTCTGATATCGTTATAGAGAAAATGGATGATACGGAAGAACGGGCCATGGAGCAGGTTACAGCTGAAGAAATTTCTGGCTATCTTATTTTAAAGGAAACATCAGAAGGACTTCCAGAAGGGGTCTATAAAGCGCCTTCCATTACTGATTCAGGAATTACAAGTCAGCTCGAACAGGCTCTACAACAACTTAAAGTAACAATCGCTACAACAAAAGCAGGATTAACTTCAGAACAAATTGATGAATTATATGCACCAGTCCAGTTTAGTAAAGTGGCACTAGAGGAGCATGCAAAATCTGAGGAAGAGCTCAGTCAAGCCCGTGGTTTAGTATATGTTCTTTTATTTGTTATCTATTTTGCAGTCATCATGTATGCAAATATGATTGCGATGGAGGTTGCAACTGAGAAATCCTCACGTGTGATGGAAATTCTGATTTCAAGTGTGTCTCCCATTAAGCAAATGTTCGGGAAAATACTAGGAATTGCGCTATTAAGCTTAACTCAATTCGCAGTTATTTTAGCCGTTGGTTATGGTTCGTTAAAACAAAGGATGAGTGGAATGGAGGGCGGATTTTTTGAAGTGTTTGGATTCGGTGATCTTCCAGTTTCAACATTCGTTTACGCGGGAATTTTCTTCATTTTAGGATATTTCCTCTATGCGACACTAGCTGCCTTTTTAGGTTCTTTAGTAAGTCGCATTGAAGATGTTCAACAAATGATTACACCGATGACCTTATTAATTGTGGCTGCGTTTATGATTGCAATGTTTGGTCTCACAAAACCAGAATCGTCTTTCATTACCATTACATCTTATATCCCATTTTTTGCACCAATGATTATGTTCCTACGCGTTGGTATGTTAACTCTTCCAATATGGGAAATTTCATTAGCAATTGGATTATTAGTATTGACAATAACTCTATTAGCTATATTTGGAGCTAGAGTTTATCGAGGGGGAGTCTTAATGTATGGTAAATCCTCTTCTTTCAAAGATATTAAAAAAGCTCTGCAAATAAAATAGATATTTCCTTATTTTACCAATATAGGGACGGTCCGAAAAATCATTGAAAAATGAATTTTGAGGGCAGTCCCTCATTTTATATTTTATGGTTTTTGCGAATATTGGTGTGTTCTTGATTTCCACTTAAGGTAGGTACGACAAAGTGTATGTAGCGTTTGGAATTGTGAGAGTAGCGGGAGTCCGCCAGTTACTATCAGAGCAAAATCGAAAAACTCAAAAAGGCAAGGTAGTAAAACGACTCGTTTTTCTACCTTGCCTTACTTTTTCAGCATATGGGATAGCCTCTTTTTGTTTTACTTTAATATTCTATTGTAGGCATGAGGTGAGAATAAACGTCCGTCACTTGATTATTAAAACAAGAACGTGCATTCGTATTTTAGAAGTGGTAAAATATACGTAAATCAGTCTAAGGAGCTTTTAATATGGATTCAGTTACTTTTTTACATATCGCGGATTTACATTTGGACAGTCCATTTTCAGGGTTGGCAAACTTACCATCAGAGTTATTTAAGCGTGTACAGGAAAGTACATTTTCCTCCTTTACTAGACTTATCAATATTGCAATTGAGAAAAAAGTTGATTTTGTCGTCATTGCGGGTGATTTGTTTGATGGAGAAGATCGAAGTCTTCGTGCACAATCAAGGTTTCGAAGGGAAATGGAGCGACTGCAAGAGCATGATATTGAAGCGTTTGTAATCCATGGAAACCACGATCACCTTGGTGGCAATTGGCCACACTTTGAATGGCCAAGCAATGTGCATGTATTTCAAACAGAAAATGTAGAGGTAATTCCATTTAGTAAGAATGGAAAAACACTTGCCAATATCTACGGTTTTAGTTACACGAAAAGAGCTGTACTTGAAAATAAAACTGCATCCTACGAAAAAAAAGAAGGCGCCCCTTTTCATATAGGGATATTACACGGTAGTAAAGAAGGAGAAAGTGCACATAGCCGTTATGCCCCGTTCTTATTAACCGAACTCCAGCAAAAGGGTTTTGATTATTGGGCTCTTGGGCATATACATAAAAGCGAGATTCTATCAGAACACCCACCCATTATTTATCCTGGAAATATTCAAGGCCGACATAAAAAAGAAACAGGAGAAAAAGGTGGCTATCTTGTAAAACTTACAAAATCGAGAGCAGACTATACATTTTTACCGACTGCAGATCTTTTATGGGAAAATACGACCATCGATATTTCAGGACTCGCTAGTTTTGACCAGTTAGTTGACAAATCCCTTTCTCAACTCGATTCCCTTCGTAGAGAAAATCAAGGCTTATTTGTAACAATTGAGTATACGGGAACAGGCCCACTACAAAAACAACTTCAGGAACATGCAATAAAAGAAGATCTCATATCCCTTCTAACTGACCAAACAACAGGAAGAAATTTTGTGTATGTAGTAGGTATTACACAACCTAAGCAACACGAAACCGATAAGGAAAGGATAAAACAGGATTCTCATTTTATCGGTGATTTACTAGAAAACATAGAGACCTATCAGGAGTTCCATCAGGCACTATTGCCTTTACGGAACCATCAAAGTTACCGCAAGCTTATCGAACACTTTACGGGCGAAGAACTCGAGGACATACTTCGTAATGCAGAAAGCTTAATACTTCGGGAACTTTATCATGCGAAATCGAGGTGAAGATATGCAAATTATAGGAATTCAGGTCTATGGATACGGAAAATTAGAAAATATTGAATTTGGTAACCTACATCCTAATCTTCAAGTGTTTTTTGGGAAAAATGAGGCTGGAAAATCAACACTTATGTCATTCATACATAGTATATTATTTGGATTTCCTACAAAACAACAAAATGAACAGCGTTATATCCCGAAAACAGGATCCAAATATGGTGGAAAACTGATCCTTCAAACGAAGGAATATGGAACGCTTATGATTGAAAGACTGCCAGGTAAAGCTGCTGGAGATGTGAAAGTTTATTTTCCTGATGGAACGGTAAAAGGTGAAGATTTTATTTATGAGCTCTTTCAAGGAATGGATAAGAACCTTTATCAAAATGTGTATTCTTTTAATATCCACGGCTTACAGGGCATACATCATTTGACGAGCGAAGATGTTGGGAGGTTTTTGTTTTCAGCAGGAACAGTTGGAACAGATGCCTTGCTTGGATTACAAGATAAACTAACGAAGGAAATGGATGGATTATATAAGCCTAAAGGAAAGAACCCTCCCCTTAATATGGAATTAATTCGACTTAAGGAAGAACACATAAAAGTGTCAAAGTGGCAGGAGAAAAATAATATATATGAGGAATTGTTAGAGGAAAAACAGCAACTTGAAAAGGAATTAGAAAACCTTGACTCTAAGAAACGTCTCATAAGGGAAAAAATATATGAGTCTGAAAAGCTTCAAACCATTCAACCTATCCTGGAAGAGTATCAAATCTTAGTTAGCCAATTGAAATCTTTACCACGATATGAACCTTATCCAGAAGATGGGTTGAAACGATTCGAACAGCTACAGGCACAGTTGAAACCTTATGAGGCACAAGCAGCAGCCATACAAGCTCAAGCTCAAGAATGGGAAAAGGAAAAAGATGCGATTGAACTGTCTCCACAATATCTTGAAAATGAAAAACACATTTTGGATTTGGTTGAAAATAGGAACCTTTATACTGAAAAAAAGAACAGATTGCATCAAGTAACAAGAGATCTTGAACAATTAGAAGAAGAATTAAATCAGTTGAAGAATCGAGTCCATTTTTCATTACCAGAAACAGATATCTTTACATTAGATCTAAGCATTTCTGCGAAGGAGACTTTTTCTGAGATTGTAGCTGAAACCGTACGACATAAACAACAGAAGCATTACCTAGATGATAGCTTTACAAAAGCAAAGGAGCAATTAGAAAATAGCGAAATAAAATTGTGTGATCTAAAAAGACAAGTCTTGCCTGACGATGAACGAAAATACTATGAAAATAAGAAACATCAGTATACTACGAGAGAGAGTTTGGAAGAAGAAAAGAGTAAGCTTGAAGAAGAGATCAAACGAATTGATCAAAAAATAGTGCGAGAAACTGTTAGAGAGAAAGAAATTAGGTCAAAGTTTACTCGATTATTTTATGGGATTGCACTAACCTTAGCTATTATTTCAATTTATTTTTATGTTTCCCAAGAATGGATGACTGGTGGTATCTTAACAATTTTAGCACTGTTCATGCTTCCAATCGGAAGAACAGTGATCTCGCAGATGGCGTCCACAATTATTCATGAACTGCATGAAGACAGAGAAGCTTTGTTGAAAAAGCTTCAGACAATACAGGAGCAGCTTTTGCAAAGTAATCAAACAGATAACGAAGATATTTCATCTTTACTACTTCGAGATCAACATATAAGGCAGCAACTTGAAATTGAACAAGCCACTCTTCAACAATATGAACGTGCCTATGAAAAGGTACTTGAGGGTTTTGAAGAATGGGAGACAACTGGATTTACAATCGAGGAAAAAGCAACAAACATAAAGGAAACATACGGACTTCCCTTGAATATCTCAAATGAACTATTAATGGATGCCTTTCAAATTCTTGAAGCAATCAGAGATAAGGTGCTGACGAAACAAAAACTTATCGAAGCAAAAGGTAATCTTCAAAATGAAATTTCTGACTTTCAAGTTAAAGTAAATAGAGTAGGAAAACAATTGAATATATTGGAACTAGGCACCATTAGGATCGACCGATTGGCCATCAGGTTAGAAGAAGAAAAAAAGAAAGTAGAACAACATACCCAGTTCGAAGAGAAAGTAAAAAATGCTAAAGAACAGAACTCAAAACTAACTTTTGAAATCAATCATTTGCAAAATGAAATTAAAGTTCTCTGGGATATTGCTCAAGTTTCGAGCGAAGAGGAGTATCGCGCAAAAGGACAAGCAAATGAGAGAGCGAAAGAACTGAATGAACGGATAAATATTCTTAAAGCACAACTAGATCGATTCGGGGAATTAGTTTCAAAATGTAACTATGAAACGAACTATAAAAATCTGATTGTAGAATTGTCTGCTGAATTAGGTCAATACCACGAAAGCGAAAAAGAAATACAAAGTCAGCTTTCAGCGGTAAACCACAGTCTCCTTGAGCTTGAAGAAGGTGGAACTTATGCAGATTTTCTTCATTCATATGAGGCAAATAAATCAGTGGTAAAGAATTACGCCAAACGTTGGGCAACGCTTGCAGTTGCAAAAGATATTTTATCCAAAACAATCGATCAGTATCGTAAACTGAGGCTTCCAAAAGTAGTTGAAAAGGCTGAGCAATATTTCTCAATACTGACTAATCAAAGGTATAAAAGAATCTATATTGACAATGATGCAGATGGTTTTATCGTAGAGGATGCAAACGGAATGCGCTATAAACCAAATGAGCTTAGTCAGGCAACATCAGAGCAATTGTATATTGCCATAAGATTTTCACTCGCTTACACGATGCATCCTAATCACTCTTTTCCATTTATTATCGATGATAGTTTTGTAAATTTTGATTCACATCGATTAGCTAGTGCGATGTCATTAATTAAAGAACTAGCAAAAGAACATCAAGTCCTCTTATTTACCTGCCATCAACATGTTATGGAAGGATTTGGCGAGAACAATCCTATCTATTTAGAATCAGGGTATATCCAAGAAAATAGTAAAAGTATGCTATAATTTCGATAGAAATTGAGATTTTCAAAGGATCTATAGATAGAAGAACAAGAATTTACTTTTCTAGGGGGAGAACATATGGTGAAGGGCATTGTGCATTATGAAGTAGGACAACAAGTTGATGTGTACCTATTAATAAAATCATCAACCAAAGGGATTGCAAGTAATGGAAAGCCATTTTTAACTTTAATTTTACAGGATAAAAGTGGTGAAATGGAAGCCAAGCTCTGGGATGCGTCACCCGAAGATGAGGTAAACTATGCTGCACAACAAATCGTTAGACTTGCTGGGGAAATTAACAGCTATCGGGGACGAAATCAGCTTAAAATTAGAAATATCCGACCCATAACAGATTTAGATGGCGTAACAATTTCTGATTTTCTAGAGGTTGCCCCCGTACCACAAGATGAAATGGCTGCGAAAATTACACAATATATTTTCGAGATGAAAAACTCAAACATCCAAAGAATTACGAGGCATCTGTTGAAGAAACACCAACATGCATTTTATGAATATCCAGCTGCAACCAAAAACCACCATGAATTTGTGTCTGGATTAGCTTATCATGTAGTTTCGATGCTCGATTTAGCAAAGTCTATTGCTCGCCTTTATCCAACATTGGATACGGACTTATTATATGCTGGGATCATCCTTCATGATTTAGGAAAGGTTACGGAGTTATCTGGCCCAATTTCAACCACTTATACGATCGAAGGAAATTTATTAGGACATATATCAATTATGGTAAATGAAATCGGTCAAGCGGCAAAAGAGTTGGGAATTGAGGGTGAAGAAGTTACCATCTTACAACATATCATTCTAAGTCATCACGGAAAGGCTGAATGGGGAAGTCCCAAACCACCATTAATTAAGGAAGCGGAAATTCTCCATTATATTGATAATCTTGATGCAAAAATGAATATGTTGGACCGTGCGTTAGAACGGGTAAAACCAGGAGAATTCTCAGAACGGATCTTTGCATTAGATAATAGAAGTTTTTATAAACCTACATTTCATAAATAACAATGAAACTCGACTATAATAGTCGAGTTTTTTATAAATAGAATTTTGCTTTTTATGGAAAGCTATGTAAAAAAACAAGAGGTCCGTAAAAGATGGCAAAAGTATTTCTTTTCTTACTATTTTTGTTCTCTATTTTTTATAGCAATGTGGAGGCAACAACTGAATATGAAGAAAAAGACAGCCCAATCAGTTTTAAAGTTGAAATGGTTCCATGGGATCTAGTAAATGAGATACTTCCTAGGAAATCCTTTTTTACAATTATAGACGTTGAAACTGGTCTTCAATTTCGAGTTCAAAGAAGGGCAGGGAGCAGACATGCTGATGTCCAACCGCTCACCTTTGATGATACAAAAATCATGAAGAAAATCTACGGTGGTCACTGGAGTTGGAAACGTAGAGCCGTTATTGTGAAGTATGGTGATCAAATGCTCGCGGCTTCGATGCACGGAATGCCGCATGGTGCGGGTGCGCTAAAAAACGGTTTTCCAGGTCATTTTTGTGTACATTTCTTGGGGAGCACCACTCACTCTTCAAGGGAGCCAGACATTGCTCATCATCTGATGTTATTGAAAGCAGGAGGTAAACTCGACGAATACATAAGTAGTGCTGATCCATACCATCTTGTAGAAATATTTGCGACAGGTATTAATCAAGCAGATCGGAAAATTATCCGTCAAACCATTTTGCCCAATCTGGATAATAAAAAGTTATTTAAACTCTTACGTAAAATCGATATTTTTTCCATCACAAATATGTCTTATTTACCGTTAAGTGATTTAGAGGTGCTCTTAACGGTGGAAATCCCAGTTGAGGTAGAAATTTATCGTGAGGGTCTAGGGAAAGAACGGAAGCAAATTATTTTCGTGTTAGTCAGAAATAGCAGTGTTGATCGTTGGTATATCCAACAAAATGAATTAATTAAGGAGCTATACCATAGTAAAAAGTGAAATAAAAAAGGATTTATTTAGTTTTTGTAGAATTCTGTAAATAACACTTTAAACTTGGAGTGAATAAGATGTCGTCAACTAAATCTTTAATTTATGGTGTATTACTGGGAAGTATCATTGGGGGAATGTCTGTCCTTTTAAGTACGCCTACCTCAGGTAAAGAATTTAGAAAAACATTAAAAAATAATCAAAAACAGCTTTCTAATTCCATATCTCAAGTTGTTAATGAGGGTAAAACTTTAACAGAACAAGTAACTCATACAAGTAAGCAGGCGGCCAGTACCTTGAAAGAAGTTTCAAAAGAGATTCAGAAATCCATAAATCATTGGAAACAAGAAATAGAAGATAATCAAAGAAATATTAATAAAGAGCTTTTAGAAATTGAAAGTGCTTTGGAAAAATTGGAAAAAGCGGTTACAAACAAGTAGTATCAAAATTTCTTCAGTTAATTTAAAAATTTTGTAAATTTACATCTTTATTAATTTTTATTTTATTGGCATAATAGTAATAAGTGAATTTAGAAAAGTGGGTGAATCTATGAAACATGAAGAAAAGATAGGCTCCATCAAAGAAGCGCTCCTTTTTAGTCAAAGAATGGCACAACTTAGTAAGGCATTATGGAAGTCTATTGAAAAGGACTGGCAACAATGGATTAAGCCTTATGATTTAAATATTAACGAGCATCATATTATTTGGATTGCGTATCATCTAAAAGGTGCTTCAATTTCGGAAATTGCTAAATTTGGAGTTATGCATGTTTCGACTGCATTTAACTTTTCTAAAAAGTTAGAGGAACGTGGACTTCTCCAGTTTTCGAAAAAAGAGAATGATAAGCGTAATACTTATATTGAATTAACTCCAAAAGGCGAAGAGATTTTTTTGAAAATTCTAGAAGGTTATAATCCTAGCAAAAATGCTGTGCTGGAAGGGGCGCTTCCACTTACAAAGCTTTATGGGAAGTTTCCAGAAATTGTTGAAGTAATGAGCATCGTCCGAAATATATACGGCGATGATTACATGGAAATTTTCGAGAAGTCATTCCGAAATCTTGAAGATGATTTTATTGAGGTTGATGGCAAGTTATACAAACGAGTCGAGGAAAAAATAGAAATGTAATACATGGATTTAGTCAATACTATCGATTATCCCTTTAAACTCGTGCATTAAAGGGGTATACCTTCTTTCTTGTGCTAAAACATTGATTGTTGTTTCTGGATCTAAATTATGATGAAGCATCCCGACAAATTGCGTTAAAAGCGGTGTGAAATCAATAAATCCCTCCGCTTTTTGTTTTTTGTATTCTGTGCTCAATTTTTCACAAATGTCTAACAAGTCCTCAACGTCTCTTTTTGATAAGTTTGCTTCTATGATTATTTTATGAAATGGTGATAATTTATCTTCAATTAACGGTATAATTAATGATTGATAATATTCAAGTCGCTCTAAACGTTCTTCTATGGACTCCATATCATACACTCCAACTCATCGTATCAGTCATCTGTTTGTAGAATACTTTTCAAAATTATTATGTCCAAAAAACACGAAAAAAGTCGAAAAAACATGTATTTTATCGTTCTTTTGGTTACCTATTGCATTTTTGTTTGAAACAAAGTAAAGTAGTTTAGTAAGTTTAGAGTAAAAAATTCGAGTTTTAAATCTGGATATTATTTCCATTTATTTACTTCCAATGATTGTGGATGGTGATTTTGTATGACTTGTTGGAAAACCATTAATCTTACAAAGGATTATGGATTCCTTCGAATTATTATGATATCCATAATGTCGATGTTAATTGCATTTATTCTTTTTTATTTACCAATGAATTTAATGTATTCTTCTATTGAACCGAAAGAAGATGGAACTATTTATTTCTTAATAGCCTTACTTTTAGTGTATCCATTACATGAGACCTTGCATGTCTTACCATTTTGGATAACCAGAAAGAAGATAACCGTCACATTTAAATGGATGAACGGAATAATCCCAACGATTATAACTCGTTCTAAAAATCCGTTATCTAAACCATTTATTATTTTAGTAAAATGTACACCATTTTTATTGTTAAGTACTCTAATGATAGGAGCATGTGTTTTATTTCCTGCATTTATTCATTATTTTTCCATTATTGCAGCAGTTAATTTTGGATTATGTGTGCCAGATATAATTTGCTTAGGACAGTTTATCAAAGCACCAAGATCTTGCACGATTGAAGAAATTGAGGATGGCTATGATATCTTGATTCATAATTAAGATGACGGAGCAAATTAGTGAATTAAATTTTTCGAACTCGATTAGATAAATGCTCCAAAAACATATTGTATTTTTAGATGGGGGGATTAGGAGTGATCTTATTTTATATTCCATTTGCTGCTTTTATATTGTTTTATATTAATCAAATGACTTACCGGCTATGTGAGCAAAAAGAAATTCCTGATGACCGCCAGCCAAAAGTATATCGTACAATTAATATTTTAATTACCATTTTACTTATTTCCTCGTATGTAGAGGTCCTGTTTACGTAAATGGAAAAAGGATGACCAATTGGTCATCCTTTTTTGTTTGCGAAGTATGCTAGCGCAACAATTAACTTGGACTGATTAGCTTAAGAGTCAAGCCCTAGAGACCATAAGTCAATCCAGCTTAAGGAAAAAATCATTCCTTTTCACCAGTTTTTCTTATGCTTGTCGGACTTTGCAAAGGAAGTGCTGACGTCCACGTTAGCCGAGGGACGTGGCTGTTTTAGTGGACGAACAGCAACAAAGGCTTAAGCTTTTTTTAGAACCAAGCAGCACCTACGATGATTAGTAGGATGAATAACACAACGATTAGTGCAAATCCACCACCATATCCTTGACCCATGATTACACCTCCAATACGTTTGTACGGTATATTATGCAAAAACATTTGTGAACGAGTAGGCATTTGTCTTGCCTTTTGGAATTTTCTTTTCGTGATTACCTTATAGTTGAACTAACCAAAGCTTTTGCCTTATAATTTAGTTCACTATATCTTATTCAAGGTAATTCTAGATGACTGTGCGAATGTCCCATATTTTTGAAGAATCTTACGAAAATGTTTTCTTTCTGTTTTAAAAGTATGTTATAGTAAATTTTGTAGCATCGGACAAACAGTAGATAAAAATTGTACATAGTAGGAGTGTGTGTAATGAAGAAATCAATTATTGCCCTGACAGCCGCTGTAGGTATTTTTGGGTTAAGTGCTTGTAATAATGCTGATGATTCAGCTGTACTCGTGGAAACGAAAGCGGGTAATGTCACAAAAGAAGAATTATACAATGCAATGAAGGATCAAGCAGGCGCTGTTATCCTAAAGGATTTAGTATATACAAAAGTTTTATCTGATAAATACGAAATAAGCGATAAAGAACTAGATGCAAAATACGATGAAATGCAAGCGGCTTTAGGTGCACAATTCGATATGATCGTTGAGCAAAATGGTGAGGATTTCGTTCGTGAACTTCTAAAGTCTGATATGCTTAAAGAAAAAGCTGCATTAGAGGAAGTGGAAGTTAAGGAAGGCGAAGTGGTTAAAGCTAGTCATATCTTAGCTAAGTTTTCTGATAATCCAAATGAGGAAGTAACTGAAGAACAAAAAGCTGAAGCGAAGAAGAAAATTGATGAAGTAAAGGCTAAGCTTGACAGTGGGGAAAAATTTGAGGATGTAGCAAAAGAATTCTCAGATGACAGTACTGCTCAAAATGGTGGAGACTTAGGTTGGTTCGGAAAAGGACGCATGGTTCCTGAATTCGAAGAAACAGCTTTCTCACTTAAAGAAGGCGAAGTAAGTGATATCGTAGAATCACAATTTGGTTATCACATCATTAAAGTAACAGGAACTACTGAAGGCTTTGAAGATATGGAACAAGAGAAGAAAGATGAAATCCGTAGAGCATTGCTACAAGCTGATCAGAGTGGTGCTACGCTTCAAAGTGCATTAGATAAAGCAATCGAGAATGCAGATGTCAAAGTCAAAGACAAAGATTTTAAAGACTTATTTAAAGCTCCAGCTGCTGAATAATAAATATAGCAAAGGACCGTAATATAATGTACGGTCCTTTTTTATACTAATTTTGTTGAACAAGGCTGTCATGAATTACATAGGCTCTGGTTTGTTTACTTGTTGAGAACGTCGTCTTTCTCTTTCATCATTCATTCGTTCAATATAGACATTCCCTTCTTGTTCAATATAGGAGTCCTCGATCTTTCGTTCCTCTCTAGTAGTCCGAATCACCATATATGCGCTAAAAAGTACTCCAAATAACGCTACATATACAAACCAAGGTACTGATAACATTACATTCCACTCCTTGTCCTACTTTTTACTTCTACTATATGATGAAAAGTATATAGATATCACTTATTTTCATAGAATTTTGATATGCCATTTTGCACTATAGTGGGTATTTGAATCATAATTTGGTTCTATTAACATTATGATCATTCTATCAATGATATTCAGATTCTATCATTAATACCTATTTCTAGAGTTATCCAACAGAAAAAGGGTGCCCCACGATAAGTAGGTCACCCTCAAAAACATTAAGTTTATCATGCACTTACTGTAAAATTTGTACGCTTCATGATTTGCTGTGCAATTGGATATATAATCGCCATTGCAATAATTCCCATTACAGTTGTCGGTAGGACTACAGTTAAGAACAATCCGATGAAAGTTCCAGGAAGTCCAGCGACTAAAAGTGCAACACTTAAGAAAACAATTCCAGAAACTAGAATTCCTACAGCAGTAACTGCACATATCATTATGATTGATTGAGTATACTTTCTTGCAGCAACAAGAACACCATAGAATACGAATGCTGAAACGAACTTGTCAAATGGACTCGCAATTTGACCACCTGGGAAACCAGTTGTCAAGGCTGAAATGACACCAGCGACAAGTGCAACAAGCAATACATATTTCTTTTCTGGAAATAGGATAATGCCTAAAAACATCATGACCAACAATAAGTCAGGCTTCATTCCCAGATAAATAGGTGGCATTACAGCATGTAAAACAGCACCCATTCCAATTAATAATGATAATAGTACCAATACCTTTGTATTCATTTCTCATCTCTCCTCAGCTTTTCTAAGCTATTTATTAGATCCTCCAATAGTGCACTCATTGCCTATTGCGAAAATCTTAACTCTAAGTATATCAGACTATTATCCTGTTTTGAAGTGACTTATTCAGAAAATTCCATCTGATTTTAGTGAATAGTAGGAATAGCGAAAAAACAGATATGTTAAGTTTTATAATAACTCTATAGGGTACTTAAAATTTTATGAGAGGTCTCTAAACTGTATGAGAAAAGACGTTACCATCGTTGTGGCAACGTCTTATTAAACCAGTTTTTTTGTTTACATATACCTATTTCATTTAGTTATTTGATTTGAATTCATCCATAAATGCCGCAAGAGCTCTAACAGACTCTAATGGAACTGCGTTGTAGATGGATGCACGGCATCCACCAATGGAGCGATGTCCGTTCAAACCAACAAATCCTTTGTCTTTTGCCTGTGCTAAGAACTTCTTCGTTAGTTCATCACTTGGAAGTGTGAAGGACACGTTCATAATGGAACGACTACCTTTTTTTGCATGTGCTTTATAGAAACCATCTGAATCATCAATCGTATTGTATAAAAGTGCTGCTTTTTCATGATTCTTTGCTTCAATTGCAGGAACCCCACCTTGTTCCTTTACCCATTCAAGTACAAGTGAAAGCATGTATATTGAAAAAGTAGGCGGTGTGTTATAAAGAGAATTTGAATTTACATGTGTATTGTAATCCAACATGGTTGGAAGATTCTGATTTCCTTGTTTTAACAGGGAGTCCTTAATAATTACAACTGTCACCCCAGATGGTCCAAGATTTTTTTGGGCTCCTGCATAGATCATATCAAATTGTTCAACATTGATTTCTCTACTTAAGATATCACTAGACATATCTGCAATTAAAGGTACATTTTTATAGGTTGGGTATTTTTCCCATTGTGTACCATAGATTGTATTATTAGATGTAATGTGTACATATGCAGAGTTATCAGAAAGGTTGTTTACGTCTATTTCAGGGATAAAGTTATATTTTTCATCTTTACTTGATGCAATTACATTTGTGTTCCCAAACTTTTTTGCTTCATCAAGTGCTTTTTGAGACCAAGAACCTGTTAATATGTAATCAGCTGTTTTATCTGCTGTTAAGAAATTCATTGGGATCATTGAGAACTGAAGACTAGCGCCACCTTGTAAGAATAAAACATGATAGTCATCTGGTATACGCATAAGGGAACGTAAATCCGAAATCGCTTGCTGGTGAACTTGATCATATTCTTTACTGCGATGGCTTAATTCCATAACAGACATTCCAGTTCCTTTAAAGTTGAGTAATTCAGCTTGTGCACGGTCTAAAACTTCTTGTGGCAAAGCAGAAGGACCTGCGTTAAAATTGTATGCTCGTTGCATTGTTGACTCCTCCTAATTTTTGGTGTCTTACGTAAGGCACCATCAGCTTATTAGTCTAAGACAATCGCTTCTGTAGGTAAATAATACCTTCTGTAAGTGCTTGTCTTACGCTTTTAACCGAATAAGGTGCCTTGAGACTTTTTTATATTACTTTAGTTGAATAAAGTTATCTTATCATGTTTTCACAAAAAAAAAAGTGAAATCTTTCGAAAAAAAATGAAAAAAGGCAAGACATATAGTCAAGCCTTTAAAAAATTTTAATTTTGCTCAATTGCGTTAGAAATAGTTGAAGCGATATTTTGTAGATCTTCGCCTGAGTATTGGCTTTCATGTGATTTCCAAACAATACCAAACCCATCACCTTTACCGTAACGAGGAATGAGGTGTAGGTGGAAATGGAATACAGATTGTCCAGCTTGTTCACCATTGTTTTGTAAAAGATTCATACCTACTGGATTGAATTCTTTTTTAATTGCTTTTGCAATAGATGGAACAACTTCAAAGATATGTTGAGCAATTTCAGGTGTTAATTCAAAAACGTTTTCTTTATGTACTTTTGGGATAACTAGCGTATGTCCTTTTGAGACCTGGCTGATATCTAAAAATGCATACACATGTTCATTTTCAAACACTTTTGCACTTGGAATTTCTCCATTAATGATCTTACAAAAAATACAATCACTCATTTTTCGTCCATTCCTTTCAATTACATTTATATGTATTTTAGCACAACTTTATAAGATGTTAAAATTTTCATACAAACAAAGAAACAGGGTGCAATCGCAAAGGATACACCCTGTTCTTGAAGAAGGCATCATGTTAAAAGGTTAACGGTATCTTTGATAAACACCTCATTTTTTTAGGAATGAAAGTCTTTATCTAATGGAGTGAGTCAATTACGTGGTTCAAGCGGACCATCCCCTTGTCATGTTTTATAAGTTCATACAACTTATAAATCGACTAGATAGTCTTTAACAAACACCTCATTTACAAAATAATGGTTATTTTGTTAGTGGCAATTTGTTCGAACTCACAATTCTCTCACATTTCCCAAAGTAACCATCCCCTTATAACAGTTTTAAAAAGCTGTCGTCTAAAACAAGGTTATTGTCTTTAACAAACACCTCATTCCAGGTAGATGATTAACATCAAGGCTTTTTTCTTGCCCTCTTCAAAAATTAGTATGACCCGTTCCAATCAATTTATACAATGTTTTTTAGCTATGTTAAATTGGCAATTTTTGATATGATTAAAATGAAAAGTGATTATAGATGAAGGCTTGTATGTCAATTGACTAGCGTTATATTCCTTAACGGTTTCGTAGAGGTGATGAGCGCAAACAGGAGGTGCAATTATACTTTCTGTAACATTGACTTGACTAGAAAGCCAATCGCGCATGGAGTTAAAATTCAAAAATAAATAAAATTTTGTAGGGTAAAGAAGGGAGCTTTACATGGCACTATTAGAGATTTCTAATCTAACTGGTGGTTACACACAAAATCCAGTACTTAAGGATGTCTCCTTCCACGTTAAGCAAAAAGAAATAGTGGGTTTAATTGGACTCAATGGTGCAGGGAAGAGTACAACCATTAAGCATATAATTGGTCTGATGGAGCCGAAGAAAGGAACTATCCAGATAAACGGAAAAACAATTCAAGACGACATGGAAACCTATCGTTCCATGTTTAGTTTTATTCCTGAAACACCTATTCTTTATGATGAATTAACATTATATGAACATTTAGAGTTAACAGCAATGGCATACGGTATCGAAAAGAAGGTATTCGAAAAAAGAGTACAACCCTTATTAAAAGAATTTCGAATGGAAAAAAAGGTGAAATTCTTCCCATCTAATTTTTCTAAGGGGATGAAACAAAAGGTGATGATTATGTGCGCCTTTCTTGTTGAACCATCTCTGTACATCATTGACGAGCCATTTGTCGGTTTAGACCCTCTTGGCATTCAATCCTTATTGGAAATAATGAATAAGATGAAAAATCAAGGAGCAGGCATCTTAATGTCAACCCATATATTAGCGACAGCCGAGCGTTACTGTGATTCATTCATTATTTTACATAATGGGAGGGTCAAGGCTTGTGGTACCTTAGAGGATCTCCGCAAACAATTTAATATGGAAAACGCGAAACTTGATGATATTTATATCAGCTTAACAAAGGAAGAAGAAAATGATTGATAGCAAAGATCTATGGAGGAAGAGACTCGCTCAATATTTTAAGGAAATAAGCAGGTATTTACGGTACATGTTAAATGACCATTTATTAATTGCTCTCCTATTCTTAGGAGGTGGAGGGGCTTATTACTATAATTTCTGGTTGCAGGATGTGCCTAAAGATTTTCCTTATGCAATCGTAATTGCTCTTGTATTAGGGACTATTTTAACCAGTAGTCGAATCCAGACCTTGTTAAAAGAACCAGATCTTGTTTTTTTACTACCTGTCGAGAAGCAACTTACACCCTATTTTCAAAAGGCATTCTGGTACAGTTTTTTCTCTCAGATTTATCCTTTATTAATTGTTTTCGCAGTAGCAGCACCTTTATATCTTGCTGTTACTGAAAAAACAATGTCATCTTTAGTTGCTATTTTTGTAATTGTACTATTAAGTAAGGCATGGAATCTTATGATGTCATGGTTCACACAGTATTATATGGAAAAGTCTACATACTACATAGATATGATGATTCGACTTATCCTGAATGTCGTCCTTGTTTATTTATTGTTTTCTAGAGCATCGATTCTATTTATCGGAAGTATAGTAGTAATCATGATAGGATTACTACTATACTTTCAAAAAAACGTGGAGAAAAAAGGACTAAAATGGCAGACATTAATCGAGTTAGAATCGAAAAGAATGCTTACTTTTTATCGAATCGCCAATTTATTCACTGATGTTCCTAAGCTACAAGAACGTGTAAAAAAACGTCAATGGCTAAACTGGGTAACAGGATTCATCTCTTACAATAAGAAAAATACATTCCGCTATCTTTATACACGTACTTTTTTACGGACGAGTGACTATTTAGGTATGTATGTGAGATTAACACTTATTGGTGGATTAGTTCTATATTTTGTGCCATTTCAATATGGGAAAGCTTTTGCCATGATTTTATTCCTATATTTAACAGGCTACCAGATCATAACGTTATGGAGGCACCATAGTTTAAAAATTTGGGTTCAGTTATATCCAGTCAGTGAAGCTTCCAGGCTTGCGTCATATTTGCAGTTTTTATGTCTACTGCTTCTTGTTCAATGTATGTTATTTACAGTCATTTTGATGCTTACGGTTGAAATCATGAGCACATTCATCTTTTTCATAATGGGTGTCCTATTCGTCTTTCTTTTTGTGTTTATTTATACAAAAGGAAAAATACGAAAATTAGACCGTCTGTATAGATGAAAAAGTGAAACCTTTGTTTCTATTTATACGTAGTAATATGTAAACACAAAGAAGGGTAGAGGCGCATGAATGATTCGTATATGTTAATGGTGGAAGAGGAATTATTTCAATGGAGGAAAAAGCTAATTAGAAAGTCTAATATGCTCCAACGTGTCTCGAAAAAAGCACAAACAAAAATGAATGAAATGATCCCTGAAAAGGCCCACACAATTATAACAGAAAGTATTAAGAAGATGATTCAGGCAACATTGATTGGCTCAGAATACACAACCAAAGGCGACTATCCAAAAGATTTGTCATTACAGGCGAAAGAAAAACTCTTAGAAGAGAAGTTAACAGTTTATAGGCGAACTGCCGCTGCAGAAGGAGCTGGAACTGGGGCAGGAGGATTTCTATTAGCACTCGCGGATTTTCCATTGCTACTGTCGATAAAAATGAAATATCTATTTGAGGTTGCAGCAATCCACGGGTTTGATACGAAGAATTATGAAGAACGGCTTTTCTTGTTGTATGTGTTTCAATTGGCTTTTTCAAGTGATGAACATAAAAAGAAAACATTTGAAATAATTGAGAACTGGGAAGCGGAGAAGGATAAGCTTATAGAATTGGATTGGAGGGTCTTTCAACAAGAATATCGAGATTATATCGATTTTGTGAAGATGCTCCAATTATTACCTGGTGTCGGGGCGGTTGTGGGAGCTTATGCAAATTACAATTTACTCGACCAATTAGGTGAGACAGCGAAAAATTGTTATCGATTACGAATATTAAAATAAAAAAGAACGCAAGAATGCTGAATGTTACATCATTCTTGCGTTTTTTTTGCCGATAAGGTGTTACACCAAAGTGTCTCTTATCTTATTCAATGTTTGAATAGTTTAAGATTGCTGCACCTAGTGTCTTAGCTGCAATTAACATGGCCTTCTCATCAATATCAAATTTAGGATGATGATGTGGATAAGCGTTTGATTCATTAGTTGGCATTGCGCCAGTAAAGAAAAAGGTTCCTGGCACATGCTGTAAATAATAGGCGAAGTCCTCTCCCCCCATTTGAGGTGCTGTCTCTTGTACATAATGAACACCAGGCACCTCTTGAGCTATTTTAGCTAGAAAATTTGTTTCTTGTTCGTGGTTTACAACAGCAGGATACCCACGATCAAACACATACGTGTAAGTTGAATCGGTTGCGATGCATGTTCCTTTTACTATTTTTTCAATTTCTACTTCCATTTGACTTCGAACATCTTCACTGAATGTTCGAACTGTACCTTTGAGACTCGCAGTATCTGCAATGATATTGAAGGTATTATCGGCTACAAATGAACCGACAGAAAGAACAGCAGATTCAATTGGATCGACACGTCTACTCACAATTTGTTGTAAATTCATCACAAGTTGGGAACCGATGACAATGGCATCCTTTGTTGTATGAGGATGTGCGCCGTGCCCGCCTTGTCCCTGAATTTTAATTTCAAAGCGGTCTGCAGCTGCCATAACAGGGCCGACACGATATTCAATCGTTCCTGTAGGGACTGTTGCCCATAAATGTGTACCGAAAATGACATCTACATCTTCTAGGCAACCATCTTCGATCATCGCAATTGCACCACCTGGAGCTAATTCTTCTGCATGTTGGTGGATAAGAACCACTGTACCAGATAGTTGCTCTTTTAATTCATTTAAAGTTTTCGCTAATACTAGCAGTGTAGCAGTATGTCCATCGTGCCCACATGCGTGCATGACACCTGGAACTGTTGATTTATAAGGAGTATCTTTTTCGTCTTGAATTGGCAAGGCATCAAAATCAGCACGTAAAGCTACAGTTGGTCCTGGTTTGCTACCGTGAATTTTAGCCACTACTCCATTTCCACCTACATTTGTTCGTACTTCAACACCTAGATTTCTATAGAAAGTTGCAATAAATTCGGCTGTTTTATACTCTTTAAATGATACTTCAGGATGCTGATGTAAATAGCGGCGAATATCAACCATTTCAGAGTATTTTTTATCTAAAGATTCATATAACTGGTTTAACATTTCCCAATTCTCCCTTTTGCTTTGTCATACGAATAAATTATATCATGAATATGGAATTACATTAATTTTTTGAAAAAAAAAGAGGAGGCACTTAAGCCTCCTTAATAAATCGATTCAAGTAATGCATTTCCATTCCTAGCTACCTTTACTTTTGCGAATTTTGCATTTCGCTGTAGTTCTAACCCCGTACCTTCTTTTACAAAATAACTTTCAATACCGAGAATGACTCCATTGTATCCATTATATTTACCTGTAAGTATAACTTCGTCCTCAGCTAAAAGATAATCAGTTGGATTTATATTTGTTAGTATTTTCTCTCGTTGATAGATCCCATTATTATCTTTTTTCACAAGAATGAATACCTTGTTTCCTGAATGAACATTAATAAGTTCATTCGTTTCAGCAATTTCATAGCGCAAAATTACATAATCACCTTGGAGCATGGAGCGTGGATCCACTGGTGCTAAAGCAAGGGTAATTTCTTTTCCGTTTTTCAGAAGGGACTCATTGCTCCAAATTTGATATCCAACAAATGCTAATTGTAACAAAAGAATGAGTCCGATTTGGCCCCATTGCTTTTTTGAAAAAGTTTTTTCTGTTTTCTGATCTTTAATACCAGACTTACGATCAAAGTATTGTGTAATGATAAAGAAAACAATACCGATAATGAGAAGTGAAAGTGATTTATGCACAAGTGACCAAAGAAGGTCATAATAAGTCGAAATAAATAAAGCAATCCAGAATACCAAGGTCATTCTAAAAAGAAATACTTGGTCTTCCTTTGAAAAGAAAAGAACAAGGGATGTTGTAATGATAAAAAACATCAAACTATATACTATTTCTTGCCAAAGTAAATTGTCGGTAAATGATAACGCATAAAAAAAGAGTAAGGAATAAAACAAACTAATTCGTTTTAATGTTGCTTCAGAGCGAACCAGATAGTAAACGATTGCGTTTAGCAGTGCATAACCAATAAAAATGAATTCTAGCTGTTCCGACAAGCCACCTTCATCAAGGATAAGATGTAACGAACAACCAATGATTGTTGAGTAACTTAAAAAACGAATAATACCACCTTTCATGGCTATGGTTACGGCGACTGAGATAAGTAAATAGAAAATAGTAATGGGTGTTGATAAGAAAAACGCTTCAAGTAAACCAGAGAAGAACCCAATAAACAGTAATGTGTTTCGAACATAAGGTCCAAGTTTTTTTGTAAACAAACCAACGCTAATAAAGATAATACTTAATACGACAGTTGCATAAGCACTAGAAAATAGAATGAAGAGAACACCACCAAAGCTGATTGAAAACATAAAAGATCCAATAAGTGTCACGATTACAATCAAAGTCCCCTTCATCGTTTGAGCAAGTGGAGTATCTGTATGTTTGGAAGATAAATGCTTTGCCAGCATAACTCCACCGATAATTAGCGCGACTGAGGCAATTGAACCTAGCACTTGTAAACCAAGATATCCGATTGATTCTCCGAATAAAAATGGGATTTCAATAATTTTCGTACAAACGTAAATACTGATCATTGTGAATAAAATAATGGAAATATAGCGATCAATTTTTTTCGTAACTAGAAAGAAATAAGAAATGGCTGCAAATGCAATATATAAGACATTTGTCCATCCACTATAAGGTTCAAATAATTCAAAAATGCTCATTCCGATTAACATGATATGGGTCATCATATAAGACAGATAACGTATAGTCTTATTACGAAAAAAATCAGTAAAGGTAAAAATGAAGAGGATCAAATTAATGACCGCAATAACAAAGAATATGAGCCACTCTTGAAAATCTGAGCGAACAATGAAGTAAGAAGAGGGATGCATATAGAACCAATAAGCAAGGTGGAATAGGACGAAACTAAAAATAGCTAAAGGTGCATAGCGCGTACATATCGCTAGTAATAATGTAGGAATTAGCCAAACAACAAAAAGTATATAACTATCAGCGTGTGAATTATATATTTGACCCACTAACGCCATACATAGACCAAAGGATATGGCACCAGCAACAAGTAGCCATCTTCCCAAAAATACTTGATATGAAAGAACTTTTGAAGAAAGAACGGATAACAAATAAAATAAAAGCATACCAGCTACTGCAAGCGTTAGTTTTTCGAATCGAGTAAATTCAGGCCAGTTTGCGGCAAAAAAATAAAGAATTCCTGATAAAATTAAAACAATCGAAGCAAAATAACCAAATGGAATGAGCTTCCTCATAATAAACTCCCCTTTTCCTTCTGGAAAATATTATTTTATTAGCATATTCTATTAGTACTATATGTGATGCTGTTTAATCGTTGTCTTGATTATAATATATTTTTCCATTTTTGATACCATTATTTATTCTATAAACTTAAATTGAACTTGGGTAAAATAAACCCGAGGTGAATTACGAATGGAATTGTTTTCAGCAGAGTTCTTTTCAGCTCTACTTGCAATTGTAGTAATTGATCTCGTCTTAGCGGGCGATAATGCGATTGTAATCGGTATGGCCGCTAGAAATTTGCCAAAGGAATTGCAAAAAAAAGCAATTATCTGGGGAACAGTTGGAGCGATTATCATCCGGGCTGCAGCCACCCTTGCAGTAGTGTGGCTTCTTGAATTACCTGGATTACATCTTATTGGGGGCATCCTACTCATCTGGATTGCTTATAAGCTCCTCACTGACGACACGGAACATGAAATAGAAGCTAAAGGATCATTTATAGCAGCGATAAGAACAATCATTGTTGCGGATGCATTAATGGGCCTTGATAATGTACTGGGAGTTGCAGGTGCGGCGCATGGTAGCTTTTTATTAGTTATCATTGGGCTCATCATTTCCGTTCCAATCATGGTCTGGGGAAGTACACTGTTTATCAAATTAATTGATCGATTTCCGATTATTGTTGTATTTGGTGCAGCAATTCTTGCTTGGACAGCTTCAAAAATGATTGTAGGTGAACCATTTCTACAGGACTTTTTTGAAAATCCATGGATCAAGTATGGTTTTGAGCTCCTTGTAGTACTTACGGTTATTTATATCGGCACAAAGGCGAAGAAAACCAAAGCTCAGTCCATTAAAGAAAAACAAAAAGCGTCTTAGAAATGGGGCTGTCCGATAAGTCCTAAAAAATAAGGCAAGGGAGAAAAACGACCGTTTTTCTCCCTTGCCTTTTCGTCTACTACACGGGCCTCGTGATGTTGTGGAATAAGAGATTCGATATCATAAATCATTTGAATTTGTCGATTATCGTAGGGTTTGAAAGTAGGGGCTAATTGTCTTGGATTAGGTTCCTTTTGTTTTTCTTCATTTTGAACTTCTAGTTTCTCCTCTTCGAACTCTGGAAAAAGGGAAGTTTGCGTGTTATAATTTTCATTAGTAATCAATTGATTGCTCATAAAAAATCATCCTTTCTGGAATGTTGTGTGGTAACTTCATTTTACTAAAAAGGATGGTTTTTTTGTAACGGGTTCTGTTTTCGAGTACAAAACTTCAAATAACACATCAAAGGGAGTGCCAAATCGCATTGATTTCGCTACTCCTTTTTTCTTGATTTAACGGTAATTATCCATAACAAACTAATCAATTGGTACTACAAAAAGCACCCTAAAAAGAAGATGACAGAACTTTCTGTTCTTCAAAATTTTTGGTGTCATTTGCAATACTTTTTAAGTTACCAAAAAAACCTCTGAACTGGAAATATGGTATTGTAAAGAGACAAAATCTTCAAATAAAGGGAAGGTTAGTAATAAAAAATTGCGGTAAAACTGAGAAAAAAATGGAGGAGCAAATGGATAATCACAAGTTTAATGAGTTTATTAAAATTGCAAAAAAACTAAATGATATTGAAATTATCCCATTGTTAATGGGTTCGGTTGGTTTAGAGGTCATTACAGGAAAGAGTTGGGATGCACAAGACTTAGATATTCATATACCTGGTGATAAAAGAGGGTGGGAAGTACCACCTGAATTAAATATACATAACTGGAATGAAATAGTGACCATTATGAACACAATGGAATATAGTTTGGTTGATTTGCACGAACACGAGTTCTCTAAAGAAGGATTATCAGTTGAGTTTGGTATTATTGACACTTTACCAAGTTTCGCAGGAGTACAATTAGAGAATTTAGAAATGCAACAAATGGGAGAGGTAAAGTATTATTTACTAAATCCTGAGCAATATTTAAGTGTTTACGAATCTTCATCCAAGGATAGTTATCGAGCAGATAACAATAATAATAAAGATATTAGAAAAATAGATTTCTTAAAAAGTATGTTGAACAAAATACCATAAAAAAAGGTCGGTCAGTGGTTTCAGCCGCTGACCATTTTTGTGCGTTTTATATTGATTTTTTTTGCACGAAATAGACAACCTTTTCGTCTGATAATTACCTGTTTGTACTTCAAAACCGAACCCGTTAGTTTTTTTGTATGTTTTTTTAAAAATTACGAGTCAATACTATTAAATTTTGTAACCTTGTTGATTGTAGCGAAAGGTACGAGACTCCTGCGGGAAAAGCGTGGCCAGTGGAGACCCCGCAGGAGCTTGCGACGAGGAGGCTCCCGGACCGCCCGCGGAAAGCGAGTACCTGCAGCGGAAATCAACACCAGATTTTTTAGTAAACCCAAAAAACAAAAAATGAGGGCTGTCCTCAAAAGTCATTTTTCAGTGACTTTTTGGACAGCCCCTTTTAATTTAAGATAAAATATGTATATCATTTGGATAATAATGGATACTATAAACGATAAAAGTGTACATAGGTTAGAAAGGACGGAAAAAATGAAAAAATTTACAATGTCTGTATTTGCGTTATTACTAAGCATTTTCTTGGTAGGTGGCGTTCAAGTAGCTGCGGAAATGGATGGAGAAAAGCCAAAAGTTGAGCTGACTGAAAAACAAAAACAAGAATTGGATGAGCTTTATCAAGAACTTCTTAAAACGAAAAAGGAAATTATTAACAAGTACATTGAATTCGGTGTACTTACAAAAGAAAAAGGTGATAAAAAGCTTAACTGGTTAGATGAACATTATCAGAAAATAAAAGAACATGGATATATTCCAAAGCATCATCATAAAAAACATAAAGATGACGATAAACACGATAACGATTAAAAAAAAGCTAGATAAAACAAAAAATGTTTTATCTAGCTTTTTTTAATTTGGCGTGTTTTTAAGAACAGAAGAAAGACCCTATCAGGTAGGGAAATGGACAGCCCTTTGCAAAATTTTACATCAGGTAGAGGGTCCACCTACATTATTTTCAATTTGTAAATAACAACAAAGTTTGCGAAAACAGCCCTTATTTTAATCAAAAGAATGAATGTTGAAATTTACATTTATTAGAAAGTAAGTTAAGAAATTTGTTGTTCAAAATAGTATTTTCACCTATAAAAAGGTAATCAATATCTTATAATCCATTCTCGTAAAAGTCGATTAACCTTTGTATAATAAGGGTATCTAAGATTTTGATTATTTACGGAATTTAGAAAGTCCAATAGATTAAGGAGGTAGTAAAGTATTTTAGTAGGAGGAATTAGTTTTGAGAAATAATAAAAAGAAACTTTTAGGTCTATCACTAGCATTAATGCTAGGAGTAGGTGGACTTGCTGGATGTGCGGGTTCTGGTACATCCGAAAAAACAGATTCAGATGGCAAAACAAGTTTTACAATTATGGCAAACCTTTATACACCAGAAGTACCATCTGATAAGATTGAGAAGCTTCTTGAAGAGAAGACAGGCGTAGACATTAACATTCAGTGGACACCTGATACGAGTTATGAGGAGAAATTGAATACTGCTTTTGCAACAGAGTCATTACCAGAAGCTGTTTTTCTAAAAAACCAATCTACCTTTATTCAATTTAAAGAAGCCATTCGCGATGGTCAGTTCTGGGAGATAGGCCCATATTTAAATGAGTTTCCGAACCTTAGTAAACTAAATGAACAAATACTTCAAAATACCGCAGTAGATGGTAAAATTTATTCACTTTACCAAGGTAGGCCATTGTCACGACAAGGATTAATCTATCGTAAAGACTGGGCAGATCGTTTAGGAATAGAGGCACCAAATACGATAGAGGATGTCTATGAAATGGCTCGAGCGTTTACCGAAGATGATCCTGACGGAAATGGCAAGAATGACACATTTGGGATTACTGATCGTGCGGATTTAGCTTATGGAGCATTTAAGACAGTAGCATCATGGTTTGGAACACCAAATGGTTGGGGTGAGAAGGACGGACAACTTCTTCCAGAATTTATGTTTGAAGAGTATATAGACACGATGGATTATATAAAGAAGCTTCGAGATAATGGATACATTAACCAGGACTTCCCAGTAACGAGTAAAGAAGACCAACAAGCATTCTTTAAAAATGGTACGGCTGGCATGTACATCGGATCAATGGCTGATGTATTGAGTATTCATAAAGATGCTGTAGCCCTTAATCCTGACATAGAATTTGAGGTTCATAATCAAATAGTAGGTCCAACTGGTGAATATGGGATTTGGGCGATACCAGGTTACGGTAATGTGGTACTATTCCCGAAATCTTCTGTTAAAACAGAAGAACAATTAAAAGAAATTCTTGGTTTTTTTGATAAACTTGCTTCACCAGAAATGGCAAACTTAATTTTCTGGGGTATCGAAGATGAACATTACACGGTTCAAGATGGAAGAGCTCTAGCATCAGAGGATACGGATTTAACAACAAGAGAGGTAAAGCCGTATCAATCATTGGAAATCGGTGAACCGAAGACGAATGGAAGGTATGAAGGTGTATTTACTCTTCCAGTAAAAGAAAAGGCTGAAGAATTAATAATCGATAACGAAGATTATCTGATTCATGATCCAACAGTTGCTCTGGATTCTGCAACACTAGCAGAAAGAGGAGAACTATTAAATCAAAAAATTAATGACGCAACCTATCAATATATTCTTGGTGATATTGACAAGGATGGATTTAAAAAGGCGATAGAAGATTGGAAAAAGTCTGGTGGAGAAGATGTTATAAAAGAATTTAATGAAGCATACCAGAAAATCCAATAAGTTAAAATCTCTAGTATGATGAAGGCTGTCGAAACTGTCGAAATGCCTTCATCTTTTTTGTATATTTGCGGTATCTTCAATTTTGTAAAAGTAATAATCATTTTCTTAACATTGATTTTGAAAGTGCTTTCAAACCTTGTATTTACAAGGATATGTGAGAATTTGATTATTCACGTCATCCTATCATGACGATAGATTAAAGGTGCAACACAAAAAAATAAATAGGGGGAATTCCTTTGAAGAAAAGTAAGAAAAAGTTTTTAGGCTTATCCCTTGCATTAATGTTAGGGGTTGGTGGATTAGCTGCTTGTTCAAATGAAAGCGCTTCAGGTAACAAGGATTCTGACACAAATCAAAAGGAAGAGAAAGTTAGCTTCACTATAATGGCTAACCTTCACACACCAGAAGTACCATCTGACAAAATTGAAAAGTTGCTGGAGGAGAAGACTGGTGTCGACTTAAAGATTCAGTGGACACCTGATACGAGTTATGAGGAGAAACTAAATACGGCATTTGCAACTGAAACACTGCCAGAAGCAGTTTTCTTAAAGAACCAAACAACTTTCATACAATTTAAGGAAGCGATTCGCGATGGTCAGTTCTGGGAAATTGGTCCATACTTAGATGAGTTTCCAAACTTAAGTAAGTTAAATGAACAAATCTTAGCAAATACGGCTGTTGATGGAAAAATTTACTCATTATACCAAGGTAGGCCATTATCTCGCCAAGGTTTAATTTATAGAAAAGACTGGGCAGACAAACTAGGGCTTGGTACGCCTGAAACTATTGAAGATATCTATGAAATGGCGAAAGCATTTACTGAACAAGATCCAGATGGAAATGGTAAGAATGATACATTTGGATTAACGGACCGTAGTGATTTAGTTTATGGTGCATTCAAAACAGTTGCTTCTTGGTTTGGCACTCCAAATGAATGGGGCGAAAAAGACGGAGAATTACTTCCAGAATTCATGTTTGATGAGTATGTCCAAACAATGGATTTCTTTAAAGACCTGCGTGATAATGGCTATATAAATCAAGACTTCCCGGTAACAAGTAAGGAAGATCAACAAGCATTCTTTAAAAATGGAACTGCAGGTATGTATATTGGTTCAATGGCTGACGTTGTAAGTCTTCATAAGGATGCTGTGGCATTGAATCCAGACATTGAGTACGATGTTCATAATAAAATTGTGGGACCACATGGTGAGTTTGGAGTATGGGCGATCCCTGGTTATGGAAACGTTGTATTATTCCCTAAATCTTCTGTAAAAACAGAAGAACAGTTAAAAGGCATTCTTGGTTTCTTTGATAAATTAGTAACACCTGAACTTTCTAACCTCATTTTCTGGGGAGTGGAAGGTGAGCATTATGAAGTACAGGATGGCAGAGCATTAGCATCTGAAGATCAAGATTTAACAAACCGTGAAGTAAAGCCATATCAAGCTCTTGAAATTGGTGAAATTAAAACAAATGGTAGATATGATGGAGTATTCACATTACCAGCAAAAGAAAAAGCAGAAAACCTCATTCTTGATAATGAAAACTACCTTATTCATAACCCAGCAGTTGCACTTGACTCAGCAACATATGCAGAAAAAGGAGAGCTTCTAAACCAAAAAATAACTGATGCTACATATCAGTATATTTTAGGAGATCTTGATAAAGCTGGTTTCGAAAAGGCTATTGAGGATTGGAAGAAATCTGGTGGGAACGATGTGATTAAAGAATTTAACGAGTCATATAAGAACTCTAAATAAGACAATGAACTCTTGGTAAAAATAAAAGGCTGTTCTCGGACAGCCTTTTATTCATTCAAAAGACATAATTATAAAACAAGCAATTGCGTTGTTTTAAGAGAATCGACTGTCAAGTAGAAGGAGAATGTTGGATAATCATTTTCTTACCATTTAGTAATGGTAGTTAGGTAGACAGTTTTCCATTCGGATTGCTTACAATCATGATACACAGATGATTACCCTTTATTAAGTTGTAAATAAATGAGCTATTTTTTGAATAAGTGATGTGGACAGAATAATCATCATCTAAGATAAGGTGATAGTGTTATCCATACTTGTCATATCGACAGAGCATATGAAACTTTGATTATTTACGATATCTATTATTCTTTACAAAATAGGAGTATAAGGTTTGTTTCAAAGCGGTAAACAACAACTCCTACTGTATTTGCTTCTTAACAAATCTTAAAGCAAATACGAACATGATTGTGATGATAATTATATGACGAAAGGAAGATGAGGGTGAAATCTGAAACACTTATTGAGCAGAGCAGTCAAACAGAGCTAACAACAGTTAACAAAGATTTGCAAAAGAGCTTTAAGGCAGAAATAAAAAGACGTATTTTCAAGAATAAACTATTATACTTAATGATCCTACCTGGTCTTTTGTATCTTATTATTTACAAATATATTCCGATGTTTGGTCTAGTAATCTCGTTCCAAAATTACAAGCCTTATCAAGGAATCCTAGGAAGTGAATGGGTAGGATTTGAGCATTTTACTCGTCTATTTACAGATTCGGATTTTTGGATGATTTTAAGAAACACACTTGTTCTATTTGGGTTGCATATTTTTGTAGCGTTTCCAATTCCGATTGTACTAGCACTGATGTTAAATGAAGTCAAAAATCTATTTTTTAAAAGAACGATACAATCACTTATTTATATCCCCCATTTTATGAGTTGGGTCATCATTGTATCAATCAGCTTCGTTTTATTAACAATGGATGGTGGGTTAATTAATGAATTACTAGTCAGTCTAGGATTTAATAAGGTTAATTTTCTTATGAATTCCGATTGGTTTAGACCAATCTATATCATACAAGTTGTCTGGCAAAGTGCTGGATGGGGAACCATTATTTATCTAGCAGCAATTTCTGGGGTAGATCCTGGTTTATATGAAGCGGCAAAAATGGACGGAGCAAGTAAATTTCGTCAAATCTGGCATATTACTTTACCAGCAATTCGACCAGTCATTATTGTCCTTCTTATTTTAAAAATCGGAGATGTCTTAGAGCTTGGTTTTGAGCATGTATACCTATTATTAAATGCTTCAAATAGAAGTGTTGCTGAGATTTTTGATACGTATGTGTATACAACTGGATTATTACAAGGTCAGTATAGTTACAGTACGGCGGTAGGTTTATTTAAAGGGCTTGTTGGTCTAATTCTTGTAGTCTTTGCGAATAAAATGGCTAAAAAATTCGGAGAAGAAGGTATTTATTAAGTCTAATTAAGGGAGTGAGAGCATGGTAGGAGAAAAAGAGTTTGGAAGTCGAGTCTTCCGTTGGGTAAATAATCTATTACTTATTATTATAGCGCTAACAATGGTCCTGCCATTTGTACATGTTATCGCAGCCTCATTTACAACAAGTGCAGAGTTAGCTGATAAACGTTTTGTCCTTTTTCCAACTGTATTTAGTTTGGATGCGTATAAGTATATTTTTTCAACAAATACAATTTTTAAAGCATTATTTGTATCCATTGGGGTAACATTGATTGGTACTTTATGGAGTATGTTTATTACATTATTAACTGCTTATGGATTATCACGAAAAGATCTGATTGGTAGACGGCAAATCTTATTTTTATTTGTATTCACCATGTTATTTAGTGGTGGAATGATTCCTACTTTTTTAATCGTAAAAGAGACAGGCTTACTAGATAGTTACTCAGCATTGATTATTCCAGTGACAATAAACGTATTTAATATGATTATTTTACGCAGTTTTATTATGGGGTTACCTGAAGGATTGATTGAATCGGCTAAAATTGATGGTTGTAACGATTTTGGGGTATTGTTTAGAATCGTGTTACCAATATCAAAACCAGCTCTTGCAACCGTTTCCTTATTCTATGCAGTGGCTTATTGGAACACATATATGCATGCGATTCTTTATATCAATGATGCTGCCAAATGGCCAATTCAAGTTTTATTAAGACAAATTGTAGTGCTTGCAAGTGGTCTCAGCTATGATAGCTCAGAATTTACAAATATACCACCGCCAGATATTACAATAAAAATGGCAGTAATCGTTGTTGCAACAGTGCCTGTGTTACTAGTCTATCCGTTCCTGCAAAAATACTTCACGAAAGGTGCTATGCTCGGATCAATGAAGGAATAGTAGTTTTAGTAAGATAGCGGGAGAGCTACAGGTAAGAATCACTAAAGCTTTTGAGAAGTTGGTTTTCACCTTTAAATCGTTTTTCTAAAATGGCTTGAAGGTAGATCTGTCGAACATGGTTCGGTATTATTTTGAATCTGACAACGTCTGATTTAGCAGTTTTATTACGAAATGAATGATTTACAAAAATGCCCGTAGATTTACGGGCAAAATTTATTTCGCTTTTCCAACAAGTTATGGCTAAAGGTGAGTATTAATCAGAAATGCCTTTGGAGTTCCATCTCAGCATCGGATTATAGAAAGGTGTATGGACCCCCGGATAATCAGGCAATGTTCATTTGGATACAGTCAACAAATGAACAAGTATTAAAGCAAGTAATTTAAGGAGTTATGTAGAACTATAAATCAATAGGTACTATCATTTAGGAGGGAGTAATATGGCTATTATAGATATTACACAACTAGGAGCAATGGGAGATAATCAAACGGATAATACAGAGATTATTGCTCAGGCAATTAATCAGTGTACAGATGATGGTGGAGGGACTGTTTATATACCTTCAGGGACATATTTGACTGGACCAATTGTGCTTAAAAGTAATATTACACTTTATGTTGAAGCAGGTGCCACACTCGTCTTTATAGACAATTTTGACCTGTATCAACCTGTCAAAACAAGGTGGTCAGGATATGAATGCTATGGCTATTCTCCGTTAATTTTTGGTGAAAATCTAGAAAATGTTGCGATTAAAGGAGAAGGCTCCATTGATGGACAAGGGAAAGCTTGGTGGAAGATTAATAGCCAGCTTCGTGTAAATAGTAAAGCGTATTCGTCGAAAACAACAGAGAAAATTTTTCAATTGAACCAACACTTCATGGAACCAATTGAAACGAATCTTGTTGAATGGGATTCACAATTTCTACGTCCACCATTATTGCAATTGATGAATTGTAAGCATGTATTAATTGAGGGTATCATCTTGAAAAACTCACCGTTTTGGAATACACATCTAGTATATTGCGATCATGTTACTGTTCATAATGTTACCTTTGAAAATCCTGCAGATACTCCGAATGGTGATGGATTTGACATCGACTCTTGTTCAAATGTACGTGTATCCAATTGTCACTTTGCAGTAGGGGATGATTGCCTTGTTTTAAAATCAGGAATTAATGAGGATGGAAGAAGGGTAGGTAGACCAACAGAAAATGTGGTTGTTACAAATTGTACGATGCATCATGGACATGGTGGAATTGTCTTAGGTAGTGAAATGTCAGGAGGAATTAAAAATGTGACCATTTCTAACTGTACATTTATTGGAACAGACCGGGGAGTTCGAATTAAAACGAATCGTGAACGCGGTGGATATGTGAAAAATATACTTGTGAACAATATATATATGGAAGATGTATTATGTCCAATAGCCATAAATTCATTTTATAGACATGGTGTCAATGAAAAAGATCCAACAGTTAATAGTCTTGAAGCGCAGCCTATCACTGAAAAGACACCAGCAATAGAACATATTCAGATTAGTAATGTAACTGCAAAAAACTGTCGGGCAGCAGCAGGGTTTATTTACGGGCTTCCAGAAAGCCCAATTAATGATCTATCAATCTATCATACTGTAATTGAAATGACAAACGACCCAGATGAAATAGGTGGAGAACCAGATATGGTTCAAGAGGAATTAGTAATGGCTGGAGCAGGTATCTATGGAAAGTATATCTCAAATTTGAATATCCATCATGTTCGTGTAGAAACACGCCAGGGTGCAGGACTTCAGATTGAGAATAGTGAATATGTTAATATTGATCATTTTACAATGAGAAACCAACATGACTCTACTCCAGTTGTGGTATTAAATCGAGTGAATCCAAAAAACATAGGGGGCTTTGCTACGCAAATAGAAAAACCGAACTATTTACAAATCAAAGACCCAAGTAAAGTAAGTGAATAATACATTATAAATTGTTTGAAAGAGAGGGGATACATATGTGGGTCAACCATCCATTTCTAGATGACTTGTATCGAGAAACTGTTAATGTTAGAGATACGACAAAACGATACGATGAAACATGGCAAATATCTTTAAAGGCAAAATTTGAGGAGCTGATTGGTACTTTTAAAAGTGACCATGAACTCCAGCCTACGATTGTGAAACAAATGACATACAACCAATATACAAGGTATAGTGCAGAGATTACAACTCTACCAAATGTCAGAATGCAGATGTACGTTTTAGTTCCAAATGGTATAGAGGGTAATAAGGCTCCAGCAGTGCTTGCGCTACATGGACATGGGTACGGAAACAAAGATATTGTAGGTCTAGATCCAAATGGAAATAATCGAGAAGGGGATTCTGGATATCATAAGGATTTTGCTATTGAACTAGTGAAAAGAGGGTTTGTTGTAGTTGCCCCTGAATTAATAGGGTTTGGAGAACGAACGTATTCTACGGACGAGCGTAAGAACTCATCAGATAATTCTTGTTATTCCTTGGGAAGTCAGTTGTTACTTTATGGTAAGACACTAGCAGGACTTCGTGTATTTGAATGTCAAAGAGTATTAGATTTCATGGAGGAATTTGAAGAAATAGACCCTACCCGCATTGGTTGTATGGGGATATCTGGTGGTGGACTCGTTTCGGCTTTCACCTCTATCCTTGATAAACGAATTAAGGCAACAGTCGTTTCTGGTTATACGAATACATTTAAAGGAAGTATTATGGGCAGAAGACATTGTTTAGACAATTATGTACCAGGTATCTTGCAATATGCCGAAATGCCAGAATTAATCGCATTGATGGTGCCTCGCCCATTATTTATAGAGGCTGGGAAATCGGACCATCTTTTCCCTGTAAAAGATACTGAAAAAGCAATTGAAGATATTAAAAGAATATATTCAGAACATAATGTTTCGCACTTGCTAAAATGGCATGTTTTTGACGGTGGCCATGAAATATGTGGAGAGCAATCATTTGAATGGCTTTGTTCAACGCTGGATGTTAGGTTTTGAAAATGGATGGGGGTAAATGGTTATTGAATGATATAGACATAAGCCGTATTAATCAGAATGTTTGGCAGGCAGACTTGGAAAATGGACTATACCAAAATCCAATCTTGCACGCAGATTATTCAGATCCTGATGTTATACGTGTTGGAAAAGATTATTATATGGTTTCATCAAGTTTTCATATGTCACCTTGTTTACCCGTTTTACATTCTACCGATCTTGTAAATTGGAAAATCATTAATCATGTAGCTGAATTTTTACCATATGAGAGTTATGATAAACCACGTCATGGAGATGGTGTTTGGGCACCAAGCATTCGTTATCACAACGGAAAGTTCTGGGTGTTTTTTGGTGCGCCTGACGAAGGGATTTTTATGAGTACGGCAATAGACCCAGCAGGAGAGTGGACACCTCTGCATTTGGTTAAGAAAACAACAGGCTGGATAGACACATGCCCATTTTGGGATGATGATGGTCAGGCATATCTTGTAAGTGCATTTGCAAAAAGCAGAATTGGGTTTAAAAGTATCCTCCATATAAGTCGCATGGATTCCGATGGGACGAAAACGTTAGACGAAGGTGTCCATGTATTTGATGGTCGTGCACATCATCCCACGATTGAAGGGCCCAAACTTTACAAACGAAATGGTTATTATTATATCTTCGCACCAGCAGGTGGTGTTGCAACAGGCTGGCAAACCATACTCCGCTCAAAAAATATCTTCGGACCATATGAGGATAAGATCGTATTACATCAAGGAACGACAAACATAAATGGCCCCCACCAAGGAGCTTGGGTTGAAACAGAAACAGGAGAATCATGGTTCCTCCATTTTCAAGATAAGGGAGCATACGGTCGAGTGGTTCATCTACAGCCAATGAATTGGGAAGACGATTGGCCAGTAATAGGCCATAATCAGAATGCAGAGGGAGTCGGAGAACCTGTAATCAAGTGGAAAAAGCCTGAGACTCTAGTACCATCAGGGATTCGTGTTCCCAACATGAGTGATAACTTTAGCTCTGAAAAATTAGGCCACCAATGGCAGTGGCAAGCAAATTATAAAAAAGAGTGGTATGAATTAAAGAATCAAAAGCTTAAACTACATGCAATCAATCAGTTTGGTGTAGGAAACCTCTATCATATCCCTAATATATTGACACAGAAATTTCCTGCAGAAACATTTAATGTTCAAACAAAACTTAGTTTAGTTCCTGAAATGGAAAAAGATTGTGCAGGGTTATTAATATTAGGTAAGGAATATGCGACTCTCCAAGTTAGGAAACAAGAAAGTAGTTTAGGCATCTTTTATGTCACTGGTAATGAAGAAAAAGTACAAAATATCACATGGATCGGTACTATCAGTGGGGATGAACTATTCCTACGTGTAGAAGTAAAAAAGGGTGCGATTTGCCAATTTAGCTATAGTGTAGATGGTATCAATTTCACGAAAATAGAAAAAGAATTTAAAGCTACAATAGGTAAATGGGTAGGCGCTCAAATGGGAATCTACTGTTCCAACATGGAAAGCCGAAATAGTAAAGGGTACGCTGAGTTCAATTATTTTTTAGTTCACAAATAAAGGGGAGAAACGTTTTTGTCTACCTATAAAAATCCAGTAATTCCTGGGTTTTACCCAGACCCATCGATTTGCCGAGTAGAAAATGATTATTATCTCGTTACTTCTACATTTGAATACTTTCCTGGTATTCCGATTTTTCATAGCAAAGATTTAGTCAATTGGCGACAAATTGGTCATGTACTCGATCGCCCAAGCCAGCTAAACCTTGATGGAATACCAAACTCTAAAGGAATATACGCTGCAACAATTCGTTACCATAAAGGTCTTTTCTATGTCATTACAACTTTTGTAGAAAGTCAAACAGGTGCGAGAAAGAACTTCTTTGTCACCTCAGAAAACCCTGGTGGTCCATGGTCTGACCCATATTGGTTAGATGACTGTCCTGGTATTGATTCATCTTTGTTTTTTGATGATGACGGAAAAGTGTATGTCACAGCTAATCGACGACCTCCAGAAGGTCAACTTTATCCAAAACAGATGGAAATTTGGTTGCAGGAACTGGACTTAGAGACGAAACAATTAATTGGTGAGAAATATAGTCTATGGGATGGGGCATTAAAAAATATACATGCACAGGAAGCACCACATCTTTATAAAGTCGATGGAATGTACTATTTACTAATTGCAGAAGGTGGAACTGGTTTTACTCATTCAATTACTGTAGCACGCAGTAAAAACATTACAGGTCCTTATGAAGGATCTAAAACAAACCCAATTTTGACACATCGACATCTAGGGAAGGAATACCCGATTACGAATGTGGGCCACGGTGATATTGTTAAAACACATAACGACGAATGGTGGATGGTATGCTTAGGAACTCGACCGTATGGTGGTCAATTTCGGAATCTAGGCAGGGAGACTTTTCTCGTACAACTCAATTGGGAAGATGGCTGGCCTGTCGTCAATCCAGGAAAAGGGATCGTTGAAATGGAAGCTATCGCACCAAATTTGGAAGAGAAAAGATGGCCATCCGAACCTGCCTGTGATCATTTTGATTCAATTGAATTACGGATGCAATGGAACTTTATCCGAACCCCACGAGGTCATTTTTGGTCATTAAAGGATCGTCCAGGCTATCTGCGTTTGCGATTAAAGCCAGATACCATCACAGAATTTGTTAATCCGGCCTTTATTGGAATGAGGCAGCGCCATATGAATTTTGCTGCGCGTACAAAAATGGAATTTATACCAAACAATATAAATGAAGTAGCAGGAATCATTTTGCTTCAGAACACAGATTTCCATTATCGGGTTGAGTACACACAATCTCAATTAAGATTAGTAGAAAGAGTAGCGGATCGGGAAGTTATCTTAGTTTCAAAACCTTATCAACAACAAGAGGTCTTCTTTAAAGTAGAGGCTTATGGTCAATCTTACAATTTTTATGTTGCCAAAAGCTCTGAAAACTGGGAGGTTCTGAAGGAAAATGTTGATGGGACAATTTTAAGTTCAGACGTTGCAGGCGGATTTACAGGGGCTTATATAGGGATGTATGCAAGTTCCAATGGAATAGAGTCTTCAAACTATGCTGATTACGACTATTTTGAGTACTATGGTATAGACGAATGAGAAAGGAAATATGCCTCCCATTTTGGAAGCTTCAGACTGTTGACAAAGGCCAGTATACTTCGTTGCTAGCCTCATTTGTCCTCTCATGAAGGCAATCTCAATTCGCGTCTTCGATCGGTGAGCGCGCCTTGTCTGACAAGCGTTTGCAAGATAGTCTAGGAAAGTGAATCTTACTAGTGTTTCCTATAAAAATGAGTGTAGACAAAATAAAGTTTGACTTTGTCTACACTCTGAAGCTCTTATTTTGGTAGCCATTTATCATTTTTACGGAATATGTTTTCTAAGGTGTATGTGGAAGTTTCCTCTTCACTTATTAAATTTGCCCACTTCACTCGTTCAGAGGAGTCACTTCCAGGGCCAGTACTATTACATTCGATATAGCGGGATGTATGTTCATTTTCTTCATTTCTCCAATTATCCCATCCGTTGGGATGAATATGCTCACCCATCCATGTATTGATAAAAGCAGTATGGGCATATGGTCGCCACGGACGACCCAAATATACTTCAGTGGCCTCTTTTGCTCCAGTAAGTTTGCAATTTTTAAAAACAAACCCAAAATCATTTTCCATAGGAGTTGAAGCAGCAGTTATATAACCTTTACGGAGACTATGAATGATACATTGATCGAAAACAGAGATACCAGCACCGAAGATAAAATCGACATGTCCTTCAATATAACACTCAGAGAAATAGTGTCTGCCTTTTGACAGATAAAGGGTGTCCTGATTGGCTAGCAATCGTACATGTTTAAATGTACATTTATCTCCAGATACATAAAGCGCAATTGCTTGGCCAATTTCATCCCCATAGCCAGCCACATTTTGAATTGTAAGGTTTTTTATTTGAATAGAATCAGCAAAAATATGAAAAGTAGCCGTTTCAAAAGTACCAATCTCAGATCCATTCGCATTTTTCATTCTTGCAAATTTGCTTCCAGAAATGGTAGTCTTCTTTTCCCCAGCGCCAATAATTGTGATAGTAGGTTTGTTTTCTGGTATGGTAATGATTTCTTCATAAAAACCTTCTTTTATATAAATCGTGACAGCTTCTAATGGGAAGACCCGAATTGAATCAATGGCAGCTTGTATCGTTTCAAAATCTCCCTCGCCATTTTGAGAGACTACTAGTTTTTTCATGAATCCAGCTCCTTAACTAGCTAAGTATATACTTAATCTTGAATAAGTGCCTGTAAATGTTGTGTAGAGCATCGAATCTTACATTGCTCTGACAGAATCACGATATTTACCTGGTGTTATCCCTTCAATCTTCTTAAAGGAGCGAATGAAGTTTTGGGAATTATTAAAGTTAAGTCGATCGGATATCTCTTTAACAGAAATATCGGTTTCTGCAAGCCATTTTTTGGCCATGTTAATTCGATACATGGATAAATATTCACTAAACGAAATGTTCATTTCTTTTCTAAAAATACTGCTTAAATAGTTTGGATTGTAATGTAGTCTTTTTGCAATCATATCCAGTGTAATATTGGATTCAAATTCCTCATGAATAATATGAACAATATTCTCCGAAATGTTCTTATATTGTGATTTTGCACGGTCCTCGATCTTCTGAAGAAGTGGATCGATAATGACTGTAATAAACCAATCCTTTACGTCTTCTCTTGTTTTTTGTTCATAAATATTTTCAAAAATAGATCGATTGTCTTCTATATCTAGAACATTAATTGCCAATGTATGCATTAATTCAATCAAATCACTTAGTAATCGAACCAATGAGATTTGGTATTGGTCATGATTTAAATCATCAGAGAAAATTTCATCAATCAACTCATTGAGTAATTGATAGACTTTCTCTTTGTCATTGACCTTGATGGAATCAAATAATTCATTCTCAATTCGTTTAGGAAAATAGGTATGTAAAGCTTTACCTATTTCGAGATTTTCAAAGAAAATAATTGATTCAGTACCATATTTAAGTGTATATTTGAGTGCTTCCAGGCTTTCCTTGTAGCCAATTCTTGTTTGAAGAATATCGTTGTAAGGTTCACTCACACCTATACTAATTGGAACACTATATTCCTCTTTGACCTTTTTCTGAATCTGTTCGGCGATATCATTTACAAATTGGTTAAATTCATGTTTTGAATCTAAATTGCTCAATAAAAGCGTAACTTGAGTTTGTTTGTTAACAATTGGCATCAGTCGCTCTTGGCTTGGAATCAGTTTTTCAACAAGGTCATTAATAACAAACAGAATCACATCTTCTTCTTTCGATTTAAAAGAAGTCCCCTCAAGACTGTCTATTTGAACAGTGAGTACACTTACCCATTTAAAGTCGGTGTTATATCCATAATATTTCATCCTGCCATCTAGTTCTTCTTTAGTCACTTTACCAGTCAAAAGACGATGAGTGAAAAATTGCTTCAGTTGAACAATTTGGTTTTGTAATGATTTTTCTAAAATATCATTTTGCTTCAGCATATTCCTTACATGTTTCTCAATAAAAACAAATTCATTCTTATCGCTACGATTATCCCTATCGGTTATGGAATGTAAAATAAAATTCTGTAATTGTTTAATAGGTTGATAGATTAATCTACTTCCAAATAATGCAAGTAATAAAGAAAGTCCAGCAATTACTAATGTGATGGTAAGTGTTAGCCATCCAATCGACCTAGATTGGGCAGTTAGTTCACTCAGCTCAACAATAGAGAGGTAGACCCATCCATTATAAAAAGATTTTCGGTAAGTAAATAGATAATCTGTATGTTCTGACGCGATTGTAAATTGTCCAGTATCGTCTTCATCAGATATATGTTCTGTCAGTACGTCGCGATATTCAAAGGCTTGTCCAACCTTGCTTGTATCATCATGTAAGACAACGCTTCCATCCTTATCTAGAATAAAAAACGATTCTAAAGTATTATCCTTATTTAACATATCTCGAAAGCTACATGTCGGTATATTGGCAATAATCATCCCTGTTTTATTTGATGAAATTGTGGGTATTTTTTTTATCAGGTTTAAATTATAGCTACAAGCACGAGAGGCGACTTGTTTATATAATGAATCCTTTGAGTTTTCTTCTAAAAGCCAGACAGAGCTTGTCTTAAGAGATAAATAACGTTCAGAAATTTCGAATAATTGATCTTCTGTAAGTCGTTGCAAACCATAATTATTAACGAGCCAATTATTTTGAAGACTAATTAGCGCAACATCGGTAAGGCGTGTATCGAAAGTTTGTTGGTGACTAAGATCGTCTCTTAATTGATTATAAAGTTGAAATTGTCTAGTTGTAAGTGGTTCTCTTAACGATTCAATAATCTTAGAAGAAGAAGCTAGTTGTGTTAGGGATTGATCAACCGACTTAATAACCTGCTCGACATTTGTTTGGATTTGGTACACACTATGCTCTTTTTCTTTGGCAACATAATTCTCCACAACAGAAGTTGAACGAAGAAATGAAAACACACCAACAATGATGACTGGTATTATGGCTAAAATACTTACAAATAAAATCATTCTGTGAAAGAAGCTTCCTGGTAGCTTGAGTTTCATGAAATCACTCCAAATCTATTCAAATGTGAGGGGATGATTATTATGCTCGTAACATCCCTGTACTAGAAGAATGTATCTCTATTATAGATGTAAGCCCTTATAAATTGAATAATCATTATATTACATTGTGTCATTATATTAGGGTATTCCTAATAAACTCAGGGATTTGAAGCTTTAAGGAACAGTAAATTAAATGATTATAGTCATTATTAAGTAAATATCCTAGCATAAAGGCAGGAGAGTTGTTACCGTTTTCAAATTAAATTTTATCAAAGTGTTTAGAAAGGATGTTAATTCTTGAAGAGTACAAAAGTTGAAAAATCACCTCTATATTTTGCAAAGAAAACATGTGACACCATTATGGCATATTTTACTCCAGAGGAACTTCCACCAGGAGGTCGTTGGCACTATCACCAAGGAGTCTTTTTATGTGGAATGGACTTAGTTTATAACAAAACAAATGAACAAAAATATTTAGATTATATAAAGGCTTATGTAGATCATAATATTGATGAAAATGGGAACCTGTTATTTGCAAGAGATGAATTGGATTCTATACAAGCAGGTCTTCTATTGTTCCCATTATATAAAGTTACTGGTCTAAAAAAATATAAAGTAGCAGCAAAGCGACTACGTAACATATTTACAACTTTAAATCTTACGAGTGAAGGTGGCTTCTGGCATAAAGATAAGTACCCTTATCAAATGTGGCTAGATGGTTTATATATGGGTGGACCATTTGCGCTACATTATGCAAAGGATTTTAATGAACCAGAATTAATCGATATGGTCATCCATCAGGAAAAATTAATGCGAAAACACACGAAAAGTGAAGCCACTGGTTTGTACCATCACGGATGGGATGAAAAGGCCGTTCAGCCGTGGGCTCGTTCAGATGGAAAAGCTCCAGAGATATGGGGTCGTGCACTTGGTTGGTATGGATTAGCTGTAATAGACATGATTGATATTTTACCAGAGGATCATCCACAAAAGACAGAGTGGATTGAATTTATACAAGACTTTGTACAAGATGTTGTCAAGTACCAGGATGAAAAGACAGGGCTTTGGTATCAAGTGGTAGATAAAGGAGATCTTGAGGACAACTGGCTCGAGACTTCTGCTTCTAGTCTATTTATCTATTGTATTGCTAAAGCTGTTTCAAAAAAGTATGTAGATGAGAAGTATGCATCATATGCAACAAAGGCATATGAGGGTCTACTTAAATATAAAATTCAAGAAAACGAAGAAGGCAATCTTATTATTGATGATATAGTCATTGGTACTTCAATTGGGAAATATGACTATTATATTAATCGTGAGCGAAGTCATAATGACTTACACGGTGCGGGTGCTTTTATCATGGCAAGTATGGAGATGGAGAAACTGTATGAAGTACACCAGGGGTTAGTAAATCAATGAAAAGATATGCTATTTGTGGATTAAGTAACAGAGCTCTAAAAATGTTTATTCCTCCATTAATTGAGAAATTTGCCAAACAAAGTGAGATAGTTGGGTTGTTAGACAGTGATGAATATCGTCTTGAATTATGCAAGGAGAAATTTCCAGTATTAGCAAAAACACCTACGTACCGACCAAATCAAATTGATGCAATGATTTCGGAAACGAAACCAGATTGCATAATTGTTGTGAGTCGTGATGACACACATGTTGATTATATTTTAAAGGCGTTACAACATGATATAGATGTGATTACAGAAAAACCCATGGTTACAACAGCTAGAGATGCTGTAAGAATAATAGAGGCTGAAAAGAAAAGTAAAGGGAACGTAACAGTAGCCTTCAATTATCGATATAGTCCATATCATAGAAAAATTAAAGAGCTCATTTTGGAAGGGAAAATAGGAAGGGTGACCTCTGTTGATTTAAATTGGTATATCGACACATACCATGGTGCGAGTTATTTCAAACGATGGAACAGGAAAAGGGAATATTCAGGTGGACTTTCCATCCATAAATCAACACATCATTTTGATCTTGTAAATTGGTGGGTTGATCAACATCCTGTGGAAGTTTTTGCACACGGAGCCCTACATTATTATGGACAGGACGGAGAGCTTAATCCAGATCCAACCACAGATAACAGATTCTGTAGTACATGCCATGTAATCGATAAATGTGAATATTATCAAAGATGGAATCCGCGTGAATTTACGGAGACTGTAGAGGATGATCACTTAAACATGGGAGATAGAAAAGAAAATCGATATACAGGATATCAACCAGATGCTTGTATTTTTGATTCGGAGATAAATATTGAGGATACGTATACAGCTTCAGTAAAGTATCACAAAGGTGCGTTATTAAGCTATTCTATAAATTTCTCAACTCCATTTGAAGGATATAGACTCGCAATTAATGGTACGAAGGGACGAATTGAAACTCAAGAATTTCATGCACCAAGCCGTGTACCCTTTGAAGTGCCTGACCAAACAATAGATTACTATCCATTATTTGGCTCAAAAGAAGTCATTCATGTTGTGAAAACACCTGGGGGTCATGGTGGTGGAGACCCTGTGTTAATTCATGATCTCTATCAAGGTATTGACCCGAGGCGCCATTATGAAATACTAGCAGGTTCACAAGCAGGTGCCTATTCAATTGCAATCGGTGAAGCAGTTTGGAAATCAGTCAAAGAAAATAAACCCATCACTATTGAACAATTGCTAAATAACAATCAAGTACAAGTATAAGAATTTATACCTGTGTAGAAAGGGGAGAGGCAAATGCTTGGAGGATTGGAGAGTCCATTTTATCGCTGGTGCGGGGTAATATCTCGGTTAATTTATTTGAATTTGCTCTGGCTTTTATTTACCACAATGGGACTTGTAGTTGCAGGATTTGTACCAGCAACCGTAGCAATTTTTGCAGTGACTCGTAAGTGGATTATGGGAGAAGAGGATATCCCTGTCTTTTCAACATTTTGGAACGTGTATAAAAAGGAATTCTTGAAATCCAACCTCTTAGGGCTTTCCCTTTTTGTCACAGGTTACATTTTATATGTCGATCTTGTGTTTTTGCCAACTACAAGCATGTTATTGATTGTGGTGAGGTACGCACTAATCGCAATTTGTTCAGTATTTTTCGTTATATTACTGTATATATTCCCTATATATGTTCATTTTAACGGAACTATCAAATCGTATTGGAAAAATGCCGTCATGTACGGTCTATCTTACCCACTGGTTACTTTTTCAATGATTATAGGGATTTTTGTACTTTATGTTGGCTTTACTTATATTCCCTCTCTTATACCTTTTCTCAGTGTTAGTTTAGTAGCCTATTTAATTATGTGGCTGGCTTTAAAAGTATTTGCAAGAATTGAAGAAAAGGTTAATGGAATAACCGAGAAGGGACAGGTAAAAGAGAATCTAGTTTTAGGTGAAAAGACAAATTGAAGGTGTATAAATGGAGAATATTTGTATATATATAGCGGGAGATTCAACAGTGTCTGATTGCCCACCAAATGAAGAACCACGTGCAGGGTGGGGACAGGTACTTCATCAATATTTTAAAGAAAATGTCATCATCCACAATTTTGCAATTGGGGGAAGAAGTTCAAAAAGCTTTATCGAGGAAAATAGATTGGATGCGATTCTAGATGCAATTCAACCAAATAATTACCTTTTCATTCAATTCGGTCACAATGATCAAAAAGTAGATGACCGAAGAACTGAACCATTTTCCTCATATCAAGATTACTTGAGTCAATACATTGCCGGGGCAAGGAAAAAAGGTGCTATACCAGTGCTAGTCACATCTATGCATAGAAGAACCTTTGATAAGAATGGAAAAATAGTCAATAGTTTAGGTGATTATCCAGAAAGTATGAAAGCACTCGCAGAACAAAAGCAAGTATGTCTCATTGATTTGTGGAAAGAGTCAAAGAACTTGTACGAATCTTTGGGGCCAGAAAAATGTAAAAATCTATTTCTTTGGTTCGAGCCTGGGGAACATCAAAATTATCCAGAAGGAATCAGCGATGACACCCATTTTTCTGAGGAAGGGGCAAACCAAATTGCTCAAATTATTGCCAGAGAAATGAAAGTGAAAATCCCAGACTTATCCAAATATCTAAAGGAATAAAGTGAGGTGTTCAAATGATCAATCTAGGTATTCGTGCTCATGATGTGAAAGTAAATTCTTTAGAACAACTTGCTCAAACAGTTAGAGATAAAGGGCTTACTTCTGTGCAGTTGGCATTAGCAAAATCATTTCCAGACCTAAATTCCAGTCTGGGAAGTCTTTCACCTGGTTTTGGTCAATATATACGCAATGCTTTTCAACGGAATAACATCCAAATTGCAGTATTAGGTTGCTATATTAATATGATTCATCCAGACCTTCATGAACGAAAAAAGGTACTAGACCGTTTCAAAGAACATATTCGTTTTGCAAGGGATTTCGGATGTAGTGTTGTCGGAACGGAAACAGGAAATGTTCATGCGAAAATGGGTTATACAGAAGAAAATTTTAGGGAAGAACCTTTTTTAGCAGTCGTTGAAAGTGTAAAAGAGCTTGTACATGAAGCTGAAAAGTTTGGTGTAATTGTTGGGATTGAAGCGGGTGTGAATCATCCTGTCTATCATGCAAGTCTATTAAAACGTTTATTAGATGAAGTGAACTCTAACAATCTACAAGTTATTTTTGATCCAGTAAATTTAATGACTGCCCAAAATTACATACACCAAGACAAGATTATTAAAGATGCGATCGAGTTAATTGGAGACCGAATGATTATTGTTCATTGTAAAGATTTCATTATTGAAGAAGGAAAATTGAAGTTTGTATCTCCTGGTAAAGGATTATTAAACTACGATTTAGTTATGAGCTTAATAAAGCCATTAAAACCACATATCCAATTTCTTTTAGAAAGTACTACCGAACCGTTTATCGATGATAGTATTGCATTTTTACAAGAGAAATATGAGAAATCATAGAAGTGGATTATCATAAAAAAGTTCTTTATCAGTATTTAGTTTTGTAATAAGACAATGAGACTATGGTGGACACTTTATAACTATTGAGCAGTGTTTGGCGAGAAACCACAGTAATAGGAGCATACTCGAACGTTTAAAAATCGGAATATTGACAAAATAAACTCTTTTTAAATATAAGGAGGCTAATGATATGGAACATTTAAAATATCATGTTGAATCATTAAAACTTGGAAAAGAACTCGAGAGTACCTCAGATGTGAAGGTATATGAAAAGTCTTTAACTCACTATGAAAATGTAAGTCTTGTAATGGTAAGAGATCAAGCACAAAGATGGATTCTTGCCACAGGTAATGGGAGTTTATTTGAGGAATTAGAGGGAACTGTCATTACGGATAGTGGCAAAGTAGTTCCGTTGACACATGAAAACCGTTTAGTATTAAATCGTTACTTTGCTTACACTGCTCCTAGAGCGTTCGGTACAAAAATTGCAACAATGGGGTTAGGTGATCGCTTAGGTCTTGCTTCACCAGGACATATTGAAACGGTTAGAGGTCATCAAGTAAGGCCAATTCTTGCTCAACAAAGTATACGAGAATTAACACTCACCAATCGTACAATGAACGATGTAATTGATGCTGCAAGTTTTGCGGTTTTCCAAGAAGGGTATACAGAAGGTTTTGGGGCAGATGGTGACCACTTGAAAGAAGAAGAAGATATTAAAATGGCATTGTCACTAGGCATGTCAATGCTTACACTAGACTGTTCTGACCATATACAAAATCGAGTTGAAGCTCTAACAGAAGAAGAAATAAGTGCTGAATTTGAAGGACTTCCTGAAGAAACGAAGTGTCATTATAACGAGTTATATTTAAATAAAAGTTTTAATGTTGAAGATCTTTCGATTGTATTTGATAAGAACACAGTACAAAAATTTGTGTTGCTATATAGAAACGCTCTCGATTATATGGTCCATGTCCATGACACCTATATTAAAAAAGCGAATCGTGATATTGATTTTGAAATTTCGATTGATGAAACGGAAACAGTTACATCACCAGCCGCACATTTCTTTGTAGCAAATGAATTACTAAAACGAGGAGTAACGGTAACAAGTCTTGCACCTAGATTCTGTGGTGAATTTCAAAAAGGCATTGATTACATTGGTGATCTTGAACAATTTGAGAAAGAGCTTCGTGAACACGCACTTATCGCTGAATACTTTGGCTATAAACTAAGTATCCACTCAGGAAGTGATAAATTTACAGTATTTCCAATCATTGCTAAATATACAAAAGGTATACTTCATGTAAAAACAGCAGGTACAAACTGGCTTGAAGCTGTTCGAGTAATAGCGAAGGTAAACCCAGGTCTATATAGAAGGATGCATGCATATGCGCTTGAACATTTAGATGAAGCCCTAAAGTATTATCACATTACACCAGATATGAGCACAATCCTTCCACTTGATTCTGTTTCAGATGCGGAATTACCTGAATATATGAATAATGATGCTGCAAGGCAGGTTATCCATGTAACTTACGGGCTATTATTAACTGCAAAAGATAAGAATGGAAACTTCATTTTCAAGGATGAATTCTTCACTACACTACATGAAAACGAAGAGGAGTACAGACAAAGCCTTGTAAAACACATAGGGAAGCATGTTGAGTTATTAAACTTATCTAAAGAATTGACTACTAAAACATCCTTATAAGGATTGTATTGCTAATAAATAAAAGAAGGGGGATATTATGAAAAAATTTATGGACGAATCCTTTTTACTATCAAACAAAACTGCAATCGACCTGTACAACAATTACGCAAAGGATATGCCGATTATTGATTATCACTGTCATTTAAGTCCGCAGGAAATATATGAAAACAAAACGTTCAAAAATATAACCGAAGCATGGCTCTATGGAGATCACTATAAGTGGAGAGCAATGAGAGCGAATGGTATTGATGAAGAGTATGTAACAGGTCATGCATCTGATTATGATAAATTCATTGCATGGGCAAAAACAGTTCCAATGACAATCGGAAACCCATTATTCAACTGGACTCACTTAGAACTACAACGCTTTTTTGATGTTCATGAGATTTTGAACGAGAAATCAGCTCCTATGGTATGGGAAAAAGTAAACAGCAAGCTCACTAGTGGAGGATTTGGTGCGAGAGACTTAATCAAAAAATCTAAAGTGGAAGTTGTTTGTACAACTGACGATCCAACTGACTCTTTAGAGTATCACAAGCTTATTGCTGAAGACGCAAGTTTTGATGTCAAAGTATTACCCAGTTTCCGTCCAGATAAAGGTTTAGAAATCAACCAAGGTACGTTTGTAGGCTGGGTGAAAAAGCTTGCTGATGTATCAGGTATTACAATATCTTGCTATGATGATTTCTTACAAGCGCTTGAGAATCGAATTCAATACTTTCATTCATTAGGCGGCCGTATTTCAGACCACGCATTAAACACAATGATGTATGAACACACAAACAAAGAAGAAGCCGCAGCAGCATTTGACAAAGCAATGAAGGGTGACAAAGTTTCAGTTGATGAGGAAACTAAGTATAAATCATATACTCTTGCTTACTTAGGAAAAGAATATGCAAAGCGTGACTGGGCAATGCAATTACATATTCATGCATTGCGTAACAACAACACTAGAATGTTTGAAAAACTAGGGCCAGATACAGGATATGACAGTATCAATGAAGGAGAAATAGCACGACCATTAAATGAGCTTTTAGACACGTTAGAACGCGATGATGCACTTCCAAAAACGATTCTATATTCATTGAATCCCAATGATAACTATATTCTTGGAACAACAATAGGCAACTTCCAAGGTGGAGGAAGGCCAGGAAAAATGCAATTTGGAACTGCTTGGTGGTTTAATGATCAAAAAGATGGCATGCTCGAACAAATGAAAGCACTTGCGAACCTTGGATTATTCAGTCGTTTTATTGGTATGCTAACAGACTCTAGAAGTTTTCTTTCTTATACGAGACACGAATATTTCAGACGCCTAGTCTGTAATTTAATTGGTGAATGGGTAGAGAATGGAGAGGTACCAAACGATATGGATCTACTAGGAGATATCGTGAAAGGAATCTGCTACCAAAATGCAAAAGAATACTTTGAATTTTAAATGCTGAAATTAGGATAGTATGGATACAAAAGAAAGCTTTTCAAAGCTAATATCATTACAGCGAACTTGATCTAATGCAGAAATGAAAACGAAAACTCAATACTACCATAACACCTTCCATTTAGTTATACTTACTAAGGGAAGGTGTATTATGTATAGATTTTTTCTTTTACTAATCATGATTTTATTTATAAATGGTTGTAGTTCACCAGAAACGAATGAAGATACAAAAGGAATTGAATTAACTGTCTCTGCTGCAACAAGTATGCAACATGTCCTTCTTGAAATGAAGAATATGTTTGAAAAAGAACATCCAACAATTGATATAGCCTTTAATTTTGGAGCATCGGGTGCACTTAGTCAGCAAATTTCACAAGGTGCCCCTGTAGATATATTTTTATCTGCATCAGAGGAGAAGTTCCAAGCAGTAGTTAAAGAGGGGCTAATTTATGAAGAGTACCAAAAAAATGTAATTGGCAATGAACTAGTTCTGATTGTTCCAAAAGACAACCCTAATAAAATTACCTCAGTTGAAGATGTAAAGAAAGAGGTTGTAAGGTTATCAATTGGCATACCAGAATCGGTTCCTGCAGGGATGTATGCAAAAGAATCACTTATGAATATGGGTCTTTGGAATGATATCGAAAATAAGCTCGTATTTGCAAAGGATGTACGGCAAGTACTTACCTATGTAAAAACAGGAAATGTGGATGCAGGTTTTGTGTATAAAACAGACACACTAAACTCAGACAAAATTCATATTGTGACAAGTGTAGAGCCAATCCATCATTCCGAAATAATTTACCCAATTGGGATTGTGAAGACTTCGAAACACTTAGAGGAAGCGAAATTATTTTATGAGTTTTTATTAAGTAAGAAGGCACTTGCTCTTTTTGAAGAATACGGATTCACAAGACTTCAATAAAAAAGCAATTGAGCTATGCTCAATTGCTTTTTTAAGTCATCTTTATTAAGAGCCCTGTCGGTTTTCACCTTTAGCAGGGATATAGCGAATATCTTGCGAACCGATAGCTGCGCCTATTCGCTCAAAGCGTGACAATACGTCAAATATCTAAGCATATAACTACATTTAAAGGATAATTACATATACGGATGTACACCCTTAGCAACTTCTTGAACAATTGATGCAAGAGATGATATTTGTTGGTCGTCTAAGTTAAATGATTCTTTGATTTTTGCTTCAAGATTACTCGTGATTCGGCGTTTGCCAACTTCAACAAGTGCAATAAGGGCAAAACTACAATTTACTGCTTTCGCAAAATCACGTTGAGTCATGTTATTTTTTTTGCGTAAAAATTTTACAATTTCTTTGTTCATACTAGACATTCCATACACTCCTAACCATGTTTATACGAGTGGATACATGGGGTATAAATCTACTATTCTATGATATTCACAATATTAACATCATATATTAATTTCGTCTAGGCGGACATTTTTTTGCCCTGGATTAGAAAAAGCTGTGGATTAATCCACAGCTTGAATATTTTATTACTCTCCGTGTAGTCTACGTGCAGCATGGTTTGTTGGACCTACATGTTCATTTAATTTAAATGAATGACGAATGGCTGCTGTGATAAATTTTTTCGCATCATAAATAGCTTCTTTCGGTTCTAGCCCTTTTGCAAGTCCAGCTGTAATGGCTGCTGAATAAGTACAACCCGCACCATGTGTAAACGTAGTTTCAAATCGTTCACCTTCAAGAACTTCAAGTTCTTTTCCATCATAGAGAACGTCTACGGCCTTATCATGTTTTAGTTTACCTCCACCTTTAACAAGTACAAATTTTGCACCAAGGTCATGAATTTTAACAGCAGCCTCTTTCATTTGGTCGACAGTCTTTATAGAACCTATTCCGCTTAATTGACCTGCTTCAGTTAAATTTGGAGTGATAACAGTTGCGAGTGGAGTTATAAGTTCTCTAAGTGCAATTGCATGGTCAGGGAATAAAACTTCGTCTACTCCTTTACAAACCATGACAGGATCTACAACAAAATTTTGTATATTATGTTTCTTCACTACATCAGCAACAATTTCAATAATATCAACGGTTGGAAGCATACCTGTTTTTGCAGTATTTACCCCAATTTCATCAAGGATAGTAGCCAACTGAGCTTTAATAATATCATGTTCAACTGGATATACTTGGTGGCCCCATTGATTGTCCATTGCTACAATTACAGTTAAGGCAGACATGCCAAAAACTCCATATTCCTGAAAAGTTTTGATATCGGCTTGAATACCAGCTCCGCCACTACTATCGGAACCTGCAATCGTAAGCGCCTTTGGTAAACTCATATTTGAAACCCCCATTTGGATAAATTGTGACAAATAATATTATATAACAATTGTCAAAAATTGATATAATATATCGAAAAAAAGGATGCTTACAATAATAGGAAAAAAAGAAAAATTGCTTTTCTTGATCATAATTTGTTACAATACTTTGATGTAAGAGAAATGTGGAATTCGATCCTAAAACATTCATATCTTGCAAATATAATGACAGGTGGTCGAAAAATAATGACAGAAACCAAACCTTATCGAGTATTACTTTATTATCAGTATGTGACAATTGAAAACCCAGCAGAATTTGCAGCAGAGCATCTAGCTTTCTGTAAAGAAATTGGCCTGAAAGGTCGTATTTTAGTAGCTACCGAGGGAATTAACGGAACAGTCTCTGGGACAATTGAACAAACAGATAAGTATATTGAAAAAATGAGACAAGATCCTCGCTTTGAAACAATGCCATTTAAAATAGATGAAGCAGATGGACATGCTTTTAAGAAAATGCATGTTAGACCTCGTCCAGAGCTAGTCAACTTAAGTCTTGAGGATGATATTAATCCGTTAGAATTAACAGGAGAATATTTAAGTCCAAAAGAATTCTACGAAAAAATGCAAGATCAAAATACAATTATTCTGGATGCTAGAAATACGTATGAGTATGACTTAGGTCATTTCAGAGGAGCAATCAGACCAGATGTTGAAACGTTCCGTGACTTGCCACAATGGGTACGTGAAAACAAAGAAATGCTTGAAGGTAAAAAGATTTTAACTTACTGTACAGGCGGTATTCGTTGTGAAAAGTTCTCTGGTTGGTTAGTAAGAGAAGGGTTCGAAGATGTTGGCCAACTTCATGGAGGAATTGCAACGTACGGTAAAGATCCAGAAGTACAAGGTGAACTTTGGGATGGTCAACTTTATGTGTTTGATGAGAGAATTGCTGTTCCAGTCAATCAAAAAGAGCATGTAATTGTGGGAAAAGATCATTTTACTGGTGAACCATGTGAACGCTATGTAAACTGCGCAAACCCTGATTGTAATAAACAAATTCTATGTTCAGAAGAAAATGAGCATAAGCATTTAAGAGGTTGTACACATGAATGTCGTGTTCACCCACGCAACCGTTATGTTGAAGAACATGGTTTGACTGCCGAAGAAGTATCAGAACGTCTACAAGCTCTTGAAAAAGAATTCGTGCAACAATAAATCATAATGCCACAGTGAAAATAGTTCACTGTGGTTTTTTAATAGCATGAATTTGAAAACAACTTTGTGAGCCATTTTTTGATACAATAATAGAAAAGAAAGGAGCGAACCGTGAAAGTAATTGCATCCCATCCGTATATTGTGATTCAGCGGAAAATTGAGTGGAATGAACAAAAATATATTGAAACAGATCACCAACTACGATTATTTGAAGATCGAATTCTTTCTACTGCTAATGAATTTTGTCTAGATCATGTGTATGACGTATCATATCGAACTAGCTTTTTATACCTCCACACAAATCAAGGAGTATTTTCCTATAATATTAAAGAAGAACCAATTCAATTTATTTCTGCTTTTAAAGCTTTAAAGCAATAACTATCTTTGAGGTGAACCATGGAAATCGATAAAATTGTCAATGTAGTTAAAAATCGAACACCATCTATCATGGGACGTGGTGATTTTAAACGTTTTTCCATCCTCTTACCTTTAATAAAAAAAGATAATGAAGTTCATGTCCTCTTTGAGGTTCGTTCCAACCAACTAAGAAGACAGCCTGGTGAAATTTGCTTTCCAGGTGGTAAAATGGACCCAACTGATAAAGATGAACAGTATACTGCTGTAAGGGAAACGATGGAGGAACTTGGAATAAAAGAAAGTGAAATTACTAATATAAGTCCGCTCGATTATTTTGTATCACCGTTTGGAACAATTATATATCCATTTGTTGGCGTAATCACAAATCCTGATGGAATTAGTCCCAATCCTGGAGAGGTTGGAGAAGTATTCACGGTGCCACTATCATTTTTTCTGTCAAATCCACCCCAAATTTTTAAAGTGAATTTTCATGTCGAGCCAGAAGAGGATTTTCCATTTAACGATATCATCGGTGGAGAAAATTATAATTGGCAGGTAAGAGGGATGGACGAATGCTTCTATTATTATGAAGATCGTGTCATTTGGGGATTAACAGCTGGAATTCTTAAACATTTTATTGAACTAATTGAAGGGGCTGTCCGATAAGTCCTCAACAAAAAGGCAAGGGAGAAAAACGACCGTTTTTCTCCCTTGCCTTTTCGTCTACTACACGGGCCTCGTGATGTTGTGGAATAAGAGATTCGATATTATAAATCATTTGAATTTGTCGATTATCGTAGGGTTTGAAAGTAGGGGCTAATTGTCTTGGATTAGGTTCTTTTTGTTTCTCTTCATTTTGAACTTCTAGTTTCTCCTCTTCGAACTCTGGAAAAAGGGAAGTTTGCGTATTATAATTTTCATTAGTAATCAATTGATTGCTCATAAAAAATCATCCTTTCTGGAATGTTGTGTGGTAACTTCATTTTACTAAAAAGGATGATTTTTTTGTGAGTTTTTTTAAAAGTTACGAGTCAATACTATTAAATTTTGTAACCTTGTTGATTGTAGCGGAAGGTACGAGACTCCTGCGGGAAAAGCGTGGCCAGGGGAGACCCCGCAGGAGCTTGCGACGAGGAGGCTCCTGGACCGCCCGCGGAAAGCGAGTACCTGCAGCGGAAATCAACACCAGATTTTTTAGTAAACCCAAGTAACAAAAAATGAGGGCTGTCCTCAAAAGTCATTTTTCAGTGACTTTTTGGACAGCCCCTTTTATTTTTCTAATAAACTGTTTAGTTTCTCTGCGATTTTTTCACTAACATTCTTTATGTCCTTTTTTGCTTCTTCTAATACAATTTTCCATTTTGCACTTTCTTCTTTTAATGTTTCTTCTATTTTTTCAGCTTGTTGTTTTAGTTCTTCTTTTGTAATTACTTTTCGGTCCTCTTGTCCAGATAGCTTCGCATTGACGGAAACAACATCAAAGGAGTCAATTTCCATTCCAGAGATCATTTCGTCCATAATCGCTTTAAATAGAGGAACAACATATTGTGTACTACTACCTGGGATATAATGTGTTTTGTCTGTTTTGTCATAGCCTAACCAGACCGCACCGACGAAATTAGGTGTATAACCAACAAACCATTGGTCCTTAGTACCACTAATATCCTTATAGGGAAGCTGCGTTGATCCTGTTTTTCCTGCTAAATCAACTCCAGATATTTTAGTACCTTTCCCTGAACCTGTTTCAACGACATTTAATAGCATAGAGGTCATATCATTCGCAACTTTTTTTGAAGTAACTCGAGTTGTCTTTTGCTTATGTTCAGCTATAATATTTCCAGTCGGTCCTACAATTTTTGAGATGAGGTGTCCTTCAGAACGTTTTCCATCGTTTGCAAAAACGGAATAGGCCTCTGCTAATTGTAACGGAGATATCCCTTTATGCATGCCGCCAAGACCAATGCCTAGATATCGATCCTCAGTTTCATAAGGAATACCAAACCTTTTTAAAGCATCAAGCCCTTTGTCAAGTCCAATTTGGTCTAATAACCAAACTGTTGGTGCATTTAATGAATCCTCAAGTGCTTTGTACAGTTTGACTTCTCCTTGGTACTTTTTATTGTAGTTTTCAGGTGTGTAATCTCCATATGTTTTTAATTCATCGACTAGCACAGAAGTCACTTCATAGCCTTCTTCTAGTGCTGGCGTATATACTGCTAAAGGTTTTATCGTTGAGCCAGGCTGTGCTTGCAAGTGTGTAGCTCGATTAAATCCTCGGAACACTTGATCACCACGGCCACCAACTAAACCTAGTACACCACCAGTTTTAGGATGTAACATGACAACCCCACTTTGCACAGGGACATCCTTCCCTCTTGGAAATAGGTTGTCTTTTTTATATACAGCTTCAAGGGACGACTGAACATGTTGATCCATTTCAGTATAAATACGATACCCACGAGTTAAAATTTCTTCTTGTGTTAAACCGTACTTCTTAATCGCTTCATCCAGCACCGCATCGACATAATAAGGATAGCTTCTTTCGATATAGCTTCCGCCACCATCCTCAAGCTTGATTTCTTCCTTTTTTGCCTGAGCATATTCTTCATCCGTAATCATATTTAATTCATGCATTTTTAATAAAACAGTGTTCCTGCGATTGATTGCTCGATCATAGTTTTTATAAGGATCCAATGCTGAAGGTCTTTGTAACACTCCCGCTAGCATTGCTGCTTCACTTATTGAAACATCTTCTATATTCTTATTAAAATATTTTTTGGAGGCTTGATTAATCCCCCACGAACCATTTCCAAAGAATACCTGGTTCAAGTACATTTGTAAGATCTCGTCTTTTGAGTAATGCTTTTCAATTTCCACTGCTAAAAAAAGCTCTTCAATTTTTCGTTTATAGGTTTGTTCAGGTGATAAAAGAGCATTCTTTGTTAGTTGTTGAGTAATCGTACTTCCTCCACCTGTAATTCTTCCTGCAAATAAATTATTGAAAAATGCGCGCATAATTCCTTTTATATCAAAGCCATTATGTGAATAAAAGCGTTCGTCTTCAATTGCAATAACTGCATTTTTGACATGGTCAGGAAGTTCCTCTACTAACACTCCTTCAGTTCGATTTGTCATGATTTTGGTTGCAACTTCTCCATCCTTATCATATATAACAGTAGATTGTCGTAAACCCTCTTTCAATGATTGAACGTTTGCCTGGCTGGCCATAAAGGCAAAGAATAGCATCGAAACTAGAATAAATACGAGAGCGATGAGTAACAAAATTTTGGTAAGATGCTTATCCCGCCAAAATCGTTTGATAGACTCCCAGAATCGTGTTATATGTGGCACTATTTTATCAAATAAACCTCTCATCTTAGTTTCTCCATTCGTTAGGGTTCTTGAATTTATATTTTATAATAGTTTATCAAATATGAGAAATAATAATCTTTTTAAGTTAGAAATTAGGAGAATGTAGCAATAGAAGGGGAAGGGACTTTCTTAAAGTATAGCTATGAGAAAGTTACACCCATAACACAAAAGAGAGCAGGTAACGCATCGACGTATAACTGCTCTTTTTTGTCCAACGGAAGATCTTATCTTTTATATTAATTTTTATAGTTATTTTACATTCGACAGCATGTCAGCTAAATATTGACGAATCTCTTCTGGTTTCCCAGAAACCTTAACATCTCTTTCCTCGTCTTTTTTAAGTTTGACCTTTGCTTTTGCTAATACTTCTTCTTCTTTGGCCTGAGGGATGACAACGACACCGTCTGCATCTGCTACAACAATATCACCTGGGTTTACTGAAGTTCCTCCACAAGAAATCGGAACATTCACTTCACCCCAACCTGCCTTTGCACTAGAAGCAACTGTTGTTCCTTTACAAAAAACAGGGTAGTTGAGCTTTTTAACTCCGAGAATATCTCGAATGACTCCATCAGTTATAACCCCTTTAATGCCAAGGGTTTGCGCTAATCCAAGGATGAAATCTCCAGCAATTGTTCGATATGTATCCCCTTTTGCATCGACTACTAGCACATCCCCAGGCTTGGCCTCATTGATTGCTTGTAAGATGGTTGTATTATCGCCTACTGGCATCTTAACTGTAAATGCTCGGCCAGCAACTCGATACTCTTCTTTCAATGGCTTAATTGCACTATCCATATTATTTAATCCTTGCATGATATCCGAAATGCAGGTAGTGGGAATGTCTCCAAACTCTTTTACAATCTGGTCCATAAATACCCTCCTTGAAAATAGTCATCTACTGTATTATACAATAATTTGTTAATTTTGAATAATTCGTGATTTAGGTATCGCCGCTATTCTAGCGTCACGATTCATTCACGATTTTGTCCAGCATATTTTTTGTTCCTTTCTGCTCATGATATGATTGAGTCTTCTATTGAAAGGAAAGATTAAATGTGCTTTGTATTTTATATTCAAAGAGAGGGCATTTAAATGTACTGGAAGGAAATTAGAGGACGATTGGAGAAGAGTTATGATAGAAACTAGTAGAAGGAGACTCGCAGTCTACTTAAATAAAGATTATAGAGGTTTTACCATTGTTGAGATTAATTTAGGATAATCATCAACCCACAATAATATATTTATAATATAAAGTAGGGAGGCTATACGATGGAAAAACAAAAATTGTATATTAATGGCGCTTGGGAGGAAGGCGTAGAATATGAAGAATTACGTTCTCCTTATAACCAAGAAACAATTGGGTTAATCCCATTAGCTACAAAAGAACAAGTAGAAAACGCAATTACAAGTGCACAACAAGCGACAAAAACGATGCGAAACTTAACTTCGTTTGAACGTGCCGAAATACTTGAAAGAGTATCCGATTTGTTCACAGAAAAACTTGAAGAATGTGCTCTAATACTGGCTTCAGAAAATGCCAAACCGTTAAAAGCTGCAAGAGCGGAAATCCTCAGAACTGCAGAAACATATAAATTTGCTGCAGAAGAAGCGAAACGACTTCACGGGGAAACAGTTCCGCTGGATGCTGCAAAAAGCGGGAAAGGACGCTTTGGCTATACAAAAAGAGAACCTCTCGGCGTTATTGCAGCCATTACACCGTTTAATTTTCCTTTTAATCTAGTCGCACACAAGCTTGGCCCAGCATTTGCTGCTGGAAATACACTTGTCTTAAAGCCTGCTTCACAAACACCATTGAGTGCAATTATGACTGCAAAACTATTTGAAGAAGCAGGTCTGCCAAAAGGAGCGCTAAATGTTGTAACAGGAAAAGGCAGTGTAGTGGGTGATCTATTGATACAGGATCATCGTGTGAAAATGATTACATTCACAGGCAGTGTACCAGTTGGTAAGCGTATTAAAGAAAAAGCCGGACTTAAGCGCGTCACCCTGGAATTAGGGTCAAATGCAGCCGTTATCATTGATAGTACGGATGATTTGGAAGCTGTAGCAGCTAGGTGTGCGGAAGGAGCATATAATTTTGCAGGACAAGTATGTATTTCAGTTCAACGCATTTATGTAAACGAACATTTATTTGAAGAGTTTCTGGAAAAAATGAAATATTACACGGGCAAACTTGTTCTCGGTGATCCGAAAGCAGAAGAAACGGATGTATCAGCACTTATTAATCCCCAGGAAACAGAGAGAATTGAACAGTGGGTAAAAGAAGCTGAGGAAGCTGGAGCAAATGTAGTCCTAGGTGGTAAGAAGGAAGGGACCGTTTTTCAACCGACAATTTTAACCCATACTACTGATACTCTAGCAGTTTCTTGTAACGAAGTATTCGGTCCAGTTGTATCGGTTAATTCGTATAAAACATGGGATGAAGCGATCAAACTTGTTAACAATTCGGAGTATGGTTTGCAGGCAGGAGTGTATACTACAAATATCCAAAAAGCATTTGAAGCTGCTGATCGATTAGAAGTTGGTGGAGTGATCATAAATGATATTCCAACTTTCAGAGTAGACAATATGCCATATGGTGGGGTTAAGAACAGTGGTGTTGGAAAAGAAGGAATTAAATATTCCACTGAAGAGATGACAGAATTGAAGTTTGTATCATTTAAACTTTAATAAAATAAAGGAGCTGTCCTAAGAGGGATTAAAAAGTGACTTATAGGGCGGACTCCTATTTTTTATTGTATAGGAAAAAATAAAACTCAATCATGTTTAGAGTAGGAATTACGTCACGGGCACCTTTTATTTTACAAATGTAACATTTTTAGTTTAAAAGGAGTCAAATTTTATAGAAGAAAAAAGCAGGGAGGTAGCCTATGTACAAAAAAGGATTACTATCAATGTTGATTGGTGTACTCTCCGTTACTATCGTGATTGGCTTTTTATATGTATTTTTTGAAGTGGATCATGAGCAGCCAAATGAACAGAATGCACCGAGTGAGGAGTCTACTCAGCCATCAGAAAAGAATGACTCCGAAGGAGAGATAGATCCTTCCACAGAAGAAAAAATAGGTACTCATGAACTGGTTAGTGAAATTTTATTAAAATCAAAAACAGGGAAAGTTCCACAAACTTCTTTTATAGCTGGGCAAACAAAGATTCAAGAAATACACAGTCAATGGGGGCAACCAACCAAAATTGACAAAACTTCGGTTGGTGATTTTGTGGTGTATTCTGATCATGAAGTTACTATCGGTATTAAGGACGAATTGGCATTTGATATTCGCTCTTATCATTCAGATTTAACGAACATCTCTTTTCATGATATTAAAGAAGCGATAGGTGAGCCAGATGAGATTAGATATTACCAAGATGACCATGTTAATCAAATTATTTTAATTTATCAAGTGAATAAGCACTTTCAGTTAAAGTGGATATTACCAAAGCCGACGGAGCAAGTGCCAAACCCAACAGTTCATCATATTTCAGTCGTGACAAACCTTCAATCAACAGATAATGAAGATGAAAGTCTAACGTTAGAAGAAAAAATAGGTCAAATGATTTTTGCTGGGATATCTGGTACGAAAATGAATGAAAATATGAATCAATTAATTAGAAACTATCATGTCGGTGGGATTATATTTAATGGTGATAATTTAGTAACTCCAAAACAAACGGTTACTTACTTGAATCATATTAAGCAAGCAAATGAGGGGCAAATTCCATTGTTTTTTGGAGTGGACCAGGAAGGTGGCAGAATTTCGAAGTTACCAGGAGGACTAAAGGATTTTCCAACAAACCTAGAAATCGGTAAAATCAATAATCCAAATCTCTCATTTGAAATCGGCAAAACCCTAGGAAAAGAGCTTCAAGCATTTGGGTTTAATGTGAATTTTGCTCCTGTACTCGATGTTAATAGTAATCCAAAAAATCCAGTAATTGGAAATCGTTCTTTTAGTGCTAATCCAGAGATTGTAAGTAGGCTTGGGATTCAAACAATGAAGGGGTTGCAATCTCAGTCTATTATTTCAGGTATCAAGCACTTTCCAGGTCATGGGGATACACATGTAGATTCTCATTTAGAGCTACCTAAGGTTGAAAAAACACTTGCGGAGTTAGAAAGTCTAGAGTTGATTCCATTTCGCGAGGCCATAAATGATGGGGCAGACATGGTAATGGCTGGTCATATCTTAGTACCAGCACTTGATCAAATCTATCCATCCTCCATGTCAAAAACGCTAATCACCGACATCCTACGAAATCAACTAGGTTTCAATGGAGTGGTTATAACCGATGACTTTTTCATGAAGGCCATCACCAATGATTATGAGATTGGTGAAGCTGCAGTTCAATCTATCAAAGCTGGTAGTGACATTATTATGGTTGCTCATGACTTTAACAAAGTGGTTCGCGTCCATCATGCAATAAAAAATGCAGTCAAAACTGGGGAATTAACCGAAGAAAGAATCGATGAAAGTGTGACAATAATCCTTGAATTGAAGGAAAAATATCAACTAGACAATACAAAAACAAAACATGTGGATATAGATAATCTGAATCAATCCATCCAACAAGTTCTAGACAAATTATCAAAAGGGAAATAGGGACACAGTTAATACTCATTGAAATACTGGTGAAACCAGTAATTTTAAGCAAATCACTTCAGTCTGCTACTATCAGATAAAAATAACAAATGGCAAGGGAGAAAAGTGATTCGTTTTTCTCCCCTGCCTAACTTTTTAACACTTATTGAAAGACCTCATTTACCATTTTACGAAGCTAATTTATTTTTCTTTTCAGGCTTAATTGCAAATAATCCCCCAAGTAAAAATGTTCCACTGATAAAAAATACGGAAAAGATTCCTGCCCATGAACCAACTACTCCAAAAAAGACAGGGGCAATTAACTGTGATAAGCGATTTGAAGCAAGGCGTAGACCAAGTACTTCACCTGTTCTGGATTTCGGTGATGCATTATAGGTTGTTGTCATAGAAAGCGGTTGGCCACATCCTAAACCAAGTCCCATTAGAGCACTTAATATACCCAATATAATGACGTTTCCTGTAAAGGGTACTAACAAAAATGAAATACCCGCCATAAAAACGGATGCCATTAAAACATAATCTCTCCCAAGCTTTTCGGCTAAGAGTGGTAAAAAGACACGAACGACAATCATGGCTAAACCTTGAATCGAGATAATCCATCCAATTGTTGATGTAGAAATGCCGTATTGTTTGGCAAATAACGGAAAGTATGCAATGAATATGTCTTTTGAATATAGAACAAGAGCACTTGAAATTAATGCTTTCCGTAGTAAAGGCATTTTTAATAATCCGACAGAAGCAGCAATCTTCATTTTTTGTTTAGGTTGTCGCCTACGTAAGACAGGAATAAATAAAGTCATAAAAATCGGTATGACAGTAAGACAAATTGATGCAAAGAAAACAGAAGAATAAGAAATGTGTTCACCCAAGTACCCACCGAAAATTGGCCCAATTACCGCTCCTAGTGCTGTAGCAATCCCCCATAAACTGTAATATTGATCCCGTTTATCCTCTGTTGCAATGTTTCCTAAAATATTTTGTAAGGAAACCGTGATAAACACTGCAGCTGTCCCAACAATTAATTGTGAAATAAATAAACTGATGAGTGAAGGAAAAGAATACGGGAGAATCATTCCGATTGAAATTCCAATGAGTCCAAGAAAGACTGGTAACCGGTCACCTACTTTATCGGCAACCCTCCCAGCGTAGATGGCAAAGATGAGTGGAAAAAAGGCAAAAGCTGCCGTTAAAATGCCAATATCGAATGTATTTGCCCCCATCTCAGACGCATATAGCGTAATAATTGGTCTAGTTGTGTTTAGTGTTGTTTGAAATACCGTACTTATAATAATGACAATCCAAAGTATCATGTTTCTTCCCCTCGCCTATTAACCTCAATCTTTATAATGTATGGATAAATATAGTATATTAATAGATATAAGTAAAATACTGGATTTGAATGAAGAATCATAAGATTTTTGAATATCTAAAGTGCTAGTAAGCAAAAGGAGGATAGGAATAAATGCGTAGTGAAGATTGGGAAATCCTTAAGGTACTATATGAAAATAAAAATATTACAAAGACGGGAAAGGAATTGTTTATCTCACAACCTGCTTTAACAAATCGGATTAAGCAAATTGAAAAGGAATTTGGAGCAAAGATTATTAATCGCGATAGACGAGGAGTCAGATTTACTCCTCAAGGAGAATACTTAGCAAAAAGCGCAGAGGAAATGATTGTAAAACTTAGACAAATAAAAGAAAAATTGAGAAATATGGAGAGTGACGTTGCTGGAACGATTCATTTAGGTGTTTCAAGCTTTTTCACCAAATATAAACTTCCACAATTGTTAAGAGAGTTTAGAAAGCAGTATCCAAATGTAGAATTCAAGGTAACAACTGGATGGAGTCGGGACCTTTTCCATTCCTTATATAAAAAAGATATACATATTGCGTTTGTTCGAGGTGATTATACATGGCTTGAACAAAAACAACTATTATTTGAAGATTATCTCTGTGTTGCTTCAAAAGAGGAAATCGAATTAAAGAACTTACCAAATCTGCCGCGTATTGATTATAGAATGGATAATTTCTTGAAATCGATTGTTGATCACTGGTGGATGGAAAATTTCACAAAACCGCCAATCGTAACAATGGAAGTTGATCAAGTTGATACTTGTAAAGAAATGGTAGTGAATGGGCTAGGTTATGCAATCATGCCAGGAATGATCTTAAAGGAAAATGAAGACATCCGAAAGATATATATAAAGGATAAAAAGAATAAACCATTAATCCGAAATACATGGATGCTTTATCATGATGAATCAATAGAAGTGAATATAATTAACACATTTGTTTCTTTTATTTCATCTATTGATTTACAGGAACTATAAAAATATGTGAACTTTATGAACAAAATGATGTTTTTGTCGTTAATATCCTTTAAATTGAAAACGGTTACATAATTAAAAAATGAAAGTAAGATAAGGTTGTGAATGGTAAGAAAGATAAGAAGGGGTGGAACAATGAAAAAAGTATTTTCATTTGTAGCAATTTTATCTTTATTATTTGTGGCAGCCTGTTCTTCAGGTGCATCAGGAGACAAAGGTTCATTTCCAAAAGGAAATATTGAACTTGTAGCACCTGCAACTCCAGGGGGAGGTTGGGATGCAACTGCTAGAGCAATCCAAAAGATTTTTAAGGATGAAGGTATTGTGGACCAAAATATTAATGTTGTCAATAAGCCTGGTGGTGGTGGAGAAATAGGTTGGCAGTATCTTTCTACCAAAGATGCACATCATTTAGCGATTAACTCCAGTCTTTTGATTACAAATAACCTATTAGGTCAAAGTGAACTCACATATGAAGAGTTTACTCCACTCGCGATTTTAACAACTGAGTGGATTTCCATTGCAGTTGGAAATGATTCTAAATTTGAAACTGCAAAAGAAGTAATGGAGCAATTAAAACAAGACCCAACATCCTTAACGATTGCTGTTGCACCAGGGTTAGGTAACAATGATCACCTATCTTTCGTTCAAGCAGCTAAAACATATGGTGTTGACGTGTCAAAATTAAATTTCATGATCTATGAAAGTGGCGGAGATGTAGTAACCGCACTTTTAGGTGGTCACGTTGATGTGGCAACAATGGCGGTATCAGAGTCTAAAGAACAGCATATCGCTGGTAACTTCAGAGTAATAAGTGTTTCTTCTGAAGAAAGAATCGAAGGTTTAGAGGAAGTTCCAACTTGGCAGGAACAAGGTGTAGATATGGTATTCCCTCACTGGAGAGGGATTATGGGACCTAAAGACATGTCAGAGGAAGAAATTGCATACTGGGATAAAGTAATCAGTGAAATGGTTGAAACGGATGCGTGGAAAGACCTTGTAAAAAACAATGAATGGTCTCCTTACTACCTCGATAGCAGCGAGTCAGTTAAATTTTTAGAGGAACAAACAAAAATGTATGATGAATTAATTACTGAATCCGGACTTGTTGATTGATGTTGAGGACCCTATTTTATAGGGTCCTTCATACTTTGAGAATACGATACATCTATAGAAAAGAGGGAAAATCATGACATGGCTTATCGAACATCAAAAAAGTCAGAAAGAATTAGCAGAAGAATTTAAGAGGTTAATAGAAGAAAAGTCCATCCTTCAAATTATGGGTACACATGACGGAATGGCTGCCTTAATGGCAAAAAAAGTTGGTTTTAAAGCACTTTATTTATCGGGTGGGGCTTATACTGCAAGTCGAGGCCTACCTGATTTAGGGGTGTTACATTCTCAGGAAGTGGCAGAAAGAGCACGTGATATTATCCGTGCATCCAATTTACCACTTTTAGCAGATATCGATACAGGATTTGGTGGAATCTTAAATGTTGCCAGGACTGCAAAGGAAATGGTTGAGGCAGGTGTAGCTGCTGTCCAAATTGAAGATCAAGATTTACCAAAAAAATGTGGCCATTTAAATGGAAAAAAATTAATTCCTATTGATGAGATGGAACAAAAAATAAAAATTTTGAAAGAAGTTGCTCCATCATTAATAGTGGTTGCTAGAACAGATGCGCTCTCTGTTGAGGGTAGAGAATCAGCTATTCAGAGGTTAAGAAAATATATGGAAGCTGGGGCAGATGCCTTATTTCCTGAGGCACTAAATACTGAAGAGGATTTTAGAGCTTTTAGCATGGAATTTGATATACCATTACTAGCAAATATGACTGAATTTGGAAAAACCCCCTATTATACAGCAGAAGAATTTGAGTCTTTTGGCTACTCGATGGTCATTTATCCAGTTACATCGTTACGCGCGGCTGCAAAAGCATATGAAAAAGTATTCTCGCAAATTTTTGAAAAAGGAACACAGCGTGATGTATTAGACCAGATGCAAACACGCAAAGAGTTATATGAAACAATTAAACTTCATGACTATGAAGAGATGGACAAAGAAATCGCAAAGACTATTGTTCCAGAAGTGAAGTAAGGAGGTGCTACCATGTCACAATTTTCAGTTCGGTGTGTGGTTTACAGGGGGGGCACAAGTAGGGGACTTTTTTTTCATGAAAATGACCTGCCAGTAAATAAACAATTAAAGAATAAAATCTTTTTAGAAGGAATAGACGCCTATAATCCAACGCAAATAAATGGTCTTGGAAGTGGAACATCCCACACGAGTAAAGTTATCGTTATTTCAGAGCCCACAGTAAAGGGGGCCGATCTAGATTATACATTCTATCAAATTGGTATTGGTGAGGAAGTAGTTGATGATGAAGGTACTTGTGGAAATCTAATGGGGGCAATCGGGGCATTTGCTGTTGATGAGGGAATTGTCCAAGCAAACCAGAATGATGAGTGTGTTACTGTTAATGCCTTTAACAAAAATATTCATAAAATGATAAAAATGCGCGTACCTATATCGAACGGTCATGCAAAGGTATCGGGTGATTATTTGATGCCAGGGATTGTTACCCCTGGTGCAAAAATTATCGTTAACATCCTTTCTCCAGGAGGTGGAAAGACAGGAAGTACACTACCGATCGGAATAAGAACAACGCTATCAACGAAAAAAAGAGATTATGAAGCAACCTTTGTCGATATCGTAAACCCTTTTGTATTTGTGGCTGCAAGTAATTTTGGATTACTTGGTTCAGAGCCTAACCAAGTAATAGGATCTGATAGTACCTTATTGGATGAACTCGAAGAAATTCGGTTGAAAATGGCAGTTTCAAGTGGAATGGCAAAAAATGAGGAAGAAGCTAGAGCGATTCCATCTATTCCAAAGATAGCACTTGTTGCAAGTCCACATGATTATGGAACCTCAACAGGAAAACAGATTAAGGCCGAGGACATTGATATCGTTGCAAAAATGGTTTCAATGAAGAAATTGCATCGAACTTTTGCTGGAAGCGGATTATATAATCTGGCTGCCGCTGTTTTGCTTGAAGGAACCATTCCTAATAAAACTTCTAGAAAAAAAGAAGCGGGAGATATTGAACAAATCATACGAATTGGACATCCAGAGGGAATAGCGGAAGTCCGTGTTGCTCTATCTAAGGATAAAACTGATGTGGTATCTGTTGGTTTGGACCGAACGGCACGTAGAATTCTAAAAGGTGATCTTTATATTCCTCATTAAGTGTCTTTAAAGCCTGAATATAGGAACAAGACTGTCCTGTAGTGGCGTTTTTGTACAGCAGCGCAAGTGCTTCAACTAGAATGCTTATTTAAATGCACATCAAAGGAGGACATGGAATGAGTGTAACAGAAGTTTTTTCTAATTTAAAAAGAACTCTACATGTTGATGGAAAGGACTATCACTATTATCGGATAAATGATTTAGAAGCCATGGGTTATCCTGTCTCATCACTTCCATATTCAATTAAAATGCTACTGGAGGCAGCAATTCGACATAATGACGGTAAACATATTACTTCTGCTCATATTGAACAACTAGCAAACTGGAAGACTATGCAATGGGAAAAAAAAGAGATACCATTTAAGCCTGCTAGGATCGTTTTTCAAGATTTTACGGGTATCCCTGCTATTGTTGATTTAGCTGCAATGAGGGATGCCGTGAATCGAAAAGGTGGAGACGTCTCTCACATTAATCCCCAAATACCTGTTGATTTGGTAATTGACCATTCCTTGATTGTTGATCATTCTGGTAATCAGGAATCCTACTCAGCAAATCTAAAGCTTGAGTATGAGCGGAACCTTGAAAGATATCGCTTTGTTAGATGGGCACAAAGCAACTTTACCAATTTTAGAACCGTCCCCCCCTCGAACGGAATTGTTCACCAGGTAAATTTAGAGTATCTAGCTAGTTCTGTTGTCACAGAAACGGAAAATGGAGAAACAATAGTTTACCCTGATTCCGTAGTAGGAACGGATTCTCATACGACAATGATCAATGGACTTGGAACAGTTGGATGGGGAGTTGGAGGAATTGAAGCAGAGGCAGCCATGCTTGGACAACCTCTTTATTTCGTACTTCCCGAAGTGATTGGAATAAAGTTAATTGGGAATCTTCAAGAAGGTGTTACTGCAACGGACCTAACCTTGACAATTACGAACATCCTGCGAAAAAAGGGAGTAGTTGGAAAGTTTGTAGAGTTTTTTGGTAAGGGATTATCGAGTATTTCTTTAACTGATCGTGCAACGATAGCTAATATGGCACCAGAGTACGGTGCAACAATGGGATATTTCCCAATAGATGATGTAACGCTGGACTATCTTGAGCTTACAGGTCGTGGAGATCATCGAAAATTAATAATGGCATATTATGAAGCACAAGGGCTTTTTAGAAAAGATAAATCCCCCGATCCACAGTTTACTGAAACAATAGAGGTGGATTTGTCTTTAATCAAACCAACTCTCGCAGGTCCGAAAAGACCACAGGATAGCATCGAATTGTCCTCAATGAAGCAAGAGTTTACCAGAATTATATCAATGCCTGTTAGTTCTGGAGGATATGGTATAGATGAATCAGTTTTAAATAAGCAGGTGGATTTACCAGATGGAAGTAAAATCGGTACAGGATCGCTTGTATTAGCTGCAATTACGAGCTGTACAAATACATCTAATCCAAGTGTGATGATAGCGGCGGGTCTAGTTGCGAAAAGGGCGATGGAATTAGGTCTAAAGAAGCCATCGTATGTAAAAACAAGCCTTACTCCTGGTTCCCGAGTTGTGACCAAGTATCTTAAAGAAACAGAACTATTACATGCTTTAGAGGAGATTGGTTTTTATTTGGATGGTTATGGTTGTGCAACTTGCTGTGGAAATAGTGGTGCTCTGATTCCTTCAGTTGAAGCAGCTATTAAGGATAATAACCTCCTCGTTGCCTCGATTTTAAGTGGAAATCGGAATTTTGAGGGGCGAGTACATCCATTAATTAAAGCAAATTATTTAAGTTCACCTCCATTAGTTGTAGCTTATGCACTCGCAGGTACTGTGAAGATTGATTTCTATTCCGAACCAATTGGGAAAGGAAACAATGGGAAATTAGTTTATTTACAAGATATATGGCCAACAACAGATGAAATAAATGAAATAATTAGTTCTTCAATTACAAGTGAGATGTTTAAGGAAGAATACGAGCATATTTTTGAAAATGAAGCATGGTTATCGATCGAATCTACAAATGGTCCTCTCTATAAATGGGATAATCGATCAACATATATTCAAGAGGCTCCGTATTTCAGTGAAGTGAGCTCTAACAGCAAACAAGATTCATTATTTAAAGATATCAAGACATTATTGATGTTAGGTGATTCCGTTACAACGGATCATATTTCTCCTGTTGGACAAATTCCATTAAATAGTCCAGCAGGTTTATATTTAAATGAAAAAGGTATACCAGTTCGTCAATTTAATTCTTATGGTTCAAGAAGAGGAAATCATAATGTCATGGTTAGAGGGACATTTGCAAATATTCGAATGCGAAATAAATTGGCAGATGGTAAAGAGGGGGGCTATACAAAATATTTACCTACAGGAGAAATAATGCCAGTCTATGACGCTGCTATGAGGTATAAAAACGAAAATAAGAGTCTATTGATCATAGCAGGAAAAGAGTATGGTACCGGTAGTTCACGCGACTGGGCTGCAAAGGGAACGGCATTATTAGGTGTAAAGTTCGTCCTTGCCGAGAGTTTTGAGCGTATCCATCGCAGTAATCTTGTAGGAATGGGAGTATTACCGCTACAATTTTGTGAAGGGGAGAATGCAGAGATCTTACAATTAGATGGAACCGAGGACTTTGAAATAAAAGGTTTGAATGAAACGATTAAACCAGGTCAACAGGTACGCATTGTTGCTACTAACAGTGGTCAAATGGAATCTAAAGAATTTACTGCGATGGTACGCTTAGATAGTCTAGTAGAAGTCGACTATTATCAAAAAGGAGGTATACTACAATCAGTTCTTGAAAAACTTATATAAAAAGTAAACCCTTAGCTAGGAGCTAAGGGTTTTTGTATTACCAGCTTTTTTCTTTCTTCTGTTCATGAATAATGGATAAGTAAGTGATAATAATGTTAAGATGATTAGCGTAATTGCAATAGGCGAACCAATAAATATATCTAGGCTACCTTGACCTGCTACAAGGCTTTTTCTGAAGTTTTGTTCCATATCAACCCCAACAATAAGTGCTAAAATCATAGGAGCAATAGGGAAATTGTATAGTTTTAAGAATAAGCCGATAAATCCAAAAAGGATTAAAATATAGAAATCTAGGATGGTATAGTTCATTGTATATGCACCGATAAATGCAAGGATTAAAATAATTGGATAAAGAACCTTAGCAGGTACATCTAATATTTTTATAAATACACCAACCATTAGTACGTTTATAAGAAATAAGAAAATATTCCCTAAAAATAAAGCGTCAATTAAGCTCCAAACCATATTTGGGTCACTTTCAAACAGTAGCGGACCTGGTTTGACACCTAGCATAACAAGAGCTCCTAACATTACTGCTGTTGTTCCAGATCCAGGGATACCCATTGTTAAAAGTGGAACAAATGCACCGACAGCTGCTGAGTTGTTGGCTGTTTCAGGTGCAGCTAACCCTTCAATGGCCCCTTTACCAAACTCTTCAGGACGTTTTGAGAGTTGTTTTTCAGTACTGTATGCCATTAATGAAGCAATCGCACCACCAGCACCTGGTAATACACCTACGAGAAATCCAAGTGGAGAGCTACGCCACATTGGCCATTTTGAACGTTTCCAATCCTCTTTTGTGATCCAAACACGTCCAAGCTTGTGTTTCTTACCAAGTGGATTATCAATTGTTAAATAGTTATATAAAATTTCACCAATAGCGTATACACCAATAATAATAACTAAAAAATCAATTCCATCACTAAGGTGAACGTTACCAAATGTATAACGATATACCCCAGTTTGAAGGTCAATTCCTACAGTAGCGAGTACTAATCCAATTCCCATTGAAATAAATCCCTTTGTCATATTCCCCAGAGAAAGGGAAACAACTGCTGATAAAGTGAAAAGCATGAGTAAAAAATACTCTGCTGGACCAAACTGTAACGCGAATTTTGATAGTGGTTGAGCTAATAACATAAAGCCAATAACAGCTACAAATCCACCAATCAGTGATCCAATTGCCGTAATGGCAATTGCTGGGCCAGCACGACCAGCTTTAGCCATCTGGTACCCATCAAATGTTGCTGCTACTGCTGATCCATCACCAGGTGTATTAATTAATATCGAACTTAGTGACCCACCGTACATAGCTCCGTAATAAATCGTTGCCATTAAAATTAAAGCACTAGTGGGGTCCATACCAAATGTAACAGGTATTAAAACCGCAATAGCTGTAGCGGGTCCCAAGCCTGGGAGCATACCAACAATCGTTCCTAAAAACCCACCAAATACAACAAATAATATATTTTCTGGTCGAAGGACGGTTGTAAATCCTTCAAGAATTCCTTGTATATCCATGTTATCCCCCCTTAATCTATGGTAAGCTGACGTCTAATAATTGAGTAAAGGCATACCATGCCCCTAAACTAAATAGTACAGCTACACTAATATTGACTTTCCATTTTTCTTTTCCATTTACGATAAATAATATAGCCATCATGAAGAGGATCGTTGAGAGTAAGAATCCAAATCTTTCAAAAATAAGAGTATAAATGAGTGACAATACTAGTGTTGAGATGATAAGAAAGGGTGCTCTGCCTTTAAATAATAACTGGACTTCATCATTCTTTGGATAGTGATGCTTAAACTCTTTAATAAAATAAATAACACTTACTACAAAAAGAAAAATACTAACTATTAATGGAAAATACATCGGACCATTAGGATCTCCCAATTTTGCTTTTGGAAGATTGATAGTTGATATAAAATAGAAAATACTAATTAGAATTGAAATGGTCGGTATGATTAATCTTGAAGCCCCCATTTTATAACCCCTTTCTAACATTACTTTTGTTGAGTTTAATTTTTTTGTGAATGAAACACAGCCGAACTAGCTGCTCTTTATTAACCCTTATAGATATAATAAAAGTTCTGACACACATATGTAACCGTTTTCAAAATAAGTAATATAAAAACCGATAAATACTTTTTGTTCATTTTGTTCATGAAAAAGCATCTTGAATCCAGTTCAAGATGCTTTTGATTACTTTATTTTTGAGTATTTTCGTTCGGGTCTACCTACTATCCCATATTCTAACTCTGCAGTTACTTCATTGGTTGAGGCTAAGTATTCTAAGTATCGTCTGGCTGTTGTTCTTGAAGCTCCCATACGTTCTCCCATTTCTTCTGCAGTGATACCTGCATCCAACTGGCTAATAATTTCTTTTACCTTTTCTAGTGACAGGGGATCAATGCCTTTTGGATAATGGATTTTCTTTTCAAGCGTCTGTATGGGTTTACCTCCGAAATATTGGTCTGCTAATTTTTGATCGACCTCGTCCGTGTTGTTAAGAAGTTGTTTCTTTTCAATGTATTTTTTTATAGTCTCTGTAAATTTTTCAACGGTTACAGGTTTGATTAAGTAATGAAAGACTCCACTTCGAATCGATTCTTCTAAATGTTGTTTTTCTGTTGCAGCGGTAATCATAATGATATCTACATCTGGATGGAGGTGCCGAATAATGGGGAGAATTTGCGTCCCCATTTTGTCCGGCATATAAACGTCTAATAATAGTAGATCAATATTCTCATGTTTTTTTAACCATTCAAGTGTTTCTTTTGCATTTGAAGACTTTCCGATCAACTTCACATTTTCTATTTTTGTAAGAAATTGTTCATGAATAGACGCTACTCTAAAATCATCTTCAGCAATAAGGACATTGATCATGAGCCTACCTCCTTATAATTCTATTTTTTCTTGGGTAAAAATACTGTAAAAATAGCTCCACTATTTTTCCCGTTTGTCACTTCAATTGAACCGTTTAATTTAAGTACAACGTTTTTTACATTCCAAAGTCCAAAACCTCGGTTTTTTTCTCCTTTTGAAGATTTCCCTTTGTGGAAGAGGTGAGGGACTGTCTCATTAGGAATTCCTTTGCCGTTATCACTAACTTCGAAAACGATGTCATTCCCAATATCAGTTACAAAAAACGTGATTTCTCCTACTTCTTGTATTACTTCTTCAATTGCATTATCAATAAGGTTGCCAATAATAATGATGCAATCTGTAATGGAAATATGTTCTGGTAACTCAGATAGAGAACTATTTTCATCGATTATCAAATTTACCTTTTTTTCAGAAGCTTTTCCAATTTTACCGAGTAAGATAGCTTGTATCTTTGTGTCTTTTATATGATTAAATAAAAGGTCATTTTGAAAGTTTAATTGATTAGTTTCTTCTTGAATCATTGCAACCGCTTGCTCGTATTGTTCAAGTTGTAACAAACCAGACAGCACATATAATTTATTCGTAAATTCGTGGGTTTGTGCCCTTAAGTCTTCAGAGTAGTTTTTAATCTCTGTTAGTGTATCGACCATTTTTTTAATTTCTGTTTTATCTCTAAAACTTGCAACCACTCCAACTGTCTTTCCATTCTCAATAATAGGCATTCGGTTCACAATTAGGACGCGATTATTAAGAATCATCTCGTCATCGGTTTCATCTAGATTTGTCTCTAAAACTCTAAGCATTTTTGTACTAGGTAAGATTTCTTTTATAGGTTTATTTATACTGTCCTTAGATATTCCAAGCATTTGTTCTGCAGAATTATTCAGTAGAGTAATGTATCCAATCTGATCAATGGCAATTATTCCTTCTTTTACTGATTTCAATATCGCATTTCTTTCTCGAAATAAGGAAGCGATTTCATGAGGTTCAAGACCCATTATGTCATTACGAATACTTCTTGCTAATAGAACTCCACCAAATAAACCAATCACTAAAACAATAATAGCGATAAATAGGGTTTTAAGTAACTTTTGATGTATGCTTTCCTGAATCTCACTTTTTAGGAAGCCGACACTTACTACACCAATTAGCTGTTGACCATGTTCTTGTGTGATGATTGGTGCTTTTCCCCATAAAATCTGGCCTAATTGATTATCTGTTTCTACCGTATAATAGCTACCAAAAACAATAGCTTTATAGTTTTCACGATCGAATGCAGAATGATCAAAATCGACGGAAGGATATGTGATATTTAGTCCATCTTTATATTCAATGAGTACATAGTCTGCACCCACTTGATTTCCGATTTGTTGTGTTATAGCAAGTATAGAACCTTCCTGCAAGTCTTGATGCGAAACATCATTTATTACGGGTATTAATGAAATAGTCCTCGAAGCTTGAAGCGCGAGCTTTCTCATTTCTTCATGAGTGTCTTTAGCTTCATAGTAAATAAACATCCCCGTTAATACTGTGATTACAAACACAATCAAGGTAACAATTAATGTAATGATTTTTGTTTGTAAGGTAATGTTAAAGAATTTTAACATGTGTCTCTCTCCGATGACATTAAAATATATATCTATTATATCGGAATTTGTCAGAAAATCACCAATATTTTAAAACATTAATGCGGTCTTAGTGTTAGGTTTAATTTCACTATGGTAGACGAGTACAAGGAACTTATTTCAATAACTAAATGTCCGATTCTATTCATCTTTTAGTACATGATAGGTCTTTGTGTAGACAGGGCCAGTGAAAACAGTTTGGGTAAGACCTGCTTTTGTTTTATGAATGACAAGTTCAAGCTGTTTGAATGATGCCGAGTGGGTCCAATCTAGGTAAAATGATTCTTTGACCCAAAAGCTTGCGATTACAAAGGTGTCGTTTTTAATCGGGCGAAGTACTCGAAATGCCACTAATCCAGGAGTGCTGTGAAAGAGAGAATTCAATTGGATAATATTGTTTTCAAAAAGTGGCTTTCCTTCTTCTGAAACAGGTACATATGTCAATGCTGCAAACCCCGCGCAGTCAATTTCCCCTGAGCCAGTATGGACTTCATATCTTTTTGGTGCAGCAAATACAGACTTCTTTGTTGTTTCATGAAGTAAAATCGCCGTTTCGTTATTATAAAAGGCAATCATGTTTTTATTCTTATGCTTTATTTGTAGCTTTTTTAAAAAATCAACTGTACCAAATGCAATATAAAAATTCATGTTACTCCTCCTTTACGTTTTGAGTTTAGCGTCATTGGAATTTTAATTGGGCCTTATGCCAATCGTTTTAGATGGTAAATTCAATACATAGTGAGAAACTTTTACAGTTATACTAAAAGATAACATAATAAAACAAGCTAAGAAAAATATCTGAGAATAAATGAGACATCGATAAAATTTTTCTTTCATTAATATAGAGCTTCGTTTACACAAGATACATGTTTTTAAACATTCCAAGGAGGGTATTGTATGAAGAAGAGATTAATTCTATTGTTTATTACTATTATAGGTTCGTTTGTCCTTGGTTTGTGTGGGTATTTGCTTATCTTATATGCAGGTGACTATGTGATTGATGACAAAAAGCTTGTGATGAATTCAGCAACCAAGCTTATTGATGAGGAAGGGCAATTTATTACGAAATTATATTATGAGAATCGTGACCTTGTAAAAATTAAAGATATTCCAGAATATGTACAACAGGCATTTATTGCAGTTGAAGATACTAGGTTTTATCAACATCATGGAATTGATCTCCAGGCGATTGGAAGGGCGATTTACAAGGATATTGTTGCTGGGGGGAAGGTAGAAGGAGGTAGTACGATAACGCAACAACTTGCAAAAAATGTATTTCTAACAAATGAAAAGACTTTTTTGAGGAAAACGAAGGAACTAATCATTGCAATTAATTTAGAAGAAAAATATTCAAAGCAAGAGCTCCTTGAAATGTATCTAAATCAAATCTATTTTGGTCATGGTTCATACGGAATTCAGTCGGCATCTAAGTTTTATTTTAATAAAAATGTAAGTGAATTAACTGTTGAAGAAGGGGCACTCCTTGCAGCCATTCCTAAAGCACCTTCTACATATTCTCCCATTTTGCATCCTGAAAAAAGTAAACAAAGACGTGATCTCGTGATTAGCTTAATGGAAAAGAGAGGCTTTCTACAACCAGAAGAAGCGGTTAGGGTACTTGGAAAGACATTATCTTTAGACATACATGAAATAGAGAGGGATCCAGCTTTATTAACATATATTGATATGGTTTTTGAAGAAGCAAAAACGCGATATAAGCTCTCAAATGAGGAGTTATTAAGAGGTGGCTATACAATCACTGTTCCTCTTCATTTAGAAATACAAAAAACAGCCTACGAGTTATTTAAGGATCAAAAGAACTTTCCAGGTGTAGATGATCAAGTGGAAGGCGCCTTTGTTCTCCTTGATAACGATACAGGGGGTGTTCTTTCTGCAATAGGAGGCAGGCATTATGTCAGTCGTGGGATAAATCGAGTTGTAGTTAAGCGACAGCCAGGATCGACAATTAAGCCATTAGCTGTTTACGGGCCTGCACTAGAGGAGAATGGCTTTGAACCTTATTCCTTGTTGGTGGATAAAAAGCTATCCTATGGGGACTATGAGCCAAGCAATTTATCTGGAATTTATAAAGGGAAAATATCAATGTACGATGCATTAATTGAATCTGCAAATGCACCAGCAGTTTGGATGCTAGATCGACTTGGAATAGACACGGCTAAAAAATATTTGACAAAAACTGGGATTTCAATTCCTGATCAAGGGTTATCAATTGCGCTTGGTGGACTAAAAGAAGGGATTTCTCCAATCGCAATGGCAAAAGCATATCGTGCATTTGCCCGAGATGGGAAAGTAATTGAACCACATGTGATTAGTAAAATTGTCAATCGTGATGGAAAGGTGATAGGTGAGGCATCTCGTCATGAGACCGAAGCATTTTCAAAACAAACAGCTTGGTATATGACGAGGATGCTTGAAGGGGTCGTGGATAATGGAACAGCAAAAGTTGGTTCATATTCAGGTGCACTTGCAGGGAAGACGGGAACAACTAATTTACCAGGTGTGAAAGACGGTATCAAAGATGCCTGGTTTGTTGGATTTACACCATCTGTTGTTGGGGCCATTTGGATGGGATATGATACATCAAATGCTACCCATTATTTAAAAACAGGAAGTGCTTCAGCGACGAAACTATTCAAGAAGATTCTTGATCAATCAGAGCTAAAACAAGTAACCGCGTTTTCGACTCCTAAGGATGTGGAAGAGCTTGAACCCCCAATACGTCTATTTGAAATTACAGATGTCAAAGCTAACTTAACTTTCAAGCCACTTGGACTTTTTACGGTTACACTTAATTGGACACCAGGAAAAGATGAACGCATTGAATATCGAGTCTATGAAGAAAGTTCAAATACTGTTAAATATGTCGGCTCTGTTAGAGGCAGTGGGAAATTTGAAATTGAAAATGTAAATATATTTTCAATGCCTTCATATTTTATAGTCCCCTATAATTCACAAACGAAAGAAGAAGGGATTCAATCACAATCTATAAAACCTACCTTATTTTCAAATAAATAAAAAATTCCAAGTTCGAAAGGGGGGTGTTCTATTCATCACCCTTGGTGAATGTTCGTCAAATTTTTGACATTTGCCCCCGTTTTGTATACAAGGATAGTAGAAACAATTATAGTGATAGAGTGAGGAGATAGAATGTACGATTAATAAAAACCAAACTTACTATGCTATGATAATAAATATTTGTGAGGATGTTGAAAGGTAGGTAAATACATATGCAAAAGAGTTTCAATGATACATTATTAAGGGCGGCTAGGGGTGAAAAGACTGAGCACGTACCTGTCTGGTATATGAGACAAGCGGGACGTTCCCAACCTGAGTACCGGAAAATTAAAGAGAAATACGGATTGTTTGAAATTACACATCAACCAGAACTTTGTGCTTATGTAACAAGACTTCCAGTCGAGCAATACGATGTAGATGCTGCAATTCTTTACAAAGATATTATGTCTCCGCTACCAGCAATGGGAATAGACGTTGAGATTAAAGCAGGAGTTGGTCCTGTTATCAGCAACCCAATCCGTTCTGTGAAGGATGTTGAGAAACTGGGTGAAATTCATCCTGAAGAAGATGTTCCGTACGTGTTAGAAACCATTAAGCTTTTAACAACAGAACAACTTTCGGTTCCATTAATTGGATTTGCTGGAGCACCATTTACACTAGCGAGCTATATGATTGAAGGTGGGCCTTCAAAAAACTATAATAAAACGAAAGCTTTTATGTATGCTGAGCCAGAAGCTTGGTTTGCACTAATGGATAAATTAGCTGAAATGACCATCACATATGTGAAATCGCAAATTGCTGCAGGCGTTAAAGCTGTGCAGATTTTTGACTCTTGGGTAGGGGCACTTAATGTTGCAGATTACCGTCATTTCATTAAACCTGTGATGCATCGTATTTTTACTGCTCTACGTGAGGAAAATGTACCTTTAATTATGTTCGGAGTCGGTGCAAGTCACTTGGCATTAGAATGGCATGACCTACCAATTGATGTAGTTGGTCTTGATTGGCGTTTGCCTATCATGAAAGCAAGGGAACTAGGGATTACGAAAACGGTTCAAGGAAACCTAGACCCAGCAATTTTATTAGCACCATGGGATGTTATTGAAGCAAAAGCAAAAGAAATCTTAGACCAAGGAATGCAACAACCTGGGTATATTTTCAACCTCGGTCATGGTGTTTTTCCAGAAGTTAAACCAGAAACTCTTAAGCGTTTGACTACATTCATCCACGAATATTCAAAGAATAACTAATCTAGCTTTTTGAGGTGTATGAAATGACAAAGAAGAAAATGGGTTTACTCGTAATGGCATACGGTACTCCATATAAAGAGGAAGATATTGAACGATATTACACACATATTCGTCACGGACGCAAGCCATCAGAAGAGAGTTTAGAGGATCTACGCAACCGTTACGAAGCGATCGGTGGTATATCTCCACTTGCTAAAATTACAACTGAACAAGCGGAAAAACTAGAACAACATTTAAATGAAATTCAAGATGATATTGAATTTAAAATGTATCAAGGGTTAAAACATATCGAGCCTTTTATTGAAGATGCAGTAAAACAAATGAATCAGGATGGAATTGAGGAAGCGGTGAGTATTGTACTTGCGCCACACTTCTCAACTTTCAGTGTGAAATCCTATAATGAACGTGCGAAAGAAGAAGCTGAAAAACTTGGTGGGCCGAAGATTACATCCGTAGAAAGCTGGTATAAAGAGCCTAAATTTATCAATTATTGGGCAAATCAGGTTAAACAAGTATATGCTTCAATGCCTGAAGATGAAAGAGAAAACGCAGTATTAATAGTATCTGCTCATAGCTTACCAGAAAAAATTATTGCTGCAGGGGACCCATACCCAAATCAATTACAAGAGACGGCTGATTTGATTGCAGAAGCAGCAGGTGTGAAAAATTATGCAATAGGTTGGCAAAGTGAAGGGAATACCCCTGAGCCTTGGTTAGGACCAGATGTTCAAGATTTAACAAGGGATCTATATAACCAAAAAGGCTATAAAGCATTTGTGTACATTCCAGTAGGGTTTGTTGCTGATCACTTAGAGGTACTCTATGACAATGATCACGAATGTAAAGTCGTTACCGAAGAGCTAGGTGTTAGCTATTACCGTCCAGAAATGCCAAATGCAAAGCCAGAATTTATCGATACATTGGCTACAGTGATTTTAAAAGAACTAAACAAATAAATTTTCATTGAATGTATATATTTGATGAGTGTTCAAAAAGGAGGATGAAAAGGACCGCGTCGACAAGACCCCGACGTCCTGTCGCAATGTCGACACTAGCACGTCCTTTGCGTCGAAAATTCGAGCGGTGAAGCTTTGATTGAGTGGCGGAACGTATGAGTTGATACGTGGGCAAATGTTCTAGCACGAAGGAAAAGTGATTTTCCTTTTCCAAGGAACTAAAAAAGGCTAGCCAACGAGCTTCTACAGGATGTGGTGAATTCGAGTTTGACAAGGACGTGTCGGCTTTTAGTCGAAGTTCCACATCCGATGTTCATTTTCATCCCATTTTTTGACATACTATTGAAAGAAGGCGATGTTAAGTGAGTAATCAAAAGGTAGTCGTAATAGGTGGTGGGATTACTGGTTTAACGGTAGCTTATTATCTCCAGAAAGAGGCAAGGGAGAAGGGCTTAGATATAAAATGTACCCTTTTGGAAGCGAGTCATAGACTAGGTGGAAAAGTTCAAACAGTTGAACGAGATGGTTTTGTGATTGAAAGAGGTCCAGATTCATATTTAGCAAGGAAAAAAAGTGCCTCTCGACTTGTCAATGAAGTAGGTCTAGGGGATAAATTGGTCAACAATACTGCTGGTAAATCATATGTTCTTGTAAATGGAAAGCTTCATCCGATGCCAGGAGGTTCGATTATGGGGATTCCAACTCAAATCGGGCCGTTTATTACGACGGGGTTGTTTACGCCTTTCGGTAAATTACGTGCAGCAATGGATTTTGTGCTGCCACGAACATCTGATGATGGCGATCAGTCACTTGGACAGTTTTTTAGAAGAAGACTAGGAAATGAGGTTGTAGAAAACCTTATTGAACCATTGTTGTCAGGAATTTATGCAGGAGATATTGACCAATTAAGTTTAATGTCAACTTTTCCACAATTTTACCAAGTAGAGCAAAAATACCGAAGTCTAATTGTTGGTATGAAGCAAACAACACCACCAAAACCAAAGACAAATGGTGCAACAAAATCTGCACCAAAAGGCCAATTTTTAACTGTAACTACAGGCTTGCAATCATTTATCGATGCGATAGAAGCTAAGCTCGAACCAGGAACTGTATTTAAGGGAATTAAGGTAGAAAGTATTGAGAAACAAAATAATCATTATGAAGTGAAGCTCAACAGTGGTGAAACCATTACAGCTGATAGCGTGGTACTAGCAACACCACATCATGTTACTCAATCTATCTTTAATCAATATCCATTCTTCGATTCCTTTAAGAATATGCCATCTACCTCCGTTGCAACAGTGGCAATGGCTTTCCCAGAGGAGGCAATCAAGAAAGATATTGATGGAACAGGTTTTGTTGTCTCCCGTAATAATGATTATATTATTACGGCTGTTACGTGGACTCATAAAAAATGGCCTCATACAACTCCTAAAGGTAAGGTTCTTCTGCGTTGTTATGTTGGAAAAGCGGGGGACGAAGCAATCGTCGATCAAACAGATGAGGAGATTATCAAAGTGGTCCTCGATGATTTAAATAAAACGATGGACATTACGGACCAACCTGAATTTTCAATTGTAACAAGGTGGAAGGATGCGATGCCACAATATACAGTTGGTCATAAGGATAGAGTTGAAACGATTAAACAGAATGTCGCTGAACACTTACCTGGTGTCTTCTTAGCGGGAAGTTCTTATGAAGGTCTAGGTCTACCTGACTGTATAGACCAAGGAGAAGCAGCAGTAAAAAATGTTCTCGAATTCCTAAAAGAAAATACACCAGTACTCGTATAAAAAAGGAAGGCCTGAGCCTTCCTTTTTTATTTGATTTCATTGCAATGATCGCATTTATTGCCGTAGCACTCATGTTGCTCCTCAATCTCATGGCCACACTCAACACATTTTTTTGGCGGCAAGTTTTTGAAAAATTCTGTACTTTTTACTAACATTTTAACCCCTCCGTTTGTTTTCTCCGCATATACGGGTAGTCAAGGACCCCTATTATGTGGGCTTCAATTCCCAATCAGTGGGGATAAGAATCCCTTCTTCTGATTGTTGGTTTCGCTTTATTGTTTATAGTGTACTATAACAGTTTAAAATATGTCAATAACTGTTTTGTAACAATTTTCGCTAATAATGCATTTTTTTTTCGTTTCGATTATAGTGGTATTGGATGGGGTAAACCATTAAAGAAGAGTGGAAGTAAGAACAAGGAGAGGTGATTCTATGAAAGTAACGGTAGTTGGTTTCTGGGGTGGTTTTCCAGCAGCAAATGAAGCCACATCTGGATATCTATTTGAACATGAGGGGTTTCGTTTACTCGTTGATTGCGGAAGTGGTGTACTAGCACAGCTTCAAAATTATATAACAATAGATGAACTTGATGCGGTAATTTTATCTCATTACCATCATGATCATGTAGCAGATGTCGGTCCCATGCAGTACGCAAAACTCGTAACGAATACAATACATAACAATCAAAAAGTACTTCCGATATATGGCCATATGGCTGATCAAGACGGCTTTTCAAAACTAGAGTATAAGGGGCATACAAAAGGTATTGCATATGATCCGAAAAAAACAATTGAAATTGGACCATTTTCCATCTCGTTTATGGAAACGAAACACCCTGCAGTATGTTACGCAATGAGGATTTCAGCAGGTGAACAAACAGTTGTTTTTTCTGCTGACTCAAGTTACTTAGAAGAGTTTATTCCTTTTACCGAAGATGCAGACCTGTTTATTTGTGAATGTAACTTATACGCAGAACAAGATGGTTCTAATATGGGTCATATGAATAGCACGGAAGTTGGAAAAATAGCAGCTGCAGCCAATGTGAAGGAGCTTTGGATTACACATTTGCCACATTACGGACAACATCAGGACTTAGTCAATCAAGCTATACAACAATATAATGGACCTATCAAATTAGCAAAATCTGGATTAACTTGGGAGTGAAAAGCTATGTTATTTATCGACAATAAAGGTATTACCGATCCACAAATCAATCTAGCAATTGAAGAATATGCACTGAAAAATCTCGACATAAATGAAACGTATTTATTGTTTTATATTAATGCTCCATCAATCATCATTGGGAAGAACCAAAACACGATTGAAGAAATTAATACTCAATATGTTGAGGAAAATGGTATCAAAGTAGTGCGACGCTTATCAGGCGGAGGAGCTGTGTATCATGATTTAGGAAATCTAAATTTCAGCTTTATTACAAAGGATGACGGGGAAAGCTTCCATAATTACAAAAAGTTTACTGAGCCGGTCATTGAAGCATTACATAAGCTTGGTGTAAATGCACAACTTAGCGGACGAAATGATATTGAGGTTGAAGGTAGAAAGATCTCTGGGAATGCCCAATTTTCAACAAGAGGTAGAATGTTTAGCCATGGTACTCTTATGTTTGATTCTGAGATTGATCACGTTGTATCAGCTTTAAAAGTAAAGAAGGATAAAATAGAATCAAAAGGAATTAAGTCTGTAAGAAGCAGGGTTGCAAATATCAGTGAATTCCTAACTGAACAAATTACGATTGAAGAATTTAAACAGATGCTACTACGGTACATTTTTAACTCGGATGGGGACATTCCTGAATATAAATTGACTGAACAAGATTGGGAAAAAATCAATGAAATTTCCAAAGAACGTTATCAAAATTGGGATTGGAACTATGGAAAATCACCTAAATTTAATTACCAACATACACATCGTTTCCCAGTTGGTTCAATTGATGTGCGACTTGAGGTTCAAAAGGGTGTCATTGAAAATTGTAAGATTTTTGGTGACTTTTTTGGTGTTGGGGATGTAGAGGAAATCGAAAATCAGTTAATTGGAAAAAAATACGAAAAGGCTGAATTGGAGAAGGCACTTGAAAACATCGATATATCACATTATTTTGGTAAAATTACAAAAGAAGATTTTATCCAATTAATTTACTGATTCATATGAAAAACAGGTAGGATTCTTTATTTGAATCTTACTTGTTTTTTTGAAAAACTGTTCTAAATATTCTTGATAGAAAAACTTTCTTTCAATATAATAAATTATGTATATTATTATTAAGTATAATGAATGAGTATTCATTCATAAAGTATAGGGAGGGAGAAAGTTGAATTTATCATTACGACTAAGGGAAACAGCAAAGAAATATTTTGACAAGCCAGCATATATTTTTCAAGGAAATGTAAGTACATATGCTGAATTAGATGGTGCAGTAACGAGATTTGCAAGCGGGTTAGAAAAGTTAGGGATTAAAAAAGGAGACCATATCGCTTTAGTATTGGGGAATACTCCACACTTTGTCATTGGATTTTACGGTGCTCTCAGGGTAGGAGCAACCGTTATTCCGATAAATCCCATTTATACACCTGATGAAATTGGATATATCGTGAATAACGGTGATGTTAAGGCTGTAATTACATTAGACTTGCTTGTCCCACTGTTTGAAAAGATGAACGAACACCTTCCGAAAATTGAACACCTCATTGTATCCGAAACACCTCAAGGGACAAATAGTGAATTAGATGTTTCAAAGTTATCAATCTATCCTAAAATGAAATCGTTTTCAAATGTCGTTAGAGCAGGAGAAGTCACTTTTGTTGGACCAGCTCTAGACGACAATGATGTCGCTGTTATCTTATACACTTCAGGAACAACCGGGAAACCTAAGGGAGCCATGTTAACACAGATGAACTTGTATAGTAATGCAAGGGATGTTGCGGAGTACCTGAAGATTTCTAACTCTGATCGTGTTATCACAACATTGCCGATGTTCCATGTTTTCTGCTTAACCGTAGCATTAAATGCTCCACTAATGAATGGGGGAACGATGCTAATCGTGCCTAAGTTTAGTCCAAAAGAAATCTTTGAAATCGCAAAAGAATATCAAGCAACTGTTTTTGCAGGAGTACCAACGATGTATAATTTCCTTTTACAGTATCCCGAGGGGAATCCTGAGGACCTACGTTCACTACGTTTATGTATCTCAGGCGGCTCAGCGATGCCTGTAGCTCTGTTAAAAAGCTTTGAGCAGAAGTTCAATGTGTTAGTATCTGAAGGGTACGGTTTGTCCGAGGCATCACCAGTAACTTGTTTTAATCCATTAGATCGTCCAAGAAAGCCAGGTTCAATTGGGGCGAATATTGTAAATGTTGAAAATAAAGTAGTTAATGAAGATGGAGATGAAGTTCCAATTGGTCAGGTTGGTGAACTCGTCGTCCGTGGACCGAATGTGATGAAAGGCTATTATAATATGCCTGAAGAAACTGCTGCAACATTACGTAATGGTTGGCTTTATACTGGTGATTTAGCAAGAATGGATGAAGAAGGCTATTTTTATATCGTTGACCGTAAGAAGGACATGATTATTGTCGGGGGATATAATGTATATCCGAGAGAGGTAGAAGAAGTTTTATATAATCATCCTGATATAGTTGAAGCTGCAGTAGTTGGAGTGCCAGACCCAGAACAGGGAGAGGCAGTTCTGTGTTATGTAGTTAGAAAGAATGATCGTTTAACAGAAGAGAATCTCCTTGCATATTGTCGAGAACATTTAGCAAAGTACAAGCTTCCAAGTAAGATTGAATTCATTGAAGAACTACCTAAAAACACGACTGGAAAAATACTTCGACGAGCATTGAAGGATTTAGTTATGAATAAGTAAGTTTTAAAGGAACAGGTCAAGTCGACCTGTTCTAATTTTTTTAAAATAAAATTTGTTAAAGGAATTTTTCTATTAAAAGCGAAATAGGATGTAAGCGATTCAAAATTAATAGTAAGAGGTGGAACCATGACTACAGTAACATACCGAGTTGAAAATCATATCGCAACTGTCACACTAAATCGCCCAGAAGCGCTAAACAGCTTTAATTATGAGATGCTTAAAGAACTAGATGAGGTAGTTGAGCATATCCGTACAAATGCAGATGTAAGGGTTGTTATCTTTACTGGCTCAGGTGAAAAGGCATTTAGTGTAGGTGCTGATTTAAAAGAGCGAAAAACCTTAAATGAAGAACAGGTCAGAAGAAACGTTTATAAAATAGGATCAGTCTTTGAGAATATAGGAAATCTACCACAGCCAACAATTGCTGCTGTTAATGGATATGCGTTTGGAGGTGGTATGGAGCTTGCCTTAGCTTGTGACTTCCGAATTTCAGTAGAAGATACTCAAATGGGATTAACAGAAACAAGTCTTGCCATTATTCCTGGTGCTGGAGGAACACAGAGGCTTCCGCGCCTGATTGGTGAAACGAAAGCACTTGAACTGATATTAACCGCAAAACGAATAACTGCAATCGAAGCAAAAGAACTCGGAATTGTTTCGAGTGTCGTACCACGTAATGAACTCTTGGAAGAATCTTTGAAATTTGCAAATGAAATGTTGAAAAATGGACCGCTTGCCTTACAGCAAGCTAAGTTTGCAATAAAAGAAGGAATGAATACAGACTTACATACAGGTCTTAAAATTGAACGTAAAGCCTATGAAGTGATTATCCCAACCGAGGACAGAGTCGAAGCATTAAATGCTTTTAATGAAAAAAGAAAACCTATTTATAAAGGAAAATAGAATGGATTGGGCGTCTCAGTGCTGAGGCGCTTTTTTAGATTTCTCTAACGCCGATAGAGTTTTATAATGTTGATAGAAATGAAAAAAAAACTGATAGAATTAGATTATCGTCTAAACAGCGAATATAACAACAATAGCTCGTGTGTTATGGGACGCAACTAAAAATCAATGCAGGATGAGGAATCCTCCAATATTGGAGTTTCGCTTAATCATTTAGTTTTCTAGTTCCATACATGTAGTAAGCATCAAGTCATTCTAACGTAAGGGAATCATCCATATGCAACCATTTACTGAAAATGTGATTCAAATTATAAGTCAAATACCACAGGGCAAGGTCATGACGTATGGACAGATTGCACGTCTATCAGGGAGTCCTAGAGGTGCAAGACAAGTTGTGAGAATCCTACATTCCATGAGTAAAAAGCATAATTTACCTTGGTTTCGAGTTATAAACTCCAAAGGTGAAATTGCCATTAGAGACGAAGAGACGCGTACCGCCCAAATCATCTTTTTAGAGGATGAAGGAGTTGAGGTCGTAAATGGTTCAATCGATCTTAGTAGATATCAATATCATCCCTAAAAAGAGCCTAGAATAAATCCCTAGGCTTACTACGTTTTATTAGTTGTCCATCCTGTCAAAGATAGGACAAGAGAAAAGTCATTGTTCTAACTGGCCTCACTTTAAACTAAAATAATAAAAGAAGAGGTTGTACATAAAGGGGGACAGCTTAGTGAAGAAGGTAATTAGTTGGTCACTTGGAATTTATCTGGTCTTTGGCCTGTTTATAGCCTGGTATTTATTTTTTGGAGCAAATACGGATATCCCGTCACAGCTACAAGGAAGTCCAGCAGACCCACAGACATTTATGAGTGATCGTGAGCTATTGTTAAGTGAAGAGTATTCACAATTTCGAAACCTTTTGTTTTTCTTGTCAGTACCATTTGAATGGCTCATTTATACATTGGTTCTCGTAATCGGGATTTCAGCAAAATTTCGAGATTGGTCTAAAATATCAGCTAAATTTTCGATTCTCCAAACGGCGATTTATTTATTCTGGCTTTCCTTGTTGGTAGAGGTTTTATCATTTCCTCTTTCATGGATAAGTTATAATGTCTCCAAGTCATATAACATAAGTGTCCAGTCAACGCAAAGTTGGATGAAGGATTTATTAATTGATTTTTGGGTGAATTATGCCTTAATGATTGTGATTGTTGGCGTTTTGTTCTGGTTAATACGCAGGAATGAGAAAAGATGGTGGTTTCATGCTTGGTTGCTATCCATCCCGTTCTCACTGTTTCTCATGTTTGTACAGCCAGTTATTATCGACCCACTTTATAACGATTTTTTCCCATTAACGAACAAAGAACTTGAAACGAAAATTCTTGAGTTAGCAAGTCGCGCGGATATTCCAGCAGATCATGTATTTGAAGTAAATATGTCAGAAAAGACAAATGCACTTAATGCATATGTAAATGGAATTGGCTCCAATTCTAGGATAGTTTTATGGGATACTACTCTCGAAAGGTTGAGTGAAGACGAAATTTTATTCATCATGGCCCATGAGATGGGGCATTATGTGATGAAGCATATATATTTCGGAATTGCTGGCTATTTGCTATTAACTTTTGTTGGGTTATTTATCATTAGTAAACTCATGAACTATATGATACGAAAATGGGGACATATATTTAAAATTTCAAGTGTAAAAGATATTGCAGTTCTTCCTGTGTTTCTCTTATTAATTTCTGTTCTGAGTTTTGTTTCAGATCCTGTTTCAAATGCAGTTTCAAGACATCAGGAAAAGTCAGCTGATTTGTATGCTATTGAAATGACTAATGATAACGTGGCGGCAGTCTCGACATTTCAAGAATTATCAAAAGCAGGACTAAGTCAAGTGAATCCGCCGTTCCTAGTGAAAATTTTTAGATATGGGCACCCTACGATGCTTGAGCGAATTACGTATATAAACGAATTTGAAAAGAGTGACAAATAACCCAAATAGCCTTGTTTACAGAACTATTTCTGTGAGCAAGGCATTTTTCGTTTTCTGTTGTTATAGTACAGAATAACTATTTTTAAAATTGTTATATAAAATTTTCAGAAATATATTCCATTTTTAAATGTTCTGTTATACAATACATTTATAATTATTAATCTGTAGTATAACAATAAAGGGAGGAAAACAAAATGACAAATGAAAGAGTTGAAAAATTAAAAGAAAGCTGGGAAATGGATTCAAGATGGAAAGGGATTGAAAGACCTTATCGTGCAGAAGATGTGATTCGTCTACGTGGATCAATTGATATTGAACATACATTGGCACGAAGAGGCGCTGAAAAGCTTTGGAATCTTCTTCATACGGAAGATTATATTCATGCTTTAGGAGCTTTAACAGGAAATCAAGCTGTTCAGCAGGTAAAAGCAGGATTAAAAGCCATTTATTTAAGCGGGTGGCAAGTAGCTGCTGATGCAAACTTATCTGGACAAATGTATCCAGACCAAAGTTTATATCCTGCTAACAGTGTACCAAGTGTGGTAAAACGAATTAACCAAGCATTACAACGTGCTGACCAGATCCAGCATTTAGAGGGAGAGGGAGATATTGATTGGTTTGCTCCGATTGTGGCTGATGCAGAAGCAGGTTTTGGTGGACAGTTGAATGTATTTGAGCTAATGAAAGGAATGATTGAAGCGGGAGCTGCTGGAGTACACTTTGAAGACCAGCTTTCCTCCGAAAAGAAATGTGGACATTTAGGTGGGAAGGTATTATTACCAACACAAAATGCAGTACGTAATTTAATTTCTGCACGCTTAGCTGCAGATGTAATGGGAGTTCCAACGATAATCGTAGCACGTACAGATGCTGATGCTGCAGACTTAATTACAAGTGATATTGACCCTGTTGATCAGCAATTTATTACGGGTGAACGAACACCAGAAGGTTTTTTCCGAACAAAAGCGGGAATGGACCAAGCAATTGCACGTGGCATAGCCTATGCACCGTATGCTGACTTGGTTTGGTGTGAAACGTCCGAACCAGACCTAGAACAAGCTAAGCGATTTGCGGATGCCATTCATGAGAAGTTTCCTGGTAAGCTATTAGCCTATAATTGTTCTCCATCATTTAATTGGAAAAAGAAGCTTGACGATGAAACAATTGAGAATTTCCAAAAGGAAATCGGTAAGATGGGTTACAAATTCCAATTTGTCACGTTAGCAGGATTCCACTCATTAAATCATAGTATGTTTGAACTAGCCAGGGGTTATAAAGAAAGAGGAATGGGAGCATACTCAGAGCTCCAACAAGCTGAGTTTGCAAGTGAAAAATATGGTTACACAGCAACAAGACATCAGCGTGAGGTAGGGACTGGATACTTTGATGAAGTGGCACAGGTTATTACAGGTGGAACATCTTCGACTACGGCACTCAAGGGATCTACGGAGGAAGCTCAATTTACGAAGTAGTGCACACCGCACGAAAAAACTGGCTAACATTTGTTAGTCAGTTTTTTATGTGATTGAAAAAAGCATCACCGTCATTGTACTACGTTTTACTATATAATTTGCGGTATTCTGCAGATGCCTTCATAAACAACCCTTCATTGTTAGCATCAATTGCTTCATTCACCTTTTTTTCTAATAGTTCTTTTTTTCGTTTAAATAGGCTCTCATCAATAACCATTTGAATATAGATATCTAATACTGATTCTTTAGGTGCTTTAAGTGCCTTCGTACCCTGTGACTTCATGATTTCTGAATATGTTTTTCTTTTTTTCATGAAAGCTCACCCCTAAATCCTTTTTATTAGTATATTTAGCAGGGGGGAGAAAATCAACTGAATTTTTTGACTTTTTAAAAATTAAGTTGGAATATAAAAGAATATTACATGATATTTTGGATTTTTAAGCATGATAATAGTGGAGGTGGAAAAAAATTGAAAAATAACAATAAGCAATTAACTCATGATATACCGATGAACACACCATTAAATCCAGTTTTTGGAATGTCGAATACTCTTGATACTAATAATCCGTTTCTTTCTGAATCGGCATATGCAGGTAATTCTATTGATGAACACACCACATTAGAACAAGCTAACGCCTATTTAGCTGAAAAAGAATTAGGACAAATTAATGAGAACTCCTGAGAAATACGCAATAGTGTACTTATCTTATGAAAAGATTTGTTTATGACTTTGAATGGATGATACTTATATAGAAAAGCACAATATAAGTGGGTTTCTTTTAAAATGGTTATTGGAAGATCAAAAGAGTATTTTAAAAAGAAATCCACTTTTTCTTTATGAACATTTTGTGAACCGACTAGTTATAAATACCTATAAATGATAATATGTAAGTGCTTCCATCAGTTGAATAATAGAACAAATCGAGAGGGGTTGAGTACATGGAAGTTAAGCATTCAAATTATTTAATGGAATATGAAATTAATCCAGACACTATGGCAGTACTACCAATTGAAATAGGAAATAATACCTGTTCGAGAGTACTTGAAGTGGAAGGTGAATATGTTGTTGCCATGAAGCCAACCGAGATTGTCGACAGAAGCTGCCGTTATTTTGGAAGTTCACTTAAAGGTAGGCAAGAAGGGACACGTGAAATTATGGGAGTAACCCATAAAGCACCAATCATTGTTGAAGCGTCTAATAAAATTTTCCTGTTTCCAACAGCCTCCCCAACGAAGCTTGATTGTGCATGGCTCTCACATAATTATGTTTCAGATTGTAATTATAGTTTACATGAGAAAACAACTGTTATTTTTACAAATAAACAGGCAGTCCAATTGCAAATTTCGAAAGGTTCCTTCCAAAATCAACTACATAGAACTGCACAACTGCGAACCATTGTCACCAATAGAATGGATAAACCAAAGAAACGTATCAAATTTGTCTTAAACCCCCAAAATAATTAAACTTACCAAAAAATGTCCAATTATTATTAAATGAATCTATCAGTACGTTTGCGATAAATGTATCTACTCACTTGTATTTTTTTTGATGAAATAAGCTTCAAGAAGTTGTTGAACCTCATTTCGAATCCGTGGGTTAAAATAATTATGCTCCTCTTCATAGCCTCGATACATGAATGAAAATAAGGTAAATGCCTCATCTCTTTGTTTTTCCCATACCTTCATATTTTTCTTTTTCATTTGTTGTTTGATTGTATAGAGGTCTTTTTGAACCATCTTCATTGTATGTTCAAGTAGCTGGAGATACGGCTTTTTTAACTTAAAGCCAGCCGTTTCTATTACTGAAAGATCACGGTTAAGGATGGTAAGAACCATTGGCAAAAAGATGGCTTTTTCAAAAATATCACGGTCATCTTCTGGTATTCTTGTCATGATTACCCCTCTTTTTAGAACATATGTTTGTATACATACTATAATATATTTTTTAAGAAGAATCAAGAAGAGTGAAGGAGAATTTATTTCAAATGTCGAAATACTTTTGGAAGGAATATAAAAAGTAAACTACTTTGACAATTAATGAGATAAAGGACGGGAGCTAGAGATGACAGAACAAAAGCCTAGAGGTATCGTTGCAGAGGATTTATATGAATTAAAAACAGTGAATGATCCACAGTTTTCACCAGATGGACGCAAGTATGTATACGTTGAGACTGAGATTAATAAAGAAAAGCATGAGTATAATTCACATTTATATGTAGGGACAGTTGATGGAAAGATCACTCAATGGACATATGGGGATGTTAGAGATGGCTCACCACGTTGGTCTCCTGATGGAGAAGTGATTGCATTTGTATCAAATCGTTCAGGTAAACAGCAAATCTATGTTATGAACGCTCACGGTGGCGAGCCTAAACAAATTACATATTGTGTTAATGGTGCGCGAAATCCAGTTTGGTCACCAGATGGCACAAAGCTCTTGTTCACAACTTCGTTAGCACCAGATGAAAGCATTTCAGATAAAGACGAAAAAAAGAAAGATGAAGATGAGAAAAAACTTGAACCAATGGTAATCGAGCGAATTCGCTATAAATCAGATGCTGCTGGGTTCTTAGATAATAAAAGTCAACACCTTGCAGTAGTTGAAGTGGCTACTGGAAAAGTGGAGCAACTCACATCAGGAGAATATGATTATACCGCGGGTTGTTGGTCACCAGACGGGACAAAAATTACATTCGTAGGTGATATCAGTGAGGATTCAGATTATAATTTGATTTCTGACATATACGTCATGACCATTAACGATAAAAGTTATCACAAGATTACAGGGAGTACTGGAAATTTCGGAAATCCATCTTGGTCACCAGATGGCAAGTACATCGCATTAATTGGCCATGAACAAGAATTTGCAGGTGCTACATTACCTAAGATTTACCTATATACAGTCGAAAATGCAGAATTAATTTGTTTAACAAGTGAGTTAGATGCCTATGTTGGTGATTGTGTAGCTGCTGATTTCCAATTAGGTGGTTCAAATCCAGGAGTCATTTGGAATGAGGACAGCAGAAGTTTTTACTTTATCCTCTCAAACCATGGCAGCACAGGGGTTTATTATGGGTCAATAGAGGGAGAAATGTATCCTTCCCTTTTTGAAAATCAGCATGTATTCGCATTAACAGTGAACAACCATAAGGCTATTGTAGGGATTAGTAAACCAACAGAGCCAGGGGATCTCTACCATTTGGATTTGAGTACGGGTGATATCAAACGACTCACAAATGTAAATGAACCTTTTTTACAGGGAGTTGAATTGTCAGATGCAGAACCGTTTACATTCCATGCCCCAGATGGCTGGGAAATAAATGGCTGGGTGATGAAGCCATTTGGCTATAAGAAAGGTAAAAAATATCCGACCATTGTCGAAGTACACGGTGGACCACATGCAATGTATGCTAATACATATTTCCATGAGTTCCAAGTATTAACGAGCAAAGGTTTTGTCGTTGTCTTTACAAACCCTCGTGGAAGTCACGGCTATGGGCAACATTTTGTTGATGCCGTTAGAGGTGATTACGGTGGTAAGGACTATTTAGATGTAATGGCAGCAACAGATTATGCTGTCCAACATTTTGAATTTGTCGACGAAACGAAACTTGGTGTAACTGGAGGGAGTTATGGTGGTTTCATGACTAACTGGATTGTTGGACACACAAAACGATTTAAAGCTGCTGTAACACAACGTTCCATTTCAAACTGGATCAGTTTTTATGGTGTAAGTGATATTGGTTATTTCTTTACGGATTGGGAGCTAAAAGGGAATCTACTTGAAGATGCTGAAAAACTCTGGGATCATTCACCACTCAAATATGTGGGAAATGTGGAAACACCGTTATTAATCATTCATGGTGAGCGTGATTTCCGCTGTCCAATTGAGCAAGCCGAACAATTTTATGTAGCATTGAAGCATCAAAAGAAACCAACAAAATTTGTACGTTTCCCAGGAGCCAATCACGAATTATCACGAAGCGGAAATCCAAAACTGAGAATATCTCGTCTCCACCATATTAAAGACTGGTTCGTTGAATATCTTAATTAAGATGCAAAAAGACACTGGTGCAAAACGAGGCAGCTGAAAAACTTACGTTTTTTATAGGTGATTAAATTGATAAATCAAAAAAGACGACTAAAATTCATTTTTTGAATTAAAAGTCGTCTTTTTTATGCATATGATACCATTTCACCCTGGGTTATACGAAAGAGAAGTCCACAAGTTCATTCATTTTCCGTAGCATATTATCCTGCGGAACGACAATATCATAGATTTGCATAAACGGACTAAAAGTCATTGATTGTTGTTTTTGAATCATAGAACCCACCCACATAGAATTGATACAACCATTATATAATGAAAAAAGGTATTATTTTCTCAAATTCAGAGAAAATAATACCTTTTTAACTAATGTTGATTGGAGCGGAAGGCACGAGACTCCTGCGGGAAAAGCGTGGCCAGGGGAGACCCCGCAGGAGCACAGCGACGAGGAGGCTCCCGGACCGCCCGCGGAAAGCGAGTGGCTGCAGCGGAAATCAACACCAATTTTAGAAAGGGACTTTTTCAGTGCCCTCGTGCAAAACTAGTGTCTTTTTCTGTAGATTAAACGAAATATTTTGGTAGTAATGTCCAATTGGGTGTACAATATTAGTAATCATATATTTAGCATACGCTTAATGTTGAGGAGATACATATGGATATAGAAACAATTAAAGAACTCATTACATTGAAAAATATAGAAGAATTACTAGGGGAATACCGGTCATTTGGTCCGTTGCCAGGAATACTTCTTCCGATGCTAGAAGCGTTCTTACCGTTTTTGCCTTTAGTTGCATTTGTGGTTGCGAATGCAAATGCGTTTGGACTTTGGCTTGGTTTTTTATATTCGTGGATAGGTGCGATCGGAGGATCTCTTCTTGTCTTTTTTTTAGTTCGTAAGTATGGTCAAAAACGTTTTTTTTCGTTTGTAAGTCGCCACAAAAAAATAAAAAGTCTTATAAATTGGGTGGAAAGGCATGGGTTTGGTCCGTTATTTCTTTTACTATGTTTTCCGTTTACCCCATCTGCAGCGATTAATTTAGTTGCTGGACTCTCAAGGGTCAGTACAGCCCAATTTGTATTAGCCGTTTTATGTGGAAAATTAGTCATGATATTCACCATTAGTTTCATAGGCTATGATATACGAGCTCTTTACCAACAGCCAGTCCGAACGATTATTGTAGCCGTTATTATTTTTATACTTTGGATTGTTGGGAAAAGGGTGGAAGCATGGCTAAAGGTAAAGCCAACTCGGCTGAAAGAAGACGAGGCCTAACTTAATCTAGACATCGCACCCTATAAGTTGAAAAGAGGCAAAATAGTTACTATTTTAGTTAGAGAGTAATCTCCAAACTAAATAAAGTTAGGAACCTCCACCGAAGCCATAGGATATTCAACGGGTACATTTTGAGAAAGCGCGGGAGTACTCAACGAACAAACGCTAAGGCGTATTTGAGTAGAGGGGGAGTCAGAGTGGAGGGATCTAAAACGGAGAAAAAATCAAACCTTTCTTTCGTTAAATCCATAGGAATCAGCTTGATTATTGTTGTTTTTTTACGAGCGTTTTTTTTTACAAACTACATCGTCGAGGGTGAATCGATGATGCCAACTCTTGAGGATGGAAACCTCTTAATGGTCAACAAGATTGGGATCAAGTTGGGAGAGCTTGACCGTTTTGATATTGTAGTTTTCCATAAAAACAAAGAGGAGGACTTTGTAAAAAGGGTCATCGGTTTGCCAGGTGATCATATTGAATATCAGGACGATGTACTTTATGTAAATGGAAAAGCTGTTTCTGAGCCATTTTTAGACTCCTTTAAAAAAGAACTTTTCATTGGTCAATTAACAGGAGATTTCACCCTTGAAGAAGTAACGGGAGAATCAACTGTGCCTGAAGATCAACTTTTTGTCATTGGTGATAATCGCTTAGATAGTTGGGATAGCCGTCATTTTGGATTTGTAAAAATGGACCAGGTGGTTGGGAAGGTAAATATCAAATATTGGCCATTCGATAAAATAGGAATCCTTCATTAAAAACACTTACCTACTTAATATAAAGAACAAGAAGAAAGAACTCAGCCAGAATTCGAGTTCTTTTTTAGTTTGAATATGATAAAATAGTAGCAAAATTACAAAAAGAAGGGAGGTTATGAGTTGGGTACTAAGATACAAGTTCTCCAGACAAAAATAACTCCACCCAATGTAAAGGATACGATATTACGAAGACCTACCTTAATGAAGAAAATGAAAACGATTCCAAAATATCCGCTCACTATTCTGCACTCAGGGGCAGGGTATGGGAAAACAACTGCACTTGCAGCTTTTATTAATGACCGAAAAGATTTATCTTGCTGGTATAGTATCGGGGCGAATGATGATGACATTATTCCTTTTTTAACATATGTGGTCTATGCGATTCGAAAAAACTACCAGGGCTTCGGAACGGAACTCCTCTCTTTTATTGAAAAGATTGAAAGATATGTTCGAGATGAAGAAATAAGAACGCTTTGCTCTTTATTTATTAATGAAATTTCTGTGCTTCATACAAATATACTGTTGGTTATCGATGACTATCATCTTATTGGACATTCTTCAGCAATTGACCAGTGGATGACGTGGTTAATTCAACATCTTCCTTCAAACTTAAATCTTGTCATCTCGTGCAGGATTAAGCCCAACTGGGATTTTCTAACCTCTATGAATGTGAAAGGAGACCTTCTTGAGATAAAGCAGCGTGAACTTGTATTTTCGTTTGACGAGGTAGATGTTCTATTAAGTGATTTGTACGAACGTGAAATGGATGAAAAAGAGATTGAAAAAATCTTCTCATTGACAGAGGGATGGATTATCGCAATTGGAATGATACGTCAGCAATTAGTTTCTGAAGGAGGATTAGAGTCCATTCTCAATAATAAATCGAAATCGCTTGATGAGTTATTTCGGTTTCTTGCTATGGAAGTTTTCATGAAACAACCTCCAATGATTCAGCAATTTCTTGAAAATACTTGTATTTTTGAAGAATTAAATGGAAAAGTATGTGATGAAGTATTAGGGATTAGAGGCTCAGGTGAGATGCTAAAGGAGCTTTCCGATCAAAATCTCTTTTTGATATCAATTGGGGAAGGTCAATATCGGTATCATGCACTGTTTAAGGAGTTTCTAGAACAGCGTTTATTCTCAATGAATGAGCGCCATTTTCACAATCTGCATATTCAATCAGCGAAATATTATCAAAAAATTGGTGATTTTAATCAAGCAATCTATCATTTAGAAGCAACTCGCGATTTTGAAAGAATTGCAGAAATCCTTCATCAATATGGAGAAAAAATGATTCAAAATGGGCAACTTGTCGGTCTGCTAGACCGGATAAAAGACATACCTGAGTCTCTTATGAACCATTATTACCTGCTGTGGCTCTATAAAGGTGAAGCATTAAGATATCGCTGTTCATATAAAGAGGCTGAAGATTGCTACATAAAGACGATCCAATTAGCAAAATCAGCTAAGGATCTCCGCAGTTTGAGCAAGGCTTACGAGGGACAAGCGAGAATCTACCTTGATACCATTCAGCCAGGTAAAGCAGAGCGTTATTTATTGCAGGCGATTGAAGCACTCGAAGAGCACAAAGATTCTTCAAGTGAAGATAAGAGTAGAGTATATCAACTAATGGCTGAAAATCTTGCAAACGCTGGAAAGGCAAATAAAGCAAAAAAGTGGTATGAAAAAGGGAGAGCCTTAAATATTCCATTACTTGATGGGAATTTAGAGGCAAGACTTTATTTGCGAACTGGCAAGCTAGTGGAAGCAAAAAAAATACTGAGTCAAAAGAAAGTGATAGAACAGGACAACAAAACCAGCCATTTACAACAATCCCATCGAGAAACAGATTTATTATTATCTTTAATCGAGGCATTTATGGGAAATGGACAGGTGGCGAAAGAGCTTGCGGAATCAGGGATAAAACAAGGAGTTCAATTTCAAGCACCTTTTGTTGAAGCTTGTGGTTGGATTCGCATGGGTCACGCTGTGCAACTACTCGAAAAATATGATACATCACTAGCAACACAGTGCTATGAAACAGCTCTTGAAATCATGGACGAACTAAATGTATCAAGGGGGAAAGCAGAGCCGTTGATGGGCTTATGCCTCCTTTATGGTAACAAAGGATTATATGAAAAAGCGATTGAATTTGGCAATAGAGCCTTAGACGAAACAGAAAAAGTGAAGGATGCATGGCTATCTGCACTGATCCTATTATGTATGGGTATCTCAGCTGTTCATAATGAAAAGTGGAACGAAGCTGGACATTATCTAAAACGATGTGAAGGCTTGTTTCAAACTTGTGGTGATCAATATGGAATCGTTTTAACACAGCTTTGGCTGGCATTCTTGCATTACCACCAAAAGGACAGTGATGCTTTTAAAGAAGCCATTACGAGTTTATTAAAGAAAATGCAGGTTGGGGGATATGATTTTATCCTTACAAAGCGAACCACCTTTGGTCCGCTAGATTTATATAATGTCGTTCCATTATTACTAGATGCCCAAAAAGAAGGCATACATCTTCCATATGTTAACCAACTTCTTAATGATTTGGGATACTCAAATATTACTTCACATCCTGGTTACACGTTACGAATTCAAACTTTAGGGAGATTTCGAGTCTGGCTCGGTAGTCAAGAGGTGGAGGAATCCGATTGGCAGAGAGGCAAGGCAAAAGAATTACTTGAGTTGTTTGTTACTATGCGTCATTCAATGATTGATCGCGAAGAAATATTTGCATGTCTTTGGCCAGACCATGATGAATCGGCGGCAGCACGAGACTTTAAGGTTGCATTAAATGCCTTAAATAAGGCGTTAGAGCCAAAACGGGTAGCAAGGTCAACACCATTTTTTATCAAGCGAATAGGTTCATCCTATGGATTGAATCAAGAAGCGGGCTACCAGTTAGATATAATTGAATTTGAAGAATGGATTCATGCAGGATTGCATGAAAAAGATACCGAGCAAATGATCAAATATTTAAGGCAGGCACTAGAATTCTATGAAGGTGATTATTTACCTAACCGTAGATATGAAGACTGGTGCTTAAGTGAAAGAGAGCGGCTTCAGGTATTGTTTCTACGTGGTGCCGAACGCATTTCGCAAGCCTTTGTTCAAACTGAAAGATATGATGAAGCCATTTATTGGTGTGAGCAAATTTTAGCGAAAGACCGCACATGGGAAGAAGCATATCGACTGTTGATGTTCTGTTACTATCATAAAAACAATCGTCCTCAAGCAATTAAGTGGTATAAAAAATGTGTATCTGCTCTAGAAGATGAGCTAGGGGTAACTCCGATGCAACCAACCAAACAAATGTATGAAATGGTACTTCAAACTTCCAAAATAGAATAATCATATAAAAGGGTTAGAACTACAGTACGAACGTAGTTCTAGCCCTTTTTAATATATTTCGATTTGTACAAGCATAAGACTTTAAAGAGTTGATTTATACCTAAATACTTGCCACAAATCTAACGTGTAACTCAGTTGTAACTACCTTCAAGTACGATGAATGCAAAGGTTTTACAGTTTCAAGGAAAAAAAGGGGGAAGGGAAATTGAAAAAAATCTCATTTCGTAAGTTGTTTTTGTTAAGCTTGCTAGCCATGCTAATGGTTGTAGCAGCTGCTTGTAGCTCAGATTCTTCAACTAAAGAAGAGAGCCCAGGGTCAGATGATTCAAACAATTCAAGTGAAGAGACGAAAGATCCGATCAAGATTGGTGTTCTAGCTTCATTAAGTGGTGGGCTCGAATCTTATGGAAAACAAACAACACAAGGATTTGAGTTGGGGCTTGAATACGCAACAGATGGAACGATGGAAGTTAATGGTCAAGAAGTTCAATTTTTTGTAGAGGATACAGAAACAAAGCCAGAGGTAGCGATCCAAAAAGCAACAAAATTAATTGAAGAAGATGGAGTAGACTTCCTAGTTGGAGCATCAAGCTCTGCGGACACCTTAGCAGTACTTCCACTAGCAGAGGAATACGAAAAGATTATGATTGTTGAACCAGCAGCCGCGGATAGTATTACTGGTGCAGATTGGAATGAATATGTCTTTAGAACAGCTCGAAACTCTTCACAAGATGCGGTAGCAGGAGCGGCAGCTATTGCAAAAGAAGGGGTGAAAATTGCGACGCTTGCCCCTGATTATGCATTCGGTCGTGATGGAGTTGCAGCCTTTAAGGAAGCAGCTGAAAAACTAGGTGCTGAAATCATTCATGAAGAATACGCAGACCCTGCAGCAACAGATTTTACTTCAAATATCCAAAAGATTATTGAGGCAAAGCCTGATTATTTATTCGTCGTTTGGGCGGGAGCAAACTCACCGTGGAATCAAATTGCAGATATGAAGGTTCAAGAAAATGGTATAAAAATTTCAACAGGTGCCCCTGATATTCCTGCACTGGCAACCATGAATGCGCTAATTGGGATGGAAGGATTCACTGTATATTATCATGGCCTTCCTGAAAATGAAATGAATGATTGGTTGGTTGAACAGCATAAAGCGAAATTTAATGGAGAAGTTCCAGATTTATTTACTCCAGGTGGTATGACTGCTGCATTAGCCATTGTTGAAGCCATTAAAAAGACGGATGGGGACACAAATGCAGATAAGTTAATTGAGGCAATGGAAGGTATGAGTTTTGATACTCCAAAAGGTACGATGACATTCCGCGAAGAAGACCACCAGGCACTTCAAACATTATATGCCATTCGCTTAGAACAAGTAGATGGTTTTGATTATCCTGTCCCCGTCTTAATGAGAGAGTTAAGTCCAGAAGAAACAGCTCCGCCAATTCGTAACTAACACAATTTAGTGGGCTTCGGTAGAACGATCTATCGAAGCCTCCTTTTAGAAAAAAGAGGTGATATTACGTGAAGAATATAATTGAAACGAAGGATCTGACAATCGCATTTGGAGGACATGTTGCTGTAGATAAGGTCAATTTTACGGTTCCTTCTAATCATTTTAAATCAATCATTGGACCAAATGGTGCAGGGAAAACCACCTTTTTTAATTTGTTAAGTGGTCAGCTTTCACCGACGAATGGTCAAGTTTTCCTAAAGGGTGAAGATATTACGAAGATGTCACCAACCGTCCGTACACGAAAAGGGATCGGTCGTTCTTTTCAAATCACAAATGTTTTTCCAAATCTAACAGTCTTAGAAAATGTTCGTTTAGCTGTACAATCAGTAGCGGGTGTACGTTATCAAATGTTTAAGCATTTTCGTAAATATCGACAATTCGAAGAAAAAGCAATACAGATTTTATCGCTTGTTCTTCTTGATAATAAAGCAAATGCAATTGCGAAAAATTTAGCACATGGCGAAAAACGAAAGTTAGAGATTGCCATGCTTTTGGCATTGGAGACAGAGGTTCTTCTACTTGATGAACCAACTGCAGGAATGTCTCTTGAGGAGGTTCCAGCCATTCTTGATGTGATAAAAAAGATAAAGGCGGAAGGGAATCGAACGATTATTCTAATTGAACACAAGATGGATATGATTCTCGACCTTTCGGATAGTGTAATGGTTTTATTCAATGGAAGATTACTAGCAGACGGGACACCTGAAGAAATTATGAATAATGAAACGGTTCAAACTGCGTATTTAGGAGGTTTATACGATGACACTGCATCTTAAAGTGGAGGGGATTGAGACCTATATTGATCAGTTCCATATCTTACAAGGTGTTTCATTTGAGGTCAAAAGAGGTGAGGTAACTGTTCTATTAGGGAGAAACGGTGCAGGGAAAACCACGACACTCAGGTCGATTATGGGACTCAATCCTCCGACAAAAGGAACCATCGAATATGATGGAAAAAATATTGCAGGCCTCACAACCCATCACATTGCATCTCAAGGAATAGGGTATGTTCCAGAGGACCAAGGTATATTTGGAGATCTGACAGTGGAAGAAAATATGAAGGTTGCGATAAAAAAGGATAATGATGAAACGAAAGAGCGTTTGGAATATATATTGAATCTTTTTCCTGATTTAAAGAAACTTTGGAGGAGCAAAGGTGGCAACCTAAGCGGTGGTCAAAAACAAATGCTTTCAATCGCAAGAGCTTATGTGAATAATAATGACTTGTTGTTGATTGATGAACCTAGCAAGGGATTAGCGCCAATTATCGTTGAAAAGGTGATGGAATCGATACAAGAGATGAAGTCGAAAACAACAATTGTGCTAGTTGAGCAAAATTTTAACATGGCAAGTACAATTGGGGATCGCTTTTTCATCATTGATGATGGAAGAACGGTTCATCACGGCGAAATGCAGGAGTTAAAGGAAAACGAACAACTCCGTAGACAATATTTAGGAATCGCCTAAAGAGAATCATTGCACTTTTGGAATTAGTTTTTAGTGTCTAGTTCCAGCGCCTAGAGGTCAATGAACGCAACCTTCTAGCCAGCTCGTCTTGTGCTTGTCGTGGCTGACAAGGCGCTTGCACTTTTCAGTAGAGGAGGAGAATTTGTGGATGCAATTATCAATTTAACAGTGAATGGTCTTGCTACAGGAATGTTAATTTTCCTACTTGCAGCTGGTCTGACTCTAATATTTGGATTAATGGATGTTCTGAATTTTGCTCACGGTGGTCTATTTGCATGGGGAGCGTATGCAGGAGTTTGGTCATATGGGCAAACTGGTAGTTTTGTAGTTGGTATTATTACGGCACTTATAACGGGTCTTATCTTGGGTTTACTAATGGAGAAATTCATCATCACACCAGTCTATGGAAACCATATTCAACAAATTTTAATTACGCTCGGAGTTATGATCGTTCTTTCCGAGATGCTCAAGGTGGTTTGGGGACCTAATCAATTAAGTGCAAAGACCCCTAGTTATTTAAGTGGAAGCTGGGAATTTGGTGGAGTTATTCTCATAAAGTATCGTTTGTTTATCATTATAATAGGATTTCTTGTTTTTTTTAGCATTTATTATATTCTCAAAAATACAAAGATTGGTCTAATCGTTCGTGCAGGTGTTATTAACAAAGAGATGGTCCAATCACTTGGAATTAATATCAAAAAAATTTTTATGCTTGTGTTTATGGTCGGTGCTTCCATGGCTGCACTCGGTGGTGTTTTACTTGGACCATATTCTGGTCAAATTTATGCAGAGATGGGAATGGAATTTGCCATACTCGCGTTTATCGTCGTTGTCATTGGTGGGATGGGAAATATTACGGGATCTCTATTTGCAGCGATTCTAGTAGGTTTATCAGGTTCCTATATGGCCTATTATGTCCCTGAATTATCTCTTGCAGTGAATATGCTTCTAATGGCGATTGTACTAATTTTTAGACCACAAGGATTATTTGGTGCAAAGGGGTGAGGAAATGAGACTTCTATCTAGTTCTTCAAAGATAACGGTCATATACATTGCAGTTGCTGTATTCCTATTATGCTTTCCATTTATCAATGACACCAGGAGTATATTAATCCTATTTACACAAATCTTTATCTTCGCTGTGTTTGCAATGAGCTATGATATTTTACTAGGCTTTACAGGAATTGTGTCATTCGGGCATGCCATGTTTTTTGGAATCGGGGCGTATACTACTGGTATTTTGTTAAAGCGATTTGAGCCAACAATAATGGTATTTCTACTGTCCATTATTATTGGAATGATTTTAGCTGCTGTATTAAGTTATATAGTAGGTTTACTTTCGTTACGTTTAAAAAGCCACTTTTATGCGATGCTTACGCTAGCATTATCAGGTTTGTTCTTGGTTGCTGCCGAGAAATGGCGTTCACTAACGGCAGGAAATGATGGTTTTACCTTTCGAATCCCAGATCTTCTAAAAGACCGAATGACCCTTTATTTTATAACATTACTTCTGATGATTGTTGTCTTTTTGACATTAAAAAGATTTACAGAATCTCCATTGGGGAGGGTTCTCCAAGCGATTCGCGAAAATGAGCCTCGAACGGAGTCTTTAGGCTACAATGTCATCCATTATAAAATCATTGCTAGTGTCGTAGCGGGAGTTATCGCGAGTGTTTCTGGATCGATGTATGTATTAACCTTACGTTTTGTCAATACATCTGTATTTGCTCTCGATGTAACTTTAGATGCCCTTCTTATGACCATTATTGGAGGAGTAGGGACGCTAGTGGGCGCTATCATTGGTGCTGGGCTAATTGAATTTGCTCACCATTGGTTAACAGGACTCGCAAAGGTTCACTGGATCTTTGAGAGATGGATGATTTTCTTTGGTACATTATATATTTTAGCCGTGATGTTCTTCCCGATGGGAATCGTAGGAACAGTAAAGTCGTGGTTTAATAAACAAAAAGGAAAGAAACAAATAAAGAAGGATGAGAAAGAAAAAATTGCTGGGTAAGGAGCGAGGGTCATGAATGATAACCAAACCATTACTTCATTCGTTGTCCGCTGTGCTCTTATCGATATCGATCACGAGACAATGAAAAAGTCATGGCGAATAAAGGTAAGTCATGTCCAAGGAGAAAATGAAATTGTCGTAACTGACTTAGACGATGCAATCCAGTTTATGAAACGTGTAATTGAGGGGTGACTTACAATGCAATCGGTTGGAATCTTAAGTACGGGTATATACTTACCTAAAGAGTTTGTTACGTCTGAAGATATTTCAATCAAGAGTGGGATTCCTAAGGAAATAATCGAAACAAAACTAGGTATTTTGAAAAAACCAATACCAGGTCCAAATGATCATACGTGTGAAATGGGCATTATAGCTGCAAGAGAAGCAATCAAAAAAGCGAATATAGACCCATTGGATATTGATTTAATTATGTATATAGGAGAAGAACATAAGGAATATCCGCTTTGGACAGCTGCCATTAATATGCAACAGAAATTAGGGGCTACCAATGCATGGGGATATGACGTAGCAATGCGCTGTGGAACAACGATTATGGCTATAAAAGTTGCTAAGGATATGATGAAGTCGGATGATTCCCTCAACACTGTATTACTTGCAGGTGGCTATCGAAATGTCGATTTTATAGATTATGAGAATCCTAGAACACGCTTTATGTATAATTTGGGTGCAGGTGGAGGAGCAATTCTAATACAAAAAAGTGCTCACAAAAATCATGTTCTTGAGAGCCACATTATAACAGACGGAGCATTTTCGGAAGATGTTGTCGTTGTAGCTGGAGGAACCAAGCATCCGATAACGAAAGATGCAATCGAGCAGAAATTAAATATGTTAGATGTTCTCGACCCACAAGGCATGAAACAGCGACTTGAGGAGAAGTCGATGCAAAACTTTCTTCAAGTAATTCGAACCGCGCTTAGAAAAAGTGGATATACGGAAAAAGATATTGATTATCTAGGCATTCTTCACATGAAAAAATCGGCACATGATTATGTGTTAAAAGAACTAGGTCTTTCAGAAGAACAATCTATTTATCTAAATGAGTACGGACATATCGGTCAGATCGATCAAATCATTTCAATGGAATTGGCGGTAAAAAATGGTAAAATAAAAAAAGGAGATCTTGTAGTGCTAGTGAGTGCAGGTATTGGATATGCATGGGGTGCCACCGTAATAAAATGGGGGGATTGTTAATGTCGGTAGTAGAATTAAAAACTGTTAATCTAGCAAATGGCGAAACACTTGGCTACAGGGAACGTCACGGTGGAGATAAGGTCATTTTACTTATTCATGGAAACATGACATCATCCAAACACTGGGATGTAGTTATTGATAGTATTGATAACGATTACAAAGTATATGCAGTTGATATGAGAGGCTTTGGGGTCTCAACTTATCATCATCCTGTACGTTCTATTAAGGATTTTTCTGATGACATTAAACTATTTGTGGATGAATTAGGTTTAACTAATTTTATACTTGCAGGGTGGTCAACAGGCGGTGCGGTAGGAATGCAGTTTGTTGCGGACTATCCAGGAATATGTTCGAAACTCATTTTACTTGCATCAGCATCAACAAGAGGGTATCCATTCTTTGGATTAGGAGCAGACGGCAAAATGGATTTTGCCAATCGGTTAAAGACAATGGAGGATATACAGAAAGATTTGGCACGAACAATCCCAATTCAAACGGCTTATAACAATCGAGACAAAGAAACATTAAAAGCAATTTGGAATGCTGCCATTTACACGAAAAAACAACCTGAAGAAAAACAATATGATGAATACCTCGAAGACATGATGACACAACGAAATCTTGCTGATGTCTATTATGCTTTAAATACGTTTAACATCAGCCATCACCACAATGGTTTAACAGAAGGGAATGGCAAAGTAGATGATATTAAAATCCCAGTTTTGGTCTTGCGCGGTGATCGAGACTTTGTTGTTCTTGAAAATATGGCACAAGAAATTATAGAGGACATAGGAGAGAATGCAACATTTGTAGAACTGAAGGATTGTGGCCATTCCCCATTGATCGACAACCTAGAATTGTTGGTAAATGAAATGCATAAATTTATGAAGCAAAAGGAGCCTACAAAATGAGATTAAAGGATAAAGTAGCAATCATTACTGGTGCAGCAAATGGATTGGGACTTGAAGCTGCTATTACGTTTGTTCGTGAAGGGGCAAAAGTAGCACTTACAGATTATGACAGTACAGGGGCTGAGAGAGCTCAGGAATTGAAAGAACAAGGAGCAGAAGTTGAGTTCTTTCAAATTGACGTAGCAAACCGAGAAAGCGTTGACCAAATGGTTGCTGATGTCATGGAGCGATTTGGTAAGATTGATATTTTAATAAACAATGCTGGGATAACTCGTGATGCCATGCTAACCAAACTTTCACAAGAGGATTTCCAAAAGGTAATTGATGTGAACGTAACAGGTGTTTTTAACTGCACACAGTCAGTTGTTCCACATATGGTTGCAAATGGTAAAGGGAAGATTGTCAGCACCTCATCTGTAACAGGAGTTTATGGGAATGTGGGGCAAACCAATTATGCCGCCTCAAAGGCAGCGGTTATAGGAATGACCAAAACCTGGGCAAAAGAGCTTGGGAGAAAAGGCATTAATGTCAATGCGGTTGTACCTGGTTTTATTGAGACAGGAATGGTGGCAACGGTTCCTGAAAAGGTGATCAATCAGATGAAACAAATGATTCCTCTTCAGCGACTTGGAAAACCATCAGACATCGCGAATGCATATTTATTTTTGTCATCAGATGAATCAGATTATGTAAATGGTACAACCTTACATGTTGACGGTGGGATTATGATGTAGATAGGAGCTGATATGGCTCCTTTTTTTGTTTTAGTAGAAGGTTGGTGATAATCAAGTAAAATTGGAGTAGTTTGGATTTCTATGTGTGTTTGGTGGGTGGTGGTGCTCGATTCTGACTAGAGTGATGATTGTTTCCATGTATTAGGGAGTTGGTAGTACTCGAGTTCAATTGGAGTAGTGTCAGTTTCCAGGTATTAGGATGTTGATGGTCCTCGAACACGGATGGAGTACTGCCACTTTCCAGATATCAGGAGATTGGTAGTACTCGAGTCCAATTGGAGTAATATCATTTTCCAAATATTAGTGAGTTGACGGTACTCGAAATCAAATGGAGTATACCCATTTTCCAGGTATTAGGATGTTGATGGTCCTAGAATACGGATGGAGTACTGCCACTTTCTAAAAATTAGGAGATTGATAGTACTGGATCCCAATTGGAGTAATATCATTTTCTAATTATTAGTGAGTTGACGGTACTCGAAATCAAATGGAGTATACCAATTTTCCAGGTATTAGGATATTGATGGTCCTAGAATACGGATGGAGTACTTTCACTTTCTAGATATTAGGAGATTGGTAGTACTCGAGCCCAATTGGAGTAATATCATTTTCCAAATATTAGTGAGTTGACAGTACTCAAATCCAAATGGATTACATTTACTTTCCATGTATTAGGAGAATGATAGCACTCAAACATAATTGGAGTAAAACGATTTTTCATATAGTAAAACGTCGGTGAAACTTAAAACCAGTTTACATACCACCAACTTCCTAAATATCGAAATTAAGCATCACTGCAGGTTTAACTAAAGTTCTTATCACCATCTTTAGTGTAACTTCCATGTAACTACTATCTCTTATAGTAAGGATAGAATAAAGACGACGTAAGGAGAGATAGTTGTGAGGTGGGAACTGGATTGGATTGCAAATCGGGCTCGACTATCACCTGATTCAATTGCTGTTGTAGATGGAGAAACGGGGGATCGCTTTACTTTTGAAGAATTAAATATACGAGCTGAAAATATGGCCTCTTATTTTAATCATATCGGTATTAAAAAAGGAGATCGAGTCGCATTATTATCCCCAAATGATGTCAGTTATTTCGACCTACTATTTGCGTGCGGGAAAATCGGAGCGATATTTGTACCGTTAAATTGGCGATTAGCAAGTAAAGAACTAGATTATATTCTTTCAAACTCATCACCAAAGCTACTTGTAATAGCGAGCCAATTTGAGAGCTTGATTTTAAACAAAGATTCTAGAAAATGCCTAATTATTCATTCAGAAGAGTATTGTCAGATTATAGAAACCTCAAATATATCCATCGAAAATCATAGCACTATAAATGAAAATGATCCATTAGCGATTATTTATACAGGAGGAACAACGGGCAAGCCGAAAGGAGTCGTCCTCACACATCAATCCATGATGTGGAATGGACTAAATACAATCCTAAGCTGGAATTTGACAGCCGAAGATGTGACATTAACCTACATGCCGATGTTCCATACGGGTGGGCTAAATGCGTTATCCATCCCCATTTTGATGATGGGAGGCAAGGTTGTCATTGCGAACAACTTTGAGCCGAAACGTGCTATCCAAATGATTAATCAAGAAGGGTGTACAGTCGTTTTACTTGTGCCGACAATGTACCATATGATGATAAATACCCCATACTTCAAGGATGTTAGTTTTCCTACGATGCATACTTTTTTATCTGGTGGAGCACCATGTCCGCTTGAAATCTATCAAGCCTTCGAAGAAAAAGGACTGTCTTTTAAAGAGGGGTACGGCTTGACAGAGGCAGGTCCCAATAATTTTTTTATTGATCCAAAGATTTCAAGGTTTCGTAGAGGGTCAGTTGGTAAAGCTATGTATTTTAATGATGTTAAAATTATTTCTCCAGATGGTAATCCAGCAAAGGTTGGTGAAGTGGGAGAGCTTTTAATTCGTGGAAAGCACCTTTTCCATCATTATTGGAATAATCCAGATGCAACAAATGAAGTATATCAAGATGGATGGCTACATACAGGAGATTTGGCACGGTGTGATGAGGAAGGCTATCATTATATTGTTGGCCGTAAAAAGGAAATGATCATTACTGGTGGTGAAAATGTTTACCCATTAGAAGTCGAACAATGCATTAGCCAGCATGCTGCCATTAATGAAGTAGCAGTTATTGGAGTACCTCATCAAAAATGGGGAGAAATGGTCATAGCCTTCGTCTCATTAATGCCGGGACAAAATGTCTCAAAGTCTGAATTAATGGAGTTCTGTCAAGAGAAAATTGGTAAATATAAGGTACCAAAAGAATTTATATTTGTTGACGAACTTCCAAAAACACATGTTGGAAAGATTGACAAAAGCCATCTACAGCAGAAATATAAAGATATCGTTAGTTAAAATATGTATTAATAAAAAGATATAATCTATGAAAAAAACGACTTCAATTTTAATGAGTGGTCGTTTTTTTGTTATGTGAAATAAATATTAACATTATACTAAGACTAATTACCTATTGTTCGTGTATAATGCAAATAATATGTAATACTTTTGTTTAATTTTCGTAAATTTTCTTGACCAATTACCTCGCTGACAGTATTCTGTAGTCGTACCAAATTCTACTAATTTACTAAGTGAGGGGAGAAAACTGTGAAAAAAGGCATAGTAAGAAAACTACTGTTGTTATTATTTACTTTTAGTTTAATAGTACCTACTTTTCTATTAAACTTCGCACCACTTGCAAGTGCGGCAGAAAGAAATACAGAAGTAACTGAAGTACAATCATCCTTTATTACTGTAGCGGAAGCGATTGCAAACAATAGCGGTAAGGCTACGGTGCAAGGGTATATTGTAGGTACAGTTAAGAATGGACCCAGCTACGTTCAAGAGGAACCATTCGGAGTTGCTACAAATCTTGCTTTAGCTGACGATCCAAATGAAAAGGATCCAGCTAAAATCTTGCCTGTTCAGTTACCAAATACAAATATCCGTACAGAATTAAACTTACAAGACCATCCAGAAAACTTCAAAAGGAAGATAGCCATAACAGGTAGTCTAGAAGCATATTTTGGTGCACCTGGATTAAAAAGCGCTTCCTCTTATGAATATCTTGACGATGATACCACCCCTGAAGAACCAAATCCAGACCCTGAACAACCAACTGTTATCAGTATTGCTGATGCACGTACTCAAGGTACTGGAGAAGCAACAGTTAAAGGAATTGTCACTGCCGTATTAAAAAATACGATTCATATTCAAGACGAGACAGCTGCTATTGCCGTTCGTCCAACGTCTTTAGATGTCCAACCTGGTGATGAAATCACAGTTATTGGTTCATTGCAAGATTATAGAGGATTATTACAATTAGATTCCGCTAAATTAATTGAAAAGTCAGATTCTGAGGTGCCAGCCCCAGTTGAATTAGAAGGGGCAAAGGTTAATGAAGAAAATGAATCTAAACTAGCTTTAGTAAAAAACGTAGAATTAATTCATGTTAATAATGGAAATGGCTGGGCAAATTATACAGCAAAAGCCGAAGATGGCACTGAATTCTTAGTTCGAGATGAAAATGATTCCTTAGAACTAAGTGTAGGTGCAATGTACAATTCAATCACTGGCATCGTCCAACAATTTGATCAAGATTATCAAATCATACCACGTGGACAGGCTGATATTATTGAGGATGCTACAAAAGTCCAACCAGTTCATGCGTCTCAACCATCAGGCACTATTCCAGTAGGGACCCAAATAACGTTATCGACTACAACTGAAGGTGCAGATATTTACTATACAATAGATGGCACAGTACCTACAGTTGAAAATGGTCAAAAATACAGCGGACCAATTACAATTAACAAAGACCTTACCATTAAAACAATTGCTGTTAAAGAGGGTTTAGCTGCAAGTGAAATAAAAGAGTTTACGTATAAAGTATACGAAACTAAAGAAATCAAAATCCATGATATCCAAGGGGAATCCCATGAATCTCCATTTAATGGAATAAAAGTTGAACAAGTTGAAGGAATTGTTACATATACCTATAAAATCGGTAGCGGTAACTACTTCCATATGCAAACCCCAGATGAGAAAAAAGATAATAATCCAAAGACATCTGAAGGGATTGTCGTGTATACAGGGAACCAAGCAAATGTAAAGGTTGGTAATCTAGTCAGTGTTACAGGCACAGTCGATGAGTATCATATTGATGGGTATTCTGACACAAAACAAGAAACTGATTTATCCGTTACACAGATTAATGCACGTGATGACAGAGGTGGACAAGTCACAGTAATTGAAGAAAAGGTTGAACTGCCCAAACCAGTAAAAATCACAAGTGAAAACCTTCCAAATCAAGTAATTGATAATGATAGTTTTACAAACTTCGATCCCGAAGAAGATGCTATTGATTTCTGGGAAAGTGTAGAAGGAATGCTTGTTGAAGTAGGAACTGTAAAGGCTGTAGCTCCTCAAGAACATGGCGATTTAATTACAGTCCTGGAAAACAGAAAAACCGATACAATCCACGGTGGTGTTTTATTAACAGAGGACAACGCAAATCCAGATCGTATTCAGTTCAAGATGTACGACAATAATGCTGCTAGAGACTTTGAAGTAGCAACTGGTGACAAATTTACTGGACCTATTACAGGTGTTGTGAATTATGGATTCCAAAACTTTAAGATATATGTTGATCTAGAAGTTATGAAAGCTAAACATGTTGAAGGTCATATACAACCTGAGACAACAACGATTACAAAAGAGGAAGATAAACTAACGATTGCCTCTTATAATTTAGAAAATTTCTCAAATAATCCTAAATCAACAACCAACGATAAAGCACAAAAACTCGCAAGAGCATTTGTCCAGGATATGGAAAGTCCTGACATCATTGGAGTAACAGAAGTCCAAGATAATAATGGACAAGATCCTGGAGATTCAACAGCTAATAAAAGCTATGAACGTTTAATTCAAGCGATTGTTTCTGCAGGTGGTCCAGAATATGAGTACTTAAATATTGACCCTATTAACAATCAAGATGGTGGAGCACCAAATGCAAATATCCGTGTTGGATTCCTATATAATCCAGAACGTGTTTCATTACCTGAAGGTATCCAAGCAGGTGATGCAACAACGGCTGTAGGTTATGAAAATGGTAAATTAACGCATAATCCAGGTCGTATTGATCCTACTAATCCTGCATTTGAGAACAGTCGTAAACCATTAGCTGCACAATTTACCTTCCAAGGTGAAGATATTGTGGTAATTGTTAACCACTGGAATTCCAAATCGGGTGACACGCCATTATTTGGATCAACCCAACCACCGATTTATGGTAGTGAAAAACAGCGTAAACAAATAGCTAACATAGTGTATAACTTTATTGAAGAAATCAAAATGGATAATCCAGATGCAAATATCGTATCAGTTGGAGATTTTAATGATTTCCAATTCTCTGAGTCTCTTAAAATCCACGAAGGTAATTTAATGACAAATATGATTAACAAAGTGGATAAAAATGACCGCTATACTTATTTGTTCCAAGGGAATTCTCAAGTGTTAGACCACATTTTAGTTTCGAATAACTTAGTAGAAAATACGAAAATTGATATTCTTCATATTAATGCAGATTTTACTGACATGGCAGGACGTGCGAGTGATCATGATCCAGTAATGGTTCAAGTTGATTTGGTTGAAGACAATCCTGTTGAAGAAAATTTTGAGCTTAACATTATGCATACAAATGATACACATTCAGCGTTAGACCATATGCCGAAAACAGTTACTGCAGTGAAAGAAATACGTGCTGAAAATCCTGATGCATTACTTCTCCATGCTGGAGATGCCTTAACAGGAACATTATATTTTAATGAATTCCTAGGACAAGCAGATCTAGCCATGATGAATTTAATGGGCTTTGATGCGATGACCTTTGGTAACCATGAATTTGACTTAGGTTCTTCACCAGAAGGACATCAAAGATTAATCGAATTTATCCAAGGTGCAAACTTCCCGTTTGTAAGTAGCAATATTGATTTCTCACAAGATGTTAAATTCAACGGGTTATTCAATGATTCTATTGAATCAGACTATGAAAATGGTCAAATTTACAATGGAATTATTAAAGAAGTTAACGGTGAGAAAGTGGGAATCTTCGGTTTAACGACAGAAGAGACGAAAGATATTTCGAGCCCAGGTTCTATTCTATTTGAAAACTATCTTGAAGAAGCAGAAGCTGCTGTTGCATATTTCGAAGATCAAGGTGTCAATAAAATTATTGCAGTAACTCATATTGGATATGACGATAATGCAGCAATTGATAATGACTTAATTCTTGCTGATAAAGTAGAAGGCATTGACGTGATTGTTGGTGGACATAGCCACACTACATTGTCAGAACCAGTAGTGGTCGCAAATGATGAAACACCTACAATCATCGTTCAAACAGGTAATGCAAATAGTAACCTAGGTGTTTTAGACGTTGTTTTTAATGAAAATGGTGTTGTCGTTGAACATGAAGGAAAACTAGTTTCAATCGGTAATCAAGAAGATGATCCAGAAGCAGTAACTATCTTAGCACCATTCAAAGCAAAAGTAGACGAAGTGGCTAAAACAGAAATTGGTGTAACAACACCAATTGAACTAGAAAATCCACGAACAAGTGGTGACAATTCAAAACCAAGCGTACGAAAAAACGAAACAATTCTTGGTAACCTCATAACAGATGGTATGCTTACAAAAGCCAGAGAATTCACTGGTAAGAATGTAGTGATGGCATTACAAAATGGTGGTGGGATCCGTGCAGCAATTGATGCTGGTCCAATTACTGTTGGCGAAGTCATTACAGTTCTTCCATTTGGGAATACATTAGCTACGATGGAAGTGACGGGTGCCGAATTGAAAGAAGCCTTTGAAAAATCTGTAAGCTCATATCCAGCAGAAAATGGCGGATTCTTACATGTATCTGGTGGTAAGGTAGAATTCGATTCTTCAAAACCTGCAGGGGAGCGTGTAGTTAATGTTTATATTAAAGATGATAATGGAAATCTAGTAGCAGTTGATAATAACACAGTATATACCATTGCAACAAATGCGTTTACAGCTAAAGGCGGAGATGGCTATGACGTATTTGCAAAAGCTTACGAAGAAGGCAGAGTAACGGACTTAGGACTTTCTGATTGGGAAAACTTCCGTGATCATTTAATGAGTATTGGAAGTGAGAATATCCCAACTGAAATTGAAGGTAGAATCGTCGATGTATTCTCAACTCCAGGCGAAGAACAACCGACACCAGGTGAAGAGGAACCTCAAATTATTGTTGTTACTCCTGAGGTTGAAAGAGGAAACAAATATGTAGTAACGGCTAATGATTTGATTGAATTAGAAGATAATGCAACTGTAAGAGTAGAAGTTCCAGCAGAGAAAAATACAATTTTTGTATCATTGACATCCGAAGCGGTTACTAAAATGAAAGAAGCTAATGCAACATTAGTCATTTCGAATGGTATTGTTGAACTTCAAATTCCAGCATCTAACTTACCTGATGGTGAAACGGAGATTAAAGTACAAAAGGACAATCGCAAGGATGCCTTGATTGCTTATGATTTCACAATCAAATCAGATGGCAAGGGGTATCACAAATTTAACGAAAAAGTCACGATGACATTCATCGTGGATTCGAAATTAGTGAAGGATCCGAATAATGTTAAGGTGTTTTATTGGAATCCAGAAAGTAAAAGATGGGAATTGGTCGGTGGCGAATGGAAAGATGGTAAAATTACAGCAACAACCGACCATTTCAGTACTTTTGGAGTGCTAGAAGTTAAAGATTCTAAGGAGACTCCAGTACCTGATACGAAAGACTCTGATAAAAATAACTCAGGTAATAAAGAACCAGGAGTGAAGGGTTCTGATGAATCTAATTCACAAGAAGGCAAAAAGCTTCCAACTACAGCAACTAATACAGGAAACTTATTAGTAGCAGGAATGATGCTAATCCTTGTAGCAGTTAGTCTTGTCTATTTTGTAAGAAGGAAAATGGCATAAAAATGTAAGAAGTATTGAGCTTCAAAAGCCATAGAACTAGGGTTCTATGGCTTTGTTTATAGGGAGTATTTAACATAAATGAATGGGAATGATTTTACTGATTCTCATAATTTAAATCTCAAATTAGACCTAATTGATCCTTTACCTTAGCATATTTTGAGCCCCAGAAAATGTCTTGAAGCCCTTATCTATGGCCCCTTTCTGACTTAATTTGCTGTAGATGTCTTGAATTTCTTCTTCGCTTTCACATTCTAGTGTAAGAGAAATGTGATTTCCGACAGTTACTTCTTGACCAGGGAATGTATCCGAAACCATGAGAAATAGTTCTTCTTTCTTTAATTTTGCATGAATGATTCGATAATCAGCCTCAGGCGGAGTTGGATACTCAGTTTCACCTAATGTCTAAATTTCTGTAATTTCTCCACCAAGAGTATGTGTATAAAAATCAAACGCAACTCTTGCATTCCCATCAAAAAGTAAATATGGTGAGTTGCTTGCCCTTTCATTGTCAACATAAAAATCGAAAGCGCTTACAATGTGATTTCTGTTTCCTGAAGAAGGTTACATTTTTGTATCTTTTTTCCTGATATTCCATTATAATGTTCTGAAAATAGAAAGGGCGGTGTTAGAAAGGAGAGTTAAGATGATTAGAAAACTAAAGCCAGAGGATGCAGAGAAGTATTGGAAATTACGATTAAAAGCATTAACAACCGACCCCAATGGGTTTTTAGTCACCTTTGAAGAAGCAATAAATACGGAAAATGCAATAGAAGAATACAAGGTTAGTTTACAATCCAAAGAGATTATAACTTTTGGTGCCTTTGAGGGAGATCAATTAGTTGGAATGGTTACATTAGTAAGAGAAACACGCCGAAAAATAAGACATAGAGCTAATATTGTAGCGATGTATGTTGATGATCAACATAGAGGTAAGGGAATTGCTAAAGCGTTGCTAAAAGAGGCAGTAAAATTGGCAGAAAGTTATCCAGAATTAGAACAATTGTATTTAACTGTAGATTCTGATAATACAGATGCGAAGGAACTATATAAAAAAATAGGCTTTAAAAAGTTCGCTACGGATAAAGGAGCAATCAAATACAATGGACGATATCGGGACGAAGATCATATGAAATTATTTCTCGAGAAATAATTGTCAAAATATGTCTTGCAAAAAGAACAGCAGTCGCTTATTATTTAATTAATAGCATATATTGATATATTTATTGTTTTCGAAACTACATATTGTGTTTTGCCTTGAGAAATAGATGCCGATTAGGCTTAAAAGGGAATCTGGTGAAATACCAGAACTGCCCCCGCAACTGTAAATGCTGACGAAATGAACAGACCACTGTATAAGATTACTTAGATTAGAGTTCAAAAAAAGAGGATGGAAAGGACCACGTCAACAAGAACGCGACGTCCTGTCGATGTGTCATTTTCACCAGAATTTTTGATACCTCTTTAAGGTGCTTATATGGGAAGGGTTCAAAGTAGAATGAAGCATAAGTCAGGAGACCTGTCTTTTCTTTAGATGTTTCACTTCTTCGGGGATTGAGAAGATGAAACGGTGGCGACAGGTAGGGTTCTATCTTTGTGCTCTCTTGATGTTATCGTTTCATCCGCTCAATTCATTGGGCGGATTTTTTGTTGTTTAAGAAGTTATCGATTTCAACCTTGTAGATAATTTTAAAATAGTTATCTACGTATACAGCAAGCGCACCAGCCCCTCTGTTGTATATCAAATCCGTCAAGAAGGTCAAAAAACACGCCTTTAGCCGTATCGTCTTATGCTAGTCGGACTTACACAGGACAAGGAAGGCTCAGAGAGGAGCATCTCACGAAGAAAATGGAATGCATTTTCGTGGATGTATTGACATCGATGTTTGCCATAGGGTGTGGTAGTAGTTAGTCGATGTTTCACTTTCAAGGCGCTTGCGTATTTGGTTTTGTATTGAAAAAAGTTAAGGGAGAGAAAAAAATTGACTATCTCAACTCAAGGAGAATTAGAAGTAGTACTCCAATCACTAATGTATGCTGAGAAAAACTATCAGATTGATACAACAGAAATGAAAGAAAAAATAAGGGGTATGAATCTATCGAATGGTCCAAATCAGCAAGCCCTTTTTTATGCTTTAAACAATATTGCTATGGACCAACCGAACTGGACCTATTTAGCAGCACATCTTTATTTAAATGAGCTTTATGAGAAAGCAGCACAGAGCAGGGACTATAATCGTACACAAAAATATGGTGACTTTTTTGAGTTACTACAGGAATTAACAAATAAAGGCATATATTCGGCAAACATACTAGATTCCTATACAAAAGATGAAATTGAAGAACTAGGAAAGGTTATTGACCCAACTAAAGATTTTTTATTTACATACATAGGATTATTTTTATTAGCAGACCGCTACCTTGCGAGAGATTATGAGCGCAACATTTATGAACTGCCTCAAGAGCGTTTTATGATCATCGCGATGACGCTCATGCAACATGAAAAAACGGACCTACGCCTGACTTATGTGAAAGAAGCATACTGGGCATTAAGTAATTTATTTATGACGGTAGCTACTCCAACTCTTTCAAACGCAGGTAAAAGTTTTGGTCAGTTATCCTCTTGCTTTATTGATACAGTGGATGACTCACTTGATGGCATTTATTTAAATAATTGGGATATTGCTAGATTGTCAAAAGATGGTGGGGGAATTGGCGTATACTACGGCAAGGTTCGTGCGCTAGGTTCCGATATCAAAAAGTTTAAGGGGAATTCGTCAGGTGTCGTTCCTTGGATTCGACTTATCAATGATACTGCAGTAAGTGTTGATCAGTTAGGGCAACGGCAAGGGGCTATCGCGATTTATCTAGATCTTTTCCACAAAGATATTATGAATGGTTTTTTAGATTTGAAAACAAACAATGGAGACGAACGCCGCAAGGCCCATGATATTTTTACAGGGGTATCTGTTCCAGATCTTTTTATGCAAAAGCTCCAAGAATGTGATGAAAATGGAAGAAGTATTGGGGAGTGGCACACGTTTTGTCCACATGAAGTAAAGCAAGTAATGGGATGGAAAGATGAACATGGTAATCCGTTAGGTCTTGAGGATTTTTACGATGAAGAGGATGAAAAATATTTCACTGAAAAATACATTGAGGCTGTCAATCATCCACTGTTACCACGTAAAACTTATCGAGCAATGGATATTATGGCACGGATCATGATCGCTCAGCTAGAAACAGGAACACCATATATGTTCTATCGTGATGAAGTCAACCGTCAAAATCCGAACAAACACCTTCTAGGAAAAGGAAGGACAGCAATCTTTTGCAGTAATTTATGCACAGAAATTGCACAAAACATGTCTGTAACGGGAATCTCTAAGGAATATATTGATGATAAAGGAAATATAGTGATTGTTCGAAAACCAGGTGATTTTGTGGTTTGTAATCTTTCTTCTATTAATCTACCAAGAGCTGTACGAGAAAATGTACTTGAACGTTTGATCCGAATTCAAGTTAGAATGCTAGATAATGTTGTAGATTTAAATACAATTTCAGTGAAACAAGCAGAAATCACTAACAAAAGATTTCGTGCTGTCGGCCTTGGGACATTCGGCTGGCATCATCTTCTAGCTCTAAAAGGAGTGTACTGGGAATCTGAAGAGGCTGTTCAATTAGCAGATGAGCTTTATGAGGATATTGCCTATTATGCAATCCAGTCATCGATGGAACTTGCAAAAGAAAAAGGAGCATATCAAGAATTTGAAGGTTCGGAATGGGAAACAGGCGTTTATTTTGCACGAAGAAAATATACTACCCAACGTTGGAAGACGCTACAACAAAAAGTTGCACAAAACGGTATGAGAAATGGGTGGTTAATGGCGGTAGCACCAAACTCATCTACTGCAAAAATAGGTGGATCGACTGATGGTATCGATCCAATCTATGCAGCGGAGTATGCGGAGGAAAAGAAGAACTTTAAGTTCAAGGTAACTGCGCCTGATCTTAACTCTAAAACCTATGCATTTTACAGAAAAGCACGTCATGAAGTGAATCAAATATGGAGTATTCGACAAAATGCTGCACGTCAGCGTCATATCGACCAGGGCATTAGCTTTAATTTGTACGTAAGACACGATATTAAAGCAAAGGATCTCTTGCAGCTCCATTTGGAGGCTTGGAAGCAAGGGCTAAAGACCACCTATTATGTTAGAAGTACTTCACAAGCAGAAATTGAAGAATGTGAATTATGCCATAGTTAAGGAGGACGAATAAATGACATATAACCAGCCATTAACAAAAATAAAATTATTTAATCCAGCTTTTCCGAATAAGTCTACAGGAATCATTAATGGAGAAACGTCAGGACTGTTAAATTGGAACGATATTGCGTATCCGCAAATGTATACACTCTATCAGACATTGTTAGCAAATTTTTGGAAAGCACAAGAAATCAATATGCAAGATGATATCAAGCAGTGGGATCATTTATCACCTATTGAACAGGATGTATTTTTAAGAATTAATACACAGCTTGCTTCTCTGGACAGCCTACAAACACCAACGATGAATCAGGTGATGGATTATGTCACTGATTCAAGCTTTAAAGCCATTTTTGCCGTGATTTCACAGCAGGAGGCAGTACATAATGAATCGTATTCATATATTTTAAGTTCCCTAGTTCCGTTACATGAACAAATAGAACGATTTAATCAAGCAAAGGATGACCCGATTGTTAAAAGAAGAAACCAGTTGATTCTTAAGGCATACGAGGGATTCAGAGAAAATCCAACTCCCAATAGCTTATTTAAGCTTGCAATCAACTCGATTAATCTGGAAGGAATCTATTTTTACGCTGGTTTTGCTTTTTTCTATCATCTTGCTCGTCAACAGAAAATGCTTAAAACAAGTACGATGATTAGCTATATTCAACGTGACGAGATGCAACACGCCTATTTCATTGCGCAATTTGTACGAATTCTCTTATCTGAAAATCCAGAATTAAATACAGATGAGAATAAAAAGTACGTTTATAAAGCAATGGGTCAAGCTGTGGAGCTAGAAAAAGAGTGGGCTCATTATATCTTAGAGGATATTGATGGGATTGATTTGGGTGAATTTGAAGATTATGTGGAGTATTTGGCGAACAAACGATTACGTCAACTTGGATTCCAAAATCTGTACGAGGAGAAAGAAAACCCAATGCCGTGGATTCAAGTATTTAGTGACGAGATGATGAATGATACGAAGTCAGACTTCTTTGAGCAAAAGTCACGTACCTATACAAAAGTGTCCCAATCAAATGGGTTTGATGAGCTTTAGGGATGAAGATAGGCATTGTATACACATCGATTACAGGTAATACAAGAGAAGTGACGACAATCATAAGTGATACAGTCATAAAGTATACAAGTCAATGCGATATCTTTGAGATTTCACAATTTCCATACCATAAAATAGGAACCTTCGATGTACTCTTTTTAGGAACTTATACGTGGGGAAATGGGGAAATTCCTCAAGAAATGAAGGGACTTTATCGTGCATTTGAGAATGGATCCCATAAGGAGATTGTCACTGGGGTATATGGAACAGGCGACCAATTTTATCCTCATTTTTGTGGGGCGGTTGATGAGTTTCGGGATATGTTGTATGTCCATTCAAATTTAGCTGCTACGTTGAAAATTGAATTGGCACCACAAAAGTTGGATCAACCTCGTATAGATAGATTTGTTGAAGTTGTGGTGGAGCGTGTAAATGACAAAAAGGGAATCACCGTTTGAGTGATCTCCCTTTTTGTCATATTTTTAATGTGTAACTCAACATAATATTAAGTCCAAATAAAGCTAGTAAGCTTCCGAGTAGAAGTGGAAAATTCAAAGCTGATGCTATCAGTGCGCCTAAACTCCCACCAACCATTAACGTAAAAGAATAGATGGAGATAGCAGAGCCTCTTGCATGTTCACCAAGCTTCCCAATAACTGAAATGAGGGATGGGTATAGAAGGGAAATAGCTGCAATAAATGGAATGGTAATGATGGCAATCACCATAGGTGTTCGTGCAAATAGAAGAATCATTAAACTAAATGCTACTAGACAAAGACCGATTAATAATGTACGACGATCGCCAAAATGCCGAACTAATTTTCCTGTTAGTAGTGAAAAAGAGGCACCAATCAGACCGATAGCCCTAATTTGAAATAAAGTTTGTCGGCTGATCGAATAGTTATCTTGTAAGTATTGACTCATTCCATCGTAGAAAGAAATGAAGGTTAATAAAATCGTGAACGTGATGATGTAGCATTTTAGTAGCGAGGGATTTTTAATTATTTTTGATAAATCCTGAGTCAATGAAGTCATTGCTCGGTTTGTACCTGATTCAGGCGGAAGGATCATCAATCCACTGATAAATAGGAGTAGATAAATAAGCGCAAAGCAATAAAATACAAATTCCCAGCCATAAAAAAAGGTGATGCTAGAACTTATCAGTTGACCAAGGATACCAGCAAATAAGAATCCACAGTTAATAAGGGCTAATACAAGGGTACGGTGTCGAAGTTGGAAAACCTCGAATATATACGCAAATGCAACTGGTGGAAAGCTTCCTAGTGCAAAACCTTGAAGACTCCTAAAAAGATAAAGTGAATTTTCATTAAAGGAGAATCCCACTAATGTGGTAGTAAGAAAGGAGAGAATTAAACCCAGTAGAATAACTTTTTTTCTCCCGATTTTCTCTGAAAGTGGACCAAAGAATAACAGCCCACATGCATAGGAAAATGAAAAAACACTTCCCCCAAGCACCGCTTGTTCCACAGTGATATCGATTGAATCAGAAACACTTTGATAAATGGGAATAAAAGTATAAATATTAGAGGCCACAAATACCCCTGTAATAATTAATAAAAAAGCTACAAGAAATAATCGTTTCAATTATACCACCACCCTTTTGTAACATATGCCTAACCTGATTTTCGTGTTAATAAAAAATAACAATACTAGAATTTGGATTGGTTAAGATTCACTTATTCGACATTTTTTTTGTTACAATTAGAGGATAAGCATGAAACGAATTTCTGCTCATTAGGAGGTTACTATATGTCTCTACAATTTATTTTGGGAAGAGCGGGCACAGGGAAGTCATATACATGTCTTGAAACGATTCGTACAAAGTTATTAGATAATCCAATTGGTTCGCCAATAGTGTATCTAGTTCCAGACCAAATGACATTCCAATCTGAATATGATTTAATCAATACTCCTGGAATTGGCGGAATGATGAGAGCACAAGTATTCAGTTTTACCCGTTTGGCATGGAGGGTTCTTCAGGAAACTGGTGGGATGAGCCGTTATCATGTCAACGATATCGGTGTGAATATGCTGCTTCGAAAAATAATTGATACAAGAAAACAGGATCTTAAGGTTTTTACTCGTGCTGCAGATAAAAGTGGTTTTATTACACAGATGGAAGAAATGGTAGCGGAGTTTAAGCGTTATTGCGTGACGCCTGAAGTATTAGAAGAACAAAGACAAACCATTACACATGAAAATAAAGTGCTTTCTGATAAATTACATGATCTACAACTATTATATGATGAACTAGAAAAACATCTTTTTGAGAAATACGTGGATTCTGAAGATTACTTACGCCTTTTAGCAGAGAAAATTCCACAATCTACGTATGTAAGAGAGGCAGAGATACTAATTGATGGTTTCCACAGTTTCACTCCTCAGGAACTTGAAGTAGTGGGACAGCTCTTGAAGGTGTCAAAAAAAGTTACGATTGCTTTAACAGTTGATAAGGCATATGATTGGCCACCGCATGATTTAAGTTTATTCCGTATGACGGGGAAAACATATCAATCTATTATTCAATATGCAAAGGAAAATGGAATCTCGGTCGAGGATTCGATTTTGCTAACAGAACAGCGTCGTTATACCTCAGAGCCATCGTTGGCCCATCTAGAAAGATATTTTGATGAAAGGCCTACAGTTTCATATAACGAATCAACATCCATTACGTTAAGCCAAGCAGTGAATCGCCGAGCGGAAATTGAAGGAGTTGCTCGAGAAATTCAAAAATTAGCACGGGATAAAAACTATCGTTATCGTGATATTGCGATTATGGTTCGCAATGCGAGTGATTATCATGAAATGATTGAGACAATTTTTCAAGATTATCACATTCCATTTTTTATTGACCAAAAACGTTCAATGTTAAACCATCCACTAATTGAATTGATTCGTTCGAGTCTTGAGGTTGTGAGTAGTAACTGGAGATATGAGTCTATATTCCGTTGTGTAAAAACAGATCTTTTATATCCATTCGGTGAAGAGATTGCTGCAGTTCGTGAAGATATGGACAAGCTCGAAAACTATGTGCTTGAGTATGGGATTCAAGGCTATCAATGGACGAATGGGAAGCGTTGGAAGTATAAACGTATTAGAGGATTAGAGGATTCAGACCTCCCACAAACAGATAAAGAAAAGGCATATGAGGAAAAGCTAAACGAACTTCGACACATGATTGTCGAACCCTTACTTACACTCGAGAAACGTCTCAAAAAGGCGAAGGACGGTAAAAGCATGTGTGAGGCGCTTTTCCTTTATTTAGAGGACCTTGAAATCCCTGCAAAAATGGAAGAAATGAAATTAAATGCAGAATTAGAAGGGCGACTATCGGAAGCTAGAGAAAATGATCAGGTGTGGAATTCTGTCTTAGAATTGCTTGATCAATATGTAGAAATCATCGGTGACGAAAAAGTTTCGCTCACAATGTTCAATAATATGATCGAAACGGGATTGGAAAGTATGCGATTTGCCCTTGTTCCACCAGCAATAGATCAGGTACTTGTTGCAAGTTTAGAACGCTCTAGACTTTCAAATATAAAATGTACCTTCATTATCGGTGCCAATGACGGTATTCTTCCTGCTCGTCCTAATGAAGAAGGGGTGTTTTCAGAATCAGATCGAGAAACTTTAGCTGATACAGGATTACAATTAGCACCTGGTAGCAGAGAAACGCTATTAGATGAAAATTTCCTTATTTATTGTGCGCTAACTAGTCCTCAGGAAGCATTGTATATAAGTTATCCATTGGCCAATGAGGAAGGAAAATCTCTTCTTCCTTCACCGATCATAAAGCGTCTTAAAGATATTTTTCCACTTATAAATGAAAGGTTTTATATGAATGAACCATCAGAGTTGCCAGTAAGTGAACAGTTAGAATATATCGTAAACCCTGATGTGGCATTATCATCTTTAGCAACACAATTACAGGCTTGGAAAAAGCAATATCCTATTCAGGATTTATGGTGGGACGTTTATAATTATTTTGCCAACCACGATGAAATGAAATACAAAAGTAAACGAGTGTTAAGCAGTCTGTTTTATGAAAACAAGCCGAAAAAACTTTCAAAAGAAATAACTCAAAGTTTATATGGTGACCATATTCAAGGTAGTGTCTCACGTATGGAAGTATTCCAAGGCTGTCCATTCTCTCACTTTGCAAGTTATGGCCTTCAGTTAAAAGAGCGGAAAGTATTCCGCCTAGAATCACCTGACATTGGAGATTTATTCCATGCGGCACTCAAGAAAATCGCAGACTCTTTAAGAATCAATGGAATTGACTGGCGCGACCTTACAAAAGAGCAGTGCGAACAGCTTGCTGCAAAAGCGGTAGAAGAACTGGCACCACGATTACAGAAGGAAATATTATTGAGCTCAAATCGCTATCACTATATCATGCATAAGTTGCAGAAAATCATTAGCCGTGCATCTAAGATATTAAGTGATCATGCGAAAGCTAGTGGCTTTGCTCCAGTGGGAATTGAGCTCGGATTTGGTAGGAAGGGACCTCTTCCACCAATTCGTTTTAATTTAGATAATGGAAGCACAATGGAATTGGTAGGACGAATAGACCGTGTTGATAAAGCTGAAAGCTCACAGGGTGTATTGCTGCGAGTTATTGACTATAAATCAAGTCAAAAGTCACTTAATCTTTCTGAAGTATATTATGGACTTGCTCTTCAAATGTTAACTTATTTAGATGTAATCATTACTCATTCTAGGGATTGGATAGGAATGGAGGCAAAACCAGCAGGTGTTCTATATTTCCACATTCATGACCCACTGATTCATTCCAATAAGGTGTTGCCTGAGGATAAAATCGAAGAGGAAATATTTAAGAGGTTTAAAATGAAGGGACTTTTATTGGGCGATGAGGAATCTGTTCGTCTAATGGATCAATCACTAGGAACAGGTTATTCTCAAATTGTCTCAGCAGCGATTAAGAAAGATGGAAGTTTTTATTCTAATTCTCAGGTAGCAAGTGAAGAAGAGTTGGGTTATCTTCGGAACCATGTACGAGGAGTCTTTAAAAACACGGGTAACCGGATAGTAAATGGTGAAATTGACATTGCACCCTATAAACTTAAAGATAAAACGCCTTGTACGTACTGTCCGTTTAAATCTGTTTGTCAATTTGACCAGAGCCTGGAAGAAAACAAATTTCGAGTCCTGCCAAATGAAAGCAAGGATGTAATCCTTGAAAAAGTTCGGAATGGAGGTGTGAAAATTCATGACTAATCATATACCAAAACCTGGAGGTAGCCAATGGACAGATGATCAGTGGAAAGCAATTGTCTCAAGTGGACAGGATATTTTAGTTGCAGCTGCAGCGGGGTCTGGTAAAACGGCTGTCCTAGTTGAGCGGATTATTCGAAAGATACTATCCAAGGAAAAACCTGTTGATGTAGACCGTTTACTCGTTGTGACTTTTACAAATGCATCAGCAGCAGAAATGCGTAATCGGATTGGGGAGGCTTTGGAAAAAGCTTTAAAAGAGGATCCTGCCTCTTTACATGTCAGAAGACAATTAAGCTTGCTAAATCGTGCTTCCATCTCAACGATTCACTCTTTCTGTTTGGAAGTGATTCGGAAATTTTATTACTTAATTGATATCGACCCTGGGTTTCGAATTGCAGATTCGACCGAGGCTGAACTACTTCGTGATGAGGTTATGGAAGAAATGTTTGAAGAACATTACAGTAATCTCGAAAACACAAAATTCTTTGATTTAGTAGATCGTTTTACAAATGATCGAACCGATGTTGAATTACAGAATATGGTTCGAAGACTATATGAATTTTCACGTGCACATCCAGCCTCTTCTGAATGGCTACAGCAGATTGTGGAGGACTATCAAGTCGATGACCAAACTTTGGATCAAACACCATATATTCCGTATTTACTAGCGGATATATCGCTGCAATTACAGGGGGCAAAAGCCAAGTTAGAATATGCAATGGACCTTATTCGAATGCCAGGGGGACCAGCTCCTCGAGCAGAAAATATTGAGGCTGACCTTGAACAAATCTATCGTCTTTTACGTGCAAAGGATCAATCATGGTCGGCACTATATCATGAAATGCAAACACTTGCGTTTGGTAGAGCAAAGCCTGTTAAAGGTGATGAATATGATGAGGTTCTAAAGGAACAAGTAACAAAGCTAAGAGACGATGCAAAAAAACTCGTTGAAAAAATAAAAGAAGATTTATTCAGTCTACCTCCTGAAAGCTATTTAAATAATATTAAAGAAATGAAGCCTTCCATTGAAATGCTTGTACAGCTGGTCATTGAATTTGGTGAAAGATTTCAGAAAGTAAAAGAAGAAAAAGGACTAGTTGATTTTTCAGATCTAGAGCATTATTGTCTTGAAATTCTAAGTAAATCAGGAACGTCTTCAGTGGAGTTAGTGCCTTCGGAAGCGGCATTAGAATACCGACTTCAGTTTGAAGAAGCATTTGTTGATGAGTACCAAGACACAAATATGGTCCAAGAATCGATTTTAAAACTTGTTACAAAAGATGGCGAAGCGACAGGAAATATGTTCATGGTTGGTGACGTGAAACAGTCGATTTACCGATTCCGACTAGCAGAGCCTATGCTGTTTCTAAGTAAATATAAACGTTTCACTCAATCAGGGGATGGAACTGGATTAAGAATTGATTTATCAAAAAACTTTCGTAGCCGTGCTGAAGTATTAGATGGAACGAATTATTTATTCAAACAAATCATGGGTGAAGCTGTCGGTGAAATTGAGTATGACAATGATGCCGAATTAAAACTAGGGGCAGACTACCCTGTAAGAGACCACATGGCTGCCGAATTGTTATTAATTGATAAAAACGGACAAGAAGTTGAGAATGTTGGACCAGAGGAAAGTGCTGAAGATGAGGGGCAAATGATCCTCTTTGACGAAGCTGAACTTGAAACAGCCCAGCTTGAAGCTCGGGCGATGGCAAAGCAAATTAAACACATGATATCTTCTGAGTTTCAAGTGTTTGATCGAAAAGAAAACCGCATGAGGAATATTACCTATCGAGATATTGTGATTCTCATGCGTTCGATGCCATGGGCTCCGCAAATGATGGAGGAATTCAAACAACAGGGAATCCCTATTTATGCAGACCTTTCAACAGGCTATTTTGATGCAACCGAAGTCGCGATTATGATGTCCTTACTGAAGGTGATTGATAATCCGTATCAAGATATTCCACTTGCATCGGTTTTACGTTCACCAATAGTTGGACTTGATGCTGAAGAGCTTGCGAAAATCAGAACCTATGAAAAAAACAGTCCTTATTATGAAGCATTAAAAATCTTCTTAAAAGAAGCTTCAAGCAGTGATGAGACATACGAGAAAGTTGGACATTTTTATCATAAATTGGAAAGTTGGCGTACAAGAGCAAGAACAGGTTCCCTGTCTGATTTGATATGGCAATTGTATAGGGAGACATACTTCTATGATTTTGTAGGAGGTATGCCAGGTGGAAAGCAACGTCAAGCAAACCTTCGTGCACTTTATGACCGTGCACGTCAATATGAGGCGACATCTTTTAGAGGATTATTCCGTTTCTTGCGTTTCATAGAGCGAATGCAAGATCGCGGAGATGATTTAGGTACTGCAAGGGCACTGGGTGAACAAGAGGATGTTGTTCGACTGATGACCATTCATAAAAGTAAGGGACTTGAATTCCCAGTTGTGTTTGTAGGCGGTCTTTCTAAGCAATTTAATATGATGGATTTAAACAAAAGTTATTTATTGGACAAAGAGCTTGGATTTGGTACAAAATACGTAAATCCAACTTTACGCATAACCTATCCAACTTTACCGATGCTTGCCATTAAGAAAAAAATGCATCTAGAACTGATTTCTGAAGAAATGCGTGTCCTTTACGTTGCTTTAACTAGAGCAAAAGAAAAACTATTTCTTGTTGGTACGGTGAAGGATGTAGAAAAGCAACTTGAAAAATGGCAAGCAACCCTTCAAAACAAAGAATGGTTACTTGCGGACCACACAAGAGCTGGGGCTAAATCTTACTTAGATTGGATTGGTCCAGGTTTGATTCGTCATAAGGACGCAGGGTTGCTTCGAGGTGAAGAGACTGTTGAGCATCTCCCATCCGAAATTGTTAATCATCCAGCAAAATGGGAAATTCAAACTATCCCAGCAACAAGTTTACAAAAAATTGATAATGAAGAAGAGAGCAGATATGAACAAATTGAAGCTGCATTAAAGGAAGGTAACCCAATTCCAGTTAGTAGTGATGCTTTTGAAAAAATCGAGCATCAACTAACATGGCAGTATCCTTATAAATCTGCAGCAAATAAACGTTCAAAACAGTCGGTTTCAGAGATTAAAAGACAGCGTGAGAGCATGGATGAACATAGTGATATCCTGTTTCTTCCAAAGTTTCGATCCAGTTCTGCTGATCGCCCAAGGTTCATGCAGAAGAAATCATTAACGCCAACAGAGCGTGGTACAGCGATGCATATGGTGATGCAGCATATTGGATTAAATGAACCGATTAATAAAGAATCAATTCTAGAGCAAATCCAGCGAATGGTTCATCATGAGTTATTAACACAAGAACAAGCAGATGTAATTAATATAGACAGTATTTTAGGGTTCTTTGAATCAGAAATTGCTCAGCGTATGCTTGTAGCTGAACAGGTAAGAAGAGAGGTTCCGTTTAGTGTGGCGATACCCGCGTCAGAGGCATATGCAGACTGGTCTGATGAACAACATGAGAATGTACTGATTCAAGGGGTCATTGACTGTATTTTTGAAGATGAAAATGGAATTGTACTCATTGATTATAAAACAGACACGATATCTGGTAAGTTTAGAGGTTTTGAAGATGCAAAACCAGAACTTGAAGACCGCTATCGTGTGCAGCTTGAACTATATAGTAAAGCAATCGAACATATTTGGCGAAAGCCACTTACAGATAGATATTTATACTTTTTCGACGGCGGGCATCTGTTAAAAGTATAGCTCCTAATGATTAGATTGTGAGACTCTACAGGGTAGCAGTAATTTTTACTGCTACCTTAACTATGTATAAGACAAAAATATCTTTGATGCCAGAGCAAGCGTAGAGTTGGAATATCATGGTCGTCTGGGACGCTAACTGGTATTTTGCAACAGAACTTCTCGGTATATCAGGCTATTGTGAAACGATAAATGAAATGAGCGCAACTGTATTACACGGTATATAACGGCATTGTAACTGAAATCCAGACAATCGAACTATCGCACGATTCTCAACTAATAGATCGTATAATTGCCATGTGTAAAATCTTGAGATGACATAAAAAAAACAAAATCGCTCCAAAAAAGTTACCAATTAACTCTACCAATCTTATACAACCTCCTATGTTAAAATAATAGTATTGAATTTCGGTTAAGAAAGGGGACTTCCTGATGAGAATTCTTCACACTGCAGACTGGCATTTAGGTCGATCACTTGAGGGAAGAAGTAGATTAACAGAGCAAGCGCAATTTCTGGACGAGCTTGTTAAAATCGTTGAAGAAGAAAAAATAGATGTGGTATTAATGGCTGGAGATGCATTTGATACTGTAAACCCACCAGCAGCTGCTGAGCAATTATTTTATGAAAGTATTTCTCGTCTATCAAACGGGGGAAATCGACCAGTATCGATTATTGCCGGAAACCATGATAATCCAGACAGACTGTCGGCAGCTTCACCACTTGCCCAAGGGCAGGGAATTCAGTTACTTGGACTACCGACTATGGATGTACAGACCATTTATGTTCCTACAACGAATGAAACGCTGAAATTAGCAGCCTTACCATACCCGTCCGAGTCACGATTAGCAGAAGTGTTATCCGATTCACATGAAGAATTATTGCTACGAGATAAATATGATCAACGCATACAAGGTATCTTCCAAGAAATGAGTAAATCCTTTACACCTGAAACAATTAATATGGCAATGAGTCATATTTATGTAACGGGTGGAAGCAGCACCGATTCTGAGCGTCCAATAGAGGTAGGGGGAGCTTATACCGTTGCGGCTACAAGTCTTCCAGAAGCCGCTCAATATGTAGCATTAGGACATTTACATCGTCCTCAAATGGTCTCTCGAGCAAACACAGTAGCCAGATATTCAGGCTCACCTTTAGCCTACAGTTTTTCAGAAGCTGGATATGCAAAGTCTGTGACCATCTTGGATGCAAAACCTGGCCAAGAAATTGAAATGTCTGAGGTGTTTTTATCAAGTGGGAAGCCACTCGTAAGGTGGAAAGCAAAAGATGGGCTAGCACAAGTATACGAATGGCTAGATGAAGGCAAGGACGTAAACGCATGGATTGATTTAGAAATTCATGTCAAGAATGCTCTATCAATTGAAGAGATTCATAGATTACGGAAGCACCATAGTGGACTTATTCACATTCGACCAATATTTGAAGACCTAGAAAAAGAAAAAGCAGCACGGACTTCTACAACGAATACTCCCATCGATGAACTATTTGTACGCTTTTATGAAAAACAAACAGGCGGTGCACAACCAGAACCAGAGCTTACAAAACTATTTTTAGAACTGATTTCTGACGAGGTAGATGAGGAAGGTGAAGAAGCATGAAACCAATTACTCTAACAGTAGCAGGACTTCATAGCTTCCGTGAAAAGCAAACTGTTGATTTTGGTTCCCTTTGTGAGGGGGGCGTTTTTGGGATTTTTGGACCGACAGGAAGTGGGAAATCCTCCATTTTAGATGCGATGACACTTGCCCTTTACGGTAAGGTAGAACGTGCCTCTAATAACACCCATGGTATTCTTAATCATGCAGAAGAACAGCTTCATGTTTCTCTTACATTTGAATTAGAAAACGCAAATGGAGCCAAACGATACATGATAGAGCGAAGTTTCAAACGTCAAGATGACTTGAAACTCAAATCTTCATTGTGCAGAATCATTGAAGTTGGGGAAGAAACTGTTGTTCTTGCTGATAAAATCGGGGAGGTCAATCAAAGTGTTCAGGAATTACTTGGATTAACCATTGACGATTTTACGAGAGCGGTTGTATTGCCACAAGGAAAGTTCGCTGAGTTTTTATCACTTAAAGGTGTCGATCGAAGACAAATGCTACAGCGACTATTTAATCTTGAGCAATATGGGGATAAGCTCAATAAAAAACTTAAGAATAAGGTAACGACAGCAAAAAATGAACTTAACGAAGTAACAGCTGAGCAATCTGGTCTTGGTGATGCATCAAAAGAGGCCATTAAAGCCGCGGAACAAGAATTAAGGGAATCTCAAGTACTTCTCGAAAAACGCCAAAATGAGCTCAATAAGGTCGAAGAGGAATTTGAAAAGTATAAAAATATTTGGCAATGGCAAATAGAGAAGGACAGTCTAACGAAAAAAATATCAGAAATTGAACAAGAGAAACCAAAAATCCTTCAATTAGAAAATAAACTAAAAAACGCGGAAACTGCGTCTCGTATTCTTCCATACCTTGAAGAATATGAAACGGCGATGGAAGAACTTGAAAAGGCAACAAAACTTTATCAATCCATACAGAGCCAATTAGTTATCAAAAAAGAAGAAAATGAAATAAAGGCGAAAGAGTATCATCAGGCCCGTCAAGAAAAGACAGAAAAGTTACCAATTTTTCTAACTAAAAAGCAAAAACTGACAGATGCAAAGGTTGAGCAGGAGAAAGCATTAACCCTTGAAAGAGAAGCTAGTGAACTACAGAAAAAAGTAAATAGCTTACAAGCTCTTGTCCGTGAAAAACAAAATCAAATAGAGGAAATCACAGTATCTATTACGAAGAAATTTGAAAAACAAAAGGAGCGTAAAGCACAGCTTTCGCAGCTAACTGTTTCAGCTGAAGATCGAGATGAACTTCAAAAAGCATACAGCCAGAAACAATCGATTATGTTTACAGATACAAACCTTAAGGAACAAAAAGACGAGCTAGAAAAGAGCCGTGTTCTACTTGAACAAACACAAGAATTGCTTCGTACCAAAAATGATGTACTCGCTCAGGATAAACAAAAATTAGAAGCTATTTTTCTAAAAAATGCTTCCACGTATGAAGCAGTCTGTGAACGAGAAAGGGAAAGTGAAAAGGTAATTAAAGTTGCTGAAACTAAACTATCTACATTAAAGCAAGAACTAGAGGATAATCGTAGGAAAAATCTAGCTAAACAAATTGCGAGCCAGCTTCAAGCGGGCCAACCATGCCCTGTTTGTGGTTCAAGCCATCATCCAAATCCAGTTCGTCACGAGGACCATGGAGAAGAAATTGAAACACAAATTGAAAAACTTACAGATGATATCACAGCAGCTAGAGATATGAAACAAGAGTTTTCTACGTTAAAACTGAAACTTGAGCAGATATCCCATGGCCTAATTCAGGAGTATCCAGGACAAATGAATATCCCTGTCCAAGGTAGTCAGATTCCACTTGAGGATGAAATCAAAGACCTAAACGAAAAACTACAATTCCTTCATGTTGAACAAAAATCATTGCAACAAGATTATTTAAAACTAAAAGAAACAGGTAGAAAAGCAATTCAAAATATAAGAGATTCACTAAAGCAAGTTAGTCAACTTGAACAGATGATGGAAAATAAAAAAAATTCTTTTCAAGAACTACAAGTACGTGTATTAAACCTACATGAAAAATTACAACAACAGTATATGGATTGGAAAACAGCTTTCCCACAACTTGAAATTGATGCGATTGAAGCAAAACTTAAGGTCATTTCAACAAATGATAGATTGGCACAAAGTCTATCAGTTGAGATTGAAAATGATTCTAAGATTCTTGAACAAAAAGAAAAAGAGAAGGATAAATACCAAGATGAGTGTAATAGACTTGAACGTCAGATTGTTGAAATCACTTCAACGTTAAAAGGGAAATGGGAAGCTCTAACCGAAGCGAGAGAAAAATTTGTAAATGAAATAGGGAATAACAATATTGACCAACTTATTGAAGAAACGGAGCAAATGATAAAGCATCTTGAAGAAACGGAAGGCCATGCATACGAAGCGTGGCAACAAATTCAATCAGCATGCCAAAAGTTAGAAAATGAGACGCATGCGGCCCTACAATCACTACAAGATTGGCAGAAACGAAGTGAAAAGGCAACAATTAAGTGGACCGAAGCACTTGAGTCAACCAGTTTTACGCAAATTTCAGATGTGAAGGATTCGATTCTTACTAAGAATGAACTAGAAAACCTTCAACTACAAATTGAGCAATATTGGGATCATTACAAGCAAATTCAAACAGATATACAAAAAATAAATGATTTATTGAAAGATGAAGTACTGAGTCAAAATAAATGGGATGAGATCCAAAAAGTTCGTCAGGAAATGAAAGAGATGTTAAACCAAGCAGTAGAAGCGAAGGGGGCAGCCGTAAAAGCTCTCCAAGTACTGTTAGAAAAACATGAACGTTTCAGTGAACTAGAAGAACGACGCAAGAAACTCGAGAAATTAGTCGAGCAATATCACAAACTGCAATCTGTATTTAAAGGAAATAGCTTCGTAGAATTCATTGCAGAGGAACAGCTTGTTCAAGTGAGCCTCGATGCCACAGAGCGTCTTGGCATTTTAACAAGGCAGCGCTATGCAGTTGAGGTTGATTCACAGGGTGGATTTATTATGAGGGATGATGCAAATGGTGGTGTCAGACGCCCTGTCACTACACTTTCTGGTGGAGAGACCTTTTTAACATCATTGGCATTAGCGTTATCTTTATCCGCACAAATTCAGTTAAGGGGCGAATACCCATTACAATTCTTCTTCTTAGACGAAGGGTTTGGAACATTGGATGCTGATTTACTGGATACAGTTGTGTCCGCACTTGAGAAACTGCATTCCAAGCAGCTAGCAGTAGGCGTTATTAGTCACGTTCAGGAATTACGAGCTAGACTACCAAAGCGTCTCATTGTTGAACCAGCGGAACCATCTGGTAGAGGGACCATAGTTAGATTAGAAACATTATAGAAATTTTAGAAAAAGGCCAGCAATGGCCTTCAGAGTGTAGAGAAAGGGGTATTTTTTCTCTACACTTTTTGTTTTCGGTGGTTTTTGTAGTTGTAAGTTGACATTATTCTTTATCAAAAATCTTGAAAATATCACTCCCAACCATCTAGCCTTGCTTGGCTAGGTGGTTGGCAATCTTTTTCATGTTCTGGCAGGCTGCTGTAAGTAATACCTGCTCACTAGCATTTTTAATTCCCCGTAACCTACAGTAGCGAAGCCCATGCAGCTCTTTTGAGTCTGCGAAGCTTCGCTCTACGGTTTCTTTTCTAAACTTATAAAGAATTTTCCCTTCTGGAGAGAGGCGATTTAGCCTCACCTTATCTTTATGATCTTCCCAAACATGACGAGTAACAACTTTTTGCTTATTCTGGGATCTAGTGCATTGTTCAAGAAGAGGGCAGGTTGAACATTTCTTGGGATCTGACTTGTACTCTCGGTAACCTTCTCTTGTAGTTGAACGATATGTTAGTTCCTCGCTATTTGGACAAACATAAATGTCATTTTCTTTATTATATTTAAACTTCCATTTTGGAAAGAGTCCTTTTGTTGGTTGATACCTTCTATGGGCAATAACTCCAAAGATCTTACGATCTGATAATCCTTTGCAAATCGGATTAGTTAAGTATCCAGAGTCAAGAGCAACAGCTTCCACATTAAAGTTAAATCGTAAGATTTGACGATCTAAACGGCTAAGATATGGTATTGAATCATGGACATTACCTGGAGTTACGAATGCATCAGTTATAATGTTAAACTTCAAATCTGTTGTCCGATGGTCTAAATAACAGAACATCTCTTGCTTATTGTCTCGCGACATAAACCCACTTTCTGGATCTGTGGTACTTACTCTAATCTCTTTTGTTTCTTTCACCTCCTCCTTTTCCTTTAAAGGCTTTTTTCCATGTTCAGCACGATCTTCTTCAATTGCCTTATTTAACTCATTTAAATATTCACGAGTTTCTACTTCAACTTCTTCCCTTGTAAATTTATGTTTATTCGCATTAGCTTTGAGATGAGTGGAGTCCGTAAATAAGACTCTTCCGCCAACCATTTTGTGATTCATTGCAAGAAGAACAATTTCATCAAAGATTTCTTGGAAGATGTCTGTATCTTTAAAACGCTTATGGCGATTCCAGCTTATTGTGGAATGATGTGGTACAGGATCTTTAAATCTGAGACCTAAAAACCAACGATATGCGACATTAAGTTTTATCTCTTGTTCAAGTTGTCTTTCGGAACGGATACCATAAAAATATCCAATAAACATCATTTTAAAAAGAACAAGAGGGTCGATCGAAGGTCGACCATTATCTTCAGAGTAGTAAGGTTTTACTCTCTCAATTATAAAAGAAAAATCTATGTATTTATCTATTTTTCGTAACAGATGGTTATCTGGAACAAGCTCGTCAATTGATACAAATTCAATTTCATTTTGTGTATTTTCCCTAGTATTTAACACAATATCACCAACCCTAATTTATTAACTATATTATAACATATTAATGCGGTGAATTAGTAAAGTGTATCAAAAGAATAAAGGCTGTCGAGACTTTCTCGACAGCCTGAAGGCCAGCAATGGCCTTTTTTCTGTTTAACGTAATTAACTAGTCACGTTAGGACTAACCTACTCAATAAAAATGTGATTGAGCTAGATCATCTCATCTTGTACTTGTCGTACTTCTACACGAATTACTGAAATAGACGTTTGCTAAAAGGACTGGAAGTGAGTTGATGTTTTTTATTTCAATTTCTCATGCTAAATCATTTTTTACTATGCATTCTTTTTGATGAGTTGATCTGCAAAATCTTCATCATTTGTATTCGTCGAATTCAAGCCATTATTGGTACAGATAAAATCACCTGTATTAAACGAACCTGATCCCGAATAAGTTTTCGCTGACTCCTTAGGTGAAACATAGAAGGAGTCCCCAAAATTTATTACTCCACCGCCAACATTGATTATTTTAATAGGTCCAACAACTGAGGGCATATTCTTTCATCCTTTTAAACAACTTATTTAAAGTACCTTCTCTCATACTATTACTTTATGAAAAAAATGAAGAATTCGTTACCTGCTTACGTTTTCGATTGCTGATCAAGTAATTTACGGATATGTTTCACTTTTGATTCAGTATGAATAGTCTCCGTTGAACCAATTTGCATAACACCAGCTGACGAAACCCCATCAATTCGTATGGAATTCACTTTTATAATGGGATTTTGATTGAATATCCTCATGTTTATTGATTCCGTCACTTCTACTTTGGGAAGGTCCCTTGAAAAAATAGGGAATTGTGAAAAGTCTCCTTCATTTGTAAAAAACAAAGGAACTTCCCGTTGAACCGCAAGTGCACTGGAGATAGGCTTGATTTTCATTGAATCTCCAATTTCTAGGATGCTGCTAAACGATAGGGAGTTCACTTTAATGAAATCGACAACTGAAATTCTTTTCATATCCCATCATCCTTGCGGGGCAAGTGGGACATATGGACCGATAATAAGAGATTCAGGTGGTGTATCAAAGGCTGAAGCCAATGAGATCGTCTTCGCGTCCCCAATAATAAACACAGATGACGTAGATACACCGACAATATCGATATGTCCAACATGGATTTCTTTATTGACTACAGTAAAGTTCATGAATCCTGCTCCTCCTTCATAGTTTTTGGGAAGTTAGTAAGATACGCGTCTATGGAATTTTGAATATCCGTTTTTATTCTGGCTACCGTAGTTTGGTATATATCGAGTTGCCGTGTTGGGTCTTGGAGTTCAGCTTGCTTTTGTTCTAGATAAAAAATGATCCGGTCGACGATTTGTTTACGGATATCATCCAAAATAAACTGGACATGTTCATCTGGAAGTGATGTCCTTTTCTGTTCTAACATGTTCTGGATATATGATGAACATTCATTATTTAAGTATGCGTCTACTTCATCATGTATTTCCTGAATAAAATCTTTATGAGTATGTCGAATGTCTGGAATATTCATCTTATTTTGTGAAACTGCAAAATCTTCAATTTGTTCACCGTTCACTGGATTCAATCCAATATTTAATGTCCCTTCCAATGTTTCGACCTTTAGTTGATCAAATTTATATTCAATCCTGTCAATATGTGTTTTTGGGGTATTCTTCATTTCATTTATTTCACTTTGTATGTTCATGAGTATTTTTTCTAATTGTGAAATGCGTTGGTTTTGCTGTTCAATATAAGAATAGAGACTCCGAATATAAGGGGAAAGATCATAAGGATATGAGTACAAAAGCATTCACCCTTTCCAAACATAAGATAATGTACCTTATGCATAAAAGGAGTAATGGGTGAATGCCTATGATTGAGTGGGAGCTACCAACGGGACAGCAGGTGCCTCTACTGGGGGAGTCTCTTCTTCAAATTCTGGGGCAGGTTCAGTAAATCCTCCTGTATTATAGAGATGAGAAGCGGGTTTAATAAGTCCTGCACTCCCAATCTGTAAAACAGATGAATTGCTAACACTACCGACTCGCAAAGTATGAATACAAATACTTTGATTGATATAAAAGTTCATTAGATCACCCTCCTCATGCATTCCCAATAACTACACTGTCAATGCTATCTGTATCATAAGTGTTTGTTACACTTTGATTATTATAGATTCGAAGCCCATCTCCAGTATTAAACGAACCTGCACCTGCAAATGTCTTTGCTGTACTGGATGGGGAAATTTGAAAAACATCTCCAATATTCATTACACTGCTATTCCCAATGCTATTTACTTTTACGGCTCCTACAATTGCTGGCATACTATACACCCTTTTATAATCCGAATTTGATAAATTACGAATAGAGACATGAATTGGTTTGAATAATAACAGTTTTTTTATTCTATGTAATTTGCCCAGTAAATGTGATTTTGACATATAACTGCGGGTGGTTGATGTATGTTTTTTTAATAAATTTCCTAGTGTTTCCAAATTGTTTCTCTTATAATCGAATATAGGTAAAAATGTGAGGAGTTGTCATAATGAGTAATGAACGTTTAACACCTGTCATGGGAGCAGAACGGATTCACTCCATTGATGTTATAAGGGGACTTGCGATCTTAGGTATTTTCCTTGTGAACATGCCTTCGTTTTTTTCCCCTGTACTATACTTAAATCCGCAAGAGTGGTGGAGCGGTGAAATCAATCAATGGACAAATAAATTTATTGACATATTTGCCCAAGCAAGCTTTTACACCTTGTTTTCATTTCTTTTCGGCTTTGGTATGATCATGTTTAAAGAAAGGGCGGTTGCGAAAGGATATTCATTTGCACCATTAATTACAAGGAGATTGATTGTGCTACTGCTTCTTGGATGCTTACATGCATTTTTCGTATGGCATGGAGATATTTTAATAACGTATGCCATAGTCGGAACTATTTTGCTCTTATTCCATAAGGCTAAGCCAATTACGCTTTTAATTTGGGCATTAGTTCTTATTTTTGTACCAAACATCCTCATCGGCGGACTTATGCTGATAGCTGTTATGTTTGAGCCAAATTTAAATTCTGTCTTATACAATGAACAGCTTGCTTTAAAATCGGCTGAAGTGTATGCAAATGGTGGGTTCTGGGAAATTACAATTCAAAGATTCCAAGATTGGTATTATGCTAATAACGTAACAAGTATCTTTGCTTTAATTATTACACTATTACCAATGTTCTTGTTAGGTGCTTTTATCGCAAAGAAAAAATGGTTTGAAGGCCGTGACGAGGATATAAAAAAAGTGAAAATTCTTTGGCTGATATCATTTCTAATCGGCGTTCCTATGAAACTGCTACCTTATTACACAGCAAAAAATCCTGCGACGGATTACTTGCAGGATACGATTGGTGGCCCAGGAACTGCCATTTTCTACGCAACCTCAGTAGTACTGTTAATGAGGCTTCCATTTTGGAAAAAGTTGTTAACGCCACTAACATTTGTAGGTAGACTATCGTTAAGTAATTATTTATTTCAATCAATCGTTTGTACCTTATTGTTTTATGGATACGGGATCGGATTATATGGAAAGGTCCAGCCATTTGAAGGGTTTCTTCTTACCGTAGGAATTTTCATTGTTCAAATTGTATTAAGTTATTTTTGGTTAAAAAAATTCAGATTCGGTCCATTCGAATGGATGTGGAGAACCTTAACATATGCTCAGAAGGTAGATATACGTAAAAAGGCTATTCGTTAAGCGAATAGCCTTTTTAATTGACCATTTTAAGTTTTCTTTCTTTCGACTTTTGGTATGTATTCAATAAATGGTCTAATTCCTGACTACACTTTACTGTTTCCCAAGCAGTAAAGCCATGCCGATTTGCTAATGAAGTCATTTTTCGGCGCTTTAATTCAATTGCAATTCTTAACATGAACATTTTCATTTCTCCATTTTTTTATAGTACAAAAAAATAAGTGCCCTCATACAAAAGTAGTATATACAGAGCTTGTACTTTTATTATACCTGCCTTTACAGGGATTAAAACAACTTCGCTAAAACCTCTAATAAAGTTACAAAAACATACAAAGTTCTACAAAATTAGTAAAGATGGAATAGAGTTTGTTTGGTTAGACTACATATATCAACGTAACAAAAACAAGAGGAGATCATGAGGTTTTTAAGTCAGAAAGAAATGGTATTTAAAGTAAACATAATCGGCTGGACTAGGAAACAGGCTTGATCCACTACGATCCTTAAAAGGTGGAGATGTCACGGAAATTCTATAAGGACTTTGAAACAAGACAGAATAAAGTAGAAGAGACTTTACTGTCACAAAAGAGACATATTTACTATGCCCATAGTGAAAAAGAATTGGTACAACCTTTTTATTTTTTTCCCAAACATGCTATGATATTCCATGAATGAAAAGATATAAAGGAGGAAGTAGTTCATGACAGTGAATACTCATGCACATATTACTTCTTGGGCAGTTGCTATTATCCTGTTTGTTGTAGCAGCAACTATTTTGAATAAGGCAGGAAAAGAAAAGGCGCAAAAAATTGTTAAAATGATTTTACGTTTATTTTATTTATTCGTTTTAGCGACAGGCTTCCTACTGTTATTTGGTGGAGTGCAAATTGACGGCGAATACATAGGAAAAGCAATTCTAGGTATTTTAACAATTGGTTTTATGGAAATGATCTTAGCACGTTCTAGTAAGGGAAAACCAAATGGACTATTTTGGGCATTATTAATCATTGTGTTAGTCTTAACCATAGCATTGGGGATGAGACTTCCACTAGGTATTTGGGGTTCTTAATCCTTATGTGAAAAAAGCTACCAGTTATGGTGGCTTTTTCTTTTTTTCTATGTTTTTCGACAAGAATCTATGCTATCTTATGGATAGGTATACATACTTCATGAGCGAAAAAGAGTGGTGAATCTCATTATGAGAACCTATAGTATAGTTTGTAATAACGTGAATGATATTGAAGAGGTTGTAGAGCAACATCATCTTACTGCAGAAAATAATGTACTAATCCAAATTTTTACTGACTATATAGAAACACAATTTTTGAAAGTAGTTGTAAAAAGATTAAAAGAAAAGATTCCGCATGCAACAATGCTCGAAACGTTGCCTGGGAACAAACTACAGAATAAAACAAGTGCAACAAATAGTGTAGTGATTACATTTACTGTTTTCACTGAACCCGAACTAAAGTCTGCTATTCTTTCAATACCAGAAACGAAAGGGAAACAGGCGTTATTAGCGTTATCAGAGTCGATGCACAAATCCTTAAAAGAAATAGAGGATTATTTTGAGAAAAAGGCAGAGGAAAAAGCAGCGTACTTAGCCTATTTTGATTCAGCGACAGGTTTATCCAATCGCTTGCATTTTACAAAACAGGTAAATGATTTTGTTGAAAAAATGTCAAAGAAAAAGAAGAATAACAAACTATCTATCTTTTTTATTGATTTAGACCGTTTCAAAATCATTAATGATACTGTTGGACATTACGCGGGTGATATTATCCTCAAGGAGGTAGCAAACCGGATTGAAGAGCTACTCTCCAACAACAGCTTTCTTGCGAGATTTAGTGGAGATAAGTTTACCATTTTAGTAACAGATGATGTTGAAGTTGAAAGAATAGCAGACCTTGGTCAAAAAATATTGCATGTAATTTCCAAGCCCATTATGTATGAGGCTCGGGAGTTTTTTCTAACGGGAAGCATTGGAGCAAGTTTATTCCCAGACGATGGCATGACAACTGAGTTATTATTCAAACATGCGGATACTGCTATGAACCTTGCGAAAAAGCAAGGTGGGAACAAGATGAAATTTTACTCTACAGAGATGAATCAACAAGTTTTGTATCAATTGGAGCTTGAAGGCTATTTAAGAAGAGCCCTTGGAAAGCGTGAATTTCATTTGTGTTTTCAACCTTTAATCGATTTATCGAGTGGCGAAATCTATGGGACTGAGGCTCTGATAAGATGGGAACATCCTAAACTAGGACTTGTGTCACCAGGTGAATTCATACCACTTGCTGAAGAAACGGGCCTGATCCATGAGATAGGGAAATGGGTGTTGAAAAAAGCATGTCAGGAAAATAAACGATGGCATGACATGGGGTATGATCATCTAACGATTTCAGTTAATGTTTCTGCGAACCAGTTCCAACAACTGAGTTTTATAAATGAAGTGAAAGAAGTGTTAGTAGAGACAGGTCTCCCACCACAATATTTAACGCTAGAGCTTACCGAAAGCGTAATGCTACGGAATGTTACCCATAGTGTTTGTGTAATGAAAGAATTACAAAAACTAGGTGTTAAGGTATCGATAGATGATTTTGGTACAGGTTATTCATCTCTGGGGTATTTAAAAGATTTGCCTATTAATAATCTGAAAATTGATAGAACCTTCATTAATAATCTTAAAGTCAATACATCAGATATTGCCATTGTAAAGGCTATTATTACGATGGGACACGGACTAGCTGTAAAAGTAGTCGCTGAAGGCGTTGAAACCGATGAACAAATTGCATTACTTAAGGAACTTCAGTGCCATTATGCGCAAGGATTTTATATTGATAGGCCGATGAAGAGTGAAGAGTTTGAAAAGGGATTAGAAAAACTTAAAGTAATGTGAAAATAAAAGGGGCTGTTTATGTTTTTATACATCCAGCCCCAATTTCTTTTTTATCTACACAGTGTTGATAAAATTGTCCTTTTTCCATTTGCTAAGGTGAATTCGAACCGATCCTTCTTTAGCTTGCCTCGTGAAAAGTGATGGTGTACAGACATAAGTATTTCCGTATTATCAAACAGGATAAAGTTTACCCCTTCATTTTCCACATGTTCGGGTTGGTACATCAATTGATTATGACAATAAATGCAATCATATAATGAAAATGAAAGTTCATTTAAAGTAGATGTAAACCGTAAAAATTGCTCTTCTGTGAAACTTTCCAACAATTCCTTATAGGCAAGGTTTAATTTTTTGCGAAAACGAAGGCAATCTCCATTATCGAGTTTGTAATAATAACTTCTCATTTGGATAAGCCCATCTTCCACAAAAACTCCTTTTTCCCACCTATTCAAAGTGAATACTTCTACTTCCTTTCCAATCATTTCTTCAAGCATCGACGCTTCATCAGTTTCTGCATCAAAAAAGATCCATTGGTCGTTAATACATTCAGTTGTACCAGTTATAAAAGAGCGTTTTTGTTCCTTTATGGTGCCAAGACGTTGATGTAAATCCAAAGCAAAGTCCTCCATCCATTGCTACAGTATTTTGAAAATCGTTTTATCCTCTGTTTAGACAAAAGAATGGAAAATTATAACCATGGAATTTTTCCTTTTTTGAAGGTATTTTACATACAAAAAAACAGCCTTAATGGAATTAGGCTGTTATATTCGAATTATCGACGGGTGTAACAAATCGATTCTTTTGCCATGCTCGAGAACGCCATCGCCAAAGCATGACGATGCCGCGAACCCATTCATCCACAATAAAAGAAATCCAAACACCTATTAATCCTAGGTCGAAATGAATGCCAAGCACATATGCAATTGGCACACATAGTCCCCACATTGAAAGTATTCCCATATAAACTGGTAATTTCACATCCCCGGCTGCTCTTAATGCATTAATAAGAACAAGGTTAAATGCCCGACCTGGTTCTAGAATAATGGTTAACAGAATGAGGATACCGCCTGTTTTGATAATGTCTTGATTGTCAGTAAAGATGGATAGAAGTGGATCTTTAAAGATTGAAAAGACAATCGCCATAACTGCTGAAATCATAATCGCTAGCTTTAAGCTTTTTATTGCTCTCATATATGCATCTTGAATCTGACGAGCACCAATCATCTGTCCAACTAATATCTGTGTACCTTGACTAATGGCAATACTAAACAGGAAAATAAACATCATTAAATTTTGTGCATAAACTTTCGTTGTAAGCGCCTGTGTTCCCATAATCGTAATAAAATATGTGATAATCATCTGTGAAGAATTATATGAAAGTTGTTCTCCAGCAGACGGTATTCCTATTTTGAGTAGATTTTGAATATGTACTTTTGGTAAAGTAAATACCTTTTTGAATGGCAGCTCTTTGCCTACTCGTTTTATTAATAGAATGATGATGACAAGTAAACCAACTAATCTACTAAATGATGTAGAAATCGCAACTCCTTCAACCCCGAGAATGGGCAATCCGAACGGTCCAAAAATGAAAATATAGTTCCCGATTACATTAAGGATGTTCATTCCAATCGTCACATACATGGTATCCTGGGTGAAACCATAACTTCTGATGACAGCTCCAATTGTCATGATTAATGCTTGCAGGAAGGAGAATAAACCAACGATTCTTAGGTAGCTATCAGCTTCATCCATTAGTTCCATGGGTAAATCCATTAGTAGCAATAACTTCTTACTCCATATAAAAACAAAAAGACTAAGAATAAGACTGAATGCTAAGTTTGCAAAGATCGACACAACCGCAACCTCAGCAGCACTTTTTTCATTTTTTGCTCCAAAATACTGGGCTACTAAAACAGCTGTACCTGTCGCGATGAACCCAAACATGACAATGATTAATGATAATATTTGATTGGATACCCCAACTGCGGCAACCGAGTTATCTGAATACATGCTGAGCATAAGGGTATCAGCATTCCCCATTAACATATGCAACAACAATTCAATAAAAATGGGCCATGTTAACGCAAACAATGTTAGCTTTCTGGTATTCACCGAAGTGTTCAAGCTGTCATCATCCCTTCAAGAACCTAATTGAAAACGATATTAGTTTATCATAGAACACTGAAAGAAAATATAGTAAAAAATACTTTTACCAAGACTCTGCTTTAAAAAAGTGTTACGAAATAGCTCTTAATAATAAATGAAGGGAAAAAATTTTGTACAAAATATGAACAAACAAGGCTTTATTTGACTTTTGAAAGGGGAAAAGGTTACTTTAAAGTATGATAAAACTAAGAAGTAATAGGATAGGAGTTACATAATGAAGAAAAAGAGATACAAAGTGGCTTTGCTTATTCCATTTCTGCTATTTTTCGCTCTCCCAATATTGGCTGTAGCTGAAGAATCAAATTCGAACAAAGAAGAAAGTATTTATTACATAGTGGTTGATCGTTTTAACAATGGAGATCATTCGAATGACCTCGACGTGGATGTATCCAACCCAAATGCTTATTATGGTGGAGATATTCAAGGGATTATTAGCAGACTGGACCATGTAAAGGAAATGGGTTTTACATCGATATTATTATCTCCAGTATTTGAAAATGATTTGGCAACATTTTACCCATATAAAGTGAAAAACATCAATGAAATCAATCAACGTTATGGCACGATTGAGGATTTAAATCAACTTGTAAATGTTGCTCATGATAATGGAATGAAGGTCATGCTCGATCTTGGAAACGGTTCTAATAGTGAAATCCTTAATGATGAATTTATCGATAAAGCCCAGTGGTGGATACAAGAAACCGATATTGATGGATATAAGCTAGATCTTATCGAAGGTATTTCACCAAATTTTATTACATCACTGTCTAACGCCCTTAAAACAGCAAAAGAAGATTTTCTATTAATCGGAGAATCTTTAGGGGTAAATAATCTTCCTGAACTTGAATCAGCTGGTTTAGATTCCGTTTTGAACATGATACCATATGAGGAAATTACAAAATTTAGTACTCCAGATCAAACTTTTAACGATATAGAAAAAGCATGGGATCAAGCGCGAGAATTTGAAAATCAGCACACTTTCATTCATTACATTGATAATCAAAATACTGTACGATTTACACATTTGGCTGTAGAAGCAAATGAGCATCCAGCACCACGCCTTAAGTCAGCATTAACATATCTATACACTACACCAGGTATACCTATGGTGTTATATGGAACGGAAATTGCATTAAATGGCACCGAGCCTCCAGACAACTTCGGTTTAATGGACTTTCGAACAGACGAAGAGTTAATTGAGTACATTACCTTACTCTCAAAAATTAGATCAGGAGTCCCCGCACTCACGAAAGGGTCCCTTGAATTAGTGTTAAATGATAAAGGGCTACTCGTCTTTAAACGGGAGTATGATGGGGAAAAAGCATTTGTTGCGATAAATAATACAACAAAAACACAAAGCTTTACGTTAACGAAAGATCAAATCGGAGAAGACAAGGAATTGACTGGACTCATTACGGAGGATCTTATTCGTCCTATTGATGATGTGTTCAATGTTGTTGTAAAACGTGATGTCTCTGAAGTGTTTGTTGTTCGAGATACGACAAAAATTAATTATACGTTATTTGTTCTTGTATTTATCGTACCCATCTTAATGGTTGGATTCATTTATCTTAATAAAAGACGAAACGGAAAAAGGAAACCAAAATAAAAAACAAAGCATCATCCACACAGGATGATGCTTTGTTTTTACCCATTAATAATTTCTCCCCCATTAACGTGAAGGATTTGTCCTGACATATAAGAAGCGTCGTCACTTGCTAGGAAAATATAGCTTGGTGCGACTTCCTCGGGTTGACCAGGTCGTTTCATCGGTGTTGTTGACCCAAACTGTGCCACTTGATCACTTGGAAAAGTTGAGGGAATAAGTGGTGTCCAAATAGGGCCTGGGGCAACACCATTGACCCTGATACCTTTTCCAACTAATTGCATGGAAAGGGAACGAGTAAAGGAAACAACGGCTCCTTTTGTTGAAGAATAATCAACAAGCTGTTCATTCCCTTTATATGCCGTTACGGAAGCAGTATTGATGATCGAACTCCCTTGCTTTAAGTGGGGCAGGGCAGCCTTTGTTAAATAAAAGTAGGAAAATATATTGGTTCGAAATGTTCGCTCAAGCTGTTCGGCAGTGATTTGGGTAATACTTTTTTGTGGATGCTGTTCAGCTGCATTATTGACCAATATATCTAATTGTCCAAATGTATCAATGGTTTTCTTTACAATCTCCTCGCAAAATGCTTCGTCACCGATGTCACCTGAAAGAAGTAAGCATTTTTGCCCTTCTTCCTCTACTTGTCGCTTTGTTTCCTTTGCATCATCATGTTCATTCAAATAAACGATGACCACATTGGCCCCTTCTTTTGCATAATGAATCGCAACTGCTTTACCAATTCCACTATCTCCACCTGTTATGATGGCAACCTTATCTCTTAATTTGTTACTCCCTTGATAAGAATAATCTTCAGAGACTGGCCTTGGATCCATTTTTGACTCTACACCAGGCTGAGAATTTTGGTGCTGTGGAGGTAAAATATTCTTACCTTGATTTTTCGACAAAACCATCACCTCTTCTGTTTAGTCATGCACTTTATTTACTGTTTAATAAAACGTCCTTAAATATACATTCAACAGTTATCCCACTTCTAACGGACCAGTATAATCCCCACCTCTTAATTCAAAAATTCTAAGAAGCATGGTGGGGAATAACTGCCCTTAATGGTGAATACTTGAACAAAGTCTAAAAATGCTACGTTTGAGTGGTATTGTTGCCCACAACGTGAAGACCCCATCTAACAATCAGTTGGAATGAAAAACCTACTGATCGAAGTTTCACTTTATTAAGTAATTATAAAAATTCAATTTGTTCAATAAAACATCCTTTATAATGTAAATAGATAGAAAGAGGGGTTATCCATGGAAAAACCTGAAAAAATTTTACTTGTTGAAGATGATAAGGAAATTGCCCGTATTGTTTGTGATCATTTACGAAAAGTAGGTTATAGCGTGACCTGGGCATCTACGGGAAAAGAAGGCTGGGAAGATTTTAAACAGGAACAATATGACCTTGCCTTAATTGATTTAATGCTTCCCGAGATGGATGGGTATACATTGTGTAAAACCATTCGATTAGAAAGTGAAATACCTCTCCTCATTGTAAGTGCCCGTAATGAGGATGAAAGCAAAATAAGAGGGCTTAATCTTGGAGCAGATGATTATGTAACAAAACCATTTAGTCTGGAGGAACTGAGTGCAAGAATTAGTTCTCATTTAAGAAGGTACAGACGATATAACAATAAAAACTCAAATGAAAATCGCATTCATTATATGAATGGCCTGTCGATTGATTTTACGAATGAACTCATTTACTTACATGAAGAAATTGTCCAAATGAGTACAAAAGAAAGGGAGCTATTATTTTTATTAGCAAAAAATCCTTTACAAACCTTTTCTAAAAAAGAAATCTATGAGCATATTTGGCAGCAGGAGGATGTGGATGGAAATAATACGGTTACAGTTCATATTAAAAGCTTGCGAACAAAATTAGCGGATGAAACGCGCTCAGCTAAGTTTATCCAAACTGTCTGGGGTGTCGGCTATCGGTTTATTGGAGAGCAACTTTTATGAAGATTAAACAATGGTTGATGATTAGTTTTTTTCTAGTGATGTTGCTTCCAGTTGTGGCTCTTTATATCCTGTATGTCAGTTTAAGTAACCTTGACGAAAGCCAAGCGTTTGTTGAATACGTTGAGATGAACAATAGAATGGAAGAAATAGAACCGCAACTATTGGATCCGAATTTATACAAACTCGGACATAAGGAACAGTATGACAAAGTTCAAGCTCTAACGAGTGAAGCTATTAAGATTACATTATATCGTTCTGATGGTGTTGTTGTATTTACGAGTTTACCACAACTACGTTCATATGGATTCACGACGATAAATTTCGAACAGCTGTACAAAAATTTAAATGAGCTTCAAAAGAACTCTCGTACTTATTCATTGAAAAAGCCCGTTTTTGATCAAGGAAAAATTGTTGGTATTTTTGAAATATCTATCGCAAGAGAAGAATGGATTGAAGGGGTAAATAACCGTTACATTTATTTAGCTGTGTTTTTCAGTATCTTTTTTGTCCTGTTATATGTCGTTGTTGTCATACTATTAAATCGAAAATTGAATCGTCCATTAAGTCATCTTCAAAGACAAATGACGGCTTTTGCAAATGGGGAGAAACTGTCGACTCAAATTCGTAAATCGAATGATGAAATAGGAGAGTTAATTAAACATTTCAAGAAAATGAAAGCACAAATAGAAAAAACGCGTGAGGAACTAGCTGTTCAACAAAAAGAAAAAGAATTCATTGTGGCATCTTTGTCACATGATTTAAAAACGCCCTTAACTGTTATTCGCGCCTATACCGAAGCTCTACAGAACGATGAAAATTTATCTGAACAAGAAAGAACGGAATATAAGGATATTTTATTTGAAAAGCTTGAGTATATGAAACAGATGCTTGATGATTTAACTGTTTATACAGCACTGCAATCCTCCAAGCAACAAACAGAACTTGTTGAAGTGGACGGAGAAGAATATTTTGATATGTTGTTATCGGGCTATGAGGAACCATGTAATCGGAAAGGAGTTTCATTAACTGTTACCCAATCTGTTAGTGAAACTTACCTAGTAGATCCAAAGCAAATGGTGCGTATTGTTGATAATCTCATGGGGAATGCAATCCGTCATACAGAAAAAGGAGGTCAGATTTGGCTTGGAGCCATTTCAAACAACACTAAACTACCAGACTGGGTATTTAATGAATTTTCTGAGGATCTTGAGGAATGGAGAATACAGGGTACTGTTATCCTGATCCAAAACGAAGGTAAAGGAATTCCCGAAGAACAAATAGATAAGGTCTTTCATCCATTCTATCAAGCAGAAGGGGCTAGGAATAATGGTGGAAGTTCTGGTCTGGGGCTTAGTATTGCCAAAATGTTAATGGAACAACAAAAAGGAAAAATTAAAATCTGGTCAGGTGAAAACGTAGGGACATTACTAGCCTGTTGGATAAAGGAAGGTTGAAAAAAATGAGGAAAACACTAGTTTATTTATCGATGATTTTACTAATAGGCCTCTTAGCAGGTTGTAAAGGGGAGATGGCGATGTCGTCTGAAGAAATTGTTTCAAAGGTATTGTCCGCAAAGGAAGATAAGCTTTCTTATTATGGAGAAGGGATCATGAAGTTAACAACACTTGACGAAGGTACGGAGGATATTAGCTTTCAAGAATATGCAGCTAAGGATGGAAAACGAAAAATGGTTACCAAATCACTAGAAAGTAATTTGGAATCATACGCATTAAACGATGGAAATAAGCTAATCTCCTATGAACCAAGTAGTCAACAGGCATTCAGTATGGACCTTTCAGATGATGGAATTCCAGCACTTACATCTTCACCTAAAGAACAGCTCATGACGATGTTAGACTCCATTAAAGAAACGCATGATTATGATATTGTTGGTGAAGAAAAATTTTTAGATTTAAATGTCTATCATTTGAAAGCTACACCAAATACAGATAGTAGTTTTTTAGGTGAAATTGAACTTTGGGTGGACCAAAAAACATGGTTTATCGTGAAATTAACATCTGTAATAGGAGATGCAAAATCGGAGGTGGAGTATAGTTTGATTGATTTCTCACCGGAATTTCAGGAAGACACTTTCACTCTAGATATTCCTGAAAGTGTAACCATTACCCCGATTGAGTCTGAGATTGAGCCCAAATTTGGAACAATAGAGGAAGCTCAAAACACACTAGAACAAGAATTCCTAGTATTTGCAGAAGAAGATCTTGCGATTGATAACGTTGAAGTTGAGATGCTACAGGGTATAATCAATCGTCCAGAGATTACTGTTTATTATTTACATGAAGGGATTCCATCTGTATTGGTTTCTGTTTTCCCAACACCTGAAGAGGCTGGAACGGAGATTAATCCTGGAAAATGGCAGGTGCGTGGTCAAAATGCAGAATATGATGATTTTATCAATGCAATTAGTTGGGATGAAAATGGATTACGCTATACGATTATTATTGAAAATCCAGACCTTTCCATTGAAGAAGTAATCGAAATGACGAAAAATATGGTGCCTAGTAATGAAATGTAGGTGAAATCATGTTCCCAAGCTGGTATATCATCTTACTATTTATTATTGCAGGGGCTGGAATTCAAATTCTAGGAGAGATATTCGAGAAGGTCCATAAAAAAATAGGAATATCGATTGAAATTATTTTGGCACTTGTTTCAATTGGATTTGTTTTTTACAAATATTCATTTATTGATGGCTTTATTTATATCGCGCTAATTTCAAGTGGTTATTTTCTGACAATCTCGTTGTCTTCTGGTCATGAAAAGAGAAGAGAACTTGAGAAAGAGTTGCGACAACTGAAGGTCGAGTCAATTCCCTTAAAATGTAAATTGAATCGATTAGTTATTGATTTAGGGTTAACAGGGATTGTATTACTCGGCGCAATACTTTTTTACATTTTTGGTCCTGAGGATAGTCCAGTCATATATATGATTGTGTTTGGACTTGTCAGCACATTTACAGAGTTATTAAAGAGAGTCGGTAGCTATGCAACAATTAAAGTATTTATTGATGAGGCAAATAAAGATTTATATATTACATCTCGTTTTCAATCTCGAAAAATCCCAATTGAAGACATAGAATCAGTAGAATTGGAAACGAATGTAGACCTTTTAAAACTTCATCCTTTATTAACGATGTTTTCTTCACGTGTAGATTTTACAACGAGTTTTCACAAGGTTTTGAGAATTTCTGTACCAGGTGAGACGCTTTATCTAACAATTCTTGAAGCAGAAAAGTGGAAATCAAAGTTAGGACAAATGATCAACAAGGAAGAAGAGGGAACTCCCCAAGTTGTACTCCCAATTTGGCATCGAAAGAATGTGAAGCGATTAATTGGAAAACTCTATTTTGCATGTACAGTAAAGGGGGTATCTGCCTATACTGGCCTCCTTCTACTACTCTATTATTTCGAGGTCCCAACTTGGGTATTGGTTACTGTTGTCATTTCCTTTTGGGTTTTTAACTTGTATATTTCCGACCAAGTGTTAAAAGTAGCCATGGATGCAAAAGAGACTCAAAATCAACAACTTATAAAAATATCTCAGCGTATATTTGAAAAAGCAGGGATACCAAATGTCCGGGTATATGAAACGGAGAGTAACGAATATAACGGCCTTGCGACAGGCATCAACGTTGGAAAATCAATGGTTACCTTAACAACGGCCACCTTAAAGCTTCCGATAGAAGCAATCGAAGGAATTCTTGCGCATGAAGCGATACATGTAAAAAAGAGAGATGTGTTATGGGGACAGCTATGGAGATTTGGCTATATGTTAATCATTCTTGCAGTTGTTCTGTTCATACAAAACTATGTTTCAAATATAGAAGAATATAAAGTTCCTATTTTTATAGTAGTATGGATAATCATGATTTCATTCCCAATCATCCAATCATTATGCTCTCAGTGGATGGAGGTACGTGCGGACCATTTAGGTGCTTCTCTTCTAGAAGGAAAGAGCGAGCAGATGTTTAATAGCTTAATTGCCCTATCACAAAGACAAGATGAAGCAATTAATAAATCACTTTCTTACAGTACGGTGCAAAAAGACGATGAGAAGGATATTTCATCTATTGAAAGAGATTCGTTATTATGGAGATTTATCGAGTTTCAATTCATGCCTCATCCACCAATGTATTGGAGAATTCAGACCCTAAAAGAAAATAAAGAAGGATGGGGAAGAATCATTCAGACACGCTGGTTGGTTGATCGTGTGAAGGAGTCAGTTTTGAGATAGAAGAGGTGAGATGATGAAAGTTTCGAAAGTATTATTTGTAATTGGAGCACTGGTTTTTCCATTCGGAGTCTATCTATCTACCTTTAATCCCTTAGGAGTAGTCATAGCGATTGCAGGAGGATTAACCGTGTTCTTAACTACACCTGCTATACAATCCTAGAAAAAGGAGTTGAATAAAAAGATTTTATAAGTATTCATGATTGGATAACCCAATTCAATCGATATTCTATGTTTTTTGCGGATTTCTGTTTACTATCGTGGTTAGCTTGGTCGTTTGGATTGATACAAAACACTCATGCTAGTACTATTAACGGGTAAGGTTATCAATAGTTGGTGTAATTGGATTGCATGTTAATGGTTTTTATAACGATGGTTGGAGCCCCTCACTTAGGGGCTTCTTTTATGTAAGGGGACGAAATGGTCAAAAATTATAAAAAAATCTGAATTTATGGTACGATAATAGAAAAGACAATAGGAGGGTAATAGAAAGATGGAATTAACCGTTTATCTAGCTGGACAAATTCATGACAATTGGCGTGAGGAAATTAAAGATAAGGCAAAAACAAAGGGTCTTCCGCTAACTTTTGTTGGCCCCCAAACTGACCATGACAAATCAGATAATATTGGTGAGGAAATTTTAGGTGAACAACCTGGAAACTATTACAAGGATGATGCGGCATCAGATATTAATAACTTTCGAACACAAGTATTGATGCAAAAATCAGATGTTGTGATCGCATTATTTGGTGAAAAGTATAAACAATGGAATACGGCAATGGATGCGAGTGCAGCGATCACCATGAACAAACCAACAATAATTGTAAGACCAACATCACTTATACATCCATTAAAAGAGTTATCTAATAAAGCAAATGTGACAGTTGAAACTGTTGATCAAGCACTAGAAGTATTACAGTATATTTTTGAATAGAACAAATGCAGTGGAGTCAAATCCACTGCATTTTTTTATGAATTGATAGACTCTTCTAGTCTTTTCAAATTTTCACTAATGTTAGTGTTGCTTTTTCACTAGAAAAATATGAAAATGCTTAATATAGGGTAATCGTTTAACTGTATTGAATTTCCCAAAAAGACAACATTTGAAGGGACGTAGTGGCTTTGAATGAAAGACGAAATGTAAAAGAGTTATTATCAGAGATGAGTACATCAGAAAAGGCCAGGTATCTTTGGGAGTATTATAGGTATTATTTATTTGGGTTTATAATTGTTGTAGCAGTGGTCGTCTTTATCGTAGCCGAGCAATCGGGTAAAAAGGAATCTGCACTTACCATTCTAGTATTAGCAGATTCGGTAAATTCTACTGAAGTAGAAACCATCAAGCAAAAACTAGATGAAGAAATTCTTACAGAAGAAGAAAGGGAAACACATGAATTATCTATTCAAGTTATTCCATATTCTTCAAATACTGCAGATGCCACAACGGTACAGGCTGCATTACAACGAGTTGCTGCCGAAATCTCGGTTAAAGACCTCGATATACTGTTTATTGACAAGAATCAGTTTGAAATCATGAACAGGGAGCAGTATTTTTATAATCTAAATGAGTTGATGAATGAAAATATTCCAATTGACGAGGAGTATGCTTTTTATAATACCAATCAACAAGTAGTCGGCATTGCTGCATCAGAAGTACCACTATTTAATCAAGCAATTGGTAGTTCGGATGTTATCATGGGAGTTATAGGAAATACTCAAAGGAAAGACAAAACGAAAGAGCTCTTGAACATATTATTCGAAAAATAATGCACAGATTTAAAAATGTAAGGATAAGGGAGTCCACCTTTATGGAATTCCTTATCCTTTTTATTTTGCGAGAACAGTTTTGATATAGGTAGTAAAGTTACGATTTCCCGTTCTATGGGATTTGTATAATCGTAAAAAAACACAACAAGTTGAAAGGGATTCCATAGTTTATGAAAACGCTTAGCTGTAAATTGAGTATATAAACAAAAATTGAAAGAAGGTGGTTCTGGTGTCGAGTATAGCTCCAGAAAAAGTAATGGCGCAACCGAGTATTCGCAAAAAAAGAAGGGGCGTATGGGGGAATATATGGAAATTTAAGACTTTATATTTATTATCATTACCTGGTCTTCTATTTTTCTTAATCTTTAAGTATGTACCACTATTTGGGATTGTGATAGCGTTTAAAGATTACAATCTTTTTAAAGGTGTCACGGATAGTCCCTGGGTTGGATTGAAGCACTTCCAACGGATGTTTGAACACTATGAGTTCGTTGATATTTTAACGAATACATTATTAATTGCATTCTACGATATGTTATTTGCTTTTCCTGCTCCAATTATTCTAGCATTACTGTTAAATGAGCTTAGAAAAGTTATATTCAAGCGTACACTTCAAACAGTTATTTATATGCCACACTTCTTGTCATGGGCTGTTATTGCTGGGATCATGATTGAGATTTTATCTCCATCTGGTGGTTTGATTAACCGTATCATTGAAATGTTTGGATTTGAATCAAGATATTGGTTAGGGGAGGAAAGTTATATCCGCTCAATCCTTGTAGGATCTGGCATTTGGAGAGATGCGGGTTATGGTACGATTATCTATTTAGCGGCATTAGCAGGGATTAATCCTTCCTTATACGAGGCGGCTGAGATGGATGGAGCTAATCGGTGGAAACAAACCCTGTATATCACACTTCCTGCTCTCTTGCCAACGATAACAATTTTATTTTTGCTGCAGATTGGTAACTTTTTAGATTTCGGATTTGAACGTGTATATGTATTCTTGAATCCACTTAACTCTGCAAATGCAGATATTTTAGATACGTATATTTATCGAGTGGGTCTAGTGGAAATGCAATATAGTTACACAACTGCCGTTGGTGTCTTTAAATCAGTTGTCGGGTTAGTCCTAATTGTGTTGGCTAACCAATTAAGTAAAAAAGCAACAGGAAATAGTCTGTACTAGGAAGGAGATGAAAAGATGAGAAGAAGATCAACATCAGAAAAAATATTTGGAAGTATGATAGTCGTATTTTTAATTTTCTATGGTGCCCTTGCTTTATTTCCACTCTTGCATGTATTTGCACAGTCATTAAGTAGTGCTTCAGCGATTGGATCTGGAAAAGTATTTTTATGGCCAGTAGAGACGACATTTGAGAACTATCAAGAAATTTTGAAGAATCCTTCTATTTGGCAAGCATTAAAAGTTAGTATATTCATCACAGTTGTCGGGACCATCATTAACCTAGTGATGACAGCGAGTCTCGCATATCCGTTATCAAGAGACGAATATAAAGGGAAAAGATTCATATTATTGCTGATTCTATTTGTGTGGATTTTCAATGCACCACTCATTCCAAACTATTTATTACTTAAGGAACTTGGAATGGTTAACACATTATGGGCCTTAATGATTCCGAATGCCATTACAACATTTAATCTTCTTGTGATGAGGTCGTTCTTCTTGGCGATTCCGAAAGAATTAATTGAATCAGCCAGAATGGATGGTGCTGGGGAATTACGAACATTATGGAGTATTATTCTTCCGCTATCAAAACCTGTAATGGCTACAATGTGTTTATTATATGCAGTTATGCACTGGAATACGTATACAGCAGCGATTTACTATATTCAGGATGCTTCATTAATGCCGATTCAGGTAAAACTAGCACAATATGTTAAGGAATCTGCTGATGCTTTACTTCCGAATGATGAAATCGTGTCAATGACTTCAGAAGAAGGAATTAAAATGGCTGTTGTTGTAATCGCTGCGATTCCGATTATTATCTTGTATCCTTTCCTTCAGAAGCACTTCGTAAAAGGGATGACACTTGGTGCAGTTAAGGATTGATGAGATAATCAATCACAGATTAATAATTCTTATGGAAAGTATAAGGAATCATATGGAATTTACATTTTTGTTAGGTGGGAGCACTATCGGGGTGGAAAAAGCAAAGGTAGTCGCTTCCTGCAAACAATAGGTTTGTAATATCCATGAGCAACATTCCGTTAGCAAACAGCCTGTATAAAAGTTCAACATGAACTAAATTAAAAATGATAGGTGGTCTGATTGATGAATAAGAACTACTCGTTTATGGATTATCAAAAATTGGACGATGCATTACCAGAGCTTTGGGAGGCGTTGCAACAAAAGATTGCTCGAATGTCAGAGCAAATGGGTGATAAATCTCCTCACGTTGCGCCGAAGGACACGGGAATCTATGATAATATGAGCATAGACTGGTGGACTTCAGGTTTTTGGCCAGGTATGTTGTGGATTATGTACGATATGACTGGTGAAGAAGGTTATAAAGATGCGGCGTGGGATTGGGATGAACGAATGGAACGTAAAATGATGGAAAAAAATCGTTTTCATCATGATGTTGGTTTTCAATTTTTGCCGACGGCAGTCATTAAGTATAAGTTAACTGGTGACTTAGATGGACGTCGCCGTGGACTAGCAGCAGCCAATTTTTTAGCTGGTCGATTTAATATCGCAGGTCAATATATTAGAGCGTGGAATACGACAGAGAGTAAAAAATCATGGAATCATGAAAATACAGGCTGGTCAATTGTAGATTCAGCTTTGAATATATCCATTTTGTTTTGGGCTTCTGAAGAAATGGATGATCCAAGATTTGAACATATTGCTAGGGCACATGCGGATACAGTGGTGAACTATTTTATTCGTGAAGATGGATCTGTGAACCATGTTGTGAACTTTGACCCACAAACAGGCGAATATATTGAGGCAATTGGAGGACAAGGTGCAGCACCAGATTCAGCATGGAGCCGTGGAGCCGCTTGGGCTCTGCACGGGATGGCGAACACATATCGATATACTGGGGATATCAAATATTTACAAGCTGCCCAGAGAGTGGCTCATTTTTTCTTGGCAATGCTACCAGAGGATTATGTGTCACATTGGGATTTTAGGGCATCAAAAGATCTAGAAGGCGAGCCTCGTGATACTTCGGCAGCTAGTTGTACCGCTTCTGGCCTAATTGAAATAGCAAACGCACTTCCAGAAATCCAAGGAAGACCATATAAGGAAGCAGCTAAGCGTATCCTCCTTTCACTCACGCAGAATTATGGGACATGGGATCGCCCAGAGCATGAGGGAATTTTATTGGAAGGGACAGGTAATAAACCGACAGGAACAAATATTGACGTCTCACTTATTTATGGAGATTATTTCTACTTAGAGGCAATTGTTAAATTACTAGGTTGGAAGAATCGAATATTTTAATCTCATAAAAAAACACAACAGAAACATAAGTCAGCCAATAGGCTTAAAAAAATACAGGTGGTATATTGGAAGTGTATTGAAAGCGCTTTATATAAAGAAGAGAAAGAGGGGGACAAAATGAAAAGAAAGCTTAGATTGATGGGTATTTTACTTCTTGTCTTAGTCATGTTCTTGGCAGCATGTAGCAGCAGCGAGAGTACAGGAAATGAAGACTCAAAAAATGGTAAGAGCGGTGATGAAACAGCAGAAAAGCAAACGATTTCAATCGTTGCAGGAAGCAATAAAAACTCAGTAGCAACTGACACTGCCGATATCAACAAAGAAGAATGGGTGCTGAAACTTGAAGAGGAAACGGGTGTAGATTTAGATTTCCGTTTATTACAACAAGAAAACATTCGTGAAGCCATAGGTATCATGTTTGCAAGTGGAGATATTCCAGATGTATTACATACGCAACAAGGGATGTTACCACTTGACCCAACAATGGCAGGTTCAGTAGAAGCTGGTGTGTTCATGCCGCTTAATGACCTTCTAGAAAAATATGGACAAAACCTATTAAAAGAAATTCCGCAAGAAGCTTGGGATGAAGTAACGGTAGATGGTAATATCTACGCTATTCCTCAATATCTGTCAAACAACTCAAGACGTGGTGTAGTTGTCAGAACAGATCTAATGGAAAAGTATGGAATTGAGACTCCTGAAACAGTTGATGAATTTATAGACATGCTTAGAGTGTTTAAAGAAAATGGTCATGATGCTCCATTTGGTGCTAGATCAGGATTTGCTTATTCGCAAGCTATTTTCGGTGCATATGATGTTATGTTTGGAAACAATATGTATGAAAAAGTAGGAGATGAAATTGTTCCGAAATTTACAGATGTTGAAAATATGACAAAGGCACTTGAAGCTTGGAAAACAATGCTTGATGAAGGACTAGTAGCTCCAGACTTTCCTTCACATGGTAGTTCAGAAAGAGGAAAAAACATTGATGCAGGTGATACAGTCGTATTTGAATACAATGTAAACAGTCTCCTTTCTTTCGAAGAGAAACAACAAACGAACATTGATCCTGAAAGAAAATGGGATGTTATTCCATCTCCAGTAGGTCCAGACGGTAAGGGCGGTAATATGCTTTACGGTGCTACACTTCGTTTAAACTATGTGAACGCAGATATTAGTGAAGAAAAAGCAGAAGCCATTATTAAATTCTTCGATTGGATGGTAACTGAAGAAGGTAAGACTTGGTTCTCATTTGGTATTGAGGGCGAAGACTATGAGAAAGATGCAGATGGAAATATTATCTTCAAAGAGGCTGAAACAGAGGAAGAGGCTAGACAAGCTGGTTTCCGTAATTCATGGCTACAATTAGTAGGAGATTTAGCAATTGACGAAGTGAAGACAGCTCAATTACCTAATGGACAGAAGGTATTTGATGCAATGGAATTAGTTTCTAAAGAAGGTCGTGAAGGTATTTCATTTGTAAAACCTCTTGAAGCATATTCCATTAATCCAGATATTACACCAGGATTTGATACAGCACCTAAACTAATTGAAGATGCAATGATTCAAATGATCTACGGTAAAATGCCTATTAGCGATTATCCAAAAGTAATTGAAGATTGGAAAGCAAAAGGCGGAGCAGAAGTAATTAAAGAAGCAACAGATTATTGGAACAAACAGGAAAATATCTTCCGTGTAGGTCCAGATGCTAACGTAGACTAATACAAATGTCTTAATAATCAGACTCCCTTATGGTATAATATATTAATATACTACAAGGGAGTTTTATTTACGTTTCGACAACTGGGGGGAATTTCTGTGAATAAAGTATTGGTAGTAGATGATGAGCTAATAATTCGGACAGGCATTACAAAGATGGTTGAGCAATTTTCAAGAAAACAAATGGATGTCCATTGTGCTAGCAACGGTATGGAAGCGCTCGCCATGTTAGAAAAGCTTGATATTCAACTTGTATTGACCGATATTCGGATGCCAAAGATGAATGGACTCGATCTTTGTGAGCGCATACATATTCAGTATCCTCATATTCAAGTAGTAATTATTTCAGGTCATGATGATTTTAACTATGCTAAACAAGCAATGAGATACGGTGTTCGAGAATATTTGTTGAAACCAGTATTACCCGATGATATTTTTGCTGTACTAGATAGGTATTTTGATAGTCAAAATGTAAATCAACCAGTTAAGTTCTCATTGTCTGAATATGAGGCATGGATGGAATTATTAGAGGAAGTACTCTGGAAGCTTGAAAAAGATCGAATACCAATAGTGTTAGGAATGTGGGATGAACTTTGTAAGAAATCAGGCATGCGTCCCGAGCAATTGGCTCAATTGCAAAGAGAAAGTCTAGTTAATCTTAAAAAGAGATTGGTAAAACGTTCATTTCAAGCACAAGTCGATCTTCCAAAGGATTTGGAAATACTTGAAATCGAAGAAATGTTAAAGTTATTTAAAACCGAAATTATGTCCATAGTAGAGCAATTAGAGAACATGAGAGGTGCAAAATACAAAAACCCTTTCGAAGAAGCAAAAGCATATATTGATGCACATCTTGCCGAAGAGATCTCCCTTGATGATATTGCACAACGTGTAGGAATGTCTCCAACCTATTTTAGTTATTTATTTAAGAAGGAAAGTAATGAGACTTTTGTGCAATATAGAATTCGTAAACGAATGGAAAAAGCAAAGGAGCTTATGGAAATTCCACATTATCGGATAATTGATATTTGTCAAGATGTGGGCTATACAGATTATCCGCACTTTACCAAAACCTTTAAGAAATATTTTGGATATTCACCTTCAGAATATAGAGCGAAGATGGGAATTGCGTAAATGTTGAAATTATCTTTGTTCCATAGAATTTTTATCTACTTCATCATTGTTATTCTAATTTCCTTAGTCACAACAGCTACAATAACATATTGGCAATCTGCCAAAGAATTTGATGAATACATGTACGATCGCATGAAACAGACGTTAAATAATGCTGTACATCATACTAATATGTATTTCAAAGCCTATGAGACGACCTTAACTTTGTTATCAAGTGAACAGGTTCATAAATTTGTCTCCTTACCTGGAAATGATTATTTTGGTCACTATGACTATGGGTCACCAATTAAAGAAATACATTTTCAAAATGCGATACTCCGTAATCCAGAGATCGCTTCACTGTATTTAATTAGTAGGAATGGTCAGTATGTAACGATTTTTAACAACCTCAAAGGCTTAGGTTTAGAGGTATATGATCGTTCTTTTGAAAGAAAGAAAGTTTATGAGGTATTAGATAATGCCACAGATAGAAGAGGGAGTATTCAAGTTTTTGAAAACAGTGTGATTTCCCCTGAGAATGATAAACTTATGACATTATCTAAACGAATTTCATCACCAAGTAATGTGAACGATTTCATCGGAGTGATTGGAATTGAAGTACATAAGAATGAATTAGAGCGTCTATGGGAAGGGATTGATTTAGGCGAGCAAGGATATTTCTTCGTAGTGAGTGACAGTGGACAGATTATATATCACCCTAGTCATGAAATGATCAACACTCATTTAGATGTAGAGTTAGCGAGTAAAATTAGCGAAAGAGCAGGTGAAGCGATTTACGATCACTCTGGAGAAGAGAAGACTGTATATCTATCCCGTCCGTCCAATTACGCAGATTGGAACCTCGTTGTTTCGATGCCACTCCATGATTTAAGAAAGCCGATTAATAATATACGAACGAATACTTTTATTATGAGTGTAATAACGTTGATTATCGCACTAATCCTAGCATTCCGATTTGGACAATTGATAATTGGCCCAATTCGCACACTTAAAAAAGGAATGGTTGAAACAGAACAAGGAAAATGGGTTCACCTGCCGCTTACAGGCCGTCAAGATGAAATGGATGATTTGACCAAAAGATATAATAAGATGGTTACTCGACTGTCACAACTAGTAGACAGAGTGTATAAGGCAGAACTTAAGGAACGGGAAATTCAAGTCGAGAGAAATAAAGCTGAACTACAGGCTCTGCAATTACAAGTGAATCCCCATTTTTTATACAATACGCTAGAGACCATTGCTTGTTATGCGGTGATAAATGATTCTGAAGAGATAACAGATATCGTAAAATATTTATCGCAGATGTTACGATATGCGGTAAGGACAGACCTAGAAGCGGTTACAGTTGAGAATGAAATTAATCACGTTGATTGTTATATGAAAATACTAAACCATAGAACTGGAATGGATTTCGAGATCGATATCGATATCCTACCAGAGCATATGTCAAGAAATATAGTTCGACTTACGCTCCAACCTATTATAGAAAATATTTTCAAACATGCTTTTCCAGATGGTATAGAGGAGCATCATTTCATCCGAATTACTTCTTTCGTCAAAGATGACGAATTTATCATTTGTGTAGAAGATAATGGTATAGGTATTTCTGAAGAAGTGTTAAAGAACTTAAAACAAGTTCTAAATGGAAACCAGACTGGATATAGTACTTCACAAGGTGGAGGAGGCATAGGGTTAGCGAATGTCCATCGTCGAATTCAAATGGTGTTTGGTGAAGAGTATGGTCTAACTATAGAAAGTGAATCATATAAGGGGACTAAGATGTACTTACGAATGCCTATCAATCAAACGAAAACTGAAAGTGCAATCGCATAAAATAAAGCGTTGAAACGACTTAGGTGGTCGTTACAACGCTTGTTTCTGTATGGTCGGATTTTTCTTGTGGAATTAATTTTGTAAATTTACGGTCAGCCACCCAGTAGATAAAATCAGCAGCAACACTGAAAAAGAAAAAGAAAATCAAGAATGGAAAATTCAATGAAAGAATAGCCCATGCAATAAGAATAATCATACAAAAGATCGATAAATGAATTTTATATAATCCAAATTGAAGACTAGAAACACATAATTTTTTAAATGATGTAATTGTATTAACCATAAGTGGATAAATACTAATAAAGGATAGAAATACAAGAAAAGCAATAAATATGTAAGCTAAATATATGTAAGGTTTGTAGGGTATATCTACTTGATTTAAAAATAATAGGTTAGAGATTAATAGATAACCGATTATCGTAAAAAGAATGCCAACTAAATAGCTTTGCTTCCAATTTTCAATAAACTTTTTCTTATATTGTGAATAAACAGCTACTTCATTCTTTGTTCTCCACTCTCTTACTACTCCAAAAAGTGCAGCAAGTGCTGGATATATGGTCACTATAGGAATACAACTGAGAATAAACAATATATTTAAAACCATGAATTGGTAGATCCACGTACAAATTTTGTATAAATAACCATCCATGCTAAGAATCAGAAACGCCCCCTTATGAAAAATATATGACAATAGTAATATATTAATTATATCAAATAGTGAAAATTCATACAATGAGAGGTTGTAAGTGCTTTCTATCTTAATGTTGTTTTCGAACTGATTGTTGCTCTTTAAACCTTTATTTCAAGTAAATCTAAGTTAAACGCTGTGTTAACTTCCGTTGCAGGTGCGCTTTTAAGAGGGCATGTCCTTTGCCTCCTCGTCTTGAACGCTCGTTTTCGGTCCCTTCGGCTCATGCTATTCCCGCCAGACCCACTGGGAATCTTCACTTCCTAAAGTATTTCCTAATACTTGCATTTTCAAGAATCTCCACTCACCAGCTACAATCAACCATTTAGTGGAGGATACACACGTAACACGTAGACTCCTTGAAAATGTTTTGCATTTACTACGTTCGATCTAAAGCTGGAAGCAGCTTTCCTTGTCCTGTGGGAGCAAAGGTCTCGGTGAGACTTTGCAGTTCGAAGCGCGAGGAGGCTTACCAGCCGTCCGCTTAAAAGTAAAGTGTGTAGACGGAACGATGTCTTACGTACAATTTTTAATATGGTACATCGTATTTTATTTGGTTAGCCAGAGCAACAAGCTTTTAGAAAAATAGCCTTCCAAAATGTCTTATTAACGAAAAAGAAAAGACTACAATTTGTGATCATTAAGTAACTAACTCATTAAATGAAGCTGAACGTTCCACCTGTAGTGGAAACAAATGACTCAATGATAAGAAATGAAAAAATGCAGCGGTTCTATGTCCGCTGCATCATTTCTATCTGTAATTAATAAACTGAACATCAATCGGTAAGTCTGCTTCACGAATAGCATTGATAATTTGTTGCAAGTCATCTCTGCTTTTTCCAGTCACACGAACTTGATCATCTTGAACCTGGCTTTTTACTTTTAATCCACTGTTTTTAATAATCGTGTTAATTTTCTTTGCGTTCTCTTTGTCAATGCCCTGAATAAGTTTTGCACGTTGACGAACAGTTCCGCCAGATGCATTTTCAATTTTTCCGTAATCAATATTACGAGTTGCAACCCCACGCTTAATCATTTTACTAATTAATACATCTTTTAATTGTTCAAGCTTGTACTCGTCATCAGAGATAAGGACAAGTTCCTCTTTATCAAGTGTGATGTCACTTTTACTTCCCTTGAAGTCATAACGATTTTGAATCTCTTTTTTTGCAATGCTAATCGCATTTGTCACTTCAGGCAAATCAACCTTTGACACTATATCGAATGAGCTTTCCTTTGCCATTGCCAACCTCCAAAAAAGTATATTTGCCTTGATTATAGTCAATATTAGCAATTTGGACAACTTTTACCAAAACTATACTAGTAAATGATGGACGTAAACGTCTATACTATGAAATGAGATACATAAGAAAGAGGGCTTGAAAAATGAATGAATTACAACCAGGTACAGTAGTAACCTTGCGTGTTGACAGAGATGCTCCGTTTGGGTATTTTTTAACAAACGGTGAAGAGGATGTCTTATTACACTCAAATGAGATTGTAGACGAGTTTGACCCAGATGGGGACGTAACTGTTTTTCTATACCAAGATCATCAAGGAAGACTAGCAGCGACGATGAGGATTCCAACTATTCAAATCGGTGCCTATGACTGGGCAGAAGTAGTTGAAGTAAAACGCGATCTTGGTGTATTTGTTGATATTGGAATAAGCAAAGATATTCTAGTTTCTAAGGACGATTTACATGAGGTTTGGGATTTATGGCCACAACCAGGAGATAGACTCTATGTTTCACTAAGGATTGATAAAAACGGAAGACTCTTTGCTAAACTTGCGACTGAAGATGTCATTCGTTCCATATCAAAGCCAGCAACTCGAAAAGATTTTAACAAGGATATAACTGGAACTGTCTATCGATTATTAATGGTCGGCTCATTTATGATTTCTGAGGAAGGGTACCTTGGATTTATTCATGAAAGTGAGCGAACAAGAGAACCAAGAGTTGGCGAAAAGGTGAATGGTAGAATTATTGATGTTAAGGAAGACGGAAGTGTCAATGTTTCTCTACTTGGTAGAAGCCATGAGATCATGGGTGATGATGCTGAGAAAATTTATCAGTATATGGAAAGCCGTGGAGGTGCAATGCCGTATTGGGATAAGAGCTCTCCTGAGGATATTTCAGCCAGATTTGAGATGAGCAAAGCGGCATTTAAACGAGCTCTTGGTAAGCTGATGAAAGAAGGAAAAGTATATCAAGAAGATGGGTGGACTTACTTCAAAAAAGAAGAGTAATGATAAAGAAAAACGCATCGGTCGCAAACCGATGCATTTTTTTCATGTTTTTCTGTAAGCCATGGGTGCCAGTAACACAAACGCCTGGGAAGTTCTGTTAAAATGCGTCGTGTTATGGTCAAGAACAGGCAGATGTATAAAGTATTTTCTTACAAATGATCTGTTTTCTTTGAATATTGATGTTTACCTGCTTGACGGTTCTTTTCTCTCATCATATTTTTTTCATGTCGTAAAGCATTGTTGTCTTGTGCTTTTTTATCGTTATCACTTGTTTTTGGCATGATCTAACACTCCCTTCAATCCTTTCAAAATTAGGATATCCAGTCGTTTTTCAAACTATGTAAGTTTAGCTTTGAGGTATTTCGTTTAAGAAGAAAATCGCGATTGTACCAGGTCCTACGTGCGATCCAATCGCAGCACCAATCATATTAATATACACTGATTTACAGCCGAATTTTTCTTCAAATAGTTTCTTTAATTCAAGTACCTCGTTTTCAACATCTGCGTGACTTATTCCGATTGTCTGGTCCGCTAAGTCAACACCGCGCTGTTCCATAAGCTCGATTATTCGTTTATATACTTTCTTTTTACCACGAATTTTTTCAAGCGGAATTAGCTTTCCATCCTCTACGTTTAAGAGAGGCTTAATGTTTAATAGTCCTCCAACGAAGGCGGAAGCTTTACTAATTCTACCGCCGCGAGCCAAATATTCAAGATCATCGACAGTGAAAAGATGTTCCATATGAGTGCTATAAAATGTTGCTAGTTTCACGACTTCCTCTTTTGAAGCCCCTTTGGCAGATAGCTCAGCAGCAGCTTTCACAACAAGCCCTTGGCCGAGTGAAGCACATTTTGTATCAATAATCGTTAAATCAAGATCTGGGTACTCCTCTTTTACTTCTTCGCTCATCATTACTGCGGTTTGATAGGTGCCTGACAATTGTGATGAAAATGCGATGTAAACCGCAGATTGTTTTTCTTTCGCGATTTCAGTAAAGACCTCTTTAAATCGGTGAGGTGATACTTGAGAAGTTTTTGGAGCACTTCCTTTTCGCATCGCTTCATAGACTTTTACAGGTTCAATGGTTGCAATATCTTCATAATCTTGCCCATCTAGATGAACTCCTAAGGAGAGTAAGGTTACATTGTATTCTTCAAAAAATTGACGTGGTAGATCACTACCGCTATCAGTTAAAATTCGTACGGTCAAAAGTCTCACCTTCTTTTGTCTTGGTCAAGCCTGTAAACAAACTTGCCTAAAGTAAGTGTAGCGAGAATTGGATAAAAATACAACAAATGAGGAAAAATTTTGTATGACTACATTTTTTATCATGTAAGAGTAGAATGCTGTACCAGGAGGCCTATTTAGATGGTGAATAGAGAATTTAAAAAAGTACTAATTGTTACATTTGGAGCATTGCTAAATGCAGCTGCATTAAATTTATTTTTAATCCCAGCAGACGTTTATTCAGCTGGTTTTACAGGTGTGTCTCAACTTTTATATCGGATTATAGGTGATTACACACCATTTCATGTCTCTACTGGGGTCATTTTACTATTATTAAACATTCCAGTTGCTATATTAGGTTGGAAAAAAGTTGGGAAGGCATTTACTCTTTATAGCTTTGTTTCAGTTGCTCTAACCTCATTATTTTTGTTGTTTATTCCACTTAAACATATTTCTAATGATATCTTACTAAATGCTGTCTTTGGTGCTGTCATTCAAGCAATTGGTATCGGACTTACCTTAAAATGGGGTGCATCGACAGGGGGACTAGATATCATTGCACTCGTTTTATCAAAATCTAAGGATAAGCCTATAGGGACCTATATTTTTACACTTAATGCCATCATCGTACTGTCAGCAGGTTTTTTATTTGGCTGGGAGAAGGCTCTTTATACCCTTGTGGCTTTGTATGTGTTGACCAAGGTAATAGATACAGTTCACACGAGTCATGTGAAGGTAACTGCAATGATAGTTACAAAAAAAGCTGAAGAATTAAAAGAAGCGATCCAATCAAAATTAGTGAGAGGAATCACTTTAATCCCTGCAAAAGGGGCATTTTCAAGTGAAACAAAGGAAGTACTAATGATTGTCTTAACACGATATGAATTATATGACTTAGAACGTGTTATTAAAGAAGTAGATCCTCAAGCGTTTACAAATATCCTTCAAACGATTGGTGTTTATGGATTATTTCGTAAAGAATAGTAACTTTTCTTATACATGCTTCGACTAATAGTGTAAAGGGGTGACAATTATGAGAAAATGGCTTTTGCTAGCCCTCGTATTCGTATTAAGTATATTTCTTGTTACTGGATGTGGAACGACATCTGAAGATGCTCTTCCAGTGAATGGAGGAGGCGCTGAAAAGATAGAATCAGAAACACCACCAGAAAAAGAGAGTGAAAAACCAGAAGCTGGAGAGAATATGGTTGAAAATCTTAAAGCTGACTTCTCAATTAAAACAGAGGAAAGTGCTGCAACCTTTACGATTTCATTAAAAAACACTGGCGATAGCACATTGAAAGTAGGAATACCAGGTGGACAGAAATACGAAATTGTTGTGACAGATAGTAATGAAAATGAAGTCTACCGTTATTCGATTGACAAAGTATTTATTATGTCCCTTGAAGAAATGAAACTTGAACCAGGCAAGGAAGAGGTCTGGGAGGAACAGTGGGACTATACATCAAATGATGGTACGAGACTTGCTCCTGGAGAATATAAAGCGACAGTATCCTCAACAGCTTTTGAAGTGAATGGACAAAAAATTGAAGAAAACGCACTACAGACAGAAAAAATGTTCACTATTCCAGGGGAAGAGAATAACGCGTTCCGAAATGTAAAAGTAGTCGGTGAAAATGGAGAATATACTGTAACTGGAGAAGTACGAGTTTTCGAAGCAACATTCTTCTATTCAGTTGAGGATGGACACGACTATGTGATACCAGAAACGCTCCAAACGGCTTCAGAAGGCGCACCTGCATGGGCTCCGTTTGAAATTAATATATCTATCCCAAAAGAAAAACTACCTACAAATGGGGCATTGATTCTTCACTTATATGAAAGAAGTGCGAAGGACGGTTCCATCACAAATCTATACCATGCTAAATTACAACAGTTCCAGTAATAATGGGGGAGGGGTCAGACAAAATTGTCTGACCCCTTTGTTGAATTCGTACCAGGTGGACCCGCACTTATTGGCAATATAATTCTTACTCTAAAAGCATTCGTTAAGCTAAAGAAGAATCAACTGCCAGTAAATACTTTTGAATAAGGACCAAAGACGTAGAATGCCATAACCATGTGGCAATGTCTCTGGGACCACATCTTGTGGGTCGCAACTAACAACCAGTTGAGGATGTAGAAATCCTCCACTGGTTGAAGTTTCATTTTACTGAAGTTGGTCTAATTCATTTTGTAATTCGCGGAGTTGTTCTTTTTCGGCTGTCGTAGAGTTAGCATATGCAGAAGAAAGAGAATTTTTCGCAACCGAAATGGCATCTTGTAGCGGTACATCACTTTGACCCGTGCTGGCTAATTTTGCAATTTCAACTGTTTCTCGGGCTTTCTGGAACAAACGGTTACCCATGTTATATTCCTCCAAGTGATGAATTTTCGACATTTTGCTTTTTCTTAGCTTCTGCCTCTGCTAGAGTGGTACGGTAAGGAAAGCGCTGAGCATGTTGTTGTACTGCATCTGCACCTTGATGAACAAATCGTTTTGATTTATTACTACCCATCCGTAAATTCCCCCTTTAACAGCTTTAAAAGAAGTGCTTTGTGGTAGCACCAGTTATATTGTTTGATTTTTTCGGTTCGGTTATATCAGGTAATTATTTCTGATGGTTCGTAACAATTCATGTGAGTGGGCGAATAATTAATTGAAGGAATAGTACCATTATTGTAAATAGGTCAAAATTGATAAAAGTTCGGTCTTAATTATTTATCAAAGGGCACAATTCTAATTTTGACATAAAAAAGAACCAGCATTTCAGCAGGTTCTCCTTACTTATTCTCTAATTTTAAAACTTCTTCTAGGTAAAGGGCGATCCCATCTTCTTCATTTGTTAAAGTCACATGATTGGCGATTGATTTAAGCTCATCAATCCCGTTGCCCATGGCGACTCCGTGACCTGCATATTCAATCATTTCCAAATCATTATCTTCATCTCCGAAGGCAATAATTCTGTCTTTTGGAATTTGATAATAGTCTGCAACTTTTTGGATACCGACAGCCTTATTGAGACCAGCTTTTACAATTTCAATCACATGCCAAGGTGCAGCCCATTTGCGATGATCGACCACTTCTGCGTGTATTTCCGAAAGGTACTTTCGGATTTTATCCGCAATCACTTCATCGGGGTGAATTAACAATGAAGTCGGATCATGCTTTAAAATTTTTCGTAAATCACCGGTTTCAATATTCGGTTTCCCCATGCCGAAAATATCTAACATCGTTTCATCATGATAGTGAAAATATACATCATCGATGACTTCGGCTAAAATATTCTTCACACGTAACTCATCTGCAACTTCTACAATTTCTTTAACCGTTTTTAGATCAAGTGTATCATGATAGACACCCCAATTTTGATCGAGAGGGTGATGGACAAAGGCTCCATTGAAATTTACAATAGGCGTTGTTAGACCAAGTTCCTGGTAGTACATCGAGCTCGAACGGTAGGGTCTTCCAGTCGCAATCATAATTGCATGTCCAGCTTTTTTCGCCTTCTCTAACGTAGCTTTCGTTTTGGTTGATATGGTCTTATCGTCTTTAAGCAATGTACCGTCTAGATCAAGTGCAATTAAGTGTTGTTTTGTCATAAGAATCTCCTTTGCCTCTATATTCCCTTTCCTTAACTAAACCATTTATGAAAAAAATCGTCAATGAAAAGACAAACTTTTTAGATAAACTTAAAATTAGTGTTACACTAGTAATTGGTTAATTCTTCATAAAAGGAGTACATACAAAATGATTATTGTTGAAAAAAAGAAGTATGCGGATATTCCATTATTACATATTGTAAAAAAACAAGCGAAAGATGAAAAATTACCACTGATCGTGTTTATTCACGGCTTTGGAAGTGCGAAAGAACACAATCTTCATTATGCGTATTTATATGCCGAAGAAGGTTTCCGAGTGGTTTTACCAGAGGCTGATTATCATGGTGAACGCGATAAGGGCCTTGAAGAACTTGAAATGAATTTTAAATTCTGGGACATTGTGATGAATGAAATTAAGGAACTTGCTGTCATCAAAGACGAGTTGAATAAAGAAGGACTTATCGATGAGACAAGAATTGGTGTTGCTGGGACTTCAATGGGAGGAATAGTCACATTAGGTGCACTGACTCAATACCCTTGGATCAAAACAGCTGTAAGTTTAATGGGAAGCCCGTATTATGAAGAATTTTGTCGTGGTCAAATTGAAGAAATGAAAAAACATGATATTGAAATTCCTCTTAATGATAAAGAATTGGAAGAATTGTATTCGGAATTAAGGAAATATGATCTAACCTTTCAACCAGAAAAGTTAAATGGAAGACCACTATTATTTTGGCATGGCGAAAAAGACAAGGTCGTACCATTCCAATACACATATGATTTTTATAAAGAGTTATTGCCACTCTACAAAGACAATGAGCAAAACTTAACCTTTATTGTTGATACAACAATGGATCATAAAGTGAGTAGAGAGGGCTTACTTGCCTCAGTAGACTGGTTTAAAAAGCATTTATAAAAGCAAAGAACGTGTCACACATGACACGTTCTTTGGGAGCTTATCTAATTCCTAATGCAATTTTTGCGTAACGGCTCATCATATCTTTGTTCCATGGTGGATTCCAAACAATGTTTACATCTACATCTTTTACTTCTGGTAATTCAGTTAGAACTCGTTTAACGTCCATTGCAATTGTACCTGCGAGCGGACAACCCATTGATGTTAAAGTCATGGTAACTTGGGCGACATTCTCATCATTCATATCTACATCATATACAAGGCCTAGGTTTACAATATCAATCCCCAATTCAGGATCAATCACTTGTTCAAGAGCACCCAACATATTTTCTTTTAATGCTTCATCCATTTAATAACTCTCCTTTCGAGAAATAGCTTACTTTAATGGTGTCTAGTTTCAGGCGCCATCGGCTCGAGACGTAACTCAATCACTTCAGAAGGTAATAACACCTTCGGTCACGCTTGTTTAATACTTGTCCCCAATGCCAGGACGGCTGGATTCGAGCATTTTGCACAGGACGTGCATATTTTTAACTGAAATTGAGGCGCCTTTTACTTTTCTTAAGTATAACGAAACATGCGGAGAATGTGAAATTCAATGCCTTAATATCCGCTTAATTGTTTTTTTGCATCTTCTGACATACGTTCAGGAGACCAGGCGGGATGCCAAACCATTAATACCTCGACCTCATTCACTTCTTCAAGATAAGCAACGGAATGTTTAACTCCGCTTGTAATACTGTCATGGAGCGGGCAACCTGGAGTTGTTAACGTCATCTCAATATACACATTATTATTTTCTTTAATTTCAATACCATATATAAGTCCTAAATCGACAACATTAATATTGAGTTCAGGGTCAATTACTTGTTTTAACTGATCGAGAATTTTATCTTTTAATTCCATTATCATTCTCCCCTTATTTGAAAAGTACTTTTATAATGCTGTAGCTGAAAAAGAAGGTAGAAGCAACAACGAAGCTTTGGCCGATTGAAAAGATAAGCAAATAACCTGTTGCAATGGAGAGAATGACAACAAGACAACCTCCAACAAGCCCCGTATAAATAGGAATTGCCATTTTTTCATCAATCATCTGTTTTAAAGTAGGTACATCCCTCTTTCCAATAAGCTTACTGTATTTATGTGTCCACCATAAAAAAGGAATAATTTTATATAAATATCCAAGGATGCTACATGCAATCCATAAGATGATATATAGAAATATGAGGACACCAAACAATTCATAATAACTTGGCAAGATAGAAAGAATCATTCCAGCTAAGTGAACGACTAGACCAAAACCAATAGCAATCAATGAAAAAATAAAAGGTCGATCAAGCTTTTTCTTTAATCTCAACTTGATGATCGTGGTAATATGGTAAGAAAATAGCGCAAAGCCTGCAAACAGTAGACTCATCCCAACCTGTAAAAACAAGTTTTTCTCGGTGATGAAGCTAAAAATTGTTACGATAAGTCCTATTGCATATACGATAAAAATCCATTTAGCAGGTTTCATTGAGAAACCGTGTGATAATGAAAACATTGGGATCATTTTATAAGAAAAGCCAAAAATTAAGAAAGTAAACCACCCTGCAACACCTAATAAAATATGACTTTTTAGGACAACAAGGTGATCAAGATTTGAAATACCCATTCCTAAATTTATGATTAGTAATATTCCAAGTGTAATCGTGATTAGCAAACAGATTAACGCACTACCTACAAATAGGGTTAAAATATTTTTTTTGGCCTGTTTTTTCATCGTCATAAACATTTGAAAAAGAAATAGCAAAATTCCAATAACAGCTAGAGAACCTGTGAAAATTGAAAGGGTGGGTGAGAATGATAGGGTGATTCCAAAACCACCAAATCCAATTGCTGTTACCCAGAATTGAGCAAATCCAAATTTCTCATTCCAAATCGGTGTAAGGAAAGCTACAGGCACTAGCTGATACATCGCCCCCATAGTTACCATTAAGGCCCAACCAAGAATGAGTAAATGGGCAGATGATAGGATGGCAGGCGTTCGGAAATTCCCCTCTATCACTATGTGTCCATTAAATAGAAGGATAACTTGGGAAGCTATAAGGGCGACGATACTAAAAATAATAAAGGACAGAGGTAGCCTAATATCTGTTTCATTTGATAATTGAGGCATCATTTACTAGTGAGCTCCTTACTTTGTAATGTCAATTTGAAAGCCGCCATCAGGATGTGATGCTGTTGTATGTTTGTAGCCAAGTTCGTCGAGTTGTTCATATAGGAACATAGGGCGACGATCATTGATAATGGTTAAGGTGTCACCTTTATCTAAATTTTCAAGTGCTTTTAATGTTCTCATCATTGGTGTAGGAGGCTCAAGACCCCGATTATCTAGCTTCATTCTTTGGCACCTCTTTTTATAAAGGTAACTTTCCAATGTTTTTTATCAATTTGCTCTGCTTCGTTTGTAAAGCCTTTTGCCTTTAAAATTGGAAACAAAGGAGTTGGTTTAAATGGTGCATGTAAAATGAAGGCATCTCCATTTTGTAAAGGTTTAACAGCCTCCATTATCTTTTGAAAAGGTTCAATTTTATTTTTAAGATCTTCTCGAACATCTATTTCTACAACTTTGGTTTCCTCTTGACTCATTAAAATTTCCCCCTTATAAAATGTATAACTTAATGATAATCATTTTCAGTGAGAAATGATGTGACTTGAATCACAAAATGAACTATTTTTAAAAAGGAACTTAATAAATTTCATCGTGAAGCCTCATATGATCTAATAAGTAATATCCATCTGGGGTCAGATCAACAATTTGTTTCTTTTTCAATACCGAAATCGTTCTACTAACAGATTCTCGTGTGGTCCCGATCATATTGGCAAGTTCACGGTTTGTGAAATGAGTGGTTAGTTTATATCGATTCCCAATTTTTTCTCCATTACTTCTACATAAACGAAGTAAGAGCATGACAATTTGTTCTTGAGTATTTAAGAGAATTTGTTCCTCTAGGCGATTTTGGAGGTCGATTATTTTTTCACCTAGAACCCTAAAAATTTTAATGCAAAGTTCAGGGTTTTTAAGCAGTATTTCTTCAAATTTATCAATAGGGGTATAGATAATATTTGAATCTTCCATTACCTCAGCATGTGCTGGAAATCCACCCTTTCGAAAGAACCCTGCATGTGGAAACATTTCTCCTGCTTCAAGTACAGAAACAATCTGTTCCTTGCCATGCATATCTGATTTATATATCTTTACCTTTCCAGATTGAATAAAAAAAACACGATCAAGTGGATCGTCTTGCATAAAGATAAACATTTTTTGCTTATATAATCGTGATTGTGAAATGTCAACAATTGGCTGAAGTTCCTCTGTGGTTAGTTCCCGAAACAACGGAACTCCATTCAATTGTTCATGAATGGATGGCAGTCTCATCTGACTCACTCCTTATTCTAATAACTAATATATTAAGTGTAGCAATCTTCCTTTATTAGACTGTGATTTATATCATAGGTAGTGAAGATCCTACACATTTTTCATAAAATAGACACAAAAAATAGGAGTAGTTTTCTAATTCGCTTCGACTTTTTTCATGCACAATCAATACATAAAGTTAATATTGTTTAACGCGTCTCCATTAAATATGTCGCAACATCCTATGGTCTTTTATCGCAAGCTACAAGTTCCACTAATTCCTTCGTTGGGTATGCGTTATGATAAAAAACATATCTACATAGTGATTAGACTCACTACTTCTAGATTCAGACTTGGGTATCATGAAGCCATAAAACGCTAAGGAGGAATTAATATGGGATTTGCAGCGAAAGTAAATGCACCAGATTATGCGCCGAAGGATAAACACCCAACTATTTTTAGAACATTTGACAGCTTAAAACCAGGTGAAATCATGGAGTTAACAAATGACCATGATCCAAGACCACTCCAATATCAATTTAAGATGGAACGCGGTGATGAGTTCACATGGGAATACCTAGAACAAGGTCCAGACATTTGGCGAGTTGCCATTGGTAAAAAACAAAATTGATAACTAAATACGATATCATTTAAAGTGTAGGCAAAGCTTTTTAAAGTTGCCTACACTTGTTTTTTATAGAAAGCCTTTTTAAAAGATTGGTGCTAATGAATAAAACAAACCTATTGATTGCAGCGTTAGGTGGTGACACCTCGAAAATGTCTTCATATATTCTTCGTGCGTAGGTTAATTCTAGGTAGTACTTCAAAGTCTGCTCACAAAAAGTGAGACTTTAGACCCCACAGGGGCGATTAGCGACTTGTCCAGTTGTAGCGGCAAGAAACTTGAGAAATTTCAACTCTTCCTACGAGGCAAAAAGCGCCTCTATGTCGGAGTCTCTGACACACAGGAAGTGCTAGTGCCGATTAGACATGAGGACGTGGCGATTTTCGTAGGGAATAAATTTGTTTAGAGTGCTAGCTGCTTCCACATTTCGTTAAGGTGGCTCAAAGTCACATACGCTTAAAGCGTCCATCTGAAGGGGAAATCTATAGTTTCTGTTTGGAAGACTGTTTCAATCATGCTACTATGGAGAAAACGTAAAAGGATGGTTCCAACATGACTAATTCAACATTCACAGGTATTGTTTTGGCAGGGGGACAGTCTAGAAGATTTGGTAGCCATAAGGCATTCGCGAAGCTTCATCAAAAATATTTTTATGAATACGCAATTAAAGCACTAGCAGAAAATGTGGATTCCCTCTATATTGTGAGTCATCCTGACTTAAAGGAACAATTTGAAAAACAAACACCTTTTCAAGTTGTTCAAGATGTACCTGAATTCCAAGGGTGTGGTCCACTAGCGGGAATGTTTACTGTTATGAAAAAGGGGGAAGCAAATTGGTACGTAATAATACCATGTGATACGCCTTTTGTGACAGACGATCTTGTAAAACAGTTAATGTCCTTTACGAATGACCTGAGTTATGATGCGATTGTTCCAATCATTTATGAAAGAAAGCAACCTTTAATAGCTGTCTATCATGCTAGGGTGGTAACTAAAATAGAAAGATTGTTGAAGAAAAATTTTTTAAAAATGAGCCAGTTATTAGAAGTATGCAAGGTTAAATATTTAACAGATCAAGACCTAGATCTGCAAGGAATGGAATTCGAAAATATCAATAATCAAACAGAGTTTAATAAAATTACACAAGTCCCTTTTCCTAATATAAGAAAAAAAGACTAATCACACCACGCTAGAGCGGCAGGTCTTCAGGCCCCACATCGTGTGGGCCCGAGTTGTTTTTGTATTAAAAATCAAGCTTATACACTCATAATTTTCTGAAAAGTATGATAAAATATGAATACAATGTCTTTATGAAGGAGGGATTGAAACTTGAGAGTAGGCTTGATATTAGGTATAGTATCCTCTGGCCTTTTACTAATTTTAGGTTTGTCTACTCATCAATTTGAAGCATATTCTGTTATTTCTGGGACATTTGGAATCATCTGCTTTTTGCTTGCAGGAATCGTATCTGATTCCTTTGTAGGGGGAGATCGGATGAGAGCAAATTACTACGTTGAAGATAAGCAATTCCGCAAAAAAAAGTTTAGATATTCCTATTTGTTTTTCCTCATGGGGGCTCCGAACCTACTGGTAGCTGTAGTGTTAACCCTCAATTACATTTAACACTTCTTCAGATTTTATTTTCTTCCATTTAGTAATACTATTATTTGTCTTACTTTAGGTGCCATCATAATCAAGCTGTTAAGACAATCGAATGAAAGTACCGCTATTTTATGTGAGCGCTTAAATAAAACTTTATAACTCTCACGGACGGCAAAGGTACCAGTGTTAGGTACAGGATGTTCTAGACAAGTAGCTGAATTTAAGGTACCTTGAGCTTTTTCAATTGTGAACAATTTGAAAAACCTCCGTCAACTGTGATGTGACTCACATTATTCACTATTTTATAGTGTTAAAATGGTGGACATTACAAGGGAGGTTTGCCTCATGTTTGAAAGAGATTATAATCAGGATCCATTTATTGTAATATGGGAGCTTACAAGAGCTTGTCAATTGAAGTGTCTACATTGTCGTGCGGAAGCACAGTATAAAAGAGATCCCCGAGAGCTTTCCTTTGAAGAAGGAAAAAATTTAATTGACCAAATATACGAAATGAATAATCCCATGCTTGTGTTTACGGGCGGGGATCCATTAATGCGCCCCGATGTGTATGATATCGCAGATTATGCTATTCAAAAAGGTGTGCGCGTCTCAATGACACCAAGTGCAACTCCTAATGTTACGAAAGAAGCTATTCAGAAAGCAAAAGAAGTCGGATTAGCACGTTGGGCGTTCAGTTTGGATGGTCCGACTGCTGAAATTCATGACCACTTCCGTGGAACAAATGGTTCTTTTGACTTAACCATGAAAGCTATTCAGTATTTACATGAGCTTGAAATTCCTATTCAGATAAATACGGTTATTTCAAGATATAATGTTCATGCATTAGATGATATGGCAAAATTAGTGGAGGACCTTGATTGTGTATTGTGGAGTGTGTTTTTCTTAGTTCCTACAGGAAGAGGTAAGGAAACAGATATGATCTCACCTGTAGAACACGAAAAGGTGTTTCGCTGGTTATATGATTTAAGTAAACGGGTAAAATTTGATATTAAAACAACAGCTGCACAGCACTATCGACGTGTGGTAATCCAGTCTAAGATGCGTGAGACAAAAGATACAGAACAACAAATTCGCTATGAAGATGCACTCATGCAAGGTAAGACAGGGAAAATCGATGGACTTGGAAGAGCACCTCAAGGTGTAAACGATGGCAATGGATTCGTGTTTATTTCTCATACAGGGGATGTATATCCAAGTGGCTTGTTACCAGTAATAGCAGGAAATGTAAGGGAAACTCCCTTGGCTGAAATTTATCGTGAATCCCCAATTTTTAAAGATTTGCGTAATCCAGATAAATATAAAGGAAAATGTGGCGTTTGTGAATTTAGACATGTATGTGGTGGATCGCGTTCTCGAGCTTATGCTATGACAGGGGATTACATGGAGAGCGAGCCATTCTGTGTATATATTCCAAAAGCCCTTCGCAAAAAAGAAAACACAATCTGAAGGCAAAGAATCCTGTTAGCAAGCTTTTTCTTGTGCTGTTTTTGAATCCAGTATGGTTAGGATTCGAACTCCATGCACAGAATGTATGGCCTTAAACTAAAATTGAGACACTTTACCCTCTCATTTTTATTGTATCTACGATTAGCTTATGACCTCAAGCTGACGGCGTCTGGAACTAGACAAACGAGAAGACCCAGGAATCTATGGGTCTTTTCGCTTTTTATGGTTATTCAATACTACAATATTTTGCAGGACACTCTTCACATTGTATTTCATTTTTTATGTAAGCTAAATCATGAATGGTAATATAGCCTCTCGAGACGGTGATGATCCCTTTAACCCTTAGCTCATGTAGCATACGGTTTACACTTTCCCTTGTTGTTGCGCAAAAATTAGCAAGCTCTTGATTCGTTAAATGTAGGTCAATAAAGACACCATTTTCCTTTTGAATCCCATAACTATTGGTCATTCTAATTAACGTTGAATACATTGCCCCTTTTTTGCCAAGTAAAACGAGGTCTCTAAATTTTGTTTGTGTTTTTCGAAAATGGTCACTCATCCATTTCATGAATTCAAATGCCAAGGAAGTATTTTCAAAGAGTTTCCTTTCTAATTCATCTTTTTGAATGACTGCAATCTCACTATCTTCTAATATTCTGCAATCAAATAAATACTTCGGTTCGTCTGTAAACAATGTTAACTCCCCAACAATTTCATTTTGACTGCAGATTCGTAAGGATAGTTCATTCCCATCGGCTGTCCCTTTGCTTACTTTTAAACGGCCTGACAGAATGAGATAGAGCTCTGAAGCCTTCATTCCTTCACGGAATAGATATTGTCCCTTTTCCATATGTATGACGTGATCAGCTGATTGTAATAGTTCTGTTAATTCATTTGAGAGCGTTGGCTTTTCTAATGTTATGCGACTCATCGTTACCACCTTCCTTTGGAGATGCTATAATTGCTTCTAAAGGAATAATATAATGTTACTATAATAGTAGGTGTATAATTAATCACACTTATTACATGATGGGTGCAAGACCTTTATCAGAATAGGGATTGCATAATTTTGAACATTTTCTAACAATTGAGGTTTATATGATGGAATACACATTTTGGTCACCTATAAAACTATCATTGTCTATAGCAATAACGGCAGGATTCATTGTCTTACTTCTTGGTTTGGTCGCAGGGAAGTGGATGGCGCATAAGCAATTTAAAGGGAAACTCTTTCTTGAAACAGTCTTGATGCTACCACTTGTCTTACCTCCGTCCGTAGTGGGTTTTTTATTAATTGTGATCTTTGGGAGAAATAGTGTCATCGGATCATTTATTGAAAAAATAACAGGTCAACCAATCATGTTTACGTGGTGGGCAGCGGTTATTGCTTCAACCGTTGTAGCATTTCCGCTCATGTATCAATCCGTAAAAACTGGATTCCAATCAGTGAATCCAGATATTGAGGATGCTGCAAGAACAGATGGCGCAAGTGAAATGAACCTGTTTTTATTTATATCCATTCCGTTATCCATAAAGTCGATTATAACAGGCTTTATCTTAAGTTTTACCAGAGCTCTTGGTGAATTTGGAGCAACCCTAATGTTTGCTGGAAACATTCCAGGTAAAACACAAACACTACCTACGGCAATCTATGTGGCAATCGATAGTGGCAATATGGAATTAGCCTGGCTCTGGGTTGTTACAACGGTCTTCATTTCTTTTTTAATGCTAGCAGCTACGTATCTAATTAAATAGCAAGTTTAAGAAAGATGCATTCTTGACAAGAATGTGTCTTTTTTTGGTTTTAAACCATTTTGTGACAAACTTAACAGATTATGTACAGTCAATATGTGACAATTTTGCTGAAAAGAAAAATGAGGAGGGGGTTCTTTTGTACCAAACAGCAGCTTGGTATCTTTCCATTATTTTAATGACGTTAATCACCGTCATTTTTATTACCGTCGTATTAAAGACAACTAAACGAAAAGAGTATGACGGCATTCAAAAAAAATGGTACCGCTTTAGAACGTTGTATTTCATTATTTTACTAGTTGTTTTTGGGACTGCAACATACTGTACACTTCAAGATCTTCCTTTTGAAAGGCCAGTCTATGGGCAAGGTGAAAATCCTGTCATCGTTGATGTGGAAGCGTTCCAATTTGGCTGGAATATGAGTCAGACTGAATTCAAAGTTGGTGAACCAATCGAATTTGACATTACAAGTTCAGATGTAAACCATGGCTTTGGTATCTATGACAAAGATATGAACTTAGTTGCACAAACTCAGGCGATGCCAGAATATACAAACACTGTTTTTTATACGTTCACGGAGCCTGGCACGTATCAAATTTTATGTATGGAATACTGTGGAATTGCTCACCATCTCATGATTGGTGAAATAGTTGTTACAAATTAAGAAGGAGGAGGTAACATGTCTACTACTATTCGGGGGTCAAATACCTCAAAAAATAAAACAATAGCTATGTATTTATTAACAGGTAGTCTAATTATTTTATTCATGATGGTATTTGGGGTTTTGATGCTTCTTGCACAAGGAAAAATGATGGATATAGACCCTGGCTTCTTTTATGAAATCATGACTGTCCACGGAACAGGTATGATTGGTGCGGCTGCATTATCTGCTGTTGCTGTTATGTGGTATTTCCTTAGTAAATATGTTCAATTAAGCAAAATAATTCTAATAACTAATCTTATCACCTTCATTATCGGAGTCGTAATGGTATTAGTAGGTATCTTTGTATTTGATTTTGCAGGAGCATGGACCTTCTTATACCCCCTACCTGCCATTTCTGCTGGTGGCTGGTCAATGACTGGAGCAGCCCTGTATTTAGGTGGTATGCTCATACTCGGAATAGGATTTTTATTACTAAATTTGGATGTAGCTCGAGGAATTATTAAACAATATGGAAGTTTAGGTGGAGGCTTGGGCTGGTCAATTGTATTTGGTAAGGAAAAAGGTTATGGTCCTCCAGCGGCGGTCGTGGCGAGTACAATGGTTGCGATTGTAAATACTACTGCATTAATTGCAGGAGCAACGGTTCTCATTATGAACCTTATTAATCTGTTTATACCATCAATCATGATTGATCCAATGCTTGCCAAGAACCTAACATACGCGTTTGGTCACATTTTTGCTAACTCAATTATTTATATGGGTGTTATAGCGGTTTATGAAATCTTAGCAACATATACAAATCGTCCATGGAAAGCCAATCGACCATTCTTGATTGCCTGGAACTGTTCAACTTTGTTTACGATTACAATCTATACCCATCATTTATTAATGGACTTTGCCATGCCAAAATGGATGATCATAATTGGACAGGTGTTATCATATGCAAATGGATTACCAGTACTAGTTGTCACAGCATATGGAGCACTAATGATTGTATATCGTTCTGGAATTAAGTGGGACATTGCCTCATCTTTTATGTTTCTATCTATGTTTGGGTGGGTAATAGGTGTTGTTCCAGCCATTATTGATGCAACGATCGTCGTTAATCATGTAATGCATAATACAAAATGGGTTCCAGGACATTTCCATATGTATATGGGATTAGGAGCAACAGCAATGTTATTTGGGTTTATGTATTACTTAATTAAAGTGAATGGAAAAGAGAAAGAATCATCAGTTGATCCGATTAGTTTTTGGGTATACATCATGTTCTTCATAGGATTATGTGGATCATTCCTATATTCAGGAAAAGTAGGAGCACCAAGAAGATGGGCCGAACACTTCCAAGAGTGGGTTTCATATGACCGTATGGGGGCAATCTTTGGTATTTTTATCGTTCTAGCTGTCTTGACATTTATCATCCGTTTTTGGAACTATTCAAGATCAATGGACTTTAAGTACCAAGATAAGATAGGATCAGATCACCATGTTGCGTAAAGGTGTCGGTATCCTATTTGCATTAGTTGTAAGTATTTCATTGCTTTGGCTAGGTACGGATGGATTACGTGCTTTTACAGCAGAGAAGGCAAGAATTATTGACCTAGAAAGGGAGCAGCCGAAGCTCCCTTCTGCTACATTAATTGATTCATGGGAAAACACCTTCAGTTTACAAGATTTAGAGGGGAAATATGCGCTCTTTACATTTATGTATACAACCTGTGGAGATGTTTGTCCTGTATTAGAAAGAAATTTTGCAGAAATCTATGAAAATATCCCAGAGGATGTACTTGGGACAGATGTTGTTTTAGTAAGTATAAGCTTTGATCCTAAAAATGATTCTCCAACAGTCTTACAAGCCTATTCAGAACATTTCGGAGCGGATGGCGATCGGTGGAAAATGGCGACTATTCAAGATGAACAAGAATTACAGAATGTGTTAGAGGCACTAAAAGTTATTGTGATACCGAATGAATATGGTGGTTATGAGCATAATTCTGCTTTTTATTTAATTAACCCAGAAGGAAAACTAACCAATATTTTTGACTACCAAACGCCACAAACTGTTGTGGATTTTTTAGATACCTTTCTTTTCTAGGGGTGAAGTTATGTACCGTTATCGTGATATATTTGTAGCGCTACTTTTACTTCTGATTGTTTCCATCCCCTATATAAGGTTATGGTTAGAAGAAAGCATGGTAGGCACAATGTTTATTCAATACCCAATATTAGTAGCTAGTGGATATTTTCTAGCTAAAGGATTCCCAAAAAGATGGAGAAGCTTTTTTACTTATTATAATGAAAATGGTATAGCAGGGATTATTATTGTTTTATGTGTATCCATTTTCTGGATGCTACCTCGGGCGATGGATGCAGCGTTGAATGACCCCTATATGGAAATGGCCAAATATCTAAGTCTATCTTTTGTTGTAGGGGTACCATTGTACTATAGTTGGAATCTGCTTGGTTCGATTAGCAAATCTTTTATTTGGACGAATCTCATTTCTAAGATTTTTGTAATGAGTTGGCTCTATATAGTGTCACCAGCAAGACTATGTAATAATTATTTAGTATCGGAACAGCAACAGCTTGGAAAAGCTTTATTTATCTTAGGGATAGTTATATGTATTGTATTTATAGGAAGGGTTTTTGTGGGAAAAGCATTATTTAGCGGTAATAACAACAATAATAGGCAGAAGATGAATGTAACGTCTAATGCCCTTAATGATAGGATAACGTGAAAAATGAGCTGACGATAGTAGAGGGCACTGAAAAAGTCCCTTTCTAAAATTGGTGTTGATTTCCGCTGCAGCCACTCGCTTTCCGCGGGCGGTCCGGGAGCCTCCTCGTCGCTGTGCTCCTGCGGGGTCTCCCCTGGCCACGCTTTTCCCGCAGGAGTCTCGTGCCTTCCGCTCCAATCAACATTAGTTAAAAAGGTATTATTTTCTCTGAATTTGAGAAAATAATACCTTTTTTCATTGTATAATGGTTGTATCAATTCTATGTGGGTGGGTTCAATGATTCAAAAACAACAATTAAACGATTGTTACGGTTGATAACACGACGATACAAATCATTTAAATCCGAAGTCGCAAAGCGCCCACCGTCTAACTATGCTACGGAAAATTAATGAACTTGTGGACTTCTCTTTCGTATATGAAGAGCTTAAGGAAAATTACTGTCGTGATAACGGTTGAAATGCTGTCGACCCTATTCGCATGTTCAAATATTTATTGCTAAAGACTATCCATGACTTGTCTGATGTTGATATTGTCGAGCGTTCTAAGTACAAAGAGCGTTATAAAATAGAAGCTAAAAATAGCGAATTAAAACACAGACACGGGTATGATGTAGCGAAATCCTCGGGTCTAATTGGCATGGAATTACAAGGTGCCATGGCGATATTTACGGTAAATATAAAGCGGATTTTAAAACTATTAGGGTAATAACCCAGGGTGAAATGGTATCATATGCATAAAAAAGACGACTTTTAATTCAAAAAATGAATTTTAGTCGTCTTTTTTGATTTATCAATTTAATCACCTATAAAAAACGTAAGTTTTTCAGCTGCCTCCGTTAGTATCAGCTCATTTTTTTTGTGATCAATCTGATTGAAAATGCTCAACTACTGTAATCGTGCGTCTTGAGTTTATCGCTACTACAAGGCCTACAAAGGTTAAAAGTACAAGACCTGCATATACTTCTCTGGAATTGATATCTGTATAAGTCTCTTCTTAGTTTCCAGCTGCTGCTCTTGGGAACAGAATATTATTTTCTAGATGTATATGCTCAAATAAATCTGATTCAAGCGCTTCAAGCCGCTGATAGACTAGACGGTATGTGCCACAAGCTCCAACTGGTGGTTGGAAATCATTTGTGATATCACGTATTTCTTTAATTAATCTTCCAGCTTCGTCATGATCATCTTCTAGATCTTCTACATGTTTTTTCACGAGTTCATGATTTTCTGGAGTAGGTTCATTTTCAAATTTAAGAATTAGAGGGAATGAGTCTGCTTCCTCTTTAATTGTATGCTGCTCAAGTTCCACCTTTAACTGATTAAATAATGAATGAACTTTCGCTAGATGTGGGTGATTACCTCCATGTACTCGTAATACTTTTGTTACATATGGGCTGAGTTGTGGAAGTTCTTCATTTAAATAACGATGGTGTTTATTGATAATATGGTCAATTAATTCAGAATAACTTGCAGCTTTCCAATCCACTGTTCTCTCATTTAATTCTTTCGTTTCTTGATAAAGAGTGTTTAATTTTGTCAAAACGTCATCTTTTGAAAGATTTCTTTCTTCAATAGCATCTATTAGTGGGCGATTACCACCACAGCAAAAGTCAATTCGAAGCTTCTTGAATAAGTCTCCAGCCTTCGGAAACTCTGTTACAATTTCTCCGATAATATGTTGTTCAGTAAAAGTTTGTACCATTTTATGACCTCCTAAATTTTTCATTACCATTAGCATAGCGTTTTAATAGGATGTATGAGGTGATGCGTATCACACTCGAAAGAAAACATGTAGAAATATAGGAGTTTGTGATGAATATCACAGGTTTAAATGGCTCTTGTTTGGTACGATAAAGCCAAATATTGATTGTTGCAAGGAGATGTCATCAATGTTTGTTCGTAGACAATATATGAACAGTCTAGTGAAAGAAAATGAACGACTAAAAACAGAAATAAAAGAATTAATAGCGGAAAGAGAACAACAGAGAGAAACTACAACGGTGTTTTTTAAAAACTTTTACGAGGAACTTGTAGCAACAATCGAACAACATGAGCATGTTAATGGTCAACATCATGTTCTAGGTGATTTGGTTGCCAAATTAAAATCAAAGTTTGACAGGGTTGAAGAGTTAAGTCAGTTATCTTTTAACAACTCTACAAAATTATATAAAAATGGTAAAGCATTACTTTCAGAAGCAGAGGATATGGTTGAAAAAGCAAAAGATGGAAAACGCCAAGTGTTAGAAGTTGAATCCATTATGAAACAACTCGGTAGTCAATTAAATGATACATCTGAAAAAATGAACCATCTTAATAGCCGTTCTAAGGAAATTGAAAACATTGTCCAGGTTATTAAAGAAATTGCGGACCAAACCAATTTACTGGCACTAAATGCTTCTATTGAAGCAGCTAGGGCCGGTGAGCAGGGAAAAGGATTTTCAGTAGTTGCTGCAGAAGTAAGAAAATTAGCTGAGAGTACAGCATCTAGCACGGATCATATTAGTTCACTCACGAAAACGATTCAAAAAGAGATTGACGGATCCTTACAATCTACTACAAATAGTACAATCCTTGTTCAATCAGGAGTGGAGGTAAGTACATCTACGACGGAAAAAATTAATTCTATTATGACGATTGTTGAAGCTGTACAGAAGGAAGTACATTTTGTTCTTGATACCATTGATGAGCAAAAGAGGTATTCACAGGATGTCATGCACGAAATTTCCCATACAAAACATATATTTGATAGTGCGAATGATTTAATTGTTAGGCATATCAATGACGCAAAAGTTGTGGATGATAAACTTGAAGAAGGAATGATTCAACTTAATGAAATCACTGCAAGAAAGTAGTGGTTTTTGATTAAATATACTACAATAGGAAAAAAGAGTAAAAGTAAACTAGCAAAAAGAAGGATGAATAGGACCAAGTATTTTTTAGTCGAATGAACTCCGAGGGCTAGATTGTTGGAGTTCATACGAAAAACTCTCGTGAAGCTAATTAATTTTGAAATTCGATGTGTCCCTGTTCACCAGACTTTTTGAAAAAAATTAAAAGTGAGTGAAATAGATGATTGAAAGACGAACACCAATACCAGTTCCAGAAGCAGTATCACGAGTCATGGAATATGCAGGTGAAGCTAAGAGTGAAGTCGTGCCAATTGAAAATTGCTATGGCCGATATTTAGCGGAAGACTTAGTGGCCGATCATGATGTTCCTCATTTTGATCGATCCCCATATGATGGGTTTGCTATTCGAGCAATCGATTCAACAAATGGAGGGCAGGACAATCCTGTTGAATTTGAGGTAATTGATGAAATCGGAGCGGGGTCTGTTACAACGAAGAAGGTAGGTGCTTTTCAAGCAGTTCGAATCATGACTGGTGCGCAAATGCCTGTAGAATGTGATGCAGTTGTCATGCTTGAATTAACGAATGAATATGAGCGTGATGGTAAAAAGTATATGTCCATAAAAAGAGCATTTCAACCAGGAGACAATGTTTCGTTTCAAGGAGAAGATACAAAAAAAGGTACCATTTTAGTTGAAAAAGGAACATTCATCAACCCAGGTGTAAAAGCTCTTTTAGCAACATTTGGTTACCATGAAGTAAAAGTTGCCAAAAAACCAGTCATTGGGATTTGGGCTACTGGTTCAGAGTTACTTGATGTCAATGAAAAACTTGTGCCTGGGAAAATTCGTAACAGTAATGCTTATATGATAAGTGCACAAATTGAAAGGGTAGGGGCGGAGCCAAAATATTTCGGAAAATTACCTGATGAATTTGAACTTTGCTACGAAGCCATTGAGAAAACTTTAGATGAAGTAGATATGTTAATTACGACAGGTGGAGTATCGGTTGGGGATTTTGATTATCTTCCAGCGATTTATGAAAAATTAGATGCGAGCGTTTTATTTAATAAAATTGCGATGAGACCTGGTAGTGTGACGACCGTTGCACAGTTAAATGGCAAGTTGATGTTTGGATTATCAGGAAATCCTTCAGCTTGTTATGTTGGGTTCGAGTTATTTGTTAGACCCGTAGTCAGGACAAGATTTTTCTCGAAAAATCCATATTTATTAAAAATGAAAGCAATACTAGATGCTGATTTTCCAAAACCAAATCCATTTACAAGATTTGTTAGAAGTAAAATCAGTTTTTCTGAAGGCAATATTGTCGTTACACCAAGTGGTCTTGATAAATCAAATGTTGTTACCTCGCTGGCTGGGGCTAATGCATTCATGGTTTTACCTGGAGGAACACGTGGATTTGGAAAAGGGGACGAAGTAGATGTTTTATATCTAGATGACCAGGAAGGAAGTATGTGGCCTTGGAAATAAGGTTTCCGCTTCTTCAAATTGTTGGGTATCAAAATAGTGGGAAAACAACTTTAGTTGAAAAAATTGTAAAAAAAGGAACCGAACAAGGGATAAAAATTGCTACGATTAAACATCATGGACATCAAAAAAGTTTAGAAAACCTTCATCAAGAAAAAGATTCTGCTCGTCATTTTAAGGCTGGTGCATCTGCTACGATCGTCGAAGGTGGAGGAAGTCTCCAGCTTGAAGCAAAGACCACAGGATGGACGCTAGAGAAGCTAATCCAGCTTTACGCTTTTTTTGAAAATGATATGATTTTAATTGAAGGCTTTAAAACAGCAGATTACCCAAAGATTGTTCTAATTAAAAATGAAAATGATATCGAGTTGCTAAATACATTAACAAATATCATGGCAGTGATATCCTGGATTCCAATTCAAACTAACTTCCGAGTTTTTCATATAAACGAGGAAGAAAAATATTTACACTGGATTTTTAATAGTGAGGTAGATAATGAATAATAATCGTTTATTTCGGATAACAAAGGAACCGATTAATGTTGAAGAAGTTATGAAGAAGGTTATAAGACGTGAGGCAGGAGCTGTAACAACATTTGTCGGTACAGTGCGCGAATTCACCAGAGGGAAACGAACCCTTTATTTAAAATATGATGCATATATCCCAATGGCAGAAAAAAAACTTGCACAAATTGGTGCAGAAATTTCAGAGAAATGGCCTGAAGCAAAGACTGCGATTACCCATAGGATTGGCGAGTTGGATATATCAGAAGCAGCTGTTGTCATCGCAGTCTCCACACCACATCGCAAGGATTCCTATGCGGCCAACGAGTATGCCATTGAAAGGATAAAGCAAATCGTCCCTATTTGGAAAAAAGAGCATTGGGAAGACGGCGAAATGTGGATTGGGGATCAATTAGAAACGAAACATTATCCAACAGGTCGACCTGAAGAGGAGGATTTGTAATGATTAAGGTTTTATTTTTTGCCCATTTACAGGAAATGGCGGGGACAGACAGTATCACTCTACATGTAGATGAAATAACCATCTCAAAACTGAAACAAACTCTTATTAATGAACATGATATAAATAACCTTGAACAGATTATGTTTGCTATTAACGAGGAATATGCAGTTGATGAGGACCTTGTCAAAGCAGGAGATACAGTAGCATTAATTCCACCAGTAAGTGGGGGTTAATTTGAACTCAACCACTTTCTGGTGGTTTTTTTACATCATTCCAGAGAGTCTATCTAAGATCAAGCCGGTTTTTTTTACAAGGTGGGGAAAGTACACACCTTTTGTCTGTTATCTTTTCCTTGTCAGGCAATAAGACTAGTGCAGGATTTGGAAAGCTTGAAGTGTTTTACATAACCAAAGAAAATGAAACGTATTTTCGCGTCGAAATTTCATTGAAGATTGCCACAGCATGTGGCTGAAAGTGGTGGAAGATACGATTTTTGAGATTCTCTTTTGGATTTTGCATAAAAAAACAGAAAAATTTATAAAAATACAATTGCTTTTATTTTTATACGGACTTATAATGATACTTATTATTTCAATATTTACGAAAACAATGAGGTGGATAAATTGAAAGCGGCAATTATAGGGGTTACTGGCTATGGCGGAATTGAGTTACTGAGATTATTAACAAATCATCCAACAATAGACGTGCACTCAATTCACACTTCGTCACAGACAAGGATGAGGCTTTCAGAGGTCTACCCCCATGTTACAAATCTAGTAAAACATTCATTAGAAGAAATAGATATTCCAAAGATAGCAAACGAAGTGGACGTTGTTTTTCTCTCAACACCATCAGGAGTTTCCACTACGATTGTACCTGAATTATTAAAAGAAGATGTGAAGATCATTGATCTCTCTGGAGATTATCGTTTAAAGAATCCAATTTTATATGAACAATGGTATAAAAAGCCAGCTGCTTTACAGGACGAATTAAACAAAGCTACATATGGCTTAGCTGAATGGAATAAGGAAGAAATTAAGAATAGTAGCTTCATATCTAATCCAGGTTGTTACCCAACTGCAACTCTACTTGGGTTAGCACCTTTAATAAAGAATAAATTAATTGATGAAAAATCAATTGTAATAGATGCAAAATCTGGTATTTCGGGGGCTGGTAAAAGCCCTTCAAGAACAACTCATTTTGCTGAAAGTAATGATAATTTTTCAATCTATAAAGTCAATCAGCATCAACATATTCCCGAGATTGAACAAGTCATTCAAGGCTGGGATGAATCAGTGCCATATGTTACATTTAGTACACATCTGGTGCCTATGACAAGAGGAATCATGTCAACGATGTATATTAATAGTGCAGTAGACTCACTTACATTGGATCAACTTCATGAATTATATAAGGAAAGTTATCAGGATTCTCCGTTTGTGAGAATTCGAGAAAAAGGAACCTTCCCTGCCACAAAAGAGGTATATGGAACGAATTATTGTGATATTGGCCTTGCATTTGATGAGAGAACGAAACGAATTACTGTTGTTTCCGTTATCGACAACTTGGTCAAAGGTGCTGCAGGGCAAGCCATTCAAAATGCAAATATTATGTTTGGTCTAGAAGAAAATACGGGATTACACTATGTACCGTTATTCCCATAGGCTATTAACTTAAAGGATAACCCTGACTGAACAAGTACTTAGAGCGTTTATCACGTCTGGGTAGCAAGTTATGTGACTCACCTATTGTTTTTGGGGACCTGACAAACCTGGGCGTAAATTAGCCAAAGCGCATTTGATTAGAAAAGGAGTGACTTTGCATGATAGATACGAAGGAAATTCAAGTATTAAAAATAGATGACGGATCCGTTGTGACTCCAAAAGGATTTAAGTCAGCGGGAATTCATGCTGGATTACGTTATACAAAGAAGGATTTGGGAGCAATTGTGTGCGATGTACCGGCTAGCTGTGCAGCCGTTTATACGCAAAGTCATTTTCAAGCGCCTCCCCTAAAAGTGACAAAAGAAAGTATAGCTGTAGAAAATAAACTTCAAGCTGTCGTAATTAATAGTGCATGTGCGAATGCATGTACAGGTGAACAAGGATTATTGGATGCCTATGAAATGAGAGCTGAATCAGCATCTCACTTTGGGATTGAAGAACATTTAGTGGCAGTGGCTTCAACAGGGGTAATCGGTGAACTATTGCAAATGGATAAAATTAAAGCAGGTATTAAACAATTAAATCCTGCCAATACAGCTGAAGCAGCTGAAGACTTCCAAACAGCCATTTTAACAACAGATTTAGTTATGAAAAAAGCATGCTATCAAACAACAATCGATGGAAAAACGATTACAATTGGTGGAGCGGCTAAAGGATCTGGGATGATTCATCCAAATATGGCAACGATGCTTGGGTTTGTCACCACAGATGCAAATATTGATTCACATTCCCTTCAATCTGCTATGAAAGCTGTAACGGATGTAACATTTAACCAAATCACGGTGGATGGTGAAACTTCTACAAATGATATGGTATTAGTAATGGCAAGCGGTATGGCGGAAAATAGTAAACTTACACCAGAACATCCTGAATGGGAGAGTTTTGTCTTGGCTCTTCAATCAACATTCGAGGATCTTGCAAAACAAATTGCAAGAGATGGTGAAGGAGCTACAAAATTAGTAGAAGTAAATGTAACAGGTGCGTTATCAGATGTAGATGCACGTATTATCGCTAAAAAAATTGTTGGTTCTAATCTTGTGAAAACAGCCATTTACGGTTCTGATGCGAACTGGGGAAGAATTATTGGTGCAATCGGACATAGCGCAGCAACCGTAGACCCTAATAAAGTGGATATTTCCATTGGTTCAATTCAAATGTTAAATAAAAGCCAACCATTGGCATTCTCAGAAGAGCTTGCAAAACAGTATCTTGAAGGAAAGGATATCGTCATTCACGTTAACCTAAATTTAGGAACTGGCATTGGAACAGCATGGGGCTGTGACTTAACCTATGATTATGTCAAAATCAATGCAAGCTACCGTACGTAAGGAGACTTAAAATGGAGACGATTGTTATAAAATGTGGAGGCAGTATCCTTTCTGAGCTGTCAGAGGCATTTTTTAATAGCATAAAAGAATTAAAAGAGAGCGGATATAAAGTAGTAGTTGTTCATGGTGGTGGACCAGAGATTGGTCATACTTTAACTTCACTGAACATCGAAAGTGAATTTGTAAACGGGTTAAGAAAGACTACAAAGGAAGTACTTGATGTTGTTGAGATGGTATTGTCTGGTAAAGTGAATAAAAAGGTTGTGATGGAGCTTGAAAAGGCTGGGATTCCCTCACTCGGATTATCTGGCTGCGATGCAAAACTAATACAGGCAAAGCCAGTTGACCTTGAAAACTTAGGGTACGTGGGAGAAGTCGAACAGGTCAATGTTTCATTCCTAGAGAACCTTCTAACTCAAGATTATGTTCCAGTAATCTCTCCGCTTGGAATGGATGAAGAGTTTACAAAGTACAATATTAATGCGGATACGGCAGCTGCTAGCGTAGCGATTGCCTTAAAGGCAAAGCATTTATTATTTGTTACCGATGTCGATGGAATTAAAAAAGATGGTGAAGTATTGCCTTCACTTTCTACAGATTCTGTTCTAAGTCTTATCGAAGAGGGGACTATATATGGTGGAATGATACCAAAGGTAAAAGCAGCACTCTCCGCGCTAAACGATGGTGGACTTAATGAAATCATCATCATAAATGGAAAAGGATCTTTATTATCGATAGATGGGACATTAAAAGGAACAAAAATCGTAAAAGAACTTGAGGTGGTATAATGGACGCACTATTTCCAACCTATGCGAGATGGGATTTGACAGTTGAATCCGCAGAAGGTGCGGTCATTGTAGATAATACAGGAAAAAAATATGTAGATTTTGTTTCAGGAATTGCCGTTTGTAATCTCGGTCATCGCCATCCAGCAGTAACTAGCGCTGTAGAAGATCAACTGAAAAAATATTGGCATGTATCAAATTTATTTAAATCTGATCTTCAACAAGAAGTAGCTGAGAAACTTGTCTCATATTCTGACCTTGATGCTGTCTTCTTTTGTAACAGTGGTGCAGAAGCAAATGAAGCAGCTTTGAAACTTGCTCGTAAACATACACAAAAATCAAAAATTATTACGTTTAAACAATCCTTCCATGGTAGAACTTTTGCAACAATGGCAGCAACAGGGCAAGAAAAAATTCACTCAGGTTACGGACCACTTTTGCAAGAATTTGTTTATCTTCCATACAATAATTGTGATGCGTTAGAGCGTGAAATGGATGACACAGTCGCAGCAGTTATGGTCGAAGTTGTTCAAGGAGAAGGCGGAGTCGTTCCAGGAACGGAAAAGTTTCTGAAAAAGATTGAAGAACTCTGTTCACAGCATGGTGCACTCTTTATCATTGATGAAGTGCAAACAGGAATTGGTCGAACAGGGAAGGCATTTGCCTACCAACAATTTAATCTTTCACCAGATATTATTACACTAGCAAAAGGACTTGGAAGTGGTCTCCCAGTTGGGGCAATGCTTGGTAAGGAGAAGTTAAAGGAATCATTTGGACCTGGATCACATGGTTCTACATTCGGTGGAAATCCCATTTCATTAGCAGCTGCTAAAGCGACTTTGTCAATCATTTTTGAAGATGAGTTTTTAGCGGAAGTTGAAAAAAAGGGAGAATATTTACAAGCTGAGCTAACAAAAGCATTAGCAGAACAAGATGTTGTAACAGAAGTTCGGGGTAGTGGATTAATTCTTGGTATTGTTTGTAAAGAAGAAGTGGCAGCAACGATTACTGCGCTTCGAGAGAATGGTTTATTAACTCTACCTGCTGGAACACATGTCATTCGACTATTACCACCATTAACTGTTACTTATGAAGAAATTGATGAAGCGGTAAACATTATTAAAGAAACTCTTGTCGGGACTTATGTAAAGTAAATTTGACTGGTGGTTAGAATCCGTTCTAACTGCCTGTCTTAAGAGGGACAAATTTTTTTGAGTATCTTTGTATAAAAATACGTAACATTAAATAAAAATACGAGGTGGAAACGATGAAGGGATACCTACATTTCGAAAATGGTGAAAGTTTTGTTGGAAATATGATCGATGATTGTTCAGTGTTAACAGCTGAGGGTGGAATCGAATTCTATACAGGAATGACTGGCTATCAGGATGTATTAACTGATCCTTCCAAAAAAAATCAAATCATTGTTTTCACTTATCCATTAATAGGAAATTGTGGTTTCAGCGAGCTAGATTTTAATATGAAACCCCAAGTAGCTGGCGTCATCCTATATGAGACAAAGGATTTCCATTCACACTATGAGGGGAAATACTCTTTACGACAGTATTTACAAAAGTGGAATGTACCAATGATTTCTCATGTGGATACTCGTGCAGTCGTTAAAAGAATCCGAGATAAAAAGATAGAAAAGGCGGTCATTAGTAATCAACCAGCACTAGCAGGAGCACTCATTTAAGAAGATAGTTTAGTATTCGCAAAAGAATTATAGAATTTAAACAGTAAGGTTAGGGGAGAAAAAATTTATGCCTAAAGATCATTCAATTCAATCAATTTTAGTAATTGGCTCAGGCCCTATTGTCATTGGGCAGGCTGCAGAATTTGATTATTCTGGTACACAAGGATGCAGAGCACTCCGTGAAGAAGGCTATAAGGTCATATTAGTAAACAACAATCCAGCAACGATCATGACCGATGAAGTAAATGCCGATGTTGTGTATTTTGAGCCACTTACAGTTGAAAGCATCGAGAAAATCATTGAAAAAGAACGTCCAGATGGGTTACTTGCTACACTGGGTGGTCAAACAGGCTTAAATTTAGCTTTTAGCTTAAGTGAACATGGGATCCTAGATAAGTACAATGTGAAGGTTCTTGGCACATCGATAGAATCCATAAAAAAAGGAGAGGACCGTGAGGCATTTCGAAGTTTAATGAAAGAATTAAACGAGCCTGTCCCAGATAGTGAAATTGTTAATACTGTGGAAGAAGCATTAACCTTTGTAGAAAAGGTAGGATTTCCTGTTATTATTCGTCCAGCTTACACATTGGGGGGAACAGGGGGAGGCATTGCGTATGATGAGCAACAATTCATTCAACTTACGAAAAATGGCTTGTCCGAAAGCCCAATTACTCAATGTTTGATAGAGAAAAGTATCGCTGGATATAAAGAAATCGAATATGAGGTTATGCGTGACCATAAGGGAACATGCATTACGATTTGTAATATGGAGAACATTGACCCTGTTGGTGTACATACGGGGGATTCGATTGTAGTTGCTCCATCCCAAACGCTAACAGATGATGAGTACAAAATGCTGCAAACTGCATCAGTTAAGATTATCTCAGCATTAGGTATTGTTGGTGGATGTAATATTCAATTTGCATTAGATCCACATAGTAAGAATTATTATCTAATTGAAGTAAACCCGCGTGTAAGTCGTTCATCAGCATTAGCCTCAAAAGCTACTGGTTATCCAATCGCCAAAATAACTGCAAAGCTTGCAGTAGGTTATACATTGGATGAATTAATTAACCCAATCACAGGTCAAACTTTTGCGAGCTCAGAACCAGCATTAGATTATGTGGTTGTAAAATTTCCACGCTTTCCATTTGATAAGTTCACGGATGTACCAAATGTACTTGGAACACAAATGAAAGCAACAGGTGAAGTTATGTCACTTGATATAAACCTTGAGAGTGCCCTCCAAAAAGCCATTCACTCATTAGAAGGGGATAATGAGAGCCTCCGCTTACCTGAAATCGAAAGTCTGTCAGTTAAGGATCTACAAGTATTAGTCGAACAGGGAAGTGAAAAACGTTTCTTTGCTATTTTAGAGCTTTTGCGACAGGGGATATCTGTTGAGCAAATTCACTCTATTTCGAAAATTGATGTATTCTTTTTACACATTTTTGGAACTCTGGTTGACTATGAGAACAAGATTCGCCAAACATCGATCAATGAATTCTCAGCTGCCTTCATGCAAGAGTTAAAAGAAAAAGGATTCTCCGATCAGTATATTGCCTACCTAATTAATGAGGAAGAAAAAACGGTTCGTAATAAGCGCAAAGAACTGGGAGTAAATCCAAGCTATAAATGTGTTGATACATGTGCGGGAGAATTTGAATCACAATCCTCCTACTATTATTCAAGCTATTTCGGTGAAACAGAAACTAAAAGATCTGCAAAACAAAAAGTATTAATTCTAGGTTCTGGTCCGATACGTATTGGTCAAGGAATTGAATTTGATTATAGTTCTGTACACGGAATACTTTCATTACAAGAGGAAGGGTACGAGACACTGTTACTCAATAATAATCCTGAAACAGTAAGCACTGATTATGAAACGGCTGATAAATTGTACTTTGAACCATTAACGCTTGAACACGTGTTAAATGTAATCGAAGCAGAAAAGGTTGACCAAGTAATGGTTCAATTCGGTGGTCAAACTGCGATAAATCTTGCAAAAGGATTAGAAGAAGAGGGTATTACAATTGTTGGCATTACACATGACACAATTGACCAGCTCGAGGACCGTGACCGTTTTTATCAACTATTAGAGAAGACGAATATTCCTCATATACCAGGTGAGATTGCTGATAATGGTGATGAATTAGTTGAGAAGTCTTCTGAAATTGGATATCCGATCTTAATCCGTCCTTCCTATGTAATTGGTGGTAAGGGAATGATTATTGTCCATGATGAAGAGGAGTTAGTGGCCTTAACAAAGGAAATCCCAAATGAAACATATCCTTTACTAATTGATGCGTATGTGCCAGGTACAGAGGTTGAAATTGATTTAATTTCAGACGGGAAAGAGATATTAATTCCAACAATTGCAGAACATATCGAAAAAGCAGGGGTTCATTCTGGTGACAGTCATGCGATTATGCCAGCCGTATCGTTATCTGAAGAAGATAAGAACACCGTTGCATCTTACGCTTATAAGATCGTTCATGAACTGCAATTTAAAGGGATTATGAATATTCAATTCGTACTCAATGACGGGCAAATTTTTGTACTTGAGGTAAATCCTCGTGCAAGTCGAACAGTGCCTGTTATTAGTAAAATCACAGGTATTCCATTGGCACAACTAGCTTCAAAACTTGTACTCGGGAAATCATTGCATGAGGTTACATCCCATAAGGGGCTATTACCTGATTTACCGTTCTATACCATAAAATACCCCGTCTTTTCAACATATAAACTACTCGGAGACCCTACAGTTGGTCCAGAGATGAAATCAACTGGTGAAGGAATAAGTATTGCAGAAACGATCAATGAAGCATTAACTAAAGTTTTTCACAGTTATATCTTATCAAAAAAAGGTGCAGATGAGATTGTTTTCGATACAGATGTGATTCCTCCAGGTATTAAGGAGTTAGCCGAAGAATTAAATCTGAAGGTGTATGCATCTAATGATATTGCAGAATGGAGCAAAAGTGATCAGGCATTAGCCTTTGTAAGTCTGAACAACGAAAAAACTGCGAAAATAAATAAAATCGAGGCAAGTCAAAAAAGAATTCAAGTATTTACAGAAATCGAGACATTACACGCATTTTTACAAGCTTTCCGTGATTCGCATTTTTCAGTCATGTCGATTCAGGAACGAAGAAGTGCATTCAATAAAGAGAAAGAAGTGATTAGCAAATGAGTACGGTACTTAAGGATAAATCTTTAAAAGGAAAAGATTTATTAACCCTTATTGATTTAACAAGCGAAGAAATTATGGATTTATTAGATTCAGCAATTGATCTAAAACAAAAACATAAAAATGGTGAAGATACCTCTTATTTAAAAGGAAAAACCTTGGCGATGATTTTTGAAAAGCATTCAACGCGTACGAGAGTATCATTTGAAGCTGGAATGTTGCAACTTGGTGGAAACGCCATTTATCTTAATAGCAATGATATGCAGTTAGGTAGAGGTGAAACGATTGCCGATACGGCGAGAGTTTTATCTGAATATGTAGATGCAATCATGATTCGTACATTTGAACATGAAAAAATTGAAGAACTTGCAAAATCTGCAAGTATTCCTGTCATTAACGGCTTAACGGAAGATTTTCATCCATGCCAGGCTTTAGCAGATTTACTGACTATTTATGAACAGAAGAAATCCTTTAAAGGAAGTAAACTTGTTTATGTTGGGGACGGTAATAATGTTGCCCATTCATTAATGATTGCAGCGGCAAAGGTTGGATTAGACTGTACGGTAGTATGTCCACATGGATACGCTCCAAAACCTTTCATTGTTGAGAAAGCGCAAGAAATTGCTAAAGAGACAAGTGCTATCATTGAAGTGAGTCATGACCCTGTTGGTGGTCTGAAAGGCGCAGATTTTATTTACACAGATGTTTGGGCAAGTATGGGTCAAGAAGAGGAGCAACAAGAGCGACTTCAAGCATTTATGCCATATCAGGTTAATGCAGAGCTTGTGAGTGCCGCAAATGAAGATTATACATTTATGCACTGCTTACCAGCCCATCGTGGTGAAGAAGTGACTTCTGAAGTAATCGATGGTCCACAATCGGTGGTATTTGAACAAGCTGGCAATCGTCTGCACGCTCAGAAGGCAATATTAAAAGCCATACTTGAATAGAATCTTAGGGCCTCGTCTCAAAGAGACAGAGGCTTTTTTTCATGATTTTTCAGCGGAGTGGGAATAGTATTCTTGTAGTACTTATTAAAAGGAGGATTATGATGGGACAAAGTCATGAATTTCGTGCAGGACAAAAAGCACCGAATAACGGGATTTATGTTGAAATCGGTGAGCAGGGTGATATGGTTAAAAACCCTAAAAGTGTTAAGTTAAGTGCTGGTGACCCATTCCCAGAAAATTCAAATCACAATCGCAAATGGTCATATAAAAGAAAACCTTAAATAAACTAGGGCTGATAACAGCTCGTATTTATACGACTAGCTTTAGATAGTTCTGAGAGAAGTACATGTACGAGGCTTAGTGGAGTGAACCGAAGTAGACAATAAAAAAAGACCCTCTGGATTCTCAGACTGTTGACAAACGCTCAGATACTTCGTTGCTAGCCTCACTCGTCCGCTCATGAAGGCAACTTCTATTCGCGTCTTCGATCGGCTGCCCCATGTCTGACAAGCGATTTCAAGACAGTCTGGGAAAGTGAATCTTACTTCCTATAAAAATGAGTGTAGACAAAGTCAATTTTGACTTTGTCTACACTCTAAAGACCCTCTGGGGTCTTTTTTTAATTAATGATTAGGTTCTTTCACAGGCTCATTTGGAATCACAGATCCTAAGATAACGATTAGGGCTGTAACAATGATTGCTACGATTGAAGCTGTCTGAAAAGAATATGTAGCTACATTCATTGATCCAACAACATATGTTGCCATTTGGATTAAGAGGAATGTCCAGAAAAAAGTCCAAAAATAACGCAATGTCTTCACCTCATTAAACGATACTGTAATCAGTTTACCACAATTGTTAACGTTTAGAAAAGACAATTTAGGCATTTCTCCCTTTCATCTTTTTACATAGAACATACACTAATAACGAAGGACGAAAATCAGGAGTAGGAGAAGAGACAATGGTACCAAATAAAGTTTTTTTTAAGCTTGATACGGAGTGGTCTGCTCTTCATTTGCCAACACGTCCAAATGGCTTTGCAGTATTAATTATTGGGGATAAGACAAATTTTGTAGAAGAGAATACAAGCTTTTGGATTCAAAACTATGCAAGGTCTCAAATACTTGAATATCTTAAAGATGAGGGATATACCGTTTTTTATTCCAACCTTTACGGTGCGAATTGGGGGAATGAGCTTTCCGTCAAATTAGCAACACAATTGTATCACATCGTAATGAAACGGGAAATTCTCAACAAACGCATTCATATACTTGCAGAAGGAATGGGTGCATTAACCGCGATGCAGTTAAGTAAAAAGCTTCAAGGAGAAATACGCTCAATGGCTTTCTTAAATCCATGTATTGATTTAGCTGCACATATTGAAAATGAAAGAAAAAGTAAATTTTTTTATAAAAAACTGATTAAAGAACTAGCGCATGCATATCAACTTGAGGATCGGGAAGTTGAATCAAATATACACAAATTGATCCCACAAAATCAACTTTTACCATTTCCAGATATCCCTATTAGGATATGGCATAACACAAATGAAAAGACATACACTCCTGAAATACACAGTAAGAAGTACCAGACTGACAATAAGATGGTAAAGTTAAGCTATCATATAAGTGAAAATACGTATGCATTTAGTCGCTCAATTGGTAGCTTCTATAAAGAAAATGAAAGAGAGTTATAAAAAGTCCTTAGTTCTTATAAAGAATAGGGACTTTTTAATTGACCATTTGCATACGATACTGTATCAAAAAGTATAGGGGATGTTACAGGTGAAGAAGGTCATATTATTTGATGCTTTCTCGTTTGTAGGATATGGGCTCTGCTGTAAAATGATAGATGAATCAATCCAAGTGTTGGCAGTGGACGAAACGCCAAAAGAAAATAGCCCCCGTGAGGATAAAATGCTTCGGATTGGACGAAATTCCTATTTTGAATTTGTAGAATACCCAAAGGTATTGGTCAACCAGAAAATGTTCGAGCAGACCGATGCTGTCATCTATCCATGGTATGACCCAGTGAGCTCGAAGCGAAACCAAGAATTGTTTCATTCTGTTATGAACTCGTGCAATGATGCAAAATCAAAGCTTATACTTGTTTCTGCCAATTGTGTGAATAGGGATGTAACAATCGATATGGAAAGTGAACTTGATCATAACTGGTACTCAAAAATTAATTTTACTGATAGTTTGTCTGAACATCGAAAAATACGTACGAAAAATATAGATTTTTTATTCACATTTATAGACTTTTCCAATCATGAATTAAAGGAAGGAATCCAAAAAAAAAATGATCATGAGGAATGGATTTCACAAAACTTTTATACGAAATGACTCATTTTGCTTTCAAATTCAGCAAAAGTGCAATAAAATATAGATAACTTATTAGACTGGTTGACTTTGTTTTGTTTTCGAAGGAGCTGTATTCATGCGAAAGCCGTATAGGTGGATGATTCTCATATTCCTTTCAACCCTCCTCATATCTTGTGGACAAACCGATACGGACACGGGTGTGAAAAAGGTGGGCTTACTCATTCCTGCCACAATTAATGATCAGGTATGGGGCACAAAAGGGTATAAAGGGTTATTGCAGATTAAATCCCAATTTGAGGTGGATGTCTTTTATAAGGAGGCAATCACTACTGAGGCTGCGACACGTACTGCAGTCGACGAATTTGTTGAAAAAGGTGTTAATCTAATATTTGGTCATGGTAACGAATATGCGATCATTTTTAACGAGATTGCAGATGAATATCCTGATGTCCATTTTATCTTTTTTAATGGTAACACAAGAAAAGAAAACGTTACCACATTAAACTTTGAAGGGCATGCTATGGGCTTTTTCGGGGGTATGGTTGCTGGGAAAATGACGGAAACAAACAAAGTCGGAATCATTGCTGCTTTTGAATGGCAACCCGAAATTGACGGGTTCTATGAAGGAGTATTATTTCAAAATGACGATGTTGAAGTTGATATCGGATACGTCCAGAATTGGGATAACGATGAAAAGGCACTAAGAATTGCTGAGCATATGATTGCTGAAGGAGTAGACATCATATATCCTGCTGGGGACGGATACAACGTAAGTGTGATTGAGAGACTTAAGGAAGATGGTCTATATGCAATAGGCTATGTATCAGACCAATCTGACCTTGGGAAGGAAACGGTATACACAAGTACGGTACAGCATGTCGATAAACTGTATGTATTGGTTGCAAATAAATTTAATCAAGGTGAACTTGAATCTGGAAACCTTTATTTTGACTTCCAGGAAGATGTTATATCAATGGGAACGTTCAGTCCAAAGATAGAAAAGGCTTTTATTGAAGAACTAAATCAATATATTTCAGAATATAAAGAAACAGGAGAACTCCCTTCTAAATAAGAAAAAGCTATCAGATTAACAGATAGCTTTTTCTTATTTTTTTCGAAAAAAATCAAGAAGAGGGGAGAGTTCTTTTAAGGCTGGTTTAATATTATCAATTGAAGTCATAATATCGTTAATTTGACCCATTAATTGATGGTAATCAACACCATCAACTTGATTACCAACATTCGTTTCCTTGCGAACGTCATGATTCACTCTTCCATCACTTGGACCAAACATAAGGCGATCAAACCTACTGCCTCTTAAAGATTTACGATTTTCCCCTTGCTTCACATCAAATTCCTCGTTTTCACTCATTAATGACACCTACCTTTAATTAGATATTTCATAGAACATTTTTACTTTATACATATGTATCACCACTGAAAATGAGATAGGCCTGTATCTCGTAAAAGACTAGGCAAAAGTGGAATCTAAGAGTGAAATTCAATCAATGATGGGTAACTTAAAGACAACAATTTCGTTTGGCATAGTCTACTCATTTGTTCCTCTTTGACTTTGTTCCTAAATGTGTGTGGAACAGTAAAAATTTCAGCGTTTAAACATTATTTACTTTATTGAATTTATCGGTGAAGGACTTACTGTTCGTAATTGCGGCATAAAAAATAAAGTCTTAGGAGTTGATAACAATTAAAAAATGAATTAAAATTAGTACCAAGTCATAATAATTGATAATAAAATGTGCTGAAATATATAGCCGAACATTCTAAAAAATAACATGAACGCAGAATAAAAGGAGATGTTTGTATGGGTGTAGGAATAATCGGAATCAATCGATTCGTACCCGAAAGAGTGGTAACAAACAAGGATCTTGAAAAAATCGTGGATACATCAGATGAATGGATTCGCACAAGAACTGGAATAGAAGAACGCAGAATTGCCGATGATGATACAGATACATCAGACATGGCGTATGAAGCTGCACGTAAAGCAATTGAGGATTCAGGAATCAGTCCAGAAGAATTAGACTTAATCATAGTAGCTACTGTAACACCTGACCATCCATTTCCATCCGTATCATGTATGATCCAAGAGCGTCTAGGAGCAAAGAATGCAGCGGCAATGGATATAAGTGCAGCTTGTGCAGGATTTATGTATGGTATTATTACAGGGAAACAATTTATTGAGAACGGCGATTATAAGCATGTATTAGTAGTAGGTGTAGAAAAACTATCAAAAATCGTTGACTGGAGCGACCGCAATACAGCTGTATTATTTGGTGATGGAGCTGGAGCAGTTGTTCTTGGTGAGGTATCAGAAGGAAGAGGAATTCTTTCATTTGAACTAGGAGCAGACGGTACAGGTGCTAAGCATCTATACCAAGACGAACACATCATCATGAATGGTCGTGAAGTTTTTAAATTTGCAGTAAGACAAATGGGCGAATCCAGTGTGAATGTGATTGAAAAAGCTGGTTTAAAACGTGAAGACGTAGACTTTTTAATTCCACACCAGGCAAACATTCGAATCATGGAAGCATCTAGAGAAAGACTCGAATTACCAGTTGAAAAAATGTCTAAAACTGTGAATAAATACGGAAATACTTCTGCAGCATCCATTCCAATTTCAATTGTTGAAGATATTGAAGCAGGAAGAATTAAGGATGATGACGTAATTGTTATGGTAGGATTTGGTGGAGGCTTAACTTGGGGTGCCATCTGCATGAGATGGGGACGCTAGGAAAGTATTTTTTTAGAAGATTTTTATAAAATTTAGTAGAATGATGTTGGAAGGTGATAGGAATATGGAAAAGAAACGTGTAGTAGTAACGGGATTAGGCACAGTTTCACCGCTAGGTAACGATACGAAAACAACTTGGGAAAATGCAGTAAACGGAGTTTCTGGAATTGGACCATTAACAAGAGTTCAAATCGAGGGATTACCTGCAAAGGTAGCAGCGGAATTAAAGGACTTTAATCCTGAAGATTTTATGGACAAGAGAGAAGCACGTCGAATGGACCGTTTCACACAATATGCGTTAGCAGCTTCATTAATGGCTGTTAAAGATGCGAATTTAACGATCACTGACGAAATTGCACCTCGAGTTGGCGTTTGGCTTGGTTCTGGTATAGGTGGAATGGAAACACATGAAGAACAGCATAAAATTTTCTTGGAAAAAGGGTACCGTCGTGTAAGTCCATTTTATGTACCAATGATGATTCCAGACATGGCTGCTGGCCAAGTTTCCATTGCTCTAGGAGCAAAAGGAATCAATACGTGTACGGTTACAGCATGTGCAACTGGAACGAACTCCATTGGTGATGCGTTTAAAGTTATCCAACGTGGAGATGCTGACGTAATGATTACTGGTGGAACAGAAGCACCACTAACAAATATGTCATTTTCTGGTTTCGTGTCTGCAAGAGCATTATCTTTAAACCCAGATCCAAAAACAGCAAGCCGTCCATTTGATAAAAACCGTGATGGATTTGTAATGGGTGAGGGTGCAGGAGTTCTTGTTCTTGAAGAACTAGAACATGCTTTAGCACGTGGAGCCAACATTTACGCAGAAATCGTAGGATATGGAGCAACTGCAGATGCGTACCACATTACTGCTCCAGCACCAGGCGGTGAGGGTGGAGCTCGTGCAATGAAACAAGCTATTGCAGATGCAGGCCTAACACCAAACGATGTTGATTATATTAATGCACATGGTACTAGCACAGATTACAATGATAAGTTTGAAACAGCGGCTATCAAAGAAGTTTTTGGTGAACATGCGTATAATGTAGCAGTTAGCTCTACAAAATCAATGACAGGTCACTTGCTCGGAGCTGCTGGTGGTGTGGAAGCAATCTTCTCAGTGCTAGCAATCAAAGAAGGTATTATCCCACCAACTATTAATTATGAAACACCAGATCCAGAATGTGATTTAGACTATGTTCCAAACGAAGCAAGAAAGCAAGAAGTAAATGTTGCACTAAGTAACTCTCTTGGATTCGGTGGACATAACGCAACAATACTATTTAAAAAATATCAATAATTAGTATAGTGAATGTTCAAATTGGAGGAGGAAAAGGACCAAGTCGACAAAAAAGCTACGTCCTCATGTTTTGTCGACACTAGTATGTCCTGTGCGTCGAAAGTTCAAGGGGGTGCAGTTTCCAGTACTGATGCGTATACAGTAATACGTGAGGAACTAAGAAACAAGCCAGCGCAGAAATTCGATGTGTCATTTTCATCAGACTTTTTGACATCCATAGAGTCAGGCCATGTGGTCTGGCTCTTTTTCTTTGTTCATGAATACGATATATTGTCTGGCGAAAGGATGTGTAGAGATGGGGTAATTCGAACTGATAAATGGTTAAAGGAATCAAATACAAGTCCAATAACCCTTTGTAAAAAACTTACAAGTTATTTTCCAAAGGAAGCATCTGAACGTAATATCTATCAACACTTGAAGATGCATGGGATGTATCGAACAACCGCTGAAAATATGCTAGATAGACTACCGAAAAATATCTGGGAAAAAGTAGGGGAAATGTATGAAACATTACAAAAGGAATGGAGCGGCCCACAAGTTCCTATATTCATTTTTCCAGCTGATGAAACCAATGTGAAAATTAGAAGAGAGTTTAACGGAAAATCAGGACTTGCATTTAGAGACAAATTATTTCTGTTTTTCTCAAATCATAATACAAATGAAGAAATAAAAGCAGTCCTGACACATGAGTACAATCATGTTTGTCGCCTAAAAAAACATCAAAAAGCAGAGCGGAATTATACATTACTGGACGCGGTACTATTAGAAGGAATGGCTGAAAATGCTGTTCGTGAGTATTGTGGTGAATCAGCCTTAGCAAGCTGGACAACATATTATACCGATGAACGACTTCTTAAAATAGTCGAACAAATAATTATTCCAAATCGGAATCTAAAAAGAAATGAAAAAAAGCACTCAGATATTCTGTATGGGAATGGATTTTACCCGAAGATGTCAGGGTATTGTGCAGGATATTATCTCGTCAAAAAATATTTGAACTCTACTAATCTATCCACGAGGGCAATCTTAGGAAAGGATTCAATAGAATTTGTAAAGGAATATATATGAGAAATTGAATTTTCTATAGGATCCTGATCTTCACGTTAAGAATGAATGGGGGACTCCAGAGTTTGTGGAGTATCCCTGAAGTACTAAGAAGTGGAAGCTGGGAAGAGCTCTATCTGTTGTGGATTGTCTTTGTTCTCCTAAAAAGTGGAAAACGATATCACTCAAGTCGCTCTGGAGTAACCTCACTCTCCTAAGAAGTGGAAACTGGATTACTCGATCTGTTGTGGAGTATCCCCATTCTCCTAAAAAGCGGAAAACGATATCACTCCAGTCGCTCTGGAGTAACCTCGATCTCCTAAAAAGTGGAAACTGTCATTACTCCATCTGTTGTGGAGTAACCTCACTCTCCTAAAAAGTGGAAACTGGCATAACTCCATCTGTTGTGGAGTATCCCCATTCTCCTAAGAAGTGGAAACTGGCATAACTCCATCTGTTGTGGAGTATCCCTATTCTCCTAAAAAGTGGGAACTGGCACAACTCCATTTGTTGTGGAGTAACCTCACTCTCCTAAGAAGTGGAAACTGGCATAACTCCATCTGTTGTGGAGTAACCTCATTCTTCTAAGAAGTGGAAACTGGCATAACTCCATTTGTTGTGGAGTAACCTCACTCTCCTAAGAAGTGGAAACTGGCATAACTCCATCTGTTGTGGAGTAACCTCGATCTCCTAAAAAGTGGAAACTGTCATTACTCCATCTGTTGTGGAGTAACCTCACTCTCCTAAAAAGTGGAAACTGGCATAACTCCATCTGTTGTGGAGTATCCCCATTCTCCTAAGAAGTGGAAACTGGCATAACTCCATCTGTTGTGGAGTATCCCTATTCTCCTAAAAAGTGGGAACTGGCACAACTCCATTTGTTGTGGAGTAACCTCACTCTCCTAAGAAGTGGAAACTGGCATAACTCCATCTGTTGTGGAGTATCTCCATTCTCCTAAAAAGTGGAAACTGGCATAACTCCAGTCGCTCTGGAGTATCCCCATTCTCCTAAAAAGTGGAAACTGATATACCTCCAGCATTCAAGAGTATCCCAACATCCTAATAAACAGAAACTGACAACACACCAGCCACTATGTAGTCTCCATTTTCTACTAACAAAATAATCTCCCCCTAAAGGTATTCAAAATAGGAGGAATTTCCAAAACGTATATACTTAAAGTTTGCTTGAAGGATTTTCCTAATTGTATTTTTTGATTTGATAATCGTACACCATTCAAAAATGGCACTTGTTGTAATTTTCTTGTCAGGGAATAACAGCGAGAACTCTTTTACACATCTTAAAATAGCTGATTCCATCTTTTCGATGAAATAACATTCTTCACAAATTAAAATATGTTGTCCCTGACATTTCATAAATGCTCTGCAATTTGGACACAAAATTCCTTTCTTCATCCGATCATAACTATACTCTGGCAGTAATGAATATGGGGAGAATGGAATATGTAACGCCAAAAGTTTTTTTCCGAATTCATGATGTTTCTCCACTACTTTCGATGGCTGATTATTTAATTGTTTAATAAAGCGATCAAGTTGAGTTGGAAATATGATGGGGAGGTCTGGAGAAGCATGGTAGAGGTAAAAGTCGGGATTGATAAACACGAGATGGCCCTCGACTGTAAAATTCATGCGTTGGTGTTGGAGTAATTGTCTGAAAAGAGAGACACTCCGTGAGAGTTGGATGAGTGGATTTTTTATCTCCATACCAGAGAGCGTGTGTAAACGATCACCTTCGAGTAAATAATCACCTTCAAAATTTTTCACTTCAAAGATATGAATTTTATGTTGAGATATGAGGAGGGAGTCGATTTGATAAAGGGTATTACTCGTTTCAAGTAGTAGGTCATTGATGATGAGGCAGTTAAAGGAGAGGTTTCCAAAGTGTTGGTCAAACATGACTTCTCCTGTATAACCTTTTTCAAGCGAATAGATCTGATTTTCGACTTTTTTAGAAACTTGCATTCGTCCATTAATCGACCTTAATAATTCTAATTCTAGTGGAACGGCACGGTTTTTAATAATCAATAGCGACACTTCCTTTTATAGATTCGAACTTATTGTAAGTCTTTAACTTCAGGTTTATCAATCATTTTTTAGTTTGGTCTCCTATTAATTTATAAAAATTCAATAAATCAACGCTTTTATGTAATAAAGTACTATTTTCAAAAAGTAAAAACACTTGATTTTAAAAAGTAATCTTACACCGATTTTAAAACTAAATGTGTTTAAATCAAGATTTTAAAGAAATAATAATAAAAATTATGAAAATTATCTTGCAATTCCAACATAGTTTTAATAGAATTTTAACTAGATTGAGAGAATAATAATTATTCAGGTTTAAGAGTATATTAAGGCAATTTTGCGAATTTACTTGAATTTGTAATCTTACTGTAATAAAATTTAGTTGACACTTTTGTCAGATAATTTAGGTACATAGCACTTCATTGCTTTAATATGGTAAAAAAAGAGATTAATAGGAATTAATGGTTGATAAATCCCTGTAATTATTATATTTTGAATTTTGAGTGGACTCTTTCCGAGTTCCTATGAGGATGGTGAACCAATTTTTATGGCCGCGTTATTAGAAGTGAAAAATTTGAAAACGTATTTTTACAAAAAAAAGTCAGTAATACCTGCCGTAGATGGTGTTGATTTAAAAATTAATAAAGGGGAAACTTTAGCGATAGTAGGTGAGTCAGGATCTGGTAAAAGTATCACCTCCCTTTCGATTATGAAATTAGTCCCAAGTCCAGCTGGAAAAATTGTAGAAGGTGAAATCATCTTAGATGGAAAAAATCTTATTGATTTATCTGAAGCGGAAATGTGTAAGGTCCGTGGAAATGATGTGTCGATGATTTTCCAAGAGCCTATGACATCATTAAATCCAGTACTATCAGTTGGTGAACAAATTATTGAAGTACTTATGTATCACCAAAAGATGACAAAAGCTGAAGCAACTAAGAAAGCAATTGAAATGTTAGAATTGGTTGGGTTTTCGAGAGCTGCTGAATTGATTAACGAGTACCCACATCGTCTTTCAGGTGGTATGCGTCAAAGGGTAATGATAGCGATTGCAATGAGCTGTAATCCTAAATTACTCATTGCGGATGAGCCTACAACGGCACTTGACGTGACCATTCAAGCACAAATCCTTGATTTAATGCGAGATCTTAGTCGTAAATTTGATACATCTATCTTAATAATTACACACGATTTAGGGGTAGTTTCTGAAGTTGCTGATAGAGTCGTAGTCATGTATTGTGGTCAAGTTGTGGAAGAGGCAGATGTTGATGACTTATTTAATGAACCATTACATCCATATACGGATGGTCTAATGGGTTCAATACCATCAATTGAGTTTGAATCAGATCGATTACAGTCAATTAAAGGGAATGTACCTTCTCCAGAGCATCTTCCGAAAGGGTGTCGATTTGCACCACGATGTCCACAAGCATTTGACAGATGCTTTTCTGAAATGCCTCAGTTGATGAGTAAAAGTGGACGTAAGGTTCGCTGCTTTTTACACGAAACGAAAGGGGACGTACAATGACTGCACCAAAAGGTAAAGGATTACAGGATACAGTAATAAATACAACACAACCTATTCTAGAAGTTAAGAATCTAACAAAGCACTTCCCCATAAAAGCTGGAATATTCCAACGAACGGTTGGGCATGTGAAAGCAGTTGACGACGTTTCATTTTATGTGAATAAAGGTGAGACATTAGGAATTGTGGGCGAATCAGGTTGCGGTAAATCAACTGCAGGTCGTACACTCATTCGTTTATATGAGCCAACTGGAGGCGATATCCTCTTTAAAGGCAAAAATATTTCGAAAATGTCCGAAGGGGAACTGCGCCGTAGTGTTCGAAAAGATATCCAAATGATTTTTCAGGATCCATATGCATCTATAAATCCTAGAAAAACGCTAGGGGCTATCATTTCTGAACCGATGATTACACATAACCTTTATAACCGGCAGGAAAGACGAGAAAAACTAAGTGAACTATTAGAAATGGTAGGTTTTAATCCATCATTTATTAACAGATATCCACATGAGTTTTCAGGGGGACAAAGGCAAAGAATTGGGATTGCACGTGCTCTAGCACTGAATCCAGATCTGATTATCGCAGATGAAGCAGTTTCAGCGCTTGATGTATCGATTCAAGCTCAGATTATTAATATAATGCAAGACTTACAGGCAGAATTAGGACTAACATATATCTTTATTTCCCATGACTTAAGTGTTGTTCGGCACATTAGTGATCGAATTGCCGTCATGTATCTGGGTAAAGTAATGGAGCTTTCCCCAAAGAAGAATTTATTCGAAGATCCTCTACATCCATATACGCAAGCACTTCTTTCTGCGATTCCTGTTCCAAGGAAAAAAGGGGTTCAGGCAAGAGAAAGAATTGTACTTAAAGGAGAGTTACCGAGTCCAGCAAACCCACCAAAAGGGTGCGTGTTTCATACTCGTTGTCCTGCAGCTACGGATATATGCCGAACTGCAGTGCCAGAATTTAAGGAAGTAAAACAAGAACACTTTGTTGCTTGTCACCTATATTAAGTGACAGTACAAATAAATTAGTCTTTGAAGGGGGGAGATACACCTAAAAAAGAAATCTTCAGCCGAAGAAGTCAAAATATTTACTAAAATGAGGGGGAGAAGAAATGAAGTTAAGTAAAAAACTAATGATGTTTTTAGTGTTGGCACTAGCTATGTCTCTTTTCTTAGCTGCGTGTTCTGGCGGCGGAAATGAAACGAGCAATGAGCCTGAAGAAAAAGAAGAGCCACCAGCAACGGAAGAGCCAGCTAACAATGAACCACAGCAAGGTGGAGATTTAATCATTGGATCTACTGGATCTCCAACAATGTTTAACCCATTATATTCTCAAGACGCTTCAAGTAGTGATATTGAAGATATGATCTTTGATAGCCTAGTAGGCTCTGACCTTGAATTTAATCCAGTAACTGAAAATGGTTTAGCAGAGTCAGTGGATATGTCTGATGATGGATTAACATTTACTGTAAAAATTACAGAAAATGCAAAGTTCCATGATGGGACTCCTTTAACAGCTGATGATGTTGTATTTACATACAGCATTCCATTAAGTGAGGAATATACTGGCCCACGTGGAAACTACTTTGAATCATTAGAAAGTGTTGAAAAACAAGACGATTACACAGTTGTCTTTAAATTGAATAAAAAGGATGCACAATTCCCAGTTGTTGGACTAGGATTTGGTATTTTACCAAAGCATATCTTAGGTGAGGTTCCAATCGCTGAATTAGGTGAGCATGAATTTAATACAAAGAACCCAATCGGTTCTGGTCCATTCAAATTTGTTGAGTGGAAAGATGGAGAATACATTAAAGTTGAAGCAAATGAAGATTACTGGGATGGACGCCCATATTTAGACACAGTTACTTATAAACTAGTTCCAGATGCAAACGCAATGCTTGCACAAATTCAAAATGGTGATGTTCATTACTATGCAGGGCTTGCACAACAAGATGTTCCGACTGTAGAAGCTTTTGCTGACCAAGCAGGAATTCGTCTTGAGAGTGGAATGGCACTTTCATACACATTCTTTGCAGGTAACGAACGTCTAGAGTTCTTTAAAGATAAAAAGGTAAGACAAGCGCTTACACATGCAATCGATCGTGAATCAATTGTTGAAAACGTAATGAATGGACTTGGAGAAGTAGCGCACGTTCCAGAAAGTCCATTAAGCTGGGCATACAATCCAGACGTTCCAAAATTTGAATATGATGTAGAAAAAGCAAAACAAATGTTAGACGAAGCTGGATGGGTTGTTGGTTCAGACGGTATTCGTGAAAAAGATGGTCAAAAGTTTTCATTTAGCGTTGTAACAAACCAAGGTAACAAAATCCGTGAAGATATTGTTGTAATTTTACAACAACAATTAAAAGAAGTTGGAATTGAAGTTAAACCAGAAATTGTTGAATTCAGTGCTTTAATTGCAAAAATTGAGCCAGGAGTTTGGGACTTTGATGCAATTGTATTAGGATGGAGTCTTGGTACAGATCCAGACCCAAGTGGTATCTTCCACTCTAAGTGGATTGAAACTGGAAACAACTTCATTGCTTACTCAAATCCTGAGTTAGATGAATTAATGGATGCTCAGTTACAAGAACTAGATCGTGAAAAACGTGCAGAAATGATTGGTGAAATTCAAGCAGGTCTTGCTGAAGATCAACCATATACATTCTTGTACTATCCAGAAGAGTTCCGTGTTTTACCTGCGAACTTAGAAGGATATGAGTTCCATGCGAAAAACCAATTATATAACATTAACAAATGGTGGTTAAAGCAAGCTGAATAATAATTGGGGATAGTATAGTTGCAATGAGGAATGTAGGCTTTGTGGCATTCCTCTTGCAATCAATATGCAACACAGTTTATAAGACTTACTTACCATGTAAGTAAGTCTTATAAACTGTTATCAAGCTTTATCCTTTCTCTTTTTTATAATTACAACAAAATATTTACTACTGAAATAAAAATCTATTAGAAGGAGAATAGATGATGGTTTCATATATCATTCGACGAACGTTGATGGCTATTCCCTTGTTATTCGGAATTACCATAATATCTTTTGCAATTATTCAAGCTGCTCCAGGTGGACCAACAGCCATGCTTATGGACCCAACAATGAGTCCTGAAAATAAAATAAAATTTGAAGAGAAATACGGGCTCAATGATCCAGTCCATATTCAATATTTAAGATGGGTTGGTAACATGGTACAGGGGGATTTTGGAACATCATTATTACGTCAAGGTGTACCAGTATCTGAGATGATTTTGAATCGACTCCCAAATACGGTTCTGTTGATGCTCGTTTCTACTATTCTAGCAATGATTATTGCGATACCGTTTGGAATCCTTTCTGCTATGCGACCGTATTCAAAACTTGATTATGGGGTCACGGTTACTTCATTTTTAGGAGTAGCAACACCGAATTTCTGGTTTGGACTCATTCTAATCATTATCTTTTCACTACAATTAGGATGGTTTCCAACAGGTGGTACTCATACAATGAACGCACCATTTAGTCTTTGGGATCGATTGCATCATTTAATTTTACCTGCATTTGTATTAGCAACGGCGGATATGGCAGCTCTAACGAGATATACACGATCAAGTATGCTTGAAGTTCTGCAACAGGATTATATCCGTACGGCTAGGTCAAAAGGGTTTAAAGAAGGTAAGGTAGTAATCAAACATGGAATTCGAAATGGAATGATCCCGATTATTACAATCTTTGGACTGATGCTTCCATCATTTATTGGCGGAGCAGCTATCACTGAAAATGTATTTAGTTGGCCAGGACTTGGTAGATTATTTATCGAGTCTGCATTTAACCGTGATTATCCAGTAATAATGGCATTAACGGTTTTATCAGCAGTGTTTGTTGTTATTGGAAATTTAATTGCAGATATCTTATACGCGATTTTTGATCCGCGTATTGAGTATTAAGGGGGGGAACTGATGGCACAGCTAAATCTAAATACATCACAAAATGAACTTGAATTAAACCCCAACTTAAAGGAAAAACCAGATACGTTAACCAAAATATTTTTTAGGAAATTTCGTAAAAATAAGCTTGCTGTAGTTGGTGCAATTGTCTTGCTGATGATTATTGTTGCTTCCTATTCAGCACCGCTTATTGCACCTTACGCATATGACCATATTGATCTACTTAAAAAACTGAAAGCTCCTGGCAGTGAGTACTTATTAGGTACTGACCGGTATGGACGTGATATTTTAACAAGACTATTATATGGAGGAAGGGTGTCACTCACTGTTGCACTAGCGTCTGTATTAGGTGCAATTATTATCGGGACAACAGTAGGGGCAATCGCTGGGTATTTTGGTGGTATAATAGATGCCATTTTAATGCGCTTGGTCGACGTGATTATTTCTATCCCTAGTTTCTTTCTACTAATTACAGTTGTTACAATTTTTAAGCCTAGTGTAACGAATTTAGTATTAGTTTTTGCATTAACGACTTGGACTGGGACTGCACGTCTTGTGCGTGGTGAATTCCTGTCGTTACGTTCAAGGGAGTTTGTATTAGCTTCAAAATCAATTGGAACTAAGTCGTATAAGATTATTTTTAGTCATATCTTACCTAATGCAATGGGACCAATTATTGTTGCAGCAACTTTATTAGTTGGACAAGTTATCCTAACAGAAGCGGCATTGAGTTATTTAGGACTTGGTGTAAATCCTCCAACACCTACTTGGGGAAATATGCTTCAAGATGCACAGAGTTTAACGATCATGATTCAAGCGCCTTGGTACCCAATTTTTCCAGGTGTTCTCATTTTGATAACGGTTCTATGTTTTAACTTTGTTGGAGACGGTTTACGTGATGCGTTAGACCCAAAGGTAAATGAATAAAAAGCCAAGATGCCATTCTTGGCTTTTTTCTTTTGTTATGCAATGATTAGAAGAGTGGTGTGTTGATAAATAAATAAAAGTATTTTCTAACAATACATGAATATTTTGGAATAAAACTTTCTCCTTCTGCCTATACTGTTGACAAAACAGCTTTGAAGTGAGGGGTAGAAAATGTTGTTTCTTCATGATATTTGGGTAAATTGGTTTGAAGGTGAAGAAAATGGTTACAACGTTTGCCACTTCCATGAATGGCGCAAGGATGATAGTGTTGAACTGTTAGACCAGGTACCTTTGCTAAAAATTGAGTCGACTTTGTTTAACTACATTGAGAATGATTTATTGGAATTACCACAGCAACTACTAATGGATGTTTACCAAAAGGCGTATGTTCGCAAAAACCATGAACGAATTCAACTAGATTATTGCTTTGTTGTAACGGATGGTCAAGGAATACTTGCAGTAGATACAATCGGTTACAATATCCCAATTCGGAAGAGTAGGTTAATTCCTAGACAGGAACAGCTTGTTTATGAGATGGTGAATGGCCAAGAAGCAATTCCTTATTCTTTTGACAGTAAAGAGGTCATGGAAAAGGAACACCACATTTTATCTCCTTCACCAGTTGAAATGGCAGGTCTGACTCGAAAAGAGAGACAACTTAAACAACTCTTGTTTATGGCGTTAGACCAATTAGCATCAACTAAAAATGTGGCAGAGATAAGATATTGGTATACGGAATGGAATCCTTCAAGATACCAAGAAATTCAAGATATGCAGTTTGATGAAATTTGGCAAAACCTCTATGAAGAAACGAGAAGTGGTTGGACAAGCAAACATGTTCAACTTTGTGAAAACCTAATTAAAGGTCAACCATTTTTTGAAAAGCTTTGGGAAATTGAACATGAATCAAAAGTTTAGTAAACAAGGGCTATCCGATAAGTCATAGAAAAGTGACTTTTGAGGATAGCCCTTGTTTTTTAGATTTAGTTGTAATTTTTATTGCTTCACTTATATTTAAGCGGGCAGTCTGGGAACATAGTCGTAGGCTCATTCTAGAAAAAACTTTCCGCTGGATACTTTGTAACCACACACATACGTAAGAATTTGTGAACACGTATGCGAAAATTCTAGAGTCTTCTACTACTAGTAATAAGGCCAGTTTTTCATTTTATTATTTTCTCTTTCTTCCTAGTCCCATTGCACTTTCCATTTTTTTAATCGTTTTGCTTGCAACTTTATTCGCTTTTTCAGCACCAGCATCTAAGATCTCATCTAATTTTGGTGAGTTAAGAATTTCATAATATCGTTCCTGGATTGGACGAATTTCATTGAGTACAATTTCTGCAAGATCTGCTTTAAATACTCCATAACCCTTTCCTTCGTATTCTGCTTCAATCTCTTCCAACGTTTTGTGGCTGAACGTAGAATAGATTGTCATAAGATTTGATATTCCAGGTTTATTTTCCTTATCAAACTTTACAATCCCCTCGGAATCAGTTACTGCGCTTTTAATTTTTTTCTCTATTTGTTTTGGGTCATCTAGTAACGCGATATAGGATTTAGGATTCGGGTCAGATTTACTCATTTTCTTTGTTGGTTCTTGTAAAGACATAATTCTTGCGCCTTCTTTTGGAATTCTTGCATCTGGAATCGTGAAGATTTCACGGTACTTTTTGTTAAATCGTTCAGCTAAATCACGTGTTAATTCGATATGTTGCTTTTGGTCTTCACCAACTGGTACTAGGTCAGCATTGTATAAAAGAATATCGCCTGCCATAAGTGGTGGGTATGTTAATAAACCTGCCACTACTGCTTCTTTCCCTTGCGATTTATCCTTAAATTGAGTCATTCTTTCGAGTTCTCCAATATATGAAACACATTGTAACATCCAGCCTGCTTGAGCGTGGGCAGGAACTTCAGATTGGATAAATAATGTTGCTTTTTCTGGATCAAGACCGATTGCCAGATAGAGTGCTGCTAAACTTCGAATATTTTTACGTAGTTCGATTGCGTCTTGGGGTACAGTAATTGCGTGTTGATCAACAATACAGTAGAAGCAATTGTACTCATTTTGTAGTTCAATGAATTGTTTCATTGCACCAATATAATTTCCTAAAGTTACGGATCCACTTGGCTGAATACCTGAAAATATCGTTTGCATTTTGATTCTCTCCTTTTTAATTAAACTTCTGTTGAAGTATTGAGTAGTTAAGACAAAATAAAAAACCATTCATCCCTAACAAATAAATGTTAGGGACGAATGGTTACCGCGTTGCCACCCTAGTTATTTTATCCATACGTATAATCACATAAGAATAAAATCTCTCAAGTCCTTGTAACGTAAGGAATACGTCCTTGCCTACTGCATCTTTTCAGCAAAGAAGCTCCAAAGTCCATTCCATATGTCCCATTATCTGTTTACACCGCCCACAGACTCTCTGCAAAATGGATTTCATATGTACTACTCTTTTTCATAGCATCCTATGTATAGAGGATGTTCAAATGGTGAAAATGACACATTGGTTATGGAAATTCAACTACCTACCGACACATCTTGTGTCGAACGTCGAATTCATCACATCCTGTGAAAGCTCGTTAGGTTGGTTATCTGCTTGGAAAAGCAAAAAACCTTCCTGTGTGCTATAGCAGTTGCTCACGTCTGCTATTCAAAACTACGCTTCCTCGAACTTCTTGGTCCTTTTTATCCACCTATATGAACACGTACTTATATTAGTTTTATTATAATTCTTTCTGATTGAAATGCAAGTATGGAAGTGAAAAATAAATGGGAAAATCAGAATAGGCTGATACGCATAAGATAGTACATTTTGAAACAACATAAGTAGCGTATATCTTGATGATACAAGAAATGGAAACTACATATTTAGGAGGTTATCTATTTGAAAAAATTATCGTGGGGATTATGCCTACTGCTCATTTGTGCTCTTGCACTTTCGGCCTGTGGAACGTTTGATAATGGAAACGAAGAAAAAGGCGGTGGAGAAGGGAAAGCTCCAAAACAAGAGCTTAGAATCAATATTAGTTCTGAACCTCCAACATTACACCCAGGCTTAGCAACTGATGCCACTTCTGGGGTAGTTCTTATCCATGCTTTTGAAGGTTTAACTCGCATCAATAAAAATGGAGAACCTGAAGAAGCAATGGCGGAAAAAATTGATGTATCGGAGGATGGAAAAACTTATACCTTCACGATTCGCGATGCAAAATGGTCAAATGGTGATCCAGTAACTGCTCATGATTTTGAATACGCATGGAAATGGGTTCTAGTCCCTGGAAATCAATCAGATTATGCATCACAAATCTATAATTACGTAGAAGGGGCAAAAGAAGCATACAACACCCCTGACATTACGATCGATAAAATGGAAAACGTCGGGATTAAAGCAATTGATGATAAAACTCTTGAAGTAAAACTTGTAAATCCAACTGCTTATTTCTTAGAGTTGACTGCTTTCTATACGTACTTACCTGTAAACAGTAAAATTGTAAAAGACAATCCAGATTGGGCAAATCGTGTAGACGAATCCTATGTTTCAAATGGTCCTTTTGTCATTACTGATAAATCGGCAACCATTACGCTTGAAAAAAATAAAGATTATTGGGATGCCGATACTGTAAAACTAGAAAAAATCACAATGGATATGATTAATGATCCTAATACAGAATACCAAAGTTTTAAAAAAGGTGAGTTGGATTGGGCTGGTGCACCGACATCCTCATTGCCAACTGATGTTATTCCTACCTTACAAAAGGAAGGAACGCTTAAAGAGAGTGTGATAGCAGGGACGTATTGGTATAAGTTTAATACCAAAAAAGAACCTTTCCAAAATGAAAATCTTCGCAAAGCCTTTGCATACGCAATTAACCGTCAAGCGATTGTAGATAATATTACGCAGGGCGGACAAGTTCCAGCGATGGCATTAGTGCCTCCGACAATCTTGAAGGAAAATGAGAAGGGTTATTTCAAGGATAATGATGAGGAGGCAGCAAAAGAATTTTTACAAAAAGCATTAGATGAAATGGGACTATCTGATGTTTCGGAACTCCCAGAGATTGCCTTATCCTTTAATACTTCTGAAGGGCATCAAAAGATAGCACAAGCCGTTCAGGATATGTGGAGAAAGACTTTAGGTGTGGAAGTAACGCTTAGTAATGCTGAGTGGAATGTATACCTTGATAATATTGACCAAGGAAACTTCCAGATAGGTCGTACAGGCTGGTTAGCTGACTTTAATGACCCAGTTAACTTCCTTGAGATTTTTACAGTACCAGAAGGAAATAATGATACAGGTTGGACGAGTGAAACATTTAATAATTTACTTGCTCAAGCTGCAGTTGAAACTGATAACGAAAAAAGACTTGGGTTGTTAAAGGATGCAGAGCAGATTGTCATTGATGCGATGCCAATTGCACCGATTTATTTTTACACTAATAACTGGATACAAAATGAAAACTTAAAAGGAGTGGCTATTTCTCCTTTGGGAAATGTTCAATTTAAGTGGGCCTATTTTGAGTAAGTTGAAATAGGCAATCATAAAATAAAAAAAGTAAGGTATATAGTTTTCCTATATACCTTACTTTTTGAAAAGCTAAGAAAGCATAAAATGCTGACTTATTTGCATGTCTAGCTCTAGGCGCCATCCGCTTGAGGTTACAAGCCAATCGCTACTGAAGGAATTTCGCCTTCTGTCAGCGTTCATCTTGTGCTTTTCGCCCATACCCGTACGGCTTGGGTTCGGAGCACTATGTGCAGGAAGTGCTTGCTTTTAGCTGGAATTGGGACGCCTTGCGCTTTTTCTAATTGGGAGGTGTACGAAGTGGCAAAATATATCATGAAGAGACTCATTTACATGCTATTTTCTCTGATTATGATTGTAACCGCCACATTTTTCTTAATGCAAGCGGCTCCAGGTGGTCCTTTTACGAGTGAGAAGGATGTACCGCCAGAAATTGAAGCGGCGCTGAATGCCCATTATGGTTTAGATCAACCATTATATAAACAGTATTTTAACTATTTATATGACGTGGCGAGATGGGATTTTGGTCCATCTTTCAAATATAAAGCAATGACAGTGAATGAGATCATCAATAATGGGTTTCCGATCTCTTTGTTCTTAGGGATTGAGGCTATCCTCATTGCTATTGCATTTGGTGTTGGATTAGGTGTGATTGCAGCCCTTTATCATAATAAATGGCAGGATTATTCCGCTATGATCATTGCAGTATTTGGAATATCTGTTCCGAGTTTTATTTTAGCAACGGTTTTACAATATATATTTGCTATCAAATTAGACATATTTCCAGTTGCTAGGTGGGAATCTTTCATGCATACCATACTGCCTGCCATTGCGCTAGCATCCTCACCGATGGCATTTATCGCACGATTAACGCGTTCAAGTATGCTTGAAGTCTTAAGCAATGACTACATAAAAACAGCTCGTGCTAAAGGACTTGCCCAAGGTGCAATTACAGTGAAGCATACGATACGTAATGCGATGCTCCCCGTAGTTTCTTACATGGGTCCTTTAACCGCTGGTATATTAACAGGTAGTTTTGTAATTGAAAAAATCTTTGGAATTCCAGGATTAGGGGATGAATTTGTAACGAGTATTACAAACCGTGATTACACGGTGATTATGGGAGTCACTGTTTTTTACAGTATCTTACTCTTGGTTTCTGTTCTCCTTGTCGATATATTATACGGATTTATTGATCCTCGCATCAAGCTATCTGGGGCGAAGAAAGGAGAGTAACATATGCAGAATATTCCAAAGGAACTGTTTACACCTGCAACCTTAAATGAGAATGAAGCCGAAAAAATTTCAAAACCTAGCTTATCTTTTTGGAAGGATGTCACTACTAGATTTAAGAAAAATAAATTAGCGTTAGTAGGGGTTGTTCTATTAATTTTATTAGTATTAATGGCCATATTTGGTCCAATGATGAATGAATTTGATTATCGTACAACAGATCTTGCGAATGCAAACAAAGCTCCGTCAAGCGTTCATTGGTTTGGAACAGATGAATTAGGTAGAGATGTGTTTACAAGAACTTGGGAAGGTGCAAGAATCTCTTTATTTATTGGACTGGCTGCTGCTGTTATTGATCTTATCATCGGTGTTTTATGGGGCGGTATCTCTGGTTATATGGGCGGAAAAGTCGATGAATTTATGATGAGAGTAGCAGATATTTTATATGGAGTTCCTTATTTGCTTTTAGTTATTTTACTAATGGTTATTCTTGAACAAGGGATAGGCACGATGATTCTTGCGATGACGATTACAGGTTGGATTAATATGGCTCGAATTGTTAGAGGACAAGTACTGCAGTTGAAATACCAGGAATATGTACTTGCGGCTCAAACGTTAGGTGCTGATGTGAAGAGAATTATGTTTAAGCATTTGATTCCGAATTCAATGGGACCTATTTTAGTGACGATGACGTTAACAATACCAAACGCCATCTTTACTGAATCATTTTTAAGTTATCTTGGCTTAGGTGTTCAGGTTCCGCTTGCCAGCTGGGGAACAATGGCTTCGGAAGGATTGCCGGCTTTTGAATATTACCCATGGCGTTTGTTTTTCCCAGCGACCTTAATCTGTATTACCATCTTTGCATTTAACGTCATAGGCGATGGGATGCGAGACGCATTAGACCCAAGGTTGCGCAAGTAAGGGAGTGAGTAAATGGAAAAATTATTGGAAGTGAAGGATCTTGAAGTCTCTTTTCAAACCTATGCAGGCGAGGTAAAAGCAGTCCGTGGTGTCAATTTTGATTTATATAAAGGTGAAACATTAGCAATTGTTGGAGAATCAGGGTCAGGGAAAAGTGTAACCTCACAAACGATTATGAAATTGATTCCCATGCCACCTGGAAAAATTACAAATGGGCAAATACTTTTTGATGGGGAAGATCTTGTCCCGAAGACAGATAAGGAAATGGAGAAGATCCGTGGGAAGGATATAGGCATGATCTTTCAGGACCCGATGACCTCGCTTAATCCAACTATGAAGGTTGGCATGCAAATTATGGAGGGTTTGATTAAACATCAAAATATGTCAAAGGGAAATGCAAAGGATCGTGCGATTGAGTTACTTAGACTCGTTGGGATTCCTAGCCCAGAAAAGAGAGTCAATCAATATCCACATGAATTTAGTGGAGGAATGCGACAGCGTGCAATGATTGCCATTGCTTTAGCATCTAGTCCGAAATTATTAATCGCAGATGAACCAACGACAGCCTTAGACGTGACGATTCAGGCACAAATATTGGAATTAATGAAGGAACTTCAAAAAAAACTAGAGACAGCCATTATCTTTATTACTCATGATTTGGGTGTCGTTGCAAATGTAGCAGATAGGGTGGCAGTAATGTATGCTGGCAAGATTATCGAAACAGGAACAGTGGATGAAATTTTTTATAACCCAAAACATCCGTATACATGGGGACTTTTATCGTCCATGCCGAGTCTAGATAGCGATGAAAAAACAGAACTAATGGCCATTCCGGGTTCACCACCTGACCTAACGAATCCTCCACAGGGTGATGCATTTGCACCACGTAATCATTATGCCATGAAAATTGATTTTGAAATGGAGCCACCGATGTTTAAAGTTTCCGATACACATTATGCTGCAACTTGGTTACTACACCCAGATGCACCAAAAGTGGATCCACCAGAAGCAGTAAAGCGTCGCATGAAAAACTTCTCATCCGAAAAGCTTAGGAAAGGATGATGAATGAAATGGCTGAAAAACAAAAATTAGTGGAAATCATTAACTTGAAGCAATATTTTAACGTTGATAAACCAAACATGGTGAAAGCCGTGGATGGCATTACGTTTGATATTTATAAAGGTGAGACACTTGGGTTGGTTGGAGAGTCAGGTTGTGGGAAATCAACGACAGGGAGAACCATCATACGCTTGTACAATGCAACGGGGGGCAAGGTTCTTTTTAATGGAGAAGATGTTCATGGTAAAAAGTCTAAAAAAGAACTGAAAAAATTCAATCGAAAAATGCAAATGATTTTTCAAGATCCATATGCTTCTCTGAATCCTAGAATGACAGTAGCAGATATTATCGCGGAAGGCATTGATATCCATGGACTTGCCAAAAATAATAAGGATAGAATGGAACAGGTTTATTCCCTTCTAGAGACGGTCGGCTTAAACCGTGAACATGCAAATCGATATCCCCATGAATTTTCTGGAGGACAACGGCAACGGATTGGCATCGCGCGTGCACTAGCAGTAAAGCCAGAATTTATTATAGCGGATGAACCTATTTCTGCATTAGATGTTTCTATTCAAGCTCAGGTTGTAAACTTACTAAAAAAACTTCAAAAAGAAAAAGGATTGACCTATTTGTTTATTGCCCATGATTTATCAATGGTCAAGTATATTAGTGACCGCATTGGAGTCATGTATTTCGGGAAAATTGTTGAGCTTGCAAATGCAGATGATTTATATCAAAACCCCATTCATCCGTATACCCAATCATTGTTGTCTGCCATACCATTGCCAGATCCTGATTATGAGCGAAATCGTAAGAGAAAGGTCTACGATCCGAGAGAACATGGATATTCAAGGGATGAAGAAGTAACACTACGCGAAATTCGACCAGGTCATCTTGTTGCTTGTTCTGAAAAGGAATATAAAGAATATAAAGAACAATACAGTTAGTGGGACAAATGTACCTTGTCCCACTTTTTATTTTTAGGATATGATAAATATTGGCTTTGTCGAAATTTGTTGTTTGATTCTCTATCACTTGTGCATTTTTTATCTTCATTGAGTATCTTACGTCTCATTATAGTGAAATATGGTAAAGTTTACGCTTCTTGCTGTATATTCATCTCAAGAGGAATATACAAGCACTAACGATGAGGGAATGAAATCGACAATGGGCGTTTGCGCAATTTATTCATTTTCAGGGTATTACCAGTTATACTAGCGCACTTATTAAGAAGACTATACTTATAAGGGGACAAAACTTTATTCGAGAAAATTTTTATTTTATAGGATTTCCTGAAAAATGAACTAGAATGACAATAGAGAGGAAGGGGGAATACAATGAAAAACATGCTGATGTATCTAGCAACAGTGCTTTTATTTATTAGCGTGAATGAAACAGGTTTTGCGGAGAGTAAGGTGCTCTCCATGAATCCTCATCCCAAAAGTAAAATCGTGATGTCTGAAAAAGCAATTCCCGAACATGTAACACGGTTTGAATTTAATTCTGGCCTACAATTTGAATATCCAGATGCAATCAGAGGAATTTACGTAACCGCTCATTCTGCCGGTGGTGATCGTTTTTCTCAACTTGTTCAACTAATTGAGAGCAGTGACTTGAATTCAATGGTAATTGATGTGAAAGATGACTTTGGGTATTTAACATACGTCCCACCGCAAAATTCGAACTATCAAGAAATTAGTAAGGACTATATCAAAAATCCTTCAGCCATGCTCAAACAATTAGAGGAAAAGCAAATTTATCCCATTGCAAGGGTAGTTGTTTTTAAAGATACTGTATTAGCTGAAAAAAGACCTGATCTGTCATTTAAAGACGGTGAAAATGTCTGGAAGAACGGCCGAGGAGAAGCATTTGTAAATCCATTCTTAAAAGAAGTTTGGGATCATAATGTAGGGATTGCGATTGAAGCCGCAAAACTTGGTTTCCAAGAAATTCAATTTGACTATGTTCGATTTCCTGAAGGATTCGAAAGACGGGATCGTTCATTAACCTATGGGATGGGGGAGTATGAAAAAATAGATCTGGATAATGTACAAAAACGTGTAGCTGCTGTTACAGATTTCGTCGCCTATGCAAAAGGAAAATTAGAGCCATATAATGTAAAGGTATCGGTTGATATCTTTGGCTATACTGCTACATTACCAGAGGCGCCTGGAATTGGGCAAAACTTTTCAAAGATTTCCGAGCATGTTGATGTCATTTCTTCGATGATTTACCCAAGTCACTGGACATCATACTTTGGGATCCCCAACCCTGATTTAGAGCCATATCGATTGGTTTCGGAGTATGCAAAAGTGGAAAATCATAAACTAAATCAACTCAAAAACAGACCGATTTCAAGGCCGTGGTTACAAGACTTTACAGCCAGTTGGCTGGGCAAAGGAAATTACACCGTGTACGGAGTAGCTGAAATCGAAGCACAAATCAAAGGATTACAAGACCAAGGCATCAATGAATTTTTATTATGGAATGCTGCAAATAATTATACAAAAGGTGTGGACTACACACCTTAAATCACTAAAGGCTGGTCTGAATCAACCTAGACCAGCCTTTATTATTATTTTTTCCGTCCACCTACGTTCTTCCAACCAGCTTTTACATTTAAATCATTTTTTACAATATGAGAACCCGTTTTGCCTCCAAAAACTCTTTCGCCAATACCATTTGCCATAACACCCATCAAAGCAGTAATACCAATGACTAGAATTGCAATAAGTGCTAAATCCGTTATGTAGCTCGTCATGTATACCCTCCTTAATGAAAACGCCTTCTTTAATTCTATTGTATTCGAACTGTCCCTTTAATAAAAGTGAAAAATTAAGAAATAATAAAAGCATACACAAATGGGTGTTCAAAAAGTACAAGGGAGCAGATGTATGAACTGGTATGAGAAACTAAATCAGTATTTTCCGATTGAAGAAATGAAATCTAAAGAGCATATGGAAACCCTTTTGCAAGAAAAAGGGGATATTTATCATAAAGACGAAGGGCCGCACCATGTCCTCATGTATGTTGAACTTGAGCATTTTATTTTTATTGATTATCTTTATGTATCAACAGAGTCACGTGGTCAAGGACTAGGTCACAAACTCATCGAAAAACTTAAGAAAAAAGGAAAACCGATTATTCTTGAGGTAGAACCAGTCAACTATGAGGATTCAGACACTGAAAAAAGGCTCAGGTTCTATAAGCGGGAAGGGTTTGAACATGCAACTTCTATAGGGTATAGACGCAAATCATTAGCAACAAATGAGGTAAATCCAATGGAGATCTTGTATTGGTCGCCAACAAACGAATCGGAAGAACTTGTTTATGAAGCAATGAAACAAACCTATGACGAGATTCACACTTATAAGGATAAAGAATTTTATGGAGAATCTTACCAGGATGTAAATCAGGTATTATCATTTAACAATAATAATGATAATCGAGATATCTTAAGAGACGTGTAATTTTTCTAGCAGTAGGAGTTATCTATTCCTATTGCTTTTTTATTTAGAACTATTGATGAATCAAGGTTATCAAGTATCTAAAGTTTTCTTTAAAATTGTCTATCTTTCTCTGAAAATTTAAGGTATAATATTTAAAGAGATTACTTAATTAAATTAATTATAATTTAATCATATGATAAACATCCATGACCAATCATGCTGATTGTTAAGTAATAATCTACTTTTTAAGGGAGTGATAAGGTTAATGGTTACTCTTTATACTTCTCCTAGCTGTACTTCATGCCGAAAAGCAAAGTCATGGTTAGAAGAAAATCAAATCCCGTATCAAGAAAGAAACATCATTTCCGATACTCTTTCAATCGAAGAGATCAAAGAAATTTTACGTATGACGGAAGACGGAACAGATGAAATCATTTCAACTCGTTCTAAGGTATTCCAAAAATTAAATGTAAATCTTGAGACAATGCCACTTCAAGATTTGTACAAATTAATCCAAGGAAATCCTGGGCTTCTACGTCGACCAATTATCATCGATGAGAAGAGACTCCAGGTTGGGTATAATGAGGACGAAATTCGTAGGTTCTTACCTCGAAAAGTTCGTACCTTCCAATTAAAAGAAGCACAACGTCTAGTTAATTAACATCAAGAAAACTTCTACATGTATATCTGTAGAAGTTTTTTTATTTTTTAAGACTTTTCCCTCGTTTTCTTTTGTGTTTCGTATTATAATGGTACATACTCCGATAGGACTTAACCAGTTAGTTAGGCAATATAACTGTTTTTCAAAAATTAGCCTTTTTTATTTCCATTCTCATTGCTTTTAACATAAAATAATAAGTACAAGATATAGACCTTTTTTAAATGTACTAGGTTATTCTTCAGCTATTATGGGAAAAGTGAAGGAAAGAGCATCTGGCTCGGGGGTATAACGTCCCTTCAAAAAATGAGCAAGAAGGGAGAGGTTCTGTAATGGAAATCGAACGTATCAACGAACATACTGTAAAATTTTATATATCATATAATGACATAGAGCAACGTGGGTTTGAACGCGAGGAAATTTGGTATAATCGGGAGCGAAGTGAAGAGCTCTTCTGGGAGATGATGGATGAAATTCATCAAGAAGAAGAATTCACGATTGATGGTCCACTATGGATCCAAGTCCAGGCCCTAGAAAAAGGGTTAGAGGTTCTTGTAACACGTGCACAGCTTTCAAAAGACGGAAATAAATATGAGCTTCCTGTTGATGGGGATAAAATCCCTGTTGATGAAAAGATTGAATCATTACTCGACCAACAATTCCATACCAAATACGAGGATAATGATTTTGTAGAACAATTTGAGGAAGAAAACTTTCAATTTTTAATCCGTTTTAATGATTTCGAGGATATAATTTCTCTTGCACATCGAAACCAACTTGAGGGATTACGTAATTCCTTATACTCATTCGAGAATAAGTACTATTTATTTATTGAGTTTAATGAGGAAATTTACACTGAAGATGAACTGGAAGATATGCTTAGCATTGTCCTAGAGTATGGTAGCGAGTCTGCCTTATCGATTCACAGGATTGAAGAATACGGTAAGAAGCTCATGAATGAAAATGCACTAGAAGAAATGGTTAAATACTTTTCACTATAAGTAAAGGTCGATTTCATTAAGATGGAATCGGCTTTTTTTATGTTAGTTAGAAAACGCATGCTTTCCGTATGCCTACAAGAGCTAGTTGGTTGAGGTAGATGATAAAAGGCATCTACGATTACCACAGGACGTGACAATTCGTCATTGTTTCACATCCAAGCGCTTACGCATTTGATTTAAAAAGTTCAAAATTTTTAAATTGTACAACTCTGTCATCTATGCTATTTTTAAGGGGCAGTCCATCAGATAAAAAGGAGATGACATGAGTGTTTGTTGCATTACGTGAAAATGGAGAATATATTTCACTAGTGGAAAAATGGAAGCGCTCAGATTTACTTGAGCTTCGTAACCAAGAAACCTTTCTTTGTCCAGCATGTCGAAAAAAAGTTCAGTTAAAAGCGGGAATGAAGAAAACTCATCATTTCGCACACTTAAAAGGAGCAGAATGCGCAGTTATTAAAACCGAACCTGAGTCAGAATATCACCTCGAGGGTAAGAAACAGTTGTTCCAGTGGTTTCAAGCTCAAGGTTATGATGTAAAGCTTGAGCCATTTTTACCCGAAATCTCACAACGACCAGATCTCTTAGTCAATACTCATGGAAAACGGTACGCGATTGAGTACCAATGTTCAGGGATTGATTACCCCTTATTTAAGAAAAGAACAGATTCATATAGGAATGAAGGAATCGTACCCATTTGGATTTTGGGTGCCAAATGGTTTAAACGATTGTCGACTCATTCTGTTAAGCTCTCATCCTTTCAGTGGCTTTTTGCTACATCTTTCAATCAACCGATTCGACCTAGTATTTTGTATTACTGCCCAGATACCTCTACATTTGTAAAGCTCTCCAATTTACTACCATTCACATCTACGGAAGCCTTTTGTTCCATTCATTTTTATAAAGAACATGTGCTGTCCTTTCCGATGTTATTAGCTCCAAACCAATCTACATTCCCATTACTTTCATTGTGGGTAAGCAAAAAATATAATTGGAGAGTTCGCTATTCTATGCATTCATCCCCTCAGTTAGCTTCATTATTAACGACCTTATATGAAAAACGAATTCCGCCAGCTCTTCTACCTGTAGAAGTTGGAATACCTGTCCATTCAGGGTATTGGTTCCAGACAGCTCCAATGATATGGCAAATATGGCTGTTACTTGATCTATTGCTTCCTCTTAAGGTAGGAGATACGTTCTTTTTTTCAAACATAATGCGGGTCATCTCAAATCGAATCACTGAAAAAGATATATCAATTAGGTACCTTCCGCTAGTTTTTCATACTCAATACTCTCTTGCAGTAGAAGAATATTTACTTTTCTTAGTATCCGTGGGCAAGCTAAAAATACTAACTAAAACGAAATATCAAAAAGTAGAGGACTTCCAACTCCCTAAAAGTATGGAAGAAGCAAATACCAATGATAAAATACTTTTAGAAAAATACTTGGAAACTGTTGGAAGGCATGATGGAAATGGATTTGTACAACATAATATGGGATAGAACTGAATTCATTGAGCATAAACTTTTTATGATAAAAAAAGGAGATACATCCGACAGTATCGAATACTTTTATGTGAATAGGAAATAGGAGGTATATAGAATGACGAAACAATCAACCGTAAAGAAGCTTCCGAATCGAGATGAAATTCCTGAGCAAGACACGTGGAAATTAGAAGATATTTTTGCTACAGATGAAGATTGGGAAAAGGAATTTAAAGAAGTAAAAGAGTTGATACCCGAAATTCAAAACTTTCAGGGGAGTCTAGGTGAATCCGCGGACAAGCTATATGAAGCTCTAGCCTATCAAGATGCGATTTCTTTAAGAATGGGGAAACTTTATACATATGCACACATGCGTAATGATCAAGATACTTCAAATTCCTATTATCAAGGATTATACGACAGAGCAACAAATCTATATACACAGGTAGGTAGTGCTCTTTCATTTATTGTTCCAGAAATTCTTTCTATAGATGAAGAAAAGATCAAATCCTTTGTAGCTGAAAAAGAAGAATTGAAAGTGTACGAGCATGCATTACATGATATTAATCGTGAGCGTCCGCATGTTCTTTCTGCTAAGGAAGAGGCATTGCTGGCACAAGCATATGAAGTAATGGATTCTTCTAGCAATACTTTTGGAATGCTGAATAATGCAGATTTAACATTCCCAACGATTAAGGATGAGAATGGGGAAGAGGTTGAAGTTACACATGGTCGTTATATTCGCTTCCTAGAAAGCTCAGACCGTCGTGTACGTGAGGATGCATTTAAAGCTGTGTATGATACATATGGGAAATTTAAGAACACATTTGGAAGTACATTGAGTGGAACCGTTAAGAAAGATAACTTTAATGCCCGTGTTCGTAATTATAAATCAGCTCGTGCGGCAGCATTAAGCAGCAATAATATTCCTGAAACTGTTTATGATAATTTGATCAATACCATTCACGATAATCTGCCACTTTTACATCGCTATGTAGATCTTCGTAAAAAGGTGTTAGGTGTGGATGAGCTCCACATGTATGACCTCTATACGCCTCTTGTAAAAGACGTGAAGATGGAGGTTTCCTATGAGGAGGCAAAAGAGTACATCCTAAAGGGGCTTGCTCCACTTGGAGAAGATTATTTGGGTGTACTAAGAGAAGGTTTTGAGAATCGATGGGTGGATATCCATGAGAATAAAGGGAAGCGAAGCGGGGCCTATTCTTCTGGAACATATGGAACCAATCCATATATCTTGATGAACTGGCAGGATAATGTGAACAATCTCTTTACATTGGCCCATGAATTTGGCCATTCCGTTCATAGTTACTATACAAGAAACAATCAACCATACACATATGGAAACTACTCCATCTTTGTCGCAGAAGTAGCGTCAACTTGTAATGAGGCATTGTTAGGAGACTATTTATTAAAAAATATAGATGACGACCAAAAGAAATTGTATCTATTGAATCATCAATTAGAAGGTTTTAGAGGTACTGTTTTCAGACAAACCATGTTTGCAGAATTTGAACATATGATTCATTTGAAAGCTCAAGAAGGTGAGGCATTAACTCCTGACTTGTTTACAGAGATGTATTATGACCTCAACAAGAAATATTTTGGACCAAATATTGTCGTGGATGAAGAGATTGGTTTGGAATGGTCTCGTATTCCGCATTTCTACTATAATTATTATGTGTATCAGTATGCAACTGGCTATAGTGCAGCGACTGCCTTAAGTAAACAAATCTTAGAAGAAGGCAAGCCAGCAGTTGATCGATATATCAATCATTTCTTAAAAGCGGGAAGTTCTAAATACCCAATTGAAGTACTTAAAGATGCCGGTGTAGATATGACCTCAGCAGAACCAATCAAAGAAGCATGTAAAGTATTTGAAGCAACCCTAACTGAAATGGAAAAATTATTAGAGAAAAAATAGAACGAAGGGGCAACCAGTTTTGGTGCCCCTTTTACATTGTATAAGATATGGAAGATGCTTTTCACATTTGTTCTTACTAACGAAAACCCTTGAAACGATTTCGTTGGTTATAAATAACGAGCGTTACAAGTAATGAAAGAAATAATAGAGGAGCCGTAATATATAAGGGGATTAGTTTCATTAATCCTAATAAATTTAGCCCAAATGTAATGATGATCATTAAACTTCCGATTATCAGTCCAATTCTCCTCACTTTATGTCCTCCTTACCATAGATGTAGGTATGATAATTTCTTTAAGTTGATTCCTTAAGTAACTAACAAGTGAATGCCAGTAGCGTAGTGATACTATATTTTTATGTCCAAGCGCTCACTTTAAGAATAGGAATTTGACAACTTTGTGAAAGAATGTACAAATAGTTGAAAATGGTTATCAATCTTTGCTATTATTTAATCAAGAAGTAATCACACAAACAACACCCCTTTGTTTGAAGTGAAATTTCTCCCATCCCCTTTATTAATAGAAAAAAGACTTGGAACAAAAAATGTTCCAAGTCTTTTTTATTGTCAAGATGATTGACTTACAATACGCCGAGTGCTTTTAATCTAAATATCTCCAGAAGGTTCCGTATTTAACGGGAACTTGTTCCACTTTTTGCTTTAATAAAAGCTTCTTCATTTCACGTTCAACTTCTGGTATTGGCAAGTCATAAAGTACAGAGATTTCTTTTGATGCAACGAATTTATAGTATTTTAAGAATTCTTCGATTGGCGGCGGGGGAGTTGGTTCAATTTTTTTACCTAGCATATCGTAAATAATATTTACGTACATCTCATAAGGATAACAGCCAGTAATTTTTAAACCTTCTTCCTCGATGTTTTCATTAAAGAAAACCAATGTTGGAATTTCCTCTACTTCCATTTCTGAAGTGATTTTTAAATCACATTGAAATGCCTTTGCTGCACTTGATGAATGAAGGTCATTTTGGAACTCATTTACATCAAGTCCGACCTCCTCTGCACAAGAAACTAATACATCTGGATCTGAAATATCCCGTTTTTCAAGAAAGAGATTTTCTTGAAGTTTTCGTAAAAAACGAATGCCAGCTCTTTTACCTTGTAATTCCGCGGCTTTTATCCCAATTGAAACAGAATGCGGTGCAGAAATTGGGTTTTCAAGCCATAGACTTCCATCACAAGACATTCCTGACCTACTAGCAGTCCGTTCCCAAACTTGTGCTAAGTCTTGCGGTTTTTTCTTCTTTTGTATATTTAAGGAAGCAAGGCGGCCACTTAAAATATGGCGAAGCGTAAAATACGTTCCATATTCGATTGTCAGCTTTTTTAAAATGGGTTCCAATGCCCAACAGTCTGGACATAATGGATCAATAAACATATAGATTTCCAATGGACGGTTGCTAGATGAATGATTGAATCCCACCTTTTCAGTGTGTTTCAAGACCTTACCCCTTTCTACCCGTCAGGAGTGACTTTCATTAGTTGAGTGTATTAACATTTTATCAATGGACGAGGATTAACTCAAATAAAGCGCACTTTTCATAGTAATAAATAACTATTATGGAAAGAAAAAGAAAACTCTCCCTGCTTGTCCAGGAAGAGTGCGTCTTATCCAACATAGGATTGAGTTACTTTTCTAACATAATTTTGGGTCTCTTTGAAAGGAGGAATTCCACCATATTTGTCCACATTCCCAGGCCCCGCATTATAGGCTGCAAGTGCAAGTGAAACATTCCCGTTATAACGGTCTAGCATGTTTCGAAGGTATTTTGTCCCTGCTTCAATATTTTGAGCAGGGTCGGTTAAGTTTGTTACCCCTAAGCTCCTAGCTGTAGCAGGCATCAATTGCATAAGTCCAGTAGCACCTGCATGACTTTTTGCATTTGGGTTAAAGTTAGACTCATGTTTTATGACAGAACTTATTAAGCGAGCATCCACGTTGTACTTTTGTGCCGCGTTTTGTATCAACTCATCATAATTGCTTGTAGTGGATACTGAATCTGTATTAGAGATTGTTAAAGGCATGAAGTGCTGGTTACGAGTTAAAGATAATGAACTCACCTTCGAACGATTGGTTTCAGTTGGTATATTAGGTAAAGTAGACATCAGTTGTAACATCATGTCCTTAAATACGGAGTTGGTATTACTCGATGATGTCGAATCAGTTACTGAGACATTTCGTAACGCTTGAAGTTCCAGCAAAACTTTAAAATCAATTTTCATCTGGATTCGTCTCCTAGTAGAATTTGTTTCTTTCGATTATAGAATCTACGAATTTTGTTATCTGTTTTTCGAATAGGTATTTGATATTGATTTAGTAACTCCAAGAAAACTTTCTTTCCGATTATTTCATTTGTTACTTCATATTCTACCTCGAAATCGGTTGTATTTAAATAGTAACTCTTATCCAATACAAGTAAACCATTATTATATTCGACTTCTGCTCGTTTGGTTTTAAGTGACCCAAAGTAAGTAACATCTGTTGGGGCAATCGATAACGTTTTTAAAATAGTAGAAACCTCACCTTCAACTAACCTTCCACCATTAAGCATTTGGTGCGCTTCTTCCTCAGTCAGTACTTGATGGGTTTCTAGTAAACCACGAGCAACTGGTTGTTTTAAAGTAAGTGTATAAAGCCCTTTTTTTTCGCGGATTCGTAATGCAGACCCATGGTTTTTTAAAGAAAATTCCGGTGTATCAAAGTAAAAATTCTCTTGAATTATTTTTTTGTCTTCACCAAGTGAAAACTCTGTTAGTAATAGATTATATTCAGCTTCTTCCAATAAATTTTTAAATTCAATCTCAAGCTCTTGTGACATACTTTCAGTCCTTTTACACATTTTGTTTTATTATATCATTAGTGTCGACTTTTTTCGGAAATGATTATCAGTTTCTTTAACGAAATGATGTACATATGATAAAATAGGTGTGGATTTGGAAATTATTAAACTTGAATCGTGAAAAGTAATAAAGGAGATTATTCATGCAGAAACGTATTGAAATAAGTCATTTTAATTATTCCAACAATAAATTGGAGCTTAAAGCAGAACAGACAGAATTTGATACTACTGGATTAAGCGCAAGTGGACAAATGTTGGTTGATTCTGATTCATTAGCATTCATTTACAAACTAGAAAATGAGCAAGAGTTTATTTATGTCAGCCTGAATTCGGATTTATGGCCATCACTTAAAAATATTATTGCAGAAAAACAACAAGTCTTTTTACACCTAGATGACAATCATGAAATTGAATTAATCGATATTATTCCTGAATTAGAATACCTTTTACAAAACATCGAAGGTAATGCTAATTATGGTGAAGAAATGGTCGAATTGGTTGAAAAAACATTTTTATCCCATTCAGTGGAAGATGAAAAAATCACTGATTAAATAAACAAGTAAGAAAAAACGGGGGTCGATTATGAATAAAGACTGGGATCTTTTTTTGGCTCCGTACAAGCAAGCTGTTGACGAGCTAAAAATCAAGCTTAAAGGAATGAGAACGCAATATGAAATGCAAGGTACCCATTCCCCAATTGAATTTGTAACTGGTAGAGTAAAGCCAATCCCGAGTATTTTAGATAAAGCGGAAAAGAAACAGATTCCGCTAGACAAACTTGAAGAAGAAATACAAGACATCGCAGGATTACGTATGATGTGTCAATTTGTAGATGATATTAAGCGTGTCGTTGAAATTTTACGAAAGCGGAACGATATGGAGATCATTGAAGAACGTGATTATATCACAAGAAAAAAAGCGAGTGGATACCGTTCTTATCATCTTGTCATCAAATATCCAGTACAAACGATTGATGGTGAAAAGAAAATCTTGGTAGAAATACAGATTCGTACACTTGCGATGAACTTTTGGGCAACAATTGAACATTCTTTAAACTACAAATATAAAGGCAGATTTCCTCAAGAAATTGAAGACCGCCTTCAACGTGCAGCAGAGGCTGCGTTTTTGCTAGACGAAGAAATGTCAAAAATCCGCGGAGAAATTCAAGAAGCGCAAGCAATTTTTTCAAGAAAAACTGAAAAATAATATGCCTGTAATCAGTGAGGATATACTGCTCATTATTGCGGAATAAATCATAATAGATAGGGTGTAAAACATGAAATTTGCTGTAACTTCGAGAGGTGACTCGAACTCGAATACATTAATGCATAAAATCAAAACGTATTTAATGGATTTCGGGCTCACATATGATGAGGATCAACCTGATATTGTTGTTACTGTCGGAGGAGATGGAACATTATTATATGCCTTTCACCGTTACCGCAGTCGATTAGATAAAACAGCATTTGTAGGGATTCACACAGGACATCTCGGATTTTATGCAGACTGGGTTCCTGAAGAAATAGAGAAACTTGTAATTGCAATTGCAAAAACACCTTATCAAGTAGTGGAATACCCATTACTTGAAGTGTATATTCGTTACATTAATGGTGGACGTGAATCGAGATACCTTGCTTTGAATGAATGTACGGTAAAAAGTGTGGAAGGATCACTCGTAATGGACCTTGAAATCAAGGGCCAACTATTTGAAACTTTCCGTGGTGATGGACTATGTATATCAACGCCTACAGGAAGTACTGCGTATAATAAAGCCCTTGGTGGTGCAATCTTGCATCCTTCTATTGAGGCGATTCAAGTTGCGGAAATGGCTTCTATTAATAATCGGGTGTTTAGAACGATTGGTTCGCCGTTAATTTTACCGAACCATCACACTATTTTATTAAAGCCAGTTAATGATGTGGACTTTCACATAACGATTGATCATTTAACACTTTTACACAAAGATGTTAAATCTATTCAATGCCGTGTGGCTGCAGAAAAGGTACGATTCGCTCGTTTTCGCCCTTTCCCATTTTGGAAAAGAGTGCGTGATTCATTTATTTCAGATTAATGAAGGGATAGAGGATTTTGGCGGCTTTTACATTAGAGTGGCACATATCGGCAGACGATAGTGGTAAATTCGTTAGAGAGTTTCTAAAAGAACAATCGATTTCAAAAACGGCTCTAACGGATATTAAATTTGCTGGGGGCGGCATTTTCATAAATGGAACGCCAGTTACCGTTCGTCACAGACTTTCAAAGGGTGAGATTCTCAAAGTTGTTTTTCCACCAGAGGCACCAAGCTCCGATTTGCAACCTGAAAATTTACCTTTGCATATCGTTTACGAAGATGCCTATCTACTAGTTGTAAATAAACCACCATATCAGCAATCAATTCCATCACGTGAAAGTTCTAGTGGGAGTCTGGCGAATGCATTGATTTATTACTACGATTCTATAAGTCATAATGCAACCGTGCATTTAGTAAATCGACTTGATCGTGATACTTCTGGATTATTGTTAGTCGCCAAACATCGCCATATTCACCATTTGATGTCTGAGCAACAAAAGGCAGGAAAATTGAAAAGAATATACGAAGCCATTGTGCATGGGGATTTTGCTATTGAATCTGGTACGATTGATGCACCAATTGGTAGGAAAGACGATAGTATCATCGAACGACAAGTACGTGAGGATGGACAGAAGGCGGTTACTCACTTTAAAGTTGTTGAGAACGTTGGAAAGTGGACTCATGTGCAACTTCAATTAGAGACAGGGAGAACACATCAAATTCGAGTCCATCTATCTCATATCGGTCATCCAATCGTTGGGGATGACTTGTATGGTGGAGAGCGTAAAGAGATTGCACGGCAAGCACTCCATTGCTGTAAACTTCGGTTCCAACACCCAATGGATAAAAGAAAGCTAGTCTTTGATGCGGAAATGCCAAACGATATGAAAGAGTTATTAAGAAAAGCGACCATTTGAAGACGGTCGCTTATTTTTGGTTTGTGGTACTCGGGACGAGCTGGAGTAACGTGGTAATCCAATTATTAGGAGGATGATGGTACTCGGGATGAGTTGGAGTGTCGAGGTAATCTAATTATTAGGAGGTTGATGGTACTCGGGATGAGTTGGAGTATTGCGATAATCCAGAAATTAGGAGGATGGTGGTACTCGGAAGGAGCTGGAACTCCACAACATTCCAATTATTAGGAGATTGATAGCACTCGAATCGAGTTGGAGTATCACGATAATCCAATTATTAGGAGGATGATGGTACTCGGGATGAGTTGGAGTGTCGAGGTAATCTAATTATTAGGAGGATGATGGTACTCGGGATGAGTTGGAGTATTGCGATAATCCAGAAATTAGGAGGATGGTGGTACTCGGACGGAGCTGGAGTGACGTGGTAATCCAATTATTAGGAGGATGATGGTCCTCGGGACGAGTTGGAGTATTGCGATAATCCAGAAATTAGGAGGATGGTGGTACTCGGAAGGAGCTGGAACTCCACAACATTCCAATTATTAGGAGATTGATAGCACTCGAATCGAGTTGGAGTATCACGATAATCCAATTATTAGGAGGATGATGGTCCTCGGGACGAGTTGGAGTATTGCGATAATCCAGAAATTAGGAGGTTGATAGTACTCGGCCCGAGCTGGAGTATCATGATAATCCAATTATTAGGAGGATGATGGTCCTCGGGACGAGTTGGAGTATTGCGATAATCCAGAAATTAGGAGGATGGTGGTACTCGGGACGAGCTAGAGTACCACAAAAATCCAGAAAATAGGTGCCTGATAGCCCTCGAACAGAGCTCGCGTGCCTCCTAAATCCACATTTTAGGAGACTCACAGTACTCGAACCTACCTGGAGCGACTCCAATATCCATTGATTGCGCTCCAACCCACTCTTAGTAACCTATCATCCAAAGAACAAATCATATCTGTTTTCAAACAGTCATCCACCTAAACCTAGTCAAACTCCCGAAATTTTTCTGCGACGCATGGCATCGAAGAAGGGACACTGACTGTCTCCATTTCAGGATATCTCAGCGCCGTTAAGTGTCCGCCAAATACACAGCCAGTATCAATATTTATCGTGTTATGTATACGTCTTGGTTCCTTCACGGGGGTATGACCATAGACAATCCATGAGGATCCTCGATATTGCTTCGCCCAGTCACGTCTAACGGGGGTACCATCAGGATTACTTTTACCTGTGATATCACCATACAAGACAAAGGTTTTTACTTTTTTATCTGTGCGACCGATATAATCTTCACGGATTCCAGCATGCGCAATGACTAGTTTCCCACCATCCAACCTTTCATATAGCGGAGCTTTTTCATATAACTCAATAAACTGATTACGGACTGAGTCTTGTTCTTTACTACTCAAGGCCTCATATTCTGCAACGGTTGTTTCCAAACCGTGTGTGACTTGGACGTTACTCCCAAGGAAGTATCGATATAGTTTGTTGCAGTGATTTCCTGGTACATAATAGGCTTTTTTCTCTTGAACTACAAGTTGATAGACGGTTTCAATTACCCGTAGTGATTCAGGACCTCTGTCTGTTAAATCTCCAACAAAAGTAAGTACCCGATCAGGATGTAGTGGAATCCCACTTTCCCACGAATATCCAAGCTTCTTTGTTAGTTCTTCAAACTCCTTAAAACATCCATGTATGTCGCCGACTACATCAATTTTCATCATGAACACCCTTCATATAAAAATAAAGCCACTCTTCCTAGTATAAGAAGAATGGCTCAAAATTATTTTTGGTTAATCAAACATAAACTTCTTTGTCCTCGAACGAACATTTAATACAATCCCAATCGCTACCATATAGGTTGCTAGGGAACTACCCCCGTAGCTAATAAAAGGTAGCGGTAAACCTGTGATAGGTAAAATACCTACTGTCATCCCGACGTTTTGGAACACTTGGAACGTAATCATACCGATTACACCTGCACATAAGTAACTTCCGAATGGGTCATGACTTTCAAGTGCAATATGTATCATTCGGTAGATTAATAAGAAGAATAAAGAAATAATGATACTTGTTCCAACAAAACCGAATTGTTCGGCCACTACAGCAAATATAAAATCGGTGTGTCCTTCGGGGATTGTTACCTCAGATTCACGAAAGCCTTTCCCTTGCAATTGACCAGAACCAATCGCGAGCAGAGAACGAACTAGTTGGTGCCCTTCATTACCTGCAGTCCCCCAAGGATCGAGCCAACCATAAAAACGACTCATTTGGTAGTCTTCAATAATGTACTCAAAGAAGAAGTCAGGAAAGTTGAAATAAAGAAAAACACCTAAAGATACCGTGAAAACAGCGGTAAATACAGCAGATAAAATGATTCTCCATTTAATTCCAGCTACAAGTAACATAGTAGCAATTATTGCCATAAAGACCATAGTCATTCCCATGTCTGGCTGCAAGACTAATAATCCAATCGGAGGAGCTGATGCTAACATAATTTTTCCAATTAGAACGAGATCATCCTTCACAGTACTAATCGGATATTTTTCACGGTGGTCGACAATAATTTTACTCAATACAATGATGATGATGATCTTCATTAATTCTGATGGCTGGAAACTCGCAAATCCAAAGTTATACCAGCTTGTTGCTCCTTTGACTTTACTGGCAAAGGGGATGTCAACAATATATTTTTCAACAAAGAGTCCAAATAATAATACCATCCCAAATCCATATAGATACCAGGAGATCATTTTGAAACGGTCAAAATCGATTACCATTGTCCCGGCAATTGCAACGAGGCCAATGACATACCACTGAATTTGCTGAGCTGAGAAATTTATATTTTTAAGCTTTTCTGGTAAAAATGGCTGTGCACTTTGAATGGCAATCACACTAACAATGGCCATAAGGAATAAAATAAACAATAATGTATAATCAATTTTCTGTGGATTATTTTCTTTATTCATGGATAAAAAAATCCTTTCTAATCAAGCACGATTTTTATATCATAGAAAACAGGGTATAAGTTATAGCTAATTTTACAAAGGTGCTTAGTGAAAAAACACCATGAACCTGTGAAATCTAGCCAATCGCGTTTTCAAGGTAGCATTTGTCTAAGCTAAAAGTGCGCTAAGCGCATTTAAATGAGCCAATTCTATCTTAGCTCATTTTTGGATGATTGCAAATCATAACATAGTAGTTATTAAAAAAATAATAATATACATAAGGTAGAAAAAAGTAAATGGTTGTATGTTACATTTCTATTAAATGTATGGTAAGATTTTAACTTTCAGCTGGTTAGGGGGGAGCATATGTTACAGCAACAAGAGATTAAAGAGATTAATGAAAAAGAGCAACAACAACTCGAAATTGAACAATTACTTACAGCTCTCGAAAATGAGGATATTGATCAATTCCGGGATTTATTCTTAAATATACATCCGTATGAAAGAGCAAAATTCTACGCAAAGCTGTCAAAAGAGACAAGAGTTCACGTACATCGCTTTTTATCGCCAACTGAAATGGCAGAGGTATTTGAAAACCTCGAAATTGACGAGAATGATTATGAAGAGTTATTATCGGAAATGGACCCAACCTTTGTAGCTGATATGCTTTCAAAAATGTTTGCTGACAATGCAGTTGATGTCTTAAATGAATTAAACAAAGAACAGGTCGCAAGTTATTTAACAATTATGGATGAAGACGCTGCAGGAGAAATAAAACAGCTTCTTCATTATAAGGAATATACAGCAGGTAGTATCATGACTACCGAATATATTGCAATTCATGCCAACCAAACAGTGAAATCTGCGATGCATATCTTAAAAAAGGAAGCGCCTCGTGCTGAAACGATTTATTATGTGTATGTGATCGATGAAGAAAAACGCCTAGTAGGAGTTATCTCGATACGTGATTTGATTGTTACAGATGACGATACAATGATTCATGAAATTATGAATGACCGTGTTGTATCTGTTTCTGTTAGCGAGGATCAGGAAGAAGTTGCACGTAGGATGAAGGACTATAATTTCTTAGCCGTACCAGTTGTTGATTTTCAAAATCATTTGTTAGGAATTATCACAGTAGATGATATCATTGACGTTATTGATGAAGAAGCATCTGATGACTACTCGAAACTTGCTGGGATATCTGATGTTGATTCTGATGATAAAAACATTTTTACATCTGCGAAGAACAGATTACCATGGTTAATTATTTTATCGTTTCTCGGAATGCTTACAGCAAGTCTAATTGGTCGTTTTGAAGCTACTTTAGATCAAGTTGCTATTTTAGCAGTCTTCATCCCGTTAATTGCAGGGATGGCAGGGAATACTGGAACACAAGCTTTGGCAGTAGCCGTACGAAGAATCGCGATAGGTGAAGATGAAGATGAAAATAAATGGTTGTTGATACTACGGGAAGCTGGAACAGGTGTAATAACTGGGACTGTTTGTGGAACGGTAATAATGTTTGTTGTTTATTTTTGGAAAGGTGAATTCTTTCTTGGCTTATTAGTAGGATTTTCAATTTTAATTACGTTGATTGTAGCAACATTAGCGGGTGCACTCGTGCCACTCATAATGCATCGTTTAAAAGTGGATCCTGCAGTTGCATCAGGACCTTTCATTACCACAATCAATGACATTATTAGTATTTTAATTTATTTTGGATTAGCAACACTGTTTATGAATTACTTAGTGTAATAAACTTCATTAATTAAAAGGGGGTAAAACATGGAACATGGTGCTTCAGTAACATCATTGGTTATTGTAATGGTGGTGGCTTTCTTAACACCACTGTTATTACATAGGTTTAAACTTCGTATCATCCCTGTCGTTGTAGCAGAAATCATTATGGGGATTATTATCGGAAAAAGTGGGTTTGATGTAGTCGAACCTGATATGTGGCTTGAAACGTTATCGACGTTAGGATTTATTTTTCTTATGTTTTTAAGTGGTGTTGAAATTGACTTTTCAGCTTTTGCTGGGGGGAAGAAAGATCAAAAGCTCCCGAATGGCAAAAAGGCACCTAATACATTTATCGTTTCCGTCGTTGTATTTGCAGGAATTTTTGTCTTATCTCTATTCTTATCCTATTTATTTGTTTGGATGGGATTCACAGATAATGCGTTTTTAATGACATTAATTATTTCTACAATTTCCTTGGGAGTGGTTGTACCAACTCTTAAAGATGCCCAAATCATGAAGACAAACATTGGTCAGATAATTTTATTAGTGGCTGTAGTAGCAGACCTTGTTACCATGATTTTACTTGCAGTTTTTGCGTCCATTTATGGTGGCGGAGAAAGCAATATGTGGCTGCTATTAGTCTTGTTTGGTGTTGGGGTACTGTTATACTTTGTTGGAAAAAGATTTCAAAGCCGTTCTTTCCTTGAGACGATGTCAAAAGGAACGATTCAAATTGGAACAAGGGCCATTTTTGCATTAATTATCATACTAGTAGCACTCTCAGAGACAATTGGTGCAGAAAACATTTTAGGAGCATTTTTAGCAGGAGTCTTAGTTTCATTATTATCACCAAACCATGAAATGGTGCAAAAGCTAGATTCATTTGGGTATGGATTCTTAATTCCGATTTTCTTCGTGATGATTGGAGTTGAACTCGATTTATGGGCCTTATTCCAAGATCCGAGAATTCTATTGTTAATCCCATTATTATTTATTGCATTAGTTATTTCCAAAGTGCTTCCGATCATATATATCAGACGCTGGTATGATTGGAGAACAACTCTAGGAGCAGGGGCGTTGTTAACATCCACGCTCTCACTTGTTATTGCAGCTGCTACAGTTGGGGAAAAGATGGGAGTAATTGATGATAGAATGTCAGGTGCATTGATCCTAGTTGCGGTTATTGCAAGTATCATTTCTCCAATTGGATTTAAAAAGCTCTTCCCGAAACAGGTTGATGAGGAACCAGTTATCCGAGTTGCTTTTATTGGGGCGAATCAGATGACATTACCTGTAACAAGGGATTTAAATTCAAAACTCTACGATACAACGATCTATCATACGAAACAGGATAAATTGGATAAAAAACATTCGGGTTCTGTGTTTGATATAGTGGAACTACCTGATTATTCGGAAGAAACACTTCAGGCGACAGAAATATTTGATGTAGATATTTTAGTCGTTACAACAGGTTCTGATGAATTGAATGCTGAACTCGCAAAACGGGCAAAAGAAAACGGAGTAGACCGTGTAATTGCAAGAATCGAAACAGGTGAGGTTGGCGAAGAGCTTAAGGACCTTAACATAGAGGTATTCTCGTTAATCATGTCGACTAATACATTACTACGTGCACTTATTGAAGCACCAAGTATCATGTCACTTCTGACGAACCAGGAACAATCCTTGTATCAAATTAAGATGAATAATCGTCTATATGACGGGACAATGCTACGGAATTTCCCGTTTACTGGGGATGTAATCTTTGTACGAATTTTTAGAGGAAAGGACTCAATCGTACCACATGGAGATACAGAATTACATTTAGGTGACCGACTGGTTGTGACTGGATCGCGTGAATATGTTGATGAGTTAAGAATGGACTTGGAATTCTAAATAAAAGAGAGGGCGTACCAATTTGGTCGCCCTCTACTTGTTTAACCTACAATATTATATCCAGAATCTACATAGATGACTTCTCCAGTGACTCCTCGTGAAAGGTTACTTAACATAGCGACTGACATATTCCCAACGTCTTCTTTTGTAACATTTCTTCGAAGAGGCGCCTTTTCCTCAATCATCTTCATAATGTCATTGAATCCAGGTACACCTTTTGCCGCTAATGTTCGAATTGGACCAGCTGAAATAGCATTAATTCTGATCCCATCTTTTCCAAGGTCAAACGTAAGGTATCTTACACATGCTTCAAGTGAAGCTTTAGCAATACCCATTACATTATAACCTGGTAATGCACGTACGGCACCTAAGTATGACATCGTAATGATTGAAGCATCCTCAGCTAAGTAAGGACGAGCTGCTTTTGCTGCAGCGACTAAAGAATAAGCACTTGTATCTTGAGCAAACGCATATCCATCTCTTGAGGTATCGATGAAATCACCTTTTAGATCATCTGCATTTGCAAATGCAACAGAGTGAACAAGTCCGTGAATGGTTCCCACTTTTTCACCGATTTCATTAAACGCTTGTGTGATACTTTCATCACTATTTACATCACATCGAACAATCATTTCTGCTGGATAATTGTATTTTTCCAGTAATTTTTCTAATTTTTCACGTGAGCGGTCTAAGCGATATGTAAATATTAACTTTGCCCCAGCTTTATATAGGGATTCAGCAACTCCCCATGCAATACTTCTTTCATTAGCTACGCCCATAACAACGATATGTTTACCTTCTAATTGAATTAGATCTTCCATGTTTACCTCCATAAAAAATACGAATTTTTCATTTTCTATTATACCTGGTTTTAGTATCTGATACTAACTATACCATTTTTTATTATTTTACCCAATAGTTTGTGATACAAGTTCTTATAATTTTTGATACATTTTCTTCTAGCTGTAAAAAGATAATGATTACAAAATTATTGGACACACTATGTATGTGCTTCTAGAAAGGAGGCACTGTGAATGAATAAAATTACATACACATTAAGGAGCATTCCTGTTAGAAGGATTTTCGGGGACTTGAACAAAAAAGAGCCCTCTTGGTATGATACGGGGTGTCAAGATCTGCAGAAATTGACCCCTAATTTGTTAACCAAGGAGGACTCCACAATGAATTTTAAACAAAATCAAAAAATTAATCAAGTCACTGAAAAAACACTAGTAGTCGGAATCGATATTGCTAAGCGAACACATTTTGCTTGCTTTGTTGATGATCGTGGCCGTGTGCTCCAAAAATCGTTTTCCTTATCCCAAGATGGAAATGGTTTCGATTATTTCTATAAACGCATTCTGGATGCAATGAAAGAAAACGAAAAAACAGAGGTTATTATTGGTATTGAACCAACGGGCCACTATTGGCTGAATTTAGCTTACTTCCTTGAGGAACGAGGCATACCTATGGCGATGGTTAATCCAATGCATGTCCGACGGTCAAAAGAGTTAGATGATAATCTTCCGACTAAACATGATCGTAAGGATGCATTAGTAATTGCCCGTCTCGTAAAAGATGGTCGCTTCAGCTATCCCCGTATCTTAAAAGGCATGGAAGCTGAACTTCGCGTTGGATCATCTTTCAAAAGTAAGCTCACTGAAGAATTAGGCGCTGTCAAAAACATGATGACTCGCTGGTTAGATCGCTATTTCCCTGAATTCACTCAGGTGTTTCCGTCATTCGGAAAAATGTCTTTGGCTGCACTTGAATGTACTCCATTTCCAAGTGATCTTCAACAGAAACAACCCGATGAAGTTTTATCCCTTTATCGAAAGGTTGAGGGGCTTAAATCCCCCCAAAGGCCTAAAGCAGTGCGCCTTATTGAAGTCGCTGCTAATTCTATCGGAGTAACAGAAGGACATGAGATGGCCCGAATTGAAATCACCACACTTGTCCGCCGTTACCATCAACTAGAAAAAGATATTGAAAGCATTAATCAACGCTTAGTTGAACTTGTAAAAACATCAGTAGAATACGAATGGCTATCAACGGTTGACGGAATTGGAGATAACACTATTGTCGATTTATTAGCCGAAATAGGAAGCTTTTCACACTACGAGAATCCACGCCAATTAATCAAACTCGCGGGATTAACGTTACGCGAAAATTCCTCTGGGCTGCATAAAGGACAAAAACGCATCTCTAAACGAGGCAGAAGGAAACTACGTGCTCTACTGTTCCGAGTTATGATGCCGATGATTCGTCACAATGAAGCTTTCAAAAAGCTACACGAGTATTACACAAACCGTCAGGTTAATCCTTTACGTAAGAAGCAATCTATCGTGGTTCTATGCGGAAAACTATTAAAAGTATTACACGGAATTTGCACGAAGCACAAAGCGTTTGACGCAAAGCGAATGATGAGGGATATACCTGGTCTCGAAAAGGCTGCATAAGCCCTATACCCCTTAATTAGACTTAGACATCAGGATGACACGGAGAAGCTGGCACTATTTTCACCATTCGACCTCGAGTCCCTAAAGGAGCTTCGCTAGCCTCTGCCTTATGACTAGACCGAACGAAGGAATGTAGGCACATTGATGCCCAGAGACATGGGAGGGTACGTCATCATAAGCTACGCAGAGATCCATTGTGCATCGAATAATTCCCTAGCACTACTTACCAGTATTACCCAGTAGTGACCGCGTAGCGCACCCATGTATTGGAATAGTTTCACATATTTTAAAAATACTGTTAGGAATTGTGTCGAAAAATATTTTTTTGACACCCCACTAACGGATCAAACCGTTGGTAAATCAACATTTATAGAGGGAGGTTAAGTATGGGAATTTTAAGTGGAAAACCAACAGAAGAACCCCTACACTATGGTGAGGTGTTTGATCTTTGGACTTCAATATTAGTAGGTAACGGCATGATTGCTGGTTATCAAACAGCTTTAAACCATGCAGGGGATGAAGATTTAAAAAAGTTATTAGTGGAAGCAATCGAAATAGGAAAGCAACAAAAGGAACAGGTGGAGGAATTATTAAAAGAGAATGGGATTGCATTACCACCTGAAGCTCCAGAGCCACCTGAAGCATGCTTGGAAGATATACCAGTAGGTGCGAGAATGCCTGATCCAGCGATTGCAGCAACTCTTTCGGCTGATGTAGCTGCTGGATTAGTGGCATGCAGTCAAGTGATTGGAAAGTCAATAAGAGAAGATGTTGCCTTAATGTTCACTCAATTTCATGCACAAAAAATTGCATTAGGCGGCAAAGTTCTTCGTTTAAATAAGGAAAAAGGGTGGCTGATCCCTCCGCCGTTGCATCCTAAAAAACAAGGTGATTGCTAGAGGTAACTGACTTTTGAACTGAATCTACTATGGATTCAGTTCTTTTCATTTCCCTGCATAATAAATTCCAGGTGGACAATTCCTATTTAAGCCTTTTCAAGCAGGAATTGACAAGCGTCCTTGTTTCAAAATACGCGCGAAAAAGTCGATTCCCTTTGAGCAGCAGAAAGCATATGCCGGTAAAATTTCGAGTAATAGGGTTGGGCGATGTTGTGTTGGCTCCTTAGGAAAAAACTATATTGGGTAAACCCTTCCATACATATTATCAGTGATAGAAGGTGAGGCTAGATTCTATACGCTCTAAAAAATACATTAGAATTCCGAAGGAGATAGGAGAATGCAAAAAAAGGAGAAATGGGGCGTGCTTTCGCTTGCATCTATCCCATTAGTTATGACCTTGGGAAATTCTATGCTTATTCCCATTTTACCTATAATGGAAAAGGAAATTGAGATTACACCCTTTCAATCGAGTTTAATTATTACCATATATTCAGTCGTAGCCATTATTTTAATTCCGATTGCAGGATTTCTTTCCGATCGAATTGGAAGGAAAAAAGTAATTATCCCTAGCCTAATCATTGCTGGAATTGGGGGATTGATTGCTGGACTAGCTTCCTGGTTATTTGAAAGCCCCTATTGGGTCATTTTAATTGGTCGATTCTTACAGGGAGTTGGAGCTGCTGGTGCTTCACCAATCGTACTCCCATTAGTTGGAGATATGTGTAAAAGTGAAAAAGATGTGAATACAGGCCTTGGATTAATTGAGACATCTAATACATTCGGTAAGGTGCTAAGCCCAATTTTAGGTGCAGTCCTTGCGGCAATGATTTGGTACCTGCCTTTTTTTGCTTTCCCCATTTTTTGTTTAATATCTATCCTATTAATTCATTTCTTGATTAAAACGCCCAAAGACAATGAAGTAGACACCTCAAGCTTCGCTTTTTTTCTGAAAAAAATTAAGCGGACTCTTAAGGAAGAGGGAAGATGGTTGATATCGATATTTATCGTCGGGGCTATCTGTTTTTACATTCTTTTTGGTATGCTCTTTTTCTTATCGTCGATTTTAGAGGATAAATACGGAATTGACGGAATTATGAAAGGACTGATTCTTGCCATTCCACTTGGTGCCCTATGTCTTGCATCATTTATTACCGGGAAAAAGCTCGGCGATGATAAGAATGCTATTAAATGGATTATTTTCTCGGGGATTTTGGGTACCACAATTGCCGTTTTTGCGATTTGTTACACTGAAAACCTTTATATTTTCTTAGCTGGGCTCGTGATTAGTGGGATTGGCATTGGAATCGCTCTTCCAAGTTTAGATGCGTTAATTACGAATGGCACAGAAAAAGACGAAAGAGGTACAATTACTTCAATTTATAGTAGTGCACGGTTTATTGGTGTGGCTGTCGGTCCTCCTGTGTTTGCCATATTAATGAAGATTTCACACGATATTCTGTTTTTTTCAGTAGCAGGTATTTCAGTTATTGCAACGGTTTTAGTATTATTCTTTATTAAACCACCAAAGCGCGTACGAACAGATTCTTTGTTCCAAAAGATGAAGAGGTAGGGGAATATGGGAAAAGAAAAAAGTCAGAAAAAAATAAAATGGTGGCAATTGTCTCTTTTTGGGGTTGGTTGTACAATCGGTACAGGATTTTTCCTGGGGTCTAGCATCGCAATCCGAACAGCTGGCCCCTCTGTATTGATTCTATTTATTATCGCTGCCATCGGTACGTATTTTGTATACGATGGCTTAGCTAAATTAACCGCAAAAAATCCCGAAAAAGGAGCATTCCGTACCTATGCTAAAAAAGCTTATGGAAAATGGGCTGGCTTTAGTATCGGGTGGATCTACTGGAGTGCCGAGATGCTTATTATGGGAAGTCAGTTAACGGCATTGTCTATTTTTACAAAGTTTTGGTTTCCAGATATTCCATTATGGGTATTTGCTTCAGTTTATGGAGTATTAGGTTTAGGGGTCTTGTTAATTGGTACAAATGGAATCAATAAATTAGAAAATGTGTTTGCTGTTATTAAAATTGCAGCAATCTTGATGTTCATCGTAATTGCAGTGTTGGCGGTAACAGGGGCAATTGATGGGACACGAGACCCACAAATACCATCTGACTTTTACCCAAAAGGAATTCTTGGGCTTTGGTCTGCATTAATATTTGCCTATTATGCATTCGGGGGAATTGAAGTCATGGGATTGATGGCCACCCAGCTTAAGGATAAAAGTGAAGCACCAAAGGCGGGGAAGGTCATGCTTCTTCTTCTCACCATCATCTATTTAGGATCGATTGGACTTGCGGTGATGCTTGTTTCTTGGAAGGTCTTTACAGGTGAAGAAAGTACTTTTGTTGTTGCGCTAGACAGCTACAATATCCCATTGGTAGCTGATATCTTTAATGGTGCCCTTATTATAGGCGGATTTTCCACAATGGTTGCTGCTCTATATGGGGTCACGAGTATTTTAGTGAACCTATCAGAAGATGGTGATGCCCCTAAAGTCTTCTCGAAAAAAGGAAAACTAAAGATACCATTACCAGCTTTTATACTAAGCGCATGTGGGCTAATAACATCCATCATATTTTCCCTACTAATGCCTGATAGCATTTATGAGTACATAACAACCGGTGCTGGGCTAATGCTCTTGTACAATTGGCTCTTTATCCTCTTATCTGCCAATCGACTATTAAAGCCTGGCTTTGTTGGGAAAATGAAATATTATTTGGGCATTTTGTTCATATTACTAGCGGTAAGTGGTACCTTATTCAGTAAGGAAATTCGTCCAGGCTTCTTTATTAGTCTCGGATTTGTTCTTATCATCGGTATCTTTGCGTTTATCAAAAATAAAGGTGGAAAGAAAAAGGACTCCATGAATATGGGAACATTATTTGAAAGGCTTGAAAAGCCTTAAATGGACAACAAAAGCTTTACACCTTCGATCCCGAAGTAGATACCAAATCCAATGAGTGAGAGGCCAGAAATAATGGATATAACTATTAATAAACGTGATGTTAAAATTCTTCTGAACCCACTTGATATAGTGGCCATTGTGACATCCCAAAGAAGGAGTCCACAGAAAATAGCCGCACTATAAATCATAAGCTCGCTTGTGATTGAAGTGGAAGCTGTTTTTGCTAACACAGATCCGTAAATACCAAGCCAAAATAAAATCGTTAACGGGTTTGTAATGGACATAATAAATCCTGAAAAAAAAGCTTTATAAACGGATTCCTGCTTTCTTGAATTATGTAGATTGATTTTCCCAGCACTTACTATGCTTTCAACCCCAGTATAAAGTAGCACAAAACAACCAAAAAGCCATAGAAACGTTTGAATCATTGGGGTATTGATAAACGAGACTAGACCTAAATAGACAAGTAACATATAAACACCATCGGCTAGTACCGCTCCGACCCCAACAAGCCATGCGTGGAAAAATCCATATTTGATACCCCGATCTAATTGTGCAGCATTCACTGGACCGATTGGTGCCGCTAGACTAAGACCTAAAAGAACATAACTAAGAAGAACAGCCATATACCTTACCCCTCTAGAAAAGACTTGTCACAGGAAGTGTATTCAGGAAGAAGAACTCGTACCACTACTTTTTTTAGGAGATGGGATAAATGAATGAATTAGTCAATCAATTCAAACAGTCTGTTGAAGAGGCCCAGAAAGCGGTCATTGAGTCACAAGGCAATGGTGATCAAGAGCGATTCCAGAAAGCACAAAACATGTTGCTACAAGCGAAGGAACAATTGCGAGAGGTAGAAAATTCAGGCGTAACAGATGAGCTGACATATATACGCGCAAAGACACTGCTTCGCAAGCTAGAAGAAACTCAACATGCAATAGAAGGAACGATTAAGTTCTAAACTTTTTTCTAATAAATGATAAACTAGACCCAAGATTGTTTTGATTATTATCAACAAACTTGGGTTTTTTAATAGAAGGATCTATCCTGATCCTGATTGTGAAGTAGAGTTAATACTAGAGTTTATTAAATCACTATCTCGAACTTTTATCCCTTGTTGACCACCCTGTTCATCGTTATTGTAACCAGCTATTCCACTTCTACCATTTCCATTTGCAAATTGTGAATTAGAATTTGCAGCAGTGCTGTGATCGAGTGCATTTAAGCCACCTTGATTCGCGTTCGTTCCAACATTTCTATTAATTTGTCCGCCACCTTCGGCTCTTTGCTCTAGATGAATGTCTCCAATATTATAGGTAATATTGATATATATATTGACTCCAGGTTCACCTGCTTTTTTGTGTTTGTGACCATGTTTCTTATGTTTTGGCATATTAAGGTTCCCTCCTTTGCAATTGATACTATTAATATATGTAATCGAATAAAAATAGATTGGATAATAGAATAGAAAAGATAACCATTTTAAGGTTAATCGATGGATAGTTAGTTTGTTGTCTGTAAAAAATCCGCAATTTGCGTAAACGATTTGCACTATATCACTTTTGAGATTGTGAATATGATAATAGTAAAAATACGAAGAGGTGAAATAACGAGTATCCCGTTTCCAGAGAGTCATCGTTATTTGTAAATGGCTAAAAAAAATACTAGAAGATAATGTAAATATCTTAAGACGACAAATATCTTATAAGGAACAGCTTGAAATAATGATTACTCCTAATCTATACATAACCAAAATCGGCCCCTCACTTTATCAAGGGGTGATTTCGTCTGCAATAAATGTGAAAAATAGACATTCATTCTAGTATAAATGCCGTCTCATATATGCGAATCTCCAATATAATACATTAGACTCACTGAAGGGAGGGAATTAGATGCCTAAAAAAGAACATGGACACAACTCTCATGCAGATGAAATAACTAATGTAGAAGCAGATGTTCAGGTTGAAGCAAGTCTTGAAGTTGATGCACAGGCAGAAGGAGAATTTACACATCCTCATCATCATGGCCATCATCACCGTGGTCGTCATCACCGACATGGCCATCATCACCGTGGTCATCACCACCATCACCACGATCATGATCATAATCACGATCATGACCACAATCACGACCATGACCACGACCATAATCATGATCATCATCACGACCATGAGCATCACCATGGTCACGGCCCACATTTTACAGGTGACACTGTAAATCTGATTGTGAGTGCTGTCAATCGAAACCTAGTTACAGAAGTACAAACAAATTCGGAATTAAATGACATTGGTTTCGAAATCGTACCAGGAGTTACATCATTTACTGATGCGAATTCAGGCCTATATCTACAAGGTTTCCGTCTGGTGGCAAGTATTAATGATGAAGATGGTGACGGAGCAATTTTCATTTATGTTCGATAAGCATTCCCCTCGTAAAAAACAATAATAAAGTGTGTACTGTAATTGCAAAGCGCACTTATGATAATGACACAATCCGTTCTCCAAAAAAACAGAAAAAATGACTTCAGAATTTCTCTGGAGTCATTTTTTTATGCTTCAAGTTTCTCCTAAAACGAATTCAATTCCTCAAACTTCTTATCTTACAACTCTAGGTTTTCATCTAGGGATACATGAAATAAAACGGCTATAGGTAAATATACTTCTAGTTGATTTTCCCTAGTTACATATAGTTATAACTCCCTTTGGTCCATTTTTTTGTCGTTTATATCTAGTTATATCTCACTGTGGTACATTTGGCCTGTGATGACAAGCGTACATTTTTACTAGATTTGGACGTTTTATCTATCTCTAGAAGTAGAGGTAAGAATATACATATAGTGAAAAAGACAAGGAAAGACAAACATCATTTTGAGTAACTTGAAGGAGGTGATTAATCATGACTTTTGAAATTGTCATGACAATATTTATTTTTTGTATGACAATGATAGTCATACTGTGGCGTCCTAGGGACCTTAATGAAGCATGGCCAGCAACGGTTGGAGCTGTATTGATCATTCTTACTGGAATGGTATCTCGTGCGGACATTTCGGATATCATTAGCAAAATAGGGGGAGCATCTATCACGATCATTGCAACAATTGTTATGGCGATAACGTTAGAAAGTTTTGGCTTTTTTTACTGGGTGGCTGCTAGACTAGTAACCTTGGCTAACAATTCAGGGTATCGCCTCTATTGGTATATACAGTTGTTGTGTTTTTTGATGACTCTATTATTTAATAACGATGGGAGCATATTAATAACGACACCCATTCTAATCATTCTTCTCAAAAATCTTCGTGTAAAACCACATCAACAAATTCCTTACTTATTGAGTGGTGCCTTGATTGCAACTGCTTCAAGTACACCGATAGGAGTTAGTAATATCGTAAATCTCATTTCATTAAAAATTGTTGATATGAGCCTCTATATGCAAACAGCAATGATGTTTGTACCAGCAACATTAGGATTACTCTTCATGTCAACCATGATGTTCTTCTTGTTAAAAAAGCATATTCCTAAGAACTTACCAGTTTCAACATATGATCTGGAAGAAGCCTTTTTTACTAGACGATTTCATCCTTTAAAAAAGTCATCAACTACTGAAACAAAGAGAAAACGGTCAAAATCGATGTTACATGTTTTATTATTCGTTATTTTCGTCCGATGTCTACTATTTGTTGCTTCATACTTCGCCATACCAATTGAATTGGTGGCAATCGCTGGATCAGTTCTATTACTGATCTGGAGGTGGTATAAATTAGGAATAAATCCATTAGATTTAGTAAAGAAGACTCCTTGGCATATTCTTGTATTTGCCTTCTCGATGTATGTGATTATATACGGCCTTCATAATGCTGGTTTGACTAAATTGCTTATCGCATTCTGTGAACCAATTGTGAATCAAGGGCTATTTCAGGCAAGCTTTATCATGGGAGGGTTAGTATCCATATTATCAAATATCTTCAATAATCACCCTGCTTTAATGATCGGGACAATCACATTGACAGATATGGGACTAGATCCAATAACGTTAAAAACGATTTACCTAGCTAACATTATTGGTAGTGATATAGGCTCCTTATTGCTGCCAATAGGGACACTCGCATCATTGATTTGGTTGCATATCCTCAGACAAAATAAAATTAAGGTTTCGTGGAAGGACTATACAAGACTGACGATCCTTCTTATACCTATTTCTACAGTCGTAACCTTATTTCTACTTTACTATTGGATTCGATGGGTTTTTGTATAAGATAAATAGAGGTTTCTAGGAGATTTCCTTGCCGTGTACTCCTTAAACGATGGCAAAATGTCCTCTGTATTTGCATAAGATATGGTAAAAAAACAACATGTTTGTTCATAAAGGGGAGTATGAGTCTAATGAATATGAGTTGGATGGAATTGCTGCTACTTGGTTTAGCTTCGTTTCGGCTTACGCGATTAATGATATATGACACGATCACATCTTTCTTAAGGAGACCATTTCATGAATGGATGGAAGAAGAGCTTTCTGATGGAACAATAGAAACCTATCTTCATATAAAAGGAAAAGGATTAAGAAGATGGATTGGGGAGTTACTAAGCTGCTACTGGTGTGCAGGAATATGGTGTACATTGCTAATAGTAGGGGGACACTATTTCCTTCCTTATTGGAGTGAACCAATCATCATAATCCTTGCTATTGCAGGTTTTGCTGCAATAATTGAAACCGTTATTTCCAAATTAATAAATCAATAAACACGTAAGAATCTATAAAACGCCAGCACAAAAAATGAGTTGTGCAGGTCCTCTATTTTTAATGGACAAATGCTTATTTTTATAGAAATAGGCTAGAGATTAGGACCAAAATCTTGTAGGTGCATATAGATACAGTATAAACACCCCAAAGTGATATTTGATAAGGAGGCAAACATTAATGAATGGAAATATGAATTTGGAATACCTTGAATCAATCCAGGGTAAAGCTGTGCGAGTGTTTAAAGGTGGACCTGAGTCTAGACTAGGTCAACTCCTCTCAGTGAAGTCTGATTATTTAGTGTTAAATACGAAAGATGAGGGGGTTGTCGTTTATCAAACAGGTCACATCAAAAGTGTAATTGAAGACACCACAACAAGTATGAATACATTAAATTCTGCAGCTGTAACGGATATGATGTCAACAATTGATGATACTCAAAGCTTTGCAGAAGTATTATCGGCAATGAAAGACAGTTTTGTTCGTATTGACCGTGGAGGTCCAGAAGCTCGAAATGGTAGACTGCTTGACGTGAAAAATGATTATTTAGTTCTTTATACAGAGAAAGACGGGGTTGTTTTTTATCAATTAGAACATGTCAAAAGTATTAGCAAGGCCGTGAAAAATAACAACAATAACAATGAAGATGATCAGTCTTCAAACGCAAATATGATGGTTGATAACTTTGTTAAGCCGGAATATATTGAAGCAGATGATTTTGCAGGGCTATTAACAAAAATGAGATATATGTGGATTACAATTAACCGCGGTGGTCCAGAAAGCATGAAAGGTGTTCTTGCGGATAGCTCAGACGGACACTTAGTACTCATCTCAGAAAAGGAAGTTATTCGAATTCCAACATTCCATATTCGCAGTATTAGCTATGTATTGAAAAATGAAAGTAATCAAAATGCAGAAAACAACAACCAGGATCAACAAAACTCAGAAAACAATAACAACCAAAATCAAAATCAAAATAACCAAAACAATAATCAGAATAACAATAGCAAAAAATCCTATAGCATTAAAATGTACAGTGGTTCTACAAAGTCAAGATTATAAGTACTCAAAATGGATTTGGTCATGTGATAACAGGATATAGGAATAATCAGAATAAATGGATGAAAAAAACAAAAAAGTATCGGTTTCTTCATTGCGTCAGGTGTCTAGTACGTAAGATACCGATACTTTTTGCTTGAAAAATTCTCAAAAAAGTGTACATGTTTGTTAGAAAAAAGGGATTAAGAATCGAGGTGAGACTGTGAAGCATTTAAGCCACTATATTGGGGAACAGGTTGTGGTTGAAATATCAGGTCATAAATTATTAATTGGTATCCTTATTGATATTGGGACAGATATTATTGTCATTTATACAAAGGATAAAGATTTTTATTATGTACCAATCTTTCATATCCAAAAGGTGAAAATACCAAGGTTAGATGAAACAGAGGATATAGCAAAACCAGAAAATACACCAATTAACACACATACGGATGAGATCTCTTTAAGGAAAATTGTAACAAATGCCAAAGGGCTATTCGTCGAACTGTTTGTTACATCAAAAAATTCAATCCATGGGTATATCACAAATATCATGAATGACTATATCGTATTTTATTCACCCGTATTTAAAACGATGTTTATTCCATTTCAGCATTTAAAATGGTTGATTCCTTACAATCAAAACCAAACACCTTATGGACTTGATAAGCAGAACTTTCCAGTAAATCCATCCACTATCACACTTTCAAGAACGTTTGAAGAGCAGGTGAAAAAGCTCCAGGGAAAAATGGTCGTTTTTGATCTAGGAGACGATAAGGATAAAATCGGACAATTGAAAAATGTAAAGGATAATATCATCGAACTTCTTACAGCTCGAGAAGAAACAATTTTCAGTAATACCCGCCATATTAAAACGCTACATTTTTCATAAAACATTGAGGAACCCCCGATATATGGGGGTTTTTATTGTTTAAGAAATTATAAATTAGGATATTTACAGCTAGCGCAAGCATCCTAGCCCCTCGAGGTCAAAAGTCAATCCGGCAAGAAAATCAAATTACCCTCCTTTAGCCGTATGGTCTTATGCTTGTCGATTTTACACAGGACGAGGAAGGCTTCGAGAGCATTAGCATCTCACAAAGAAAATGCAAAACATTTGAGGATGTGTTGACATAGACAATTGCTCTCACGACGTGGGAATAGTTAGTCGATGTTTCACTTTTAAGGCGCATCCCGCATTTGTGCTTGTGTTTGAAAGGACTTAGAAATCCCATTACTAGTAAATGACAGGTGCCTAAAAAGGTGATTGTTTTGTATGTTTCGTAGTAACGAATTGGGCGAATGTCACATATTCTATAGAAAGTAAAGGGGTGATAAGACCATGACTTTCAATGATCAACATTTAACTGATACACACTTAATAAAGGTTACGAAGTTCACTGACTGGTTGTGTAAGTATTCGAAATTTCAGTGGGTGGAAGATGTTGTAAAAGATATTGATTTTAATCCAATCATTGATGATATTAGCATCCCTTGTGGAAGAGAGCCTCGAACAGTCTGGGAAGTTAACAAACAATTTCAATATGGATTGCCCGCAGCGGTTACTATTTTATTTGAAAGTGGCTGTGGAGCAGAGATGTTTATATGGATAAATGGTGTGGAGAAATATAGTTTAAAAGAAGGAGAGTGTAGGACTTTTCAAATCGAGCATTTGAAGACAATTGAAGTAAGTTGTAATGGTGGTAACGGTGTTTGTAACGGTATGCTAGAAATTAAATATAAGCCTGAGGAATTCATTCAATGGTTAAGCTTTGCAGAAGTGAAATGTTTTTTTTCCAACAGTGAGGGAGAACGCCAACCTGATTGTTCTTCCATTAGATGTAAGGAAATGAAGCAGTATGGCGGGAGAGATACAATCCAATTAACACTTCCTGATTGGAACACAGTAGAATTACAAAGAGTAAAACTCTTGAAAAAAGGGTATGTGGTTCTCATGTTTTATGTAAATGGTCACTGCATATATACAACGAAACCAATCCTTTTTGAAGGAATAGAACAAGTATTAATAACTGCACCAGAATACACTGACATAAAATGTGAAGTCCTTGAATGCGATTGTCAGGTAGTTGAAACAAAAGTAGAGAAAAGGCAGTCATTTGAAGTCAAATTTTCAATTACAATGTTCCAACGAATAATGGCTGTTAAAGATGTTGTCGTTGAAGTAGAAGGGACTTATTGTTACCCAAGAGAAGATTCGTCATAGAAAACCTCCCTGGCAAGTAGTAGGATAAAAAAACTTGTCATGGAGGTATTTTTGCATGATGATCTATGGAATGAACCAGAAAAGGCAACAATTAAAAGATGTTTTCCAACATTTCTGGGAGGAATGCTCCAATGTAAACCTCATGAGCAGCTAGATGAAAAGCATGCGTCATTTGGAAAAACTAGTACGTGTTAAATATGACCAACAATCGGAAGATAAAAACAAAGTCAAATTCATTCTCTGTACACATACAGGGAAAATACTTGAGAGTATGATAAAAGAAATCTATCATATTGCATTTATCTGCTTAAATAAATAGTAAGACTTGTAAAAGATTATGTCCTAAAAGAGTGCTTTGATTCTACTGTTTTATTACTTTTCTGGATGAGAAACGTGTGGATATAGGAGAATAGCGGGCTAATCTAGCATTCTTCTTTACGATTTACAAGAAATCGTTTTTTCGTAATTGGCACATAATCATGAGCAGAATCAGATTGTAAATAACTATAATTGGGGACTCAGTCCCCAATTTAATGAAGTTCCACATTGTTTTGACTAAAACCAGACTCTAGACCGTCTGTTTTAAAGAAGAACCATGAGATGCTCAGGTTGCACTTTTGGATTGATTCCATTTTGTTCCACCATAAATGGCAATTAGAATATGCCATACTCTATACGTTAATGATGATTTTATTGAGTGCTGGAATGCCATTAGGAAATTCCCTGCAATATGAAAAGGCCTCGATCAGAATGGACGTATGTTTCATTTGGCTGCTTAGTGTAAATTCAAAATTAGAGAAAGTCAGTTTTTGCTTTGGTTGTATAATGGATGAATTGGACGGTTTAATCCAATATTCTCCACTTTTTTTAATTCTTTCTTTCCAATCATCATGAACAAATTTCCACTCATCTTGTGGAAGATTAGCATTTGATACATCATCGAGTTGTAATCTGTTTGTTGCAATTTTACCGCTTAAATGGCCAGCATTAGTAGGAGTAATTTTAATACAAATGATAGGTTGATGAAGGTCTGCCGTACCATAATTGTCTAGAACCATATCACCAATGATGGTAATATTGTGATCGTCGACGATCTCAATTAACTCATCTACGATCTCCTCTTGAGGGGTATATAAGAACGAATAGTTAAAATAGGACTGCAAACCCAATAAGGGTTCAATTTCTTTTTTGACTTCTTGTTTTTCAATTTGGCTGGATAGAATATATTTTTCCTGAATTGCTTTCGCACGCTTTTTTTCTTCCTCTAATGCAACCTCACTTGCTAATAATTTCATTTTCAGAGAAGAAATTTCTTTTTCATATGATTCAAGATTTGTATTTTGAGCTTCAAATAATTTCTCTTGCAAGTATTGATTTCGGATTTTTTCTTTTTCTAGGTTCAACTCGGCTTGTTTTATTTTATTTTGAAATGAGGCTAATTCCGAACGGTAATGTATAAGTTTTTGTTGCATTTGTAGGCTATTATTTTTGTTTAGAGATCCATCTTCAAATTTATTTCTACTCACAATCATTACCTCCTAAATACATCCTTATTCTATATGTATGTAATATAACGAGGAGTGTAGTCATATAAAATTCAAACATCATCTTATGAGAAATAAGAACATCAAAAAAAGATAAGGCTGCACAATTGTGGCAGCCTTACTTTATTAATATGCTGGGAAGACTTCTGGGCATTGTGGTGGGAATTTTTCAGTTGGGCAAAGTTGTGTTGGTTCGATAATTTCATCACGTGGATGGCAATGTTTTGCTTCAATTTCTAGTTTTACATCAGCTTCCATTTGTACTTCTAAGCAAAGTGTGAGAGATACGTCTAATTGTGCAAAATTATCAGCGCAAATTAGACTTGCATCACATTCAAAGAATGAAACATGGCAATCTAAATCAGTTCCTTCAGGAGCGCATAATAAGAAGTTTTGTACAGTAGCAAATGGGATTCCTTCTGAATGGCAGATGACATCTCCAGTTTCGTCTTCAATTTGTACAGCGACCCATCCTTTAACTAACGCTTTTACTCTCTGAAGTGTTACATCATCACCATTTGGTAAAGTAACAGTTACTGGTGGTCGGCCCGAAGAAGGAAGGATTTCTTTGCAGAAGAAGAATTCTTGCTCATCGTCCTTAGGATCAATTCTGTTCCCTTTATCATCGCTGAGGAAGCAATTTACGGAAAAGTCACCACCGTGTTTTTCTAGAAACTCACAAAGCTTTTCAACTTTATCAGGTTTGCCACCTTTTTCACACTTAAACTTTGCATCAAGTTTATCGTCTGCCATATTGATGATTGGAATCTCTACCTGGCGAGTAACCCAGTCATAAACTTTACGCGTTCTAATACAGACTTTTTCTTTGTCTTTATGTGTGTACTTGCTCACCTTTATTCCTCCTGTTCAAAAATTTACCCTTTACATTGGTACTAAATATAATTCCCTTTGGGTATCGGGGCTACTGTATAGTATGAATTTAATAGTCAAATGTGCTGTGACAAAAGCGGAATTTTCGATTTACATCATAACTAGTGGTATAAATGCACACTATTTTGAATTAGATATATTAATGATATGTATCATGTAAGGAAAGGAGTGGATATTTTGAAAAAAAGTCAATCAAATGAGAATATCATATTAAAACAGAAAATCATTCATTTTCAATCAGAGTTGAATAAGTACAAGGAAAAGCTAAAAAGATATGAAAATCATTCTGATCATTCAGATTACGGTCAATTAAATCATGAAAAGCAATTGCTTGAAATTGAAGTCGCAGAGTTATCTGATACTGTCGAGGGATTAAAGAAAGAAATTGAAGAGCTCAAAATAGAAAATGACTACCTCAGGGGGATTAACCCAAACGTGGCGGGAGTAAATGAACAATCAAATGAAAAAAAGAAAACACTCGATTCATGGTTTGTAAATAATTTAGAACATCAGAATGCAATTAAGCGTTCCAAGAGACTAGATTCAAATAAATAAATGGTATTTCTATGTGATAAACACATAAAAAAGGGCTTTGTAGGAAGTGTCAATTAATGTTTTTCCCACATAGGTTATAAGTAACCTGTACATTGGGAGGAATAACTATATGAATAGAAGAAAGAACAGTCCTTCAACTGTTAAAGTCATTTCATCTTCAAAAAATCAATCAACAAAACGCAGAAAAGGTACTGGCGGTTGTGGTTGTGGTGGAAATAAACAATCAAAATAGGAAATAGAGCAGATTATCGGTAAAGGTAATCTGCTTTTTTTGTAAAAAAAAGTTGGGCTTTTCCAATATCTGAACTGTTTAGATGAATTAATAGTTACTAGGAGCTATACGTTCTAATAATCGACCGAACTTAATTTAATAGTTTATTTAAATGAAGCTTTGGACAAGATTTTTAATGACGAATTTCTTCGCCTTTTAAAAATGGAATGACATTTGGCAATCCCATCCGCATGATTATCAACTGTCTTCAAATTATCCCCCGTATGATCGAGGCAGCTGAAAAACTTACGTTTTTTATAGGTGATTAAATTGATAAATCAAAAAAGACGACTAAAATTCATTTTTTGAATTAAAAGTCGTCTTTTTTATGCATATGATACCATTTCACCCTGGGTTATACGAAAGAGAAGTCTACAAGTTCATTCATTTTCCGTAGCATATTATCCTGCGGAACGACAATATCATAGATTTGCATAAACGGACTAAAAGTCATGGATTGTTGTTTTTGAATCATAGAACCCACCCACATAGAATTGATACAACCATTATACAATGAAAAAAGGTATTATTTTCTCAAATTCAGAGAAAATAATACCTTTTTAACTAATGTTGATTGGAGCGGAAGGCACGAGACTCCTGCGGGAAAAGCGTGGCCAGGGGAGACCCCGCAGGAGCACAGCGACGAGGAGGCTCCCGGACCGCCCGCGGAAAGCGAGTGGCTGCAGCGGAAATCAACACCAATTTTAGAAAGGGACTTTTTCAGTGCCCTCGTATGATCAGAGCTCATTTTTTTTCATTATCTTGTTTTTCCAGATTCAATTCCTAAAGTCATCTACCAAAACGAAGACTACACTAGTTTCTACAAGTACGTCTACGTCACAATGCCTATCAAAAAAATCCATCCTAATCCAGCAAAAAGTATTTTTTGAGTAAAGGACTGATTTGAAGATATATATTTTTGGACATAGGCTCCGCTCGTAAGGGGAGGATGTTGCAAATTCATTCCAACTGCCTTCTGTATGTGGGAGACAACAGATTACTATCATAAACTCATTGTTTGTGGTATTTCATGATGAAAAAGAATGTCCTTTCATTTTCTGAGTTCGACTGATATTTTTAAAAATCAAAACTAATAGTTTCTGCCTTCAAAATCTATCTAGGTATTGTCATTAGAAGGACATTTGTACGTTAGTGACTCTAGTGGATTTTTGAAAAAATAGGTACAAACCCTAGCTCCAACATTTCGCTATTACATATTATAGATTAATACCTTAGCGAGATAGATTGAGGGGAGGGACAAATCCAATACAATGATATGAAAACTTCGAACTGAGGAGAAAGTGCTGTTTCAGGAATGAAATCCTGAAACGTTGAAAACACAAGAAGGTGAAAAATATGAGTATGATAATCGGTTGGGTAACCATACTTACTTTTTTGGTTACACTCGGTTTTATTCTCTGGAGACCAAGGGGGATGAATGAAGCCTTACCTGCCACTATCGGTGCGATTGTTGTTGTGTTGATTGGAAGTGTGTCTATTTCAGACCTTGGAATCATTACAAGCACGATAAGCGATGCTGCTATCACAATTATGGCAACAATCGTGATGGCAATCGTGTTAGAGAGCTTTGGGTTCTTTCATTGGATGGCTGAAAAACTTGCGGAAAAAGCAAAGGGCTCAGGAATTCGATTATTCTGGTATGTCAATCTATTATGCTTTATCATGACACTATTCTTTAATAATGATGGAAGCATATTGATCACAACTCCAATCCTATTGATGCTATTAAGTAATATGGGATTAAAAAAACATCAAAAAATTCCATATTTATTATCTGGAGCATTAATCGCAACGGCTTCAAGTGCGCCAATAGGTGTAAGTAATATCGTAAATTTAATTGCTTTAAAAATTGTTGATATGGATTTATGGTTGCATACAGCTATGATGTTTGTTCCTTCGACATTAGGCTTATTACTCCTAACTTGGTTGTTATTTCTTCGTTTCAAGAAAGTCTTACCAAAGAAAATCCCTACAAATGTAACAGGCCTTTCTAGAGCAGATTATCATCCTTTAAAACAGCGACGAGGAATTCAACATGCTTCGGAAAAAGCACGTTCGAAATTTATGCGAAACGTTCTACTTTTCGTATTTGCAGTTCGATGTAGTCTATTTCTCGCTTCCTTCTTACACATTCCAATTTCTGCAATGGCTGTTTTAGGCTCAATCATTCTATTGGTATGGAGATGGATCTATTTAAAACAATCACCTGCCGATATGATAAAAAAAACCCCGTGGTATATCATCATTTTTGCTTTTGGTATGTATACCATTATTTATGGTCTAAATAACATCGGTTTAACTGACATGTTGATTTCTTTTATGAAACCAATGGTTTCAGGTAGTCTACTCAATGCAAGTATTATGATGGGGGGCCTACTCACAGTACTCTCCAATATATTTAATAATCACCCAGCTCTAATGGTAGGGACACTTACGTTAATGAATATGGACCTTAGTTTACTAGAATTAAAGATTGCTTACCTAGCGAATGTAATTGGTAGTGATATGGGAGCGTTGTTACTTCCAATTGGAACCCTTGCAACGTTGATGTGGATGCATATTGTGAGGAAAGGAAAAGTAAAAATTTCTTGGATGCAGTATATGAAAATCACTTTCGTTGTCATCCCACCTGCCACATTGTTTACCCTTGTTGTTTTATATTATTGGGTTAATTGGCTTTTTGCTGGTGCACTATAATTGAAGCTACCCAATATGGAAAAATGGCAACATCCTGATGTAATCAATGATGGGGGAAAAGATGCTTAATCAGAAGGTTGGTGTACCTTGAAATGACAACAACATTTCGATTCGTTCATAAATGGGGGAAAGGATTTAACGGAAAAATTCTTGTAGGGAGTATGATTCAAATGATAAGGAAGGAAGGTATAAAAGAATAATCCACCCTTTTGGCTAGGAAGGATGGATTATGCAGATACACTGGAGTTTTTTGACCGTGATGTGTCAAAATCACGGTCGCTTTTTTAGTGTATATACCTAATGATAGGATATGTTTGATTGTCTAATTTGTTCGTAGAAAAATAATAACAAGTACCTATTGTGGGATTTGTACCTTCAAACGTTGGGTGGGTACTCATGCAAAGGTTTTGTCAGTCAGTTAATTTTATTCATCATCCGACTTTGTAATGAGATAATGATCTCCAGACGGGTCTTCGAGTAACTCATAAATCATAATATTCTCAAGATCTTGCTCGTTCCCACTAATCGTGATATTGATGGTGTCACCACTACTAAATCTAGGGATGAAAGCAACAACTCTCGATGTAAGTTGGCTTTCTAGGACAACATGGTCGCTTTCAATTTGTACCAGTGGATGATCACCAATGAAAGTATAATGTAGTCTCTTTTCTACTACCACGGTAATACCGCTTGATTGCTCATCGAATACCTGATTATCATAATGATAACCAGTTGAGTTAATTCTATTTGCATATGGCGTAAAACGAGAATCATCATTAAAGCGCTTTGACATAAGTCACCTCCCTCTACCTCCTATTATAGTAAATGCAAGAAAGTGGAAATAGCTTGGACTGAAGGAGGAGTGAAAATAACCATTTTTAATAGAAACATATGAGACCAGGTTAGAGGTTGATGATTAGATGAGTTAAGAGGGATTTTACTCGTGTATTTTGTTGCATAGTTAGACTCGGTGATTTGCCTTATGTGAGGAAACTAGAATCTTACGAGTGCTAGCTAGTCGCCTTGTTTATCAGGATTCTCAGTAGGTGAAAAATCACGAATGGATACGTGATTACCCTTGATTATCTGAGGATATGTTGTTCCTCTAGCAATAAAATAAACGATCGCATGGCTAGATTCCAATCCTTTTAAGAGAATTTCAACTTGTGTCTCAATGTTACGGTCACCACAAGTATAAAAGTCTAACGAAGCATACCCTTTTTCTGGCCATGTATGAATGGATAAATGAGACGTTGATAAAACGAGCATGCCAGTTACCCCGTGTGGATAAAACTGGTGAAAGTAGGTATACAAAACCTCCATATTAGTGTTATTGGCTACTTTCTCACATAAGTGTTCCAAATAATCCATGTCATCCAAAATGGTAGGATTACAACCGTATATATCTAAAATAATATGCTGTCCTTCTATGTTCAAAATTAGATCACCCTCTCTTTATAAGTTGTCTAATATCGTATGACATCCCCTAAATAACAGATTGTACCGTTGTCCATATTTCTTCGAAAAAGTACTTTAATAGGGCCAAAATACTAAAAAAGAATATGAAGGGAAAAGTTGGACATTCGTCCAACCGTTGAATGAGGGTTTTCATATCATAACGTAGGTCCTTATAGTAAATAACGCAGCGTATGTACAATGTGAGTTTTTTGTAAATGGGTTAAATAGTTTCTAGAATGATATATAAACGAGGAGTGTTATTGTGAGTAGATTTAAAAAATCAGAGCTCGACTCTTTAAGGGATTATATAAGTATTGATGAAGAACCTGAAGGAGACTATCAAATTTTACGTACCTATAAAACGCCTACCCAAAGGATTGCGGTTGTGGATGAGGAAGGAGATATTTTAATCTATAGTAACGGACATCAAATGTTCGGTACGACTTCTGACGAACGAAGGTTTGCAGAGGCAGTCGTACATGCTCCTATGGCGGCAACACGCAGTCGACGAAATGTATTAATTATCGGGGGTGGTGGAGGAATTACGACATGCGAGGTCCTTCGCTATGCAGATGTTGAACATGTCTCAACTTTAGACATTGATGATGTGATGATAAATTTTGGTAAAAAATTAAAGCCACTTGTAAAATTTAATGAAGGTTCTTTAAATCATCCGAAAGTAAAAACAGTGATTGAAGATGGGAGAAAATTCTTAGAAAATAATCATGCAAAATGGGATGTCATTATCGTTGATTTACCTGAACCGACTGTAAGAAATCCGTCCCTCTCTCGTTTGTTCAGTGTGGAGTTTTATCGCCTTCTGAAGGAGCGGTTACAACCAGGTGGGGCAATAAGCGTGGCTTGTTCAACAGCAGACTCTACACCTGAGTATTTATGGAGTATCTATAACACTCTTGGTCAAGCGGGTTTTTATGTATCACCTTATCATTACATCGAACATGAGGATGCAGAGGACTGGTTGTTTTGTCTTGGCTCGACAACGCCGATTAGAGTAAATACGTTAAGAATGAAAGTGAACGCTAAGTATACGACAACTGAGCGGTTAAGAAATATGTTTCGTTTACCATATTATCTTGTAGTTTCACGGCATAAAGGGAAGGTTCAAACCGATCAAAATACAGTGTTGGTCGATATTACGAATAAGGTATTTTAAGAGAATATAATTGTTTTAACACATGCCACTTTAAAAGTGACTTACGCCAAATGGAAAGAATAAAGCTACCTAGAATGGTAGCTTTTGAGTGTAGACAAAGTCAAACTTGACTTTGTCTACATTTATTTTTATAGGAAACACTAGTACTTGTTATAAACGAATCACTTCTTCTTGGAAAATCTTATGCAATTGAGGGTTTTTTTCTTTAATCACAATAGCTTCTCTTTTATAGGCTAACATATTACTTCTAAAGTGAAAGAGACTACCTAGATTTGAAGGTAATGTTCGGTATGGAACACGGATACTCCTCATTTGTGTGGATAACGGTTTCTTTGCACCCAATTGAAAACCCCAGTCTCCAAACGATGGGACAATTGTATGATAGCCTTCTGTATATAATCCTGCTTTCTCCATTGTTAGGCCAATACTCCAAAACACAATAGGTGTATCTTCAGGAGAGTTAGCCTGACAGACAATCAGCCCGTCTTTAGCTAAATAATTGGTTATCATTTGGAACATTTCTAACGTGTACAAGCTAGCGAGGGTAGCATCAGTAGGATCTGGAAAATCCACAAGTATAAGATCGTACTTCTTGTTATTATTTTTCAGAAAGTGACGAGCATCTTCTGCATATGCATTCACACGTTTATCAAAAAATGCTCGTTCATTTAATTCAACAATTTCTGGTATATTTCGAGCGATATTTAACATTTCTGGGTCTATGTCAACAAGGTCAACATGCTTTACGTCTGAGTATTTTAATACCTCCCTTAATGCTAAACCATCACCGCCCCCTAAAATTAAGACGCGGTCATGGTGATCAGTAAGCGCCATGGGGATGTGAACAAAAGCTTCATGATAGATCCGCTCATCTAAAGAACTAAATTGAAGTTGTTCATCTAAAAACATCCTAATTTCTTTCGCTTCTAAAACATGGATATTTTGGAACTTGCTCTGTCCTTGATATAATTTTTTATGGTCACATCTCAACATTTCTCTAAGATTTATTTGATCCCAGATATCCGCACGATTATTTTTCTTTATTCCAGTATTTTCGGACCTTTGATGGTTCTTCTTCAAATTTTGTTTAGTTGTGATTACACCATCTGAGAGCCATAACCTTGGTTTTGAATCATACACACTATCCCCACCAATCAAGTAAAAGATATTAGACAAATATCATGTCTTGTAGTTAGTGTATAAGATTCGTAGGCTCTCAGTCTGTGCGGTTGCCTATGTGAATCATAATTGATAAAAACGCCTATACCTTCCGTGTTTTGGATTAATCCTTAATCGCTTCACCTAATCGTACCACCTTGGCATTTCCATGATGTCCTTTTGTCACATTTCGAGTATCGAAAACAAGTTGACTGTTCGCTAAGATCGTGTCTAATGGGATCTCCGAATGGTCGGTTAATATGATAACGCAATCCATCTCGTTTAACGTCTTTTCTGTAAGCGGAATATTCGTATATAAATGATCGTGAATGAGGATAGAAGAGACAAACGGGTCGTGGTAAAGTACATTTGCACCTTCTCTATGAAACTTCTCCATAATTTCTAGTGCTGAAGAATCACGGGTATCTGATACATCCTTTTTATAGGTGATCCCATAAATAAGTATGTTAGCAGAAGCGAGAGGTTTAGTAGGCTTCAAAAGCTCTCTTGTACGGCTAACAATGTGGTTGACCATTGATTGATTTGTTACATCGGAAATGGTGATAAAGTCGCTACTTGCTTCTAATTGCTGCAGTTTCCATTGAAGATAGAAAGGATCAACTGGGATACAATGACCGCCAATACCTGGTCCAGGATAGAATGGGGTATATCCATATGGTTTTGTCGCAGCGGCATCAACAATTTCCCAAATATCAACTTTTAGTTTTTCGCAAAGGATTGCCATCTCATTGATGAACGATATATTAATGAAACGGAATGTGTTTTCAAGTAGCTTTGTTAACTCTGCAGCTTCTGTTGAAGAAACAGGTACAACATCTTGATAGATTTCTTTATAAAGAGTGACACCTACATCTAAACACTTTTCTGTAACCCCTCCAATTACTTTTGGGATTTCTTCTACAGAATATTTTGTATTACCAGGGTCAATTCTCTCAGGTGAATTGGCTAAAAAGAAATCTGTACCAACGTGAAATCCACTTTTCTCTAGTATCGGTAATAACACTTCGTTCGTAGTTCCAGGATAGGTGGAGCTTTCTAATATGACAAGTTGCCCCTTTTGTAACCTTTTTTGAACTTCATTTCCTGCGCTAATGATAAAACGTAAATCAGGTGTTTTTTGTTTAGTGAGTGGGGTGGGCACACAAATGATGATTGAATGGACATTCTTTATCTCATCAAAATCATAAGTTGGAAAAAAGTTTCCTTCTGACATTACCTTTTCTAGTCTGTGATCGTCTATGTCACCAATATAGCTTTTAAAGCTTTGGAGCTGATTGATCTTCCTTTGATCTTTATCTATACCGATTACATGAAACCCTTTATCAGCAAGCATGACAGACAAGGGAAGGCCGACGAACCCTAGACCGATCACTGCAATTTTATGATTATTCTTCTGTGAATCTTCGTTACTCATAATAAAACTCACCTCGTCTAATATAAAAATTTTATACAATCTTAAAATATGCACGGGTGATTTGAATGAAATGGACAAACAGCTTAATTCTTAAAAATATGCATTTATATCATGGACACATATGTACTAATCTTTATCCCAAATAGCCTTTTTTCCTATTAATAAATAGAAAAATCTAAGAGTGGTATGGTCTACAGCCGTTCCTCTATGTAATTGCAGTCATAAATTATGTAGGACAGTAATTTAAGCTTTATAGGTTTGAGTAATTAATAGAAAGGAGATAGTCAGATTGATTAGTTTGGTAGACTTAAGGCGCCAATTTCAAAGTGTTAAATACGAGATTTCACAAGCAATAAATGAAGTAATCGATAGTGGTCAGTATATTTTAGGGCCAAAAGTTACAGAGCTTGAGGAGAAAATTGCTAAAAGAATGGGGGTCCAAGAAGCCATTTCAGTTGCAAATGGGACGGATGCACTTGTTCTTACTCTTGATGCATTTGGCATTGGTGAGGGGGATGAAGTGATAACTTCTCCGTTTACATTCTTTGCTAGTGCTGAAGCCATATCTAGAGTTGGAGCCACCCCTGTATTCGCCGATATTGATCCTGTAACCTACAATATTGATCCGAAAGATGTTGAAAAAAAGATCACATCCGCTACAAAGGCGATCATCCCTATTCATCTATTCGGGCAACCAGCAGATATGGATGAAATCATGGATATAGCGAAGAATCACAGCCTTTACGTGATTGAAGATGCCTGTCAAGCGTTTGGGGCTACTTATAAAGACAGACCAGTTGGGAGTCTAGCAGATGCTGCTTGTTTCTCATTCTTTCCAACAAAAAATTTTGGAACAATGGGGGATGGGGGAGTCATTACAACCTCGGATAAAAACCTAGCTGCAACAATCAGAAAGCTTCGTACTCACGGTACAACTAAAAAGTACTATCACGACCGAATCGGTTATAACAGTAGACTTGATGAATTACACGCTGCCATTTTACTTGTGATCCTCCCAAAGATTGATGAGTGGAATCAACAACGAAGACAACATGCCATGAGATATTGGGAGAGGTTGAAACATGCTCCACATCTTCAATTACCAAAGGAAGCAAGTAATCGAACTCATATCTACCATTTATTTTGCATTGAAGCAAAGAACCGTGAAGAAGTGATGGAACGTTTGATAGATGAAAAGATTCAAACGGGCGTATATTATCCTCAATGCTTGCATTTACAAGACGTGTATTCAAATCTCAATTATAAAAAAGGTGATTTTCCAATAGCCGAATCAGTATCGGAAAAGCTTTTCGCCGTTCCCATGCATCCTTTCTTAACCGAGAAAGAACAAGATGAAGTCATATCGGTTTTACTTGCTAAGGGAGATGAATAAATCGTGATACGGTTTGGATTAATTGGCTGTGGATATATTTCAAAAAAACATGTGCAAAGTTTAGCTCAACATAAGGATGCTGTTCTAATGGCTGTAAGTGATTTAAATGAGTCACGTATGGATGCGGCGAGAGAATTATATCAAACACTTTCAGGTAAAATGGAACAAATCAACTATTATAAGGATTATGAAAAAATGTTAAGAGACCAAGATATTGATGTCGTCATCATCTGTTCTTTTTCAGGTTTACATGCAGAAATGGCAAAAAAGGCCCTTCAATCCAATAAACATGTCATCTTAGAAAAACCAATGGCATTGTCTATTGAAGAGTCCAATGAATTGATCACATTAGCTAACCAGCAGAACAAACAACTCATGATTTGTCACCAACTTCGCTTTCAACCTTTGATGCAAAAAATAAAAAAGGTCATTAAAGAAGGAAAATTAGGAGAAATCTATTTGGGAGTTGCCTCTTTTCGAATTAACAGGTCCTCTGAATACTATACTTCTGCCTCTTGGAGGGGAAAATGGGATAGTGACGGTGGCATGTTGATTAATCAAGGTATTCATCTTATTGATTTGCTTCAGTGGTATCTAGGTGAAGTAAAGTCTGTTTACGGTGAAATAGGTCATTACTCTGATTTGAAAGAAACAGAGGATGTTGCAATAGGGATATTGGACTTTACTACTCGCACAAAAGGAGTAATTGAGGCAAATATTGTTACCCAACCTAATAATCTAGGATACTCGTTATCCATCTTTGGCGAAAAAGGAACCATTTGTATTGAAGGGCCATCTCTGAATAAAATAGGTCGTTGGCATATTCAAGGTGAGGAAACAGATTGGAACGAGCTGAACTCCCTCCTAGAAGACCGAAATGAGGAAGTATATATGTATGAAAACTTTTTGGATGCCCTGCAATCTCAAAATGAGAGTTTAGTAGTAGATGGAATTGAAGGAAAAAAAGCACTTGAAATCATATTTGCCATTTATCAATCACAAATGATGAGGCAAGCTGTTCAGTTGCCAATTACCTCTTTTTCCACGTCAGATATGAAAGAAAGGAAGGGATAACGAGATGAATCTTGGAAAGGTTCTTGTAACTGGGGGTGCGGGGTTTTTAGGTTCACAACTTGTAAAAAGCCTGATGCCTCTAAGTGAACACATTATTATTATTGATGACTTATCGACGGGAAACAGATCCGCAATTCCAAAATCTGAGAAAATCACATTTTATGAAGATAGTATAACGAATGAAAAATTGTTAGAGGAAGTCCTTCCTGAAGTGGAGTATATCTTCCATTTTGCATGTAAAAATCTCGTATTATCTGTTGAGAATCTAAATAATGATTTCAATACGAATTTGTATGGGGGATATTTGCTACTTCAAAAGTCACAAGAATGTTGCAAGCAGTTAAAACGATTTATCTATGCTTCAACAACGTCTATTTACAGTGAAGCAACCATCTTACCCACACCAGAAACCTACCATAATATTAAACTTCCCTATGCCGCAAGTAAATTTTCAATGGAACATTATTGCCATGTCTATCATCAATTATATCAACTACCCATCACCATCCTTCGCTTCTCCAATGTATACGGACCTGGGCAGCTTACAGAAAACCCATATTGTGGAGTAGTAGCAAAGTTTTTTGAAGCAGCAATGACTCAAAATCCAATGATTATATACGGTGATGGAAATCAGACGAGGGATTTCACGTATGTTGAAGATGCCATCGAAGCTGTTCATTTAGCTGCAATCGATCACAAGGCAATTGGTCGTGTATATAATGTAGGGACTGGAGTTGAAACAAGCGTCATTGAACTTGCCCAAGTCGTTCATGAAGTGACTGATGAAGAAAACTTACTACTTCAATTTATGCCGAAACGCAAAGTGGATGTGGTGCAACGGAGAAGTATTGATTCCAAAAAAATTCAAACTGAATTAAATTGGACAATCAACCATTCTTTACAAGAAGGAATTCAAAAAACCTATAACTGGCTTAAAAATGGAGGTAGATCATGAAGATTTTTCATGGAACAACTGAAATTGCAGGCCAAATGGGAATCTTGAGCAGTGCCCTTACTAAAAAGGGGCATTGCTCTGTTGGATATAATACATTCCATTCCTATCTTGGCTATAAAGACTTTTTGGTAAATACGGACCAGGACGGATTAAATGAAAAATATGAGGAAATTCTTGATACCTTTGATATTTTCCATTTCCATTATAATACGACACTTAGACCAGATTTTTCAGATTTGTATGATTTAAAAAGAAGGAAGAAAAAAATGATCATGCATCATTGGGGAAATGATGTAAGATTTCATGAACTAGCAAAAAGTAAAAATCCATTTGCGTATACTGGCGATTCTCCGCCGAATGAGGAAATTCATGAAAAGTTAGTGGCAATTACAGAATATATTAAAGAGGCAATTGTTCAAGATTACGAAGTATATGAATATGTGAAAGACTATTATGAAAAGGTTCATGTTCTTCCTATTGCGATTGATCTCGCTTTATTTACTCCTCATTATCCTTCCATTAATAAGGATAAGCCCTTGATTCTTCATGCACCAACGAATCCTGCATTTAAAGGAACTGCCGTTGTGGAGGAAACGATTGAAAAATTGAAGGAATCATATGACATTGAATATAGGAGAATTGAAAAAATGAATCATGATGAAGTAATTGACCTTTATGCAAACGCAGATATTATTATTGATCAAGTTTTATGTGGTTCATATGGATTGCTCAGTGTAGAATCAATGGCATTAGGAAAACCAGTGTTAACCTATATTCGTCCAGACCTTGTGAAAACCTTCCCCTCAGAGTTTCCGATTGTCAACAGCAATCCGAATGATTTATATGCAAAGGTTAAGATGTTGCTGGATAATCCATCATTACGGAAAGAAATTGGTAGAAAAGGTAGAAAGTATGTAGAGAAATATCATTCCCATGATGTAGTGGTAGATCAGTTGCTAACCATTTATGCAAATCTAGGTGAATAAAAAAACTAAAAAGCTATTTCAAATAGAATGTTGCGCTATTTGAAATAGCTTTTTTAACATAAGAAAACCGGCCAACGAGAGGTGTTTTTTGACCGGTTCACAATTTTTAATGAGGGAAAGCAGCAGTCGGATAGACAGGTGAATACGTTTGTTTGATAAAGGAGTAGAGGTAGATATATTCGGTTAAGTTGTTTTGGTAAATATCTTGCATGGTTTGATTAGGAAATTGATAGACGAGTAGACTTTTTTTCATATACTCGTTGAAATATCCAAAATTTAAATAATCGAGCAAATGGCCGTCTTTAAAAAGTGCACCTTTCCCAAATGTGATTTGCATTCCTAAATGGTAGTGTCTAGCAAATACAGTTGCGTTCGGGATCCACGTATAATCTGGTCCAACATTTCCATAATAGTTTGGATGCGTGCATGCAGCATCAAATCCAAAGTTTTTCCATTCTACACAACCTGTAGAACCGTATTGCTGGAGCCATAAGGAAAGATAGCCTTTTTCACGAATATAAGCTGTGATTCGTTTCACAATATTTTCATCCTGGACGGCAATTGATGCCCGTGGCCAAACAAATCCTCGAAATAGTAACTTGTTATGCAGATGGATAGATTCTGCCCATTTAGATAAAAATTTTGAGATCCACCATTGTACAGCACTAAAACGATCGTCATCATTTTTAAAATTTAGCTCTTTTCCATCGATACTACCGAAATTTTCTTGTGTGAGGATTGGATAAGGAAGGGTTACCCAAATATCTGTTTGTTTCCCTGCTACTATATTGTTAGCGACTGCTTCGAAGTTATGGTTCATTTTAAACAACCGATTTAATACGATTTTCCAATCCTTTTTTTGAGGTAAAGTACCAAAATCAGCATACATCGGATATAGATAATGTCCTTTTCTCCCCATAATCGGATTAAAGATAAAACCATTAAATAGAGTATCAAGTGCCACACCATTTACAAGATAAGATTGATATGGTTTCAGGTCTTCTGCGGTCCAGTTTTTAATGGTATTCTCGCTCTCTTCTCCGTATGGAAGTACGCATATATGATTTTGGATGCCAAGTTCCTCAGCTGTCATATAATCATTTACTGTCAAATTCATCCCACCTTTCTTCATATCTTTTATAGCATATGAGGTGCCAGTTTATACGGTGAGTCCGCATGTCCCCATTTTGCAAGATTTGCATAACCAACGAAACCTTCTTGAATATGCTGTAAAAGGAAAGGAGAGATTCAGATGAAAATTGTTCATGCGCAAACTGAAATAGCAGGACAAATGGGGATTATATGTAAAGAGTTAAGAAAAAAAGGACATCAAGTAGCGGGATATAACTGTTTTCACACGTACTTGAATTATCGAGGAGATATCCATACTACAGATGCATTTGAAGTAATGAAAGAATTTGAGTTTCTTTTAAATAATAGTGATATTTTCCACTTTCATAATGCTAACACGCTCATACAGGATTTTGCAGATCTTCCATTATTAAAGGAAAAAGGGAAGAAAATGCTCATGCATCATTGGGGTAGTGATGTACGAACTGTCGAAATGGTTAATAGATTAAATCCTTATCCACTTCCACCAACCTATTACTCAGATGAAGAAATTCACAGACAACTCACATTCCTTTCAGAACATATTGATACAGCGATAGTACAGGATTATGAAGCGTATCATTATGTAAAGGATTATTATAAAAATGTATATGTTGTTCCACTTGCTTGCAATGTAGATGACTTTCAAGTTGCCTATCCTTCTGTTTCTAACAATCATCCTCTAATCATTCATGCTCCTACAAACCGAGAGTTTAAAGGTTCTGACTATGTAGAATCTGCTATTACAAAACTACACAATCAGGGGAATGTGTTCACCTATCATATTCTTGAGAAAATGAGCCATGACAAAGCACTTGCTGAATATTTAAAAGCGGATATTATCATCGATCAGTTATTATGTGGAACTTATGGAATGCTGAGTGTTGAAGCGATGGCCTTGGGCAAACCAGTAGTTGCTTTTATTCGTGATGATGTCAGACAAAAATTACCTGCGGATCTCCCAATTGTTCAAGCAACTCCAGACAATCTAGACGAAGTCCTTCAAGGTCTAATCAATGATCCAGTTCGTCGTCATGAGATTGGAAAGGCAAGTAGAATGTATGTTGAGAAGTATCATTCCGCAGAGCGAGTAACAAATGAGCTAGTAAATATTTATGAAAAACTATAGAAACATCTTAACCCAATATTCAATTAGTAGGTCATGAAATTGTGTCTAAAAATAGGGGGAGTGTCTATGATTCATCCATCAGTGGTGCTAGGCGATAATGTGAAAATAGGTGAAAATGTAGTCATAGAAGAAAATGTCATAATAGGAGATTCAGTATCGATAGGACATCATGTGGTGATTAAAAAAGATACAAAGATTGGAAACTTTGTACAAATTGGTGAGCTAACCGTCCTAGGCAAACCGACATCTTCCAATAAAAAAATGGCAAGAAAGCCAGGTGCAGCATTAGATCCATTGGTTATCGATGATTATGTAATGATTGGATGTAACAGTGTCCTGTATCGAGGGGGAAAGCTTAACCCTGGTGTTTTTGTTGGGGATTTAGCTAGTATTCGTGAAAAAGTAGAAATCGGTGAAGACAGTATTATTGGCCGAAATGCAATCGTTGAGACAAATACGAAAATAGGAAACCGAGTAACCATTCAGACGGGATGTTATATAACTGCAGATATGGTGATTGAGGACGAAGTGTTTTTTGGGCCATGCTGTTCATCTTCAAATGATAAGTATATGGGGATGGGAAATTTTAAGCATCAAGGACCGATTGTTAAAAAGGGTGCTAAAATTGGCAATAATGCCACTCTCCTACCTGCTATCACAATTGGTGAAAATGCAATTGTTGGCGCAGGGAGTGTCATAACGAAAGATGTTCCGCCGAACAAAACCGTTGTGGGTAATCCTGGAAGAATAATCAATTAATAAAAAGAGGCCATTCATTTTGAAGAAAGGAATGAATGGCCTTTATTTAATGATTGATTCACTTCAAACGAATGCTTACTAAAAATGTTTATGTAATTGAATGAAAGTTTTCTTATATAAGAAGATTAACGCACTGCAAATGTAAAATTTTTTTCTATAAAAGTAGACAAGTAATCTAAGCTCGTTCAAATTTGAGTGAATAATCTAGTAAATTTGAGTAACAAGCACCATCACTGTTATTTTTCCTCTACATAAAATGTTTTTGAGTACTCTTAATTGAGAGTGCTATAAAAAGTAAAGGAGGAGTGACATTGAGTATAGAAGACAGAATAATAAATGGTAGTTTTGAAACAGGAGAACTTTCACCATGGGTAGCTTTTAACGCTTTCGTTACTAGAGACTTTTCCCACAGTGGTTATTATTCAGCTAGATTAGAAGGTGTTTTTGAAAACGGATATATTTATCAAATCGTTCAGGTTAACCCAGGAGAAAGTTATGAGTTGCTTGCGTCACTTGCAAGAGTAGGTGCGGCTCTAAGTTCGCCAATTACCTTATCTGTTGGATATTATGATGCAGCATTTAACTTTCTCGGATACGGTCTTATTACCGTAATCGATGAAGATCGTATACCAAACGTTCTTGATAATAATACTTGGTTGGAAGTCTATCAAACTACTACACCTGCACCAGCGGGAGCAACACAGGCATTAGTTCTAGTAAACAATCTCCCGAGAGTTGGATCATCAGATGTAGTGGTTGATGATGTTCAACTATTAGTAGGAACTGGTCAAGGAGCTACCGGAGCAACTGGAGCGACAGGTCCGACAGGTCCGACAGGTCCGACAGGTCCAACTGGTGCAACAGGAGCGACAGGAGCTACAGGTGCAACAGGAGCAACAGGTGCGACAGGAGCGACAGGAGCAACCGGAGCCACAGGCGCAACAGGAGCTACAGGCGCAACAGGAGCTACAGGCGCAACAGGAGCGACAGGCGCAACAGGAGCCACAGGAGCGACAGGAGCGACAGGAGCTACAGGAGCAACAGGTGCAACCGGAGCCACAGGAGCAACAGGTGCAACAGGCGCAACAGGAGCAACTGGAGTGACAGGCGCGACAGGCGCAACAGGAGCAACAGGTGCAACGGGAGCCACAGGTCCAACAGGAGCCACAGGCGCAACTGGAGTGACAGGAGCGACAGGCGCAACAGGCGCAACAGGAGCGACAGGAGCCACAGGCGCAACAGGCGCGACAGGAGCGACAGGCGCAACAGGAGCGACAGGGGCAACAGGAGCGACAGGCGCAACAGGAGCGACAGGCGCAACAGGAGCGACAGGCGCAACAGGAGCGACAGGCGCAACAGGTGCGACAGGTGCGACAGGTACAACAGGTGCAACCGGAGCCACAGGAGCAACAGGTGCAACAGGCGCAACGGGAGCCACAGGAGCAACAGGCGCAACAGGCGCAACAGGTGCAACAGGCGCAACGGGAGCGACAGGAGCAACCGGAGCGACAGGAGCGACAGGAGCGACAGGTGCAACGGGAGCCACAGGAGCGACAGGAGCCACAGGTGCAACCGGAGCAACAGGAGCAACAGGCGCAACCGGAGCGACAGGAGCCACAGGTGCAACCGGAGCAACAGGAGCAACAGGCGCAACAGGCGCAACCGGAGCCACAGGTGCAACCGGAGCAACCGGAGCGACAGGTGCAACGGGAGCCACAGGAGCGACAGGAGCCACAGGTGCAACCGGAGCAACAGGAGCAACAGGAGCAACAGGCGCAACAGGTGTAACAGGTGCGACAGGCGCAACCGGAGCCACAGGTGCAACAGGAGCCACAGGTGCAACCGGAGCAACAGGAGCCACAGGAGCCACAGGAGCAACCGGAGCGACAGGCGCAACAGGTGCAACAGGTGCAACAGGCGCAACAGGCGCAACAGGTGTAACAGGTGCGACAGGCGCAACCGGAGCCACAGGTGTAACCGGAGCAACCGGAGCCACAGGAGCGACAGGTGCAACCGGAGCGACAGGCGCAACAGGTGCAACCGGAGCGACAGGTGCAACGGGAGCCACAGGTGCGACAGGAGCCACAGGTGCAACCGGAGTCACAGGAGCCACAGGTGCAACCGGAGCGACAGGCGCAACAGGTGCAACAGGTGCAACCGGAGCCACAGGTGCAACAGGTGCCACAGGAGCAACAGGTGCAACAGGCGCAACGGGAGCGACAGGCGCAACAGGCGCAACCGGAGCGACAGGAGCGACAGGTGCAACGGGAGCGACAGGCGCAACAGGTGCAACAGGTGCAACAGGTGCAACAGGTGCAACAGGCGCAACCGGAGCGACAGGAGCGACAGGAGCGACAGGCGCAACAGGAGCCACAGGTGCAACAGGAGCCACAGGTGCAACAGGAGCTACAGGAGCCACAGGTGCAACAGGCGCAACGGGAGCGACAGGTGCAACGGGAGCGACAGGCGCAACAGGAGCTACAGGAGTGACTGGAGCGACAGGCGCAACAGGCGCAACCGGAGCGACAGGAGCGACAGGTGCAACGGGAGCGACAGGTGTAACAGGAGCTACAGGTGCAACAGGAGCCACAGGTGCAACAGGAGCGACAGGTGCAACAGGTGCAACAGGAGCCACAGGAGCCACAGGCGCAACAGGAGCAACTGGCCCAACAGGTGCAACTGGAACTTCAGTCACGGCTAATTCAATGTTTGCATCAAATACTACTGGTTTTGTAGTTCAACTCGGTGGAGATGTTATTCCACTTCCACAGAACCAAAATCTAGATGGTTTCACAGTAGACGGAACAAATACCGTATTTACTGTTCCAGCTGATGGACGTTACTATATCACATACCAAATCAATACAACAGCTGCAATAGCAGGTACTTCAAGAATATTATTAAATGGTAATCCATTAGCAGGATCTGTAGTTACTCCACTTCTTTCTCTATCTCAATTTAACAATGATGTAATTGTTAACCTAACTGCTGGAGATACCATTTCTCTTGAATTACTCGTATTACTTGGTGCAACCTTACTCGGTGGAGGATCAACTGGAGCTGCATTAACTATTATAAGGGTGGAATAGAAGTAAAGGGCATGGGGAAGTTTCTCCATGCCTCTATTTCTTTGAGAGAAAAGTTAATACCACCGTCATTGTTATGAAATTTGTTTTACAGTATTTAAGTAAATCTGAAATTGTAATGCACATAAGGGTTTTATTTAAAATTCTGAGAATGTGTTTTTCACTAGAGGTAAGAGTCCTGTCAAATCGTGTTGTGAACCCGTACAATACTGTATGTTTGAACATCACTAATGACAACTGACTGAGATATATTACTAGTAAAAAATTAGGAGGTGATGGGTTTGTCTATTATTGACCAAATTATAAATGGTGGATTTGAAGACTTTTCACTTATGCCTTGGATTGCTTTGAATACTGAATTAACAAGTGAATTTTCACATTCTGGTTATTATTCTGCAAGATTAACAGGTGGAGATTCTGTTGCATTTTTAGTTCAATATGTTCCAGTTCAAGGAGGTGTGCAATATGAGTTTTTCACTTCGCTCGCAAAGGTTGGAGAGTCAGAGAGCCCCATGATAAGTATTTCCATTGCTTATTATGATGATTCGCTAAATCTCCTTGGATACGGGTTAATTACAAATATCAATGAAAATAGGTTACCTAATGTAGAAAATAATCAATGGCTGGAAATATATGAAAATACCACTGCAGCACCAATTGGTAGTACGCAAGCACTTGTTGCAATCGTTAAGCTACCTCAGGTAGGAAGCTCAGATGTACTAGTAGATGATGTGGCGATGCTGACTGCTGAGGGAATTGGAATAACGGGCCCAACTGGAGCCACAGGAGCAACCGGAGTCACAGGTGCGACCGGACCAACAGGAGCAACTGGATCAACAGGCGCCACGGGAGTCACAGGTGCAACTGGATCAACAGGCGCAACAGGAGCCACAGGTGCAACAGGAGCCACAGGTCCAACAGGCGCAACGGGAGTCACAGGAGCCACAGGAGCCACAGGCGTCACAGGAGTAACAGGAGCAACAGGATCAACGGGAGCCACAGGTACGACAGGTGCCACAGGTGCAACCGGAGCGACAGGAGTAACAGGAGCAACCGGAGCAACAGGCGCCACGGGTGCGACAGGATCAACTGGACCAACTGGAGCCACAGGCGCCACAGGAGCAACAGGCGTTACTGGAGCAACAGGCGTTACTGGAGCAACCGGAGTCACAGGTGCGACCGGACCAACAGGAGCAACTGGATCAACAGGTGTAACAGGCGCCACGGGAGCCACAGGCGCAACAGGTGTAACAGGAGTCACAGGTGCGACAGGAGTCACAGGACCAACGGGAGCCACTGGAGTTACGGGTGCAACAGGCGCCACAGGCGTCACTGGAGCCACCGGAGTCACAGGACCAACGGGAGCAACAGGCGCCACAGGAGCAACAGGTCCAACAGGCGCCACTGGAACAACAGGAGTCACGGGAGCCACAGGTGCAACAGGATCAACAGGCGCAACGGGAGCCACAGGAGCCACAGGAGCAACAGGATCAACTGGACCAACGGGAGCCACGGGAGTAACAGGTGCAACGGGAGCCACAGGAGCGACAGGAGTAACTGGTGCAACGGGAGCCACGGGTGCAACAGGAGCCACGGGTGCAACAGGAGCCACGGGTGCAACAGGAGCAACAGGCGTCACTGGAGCCACCGGAGTCACAGGACCAACGGGAGCCACAGGTGCGACAGGTCCAACAGGACCAACAGGCGTTACCGGACCAACCGGAGTCACAGGTGCGACCGGACCAACCGGAGTCACAGGTGCGACCGGACCAACAGGAGCAACTGGAGTCACAGGAGTCACAGGAGTCACAGGAGTCACAGGAGTCACAGGAGTCACAGGACCAACGGGAGCAACGGGTGCCACAGGTGCGACAGGTGCGACAGGTGCCACAGGCGCAACGGGAGCCACAGGAGCCACAGGAGCAACAGGATCAACTGGACCAACGGGAGCCACGGGAGTAACAGGTGCAACGGGAGCCACAGGAGCGACAGGAGTAACTGGTGCAACGGGAGCCACGGGTGCCACAGGAGCCACGGGTGCAACAGGTGCAACAGGTGCCACAGGAGCCACAGGATCAACAGGAGCCACAGGCGCAACAGGTGTAACAGGAGTCACAGGTGCGACAGGAGCCACAGGTGCAACAGGAGCCACAGGAGCCACAGGAGCAACAGGAGCAACAGGTGCAACAGGCGCAACGGGAGCGACAGGCGCAACAGGCGCAACCGGAGCGACAGGAGCGACAGGTGCAACGGGAGCCACAGGTGCGACAGGAGCCACAGGTGCAACCGGAGCCACAGGAGCCACAGGCGCAACAGGTGTAACAGGAGTCACAGGTGCGACAGGAGTCACAGGAGTCACAGGTGCAACAGGACCAACGGGAGCAACGGGTGCCACAGGTGCGACAGGTGCCACAGGCGCGACAGGTCCGACAGGTGCAACAGGCGCAACCGGAGCGACAGGATCAACAGGAGCAACAGGCTCAACAGGAGCCACAGGAGCAACCGGAGCCACAGGAGCCACAGGTGCAACAGGAGCGACAGGAGCCACAGGTGCAACAGGAGCCACAGGAGCAACAGGCGCAACAGGTGCAACAGGCGCAACAGGTGCAACAGGCGCCACTGGAGCCACAGGCGCGACAGGTCCAACAGGACCAACTGGTGCAACTGGAGTCACAGGAGTAACAGGACCAACAGGGGTCACAGGCGCAACAGGACCAACGGGACCAACAGGTGCAACCGGAGCCACAGGTGTAACTGGAGCAACTGGGGCAACAGGCTCAACTGGACCAACAGGCGTCACCGGAGCGACAGGAGTCACAGGAGCGACAGGTGCAACAGGCGCAACCGGAGCGACAGGTGCAACGGGAGCCACAGGAGCCACAGGTGCGACAGGAGTCACAGGACCAACGGGAGCCACTGGAGTCACGGGTGCAACCGGAGCCACAGGTGCAACAGGCGTTACAGGCGTAACAGGAGTCACAGGTGCGACAGGATCAACAGGTGTCACAGGACCAGCAGGCGCCACAGGAGCAACTGGACCAACTGGACCAACTGGACCAACGGGAGCCACGGGAGTCACAGGTGCAACTGGATCAACAGGCGCCACAGGAGCAACAGGTGCCACAGGCGCAACAGGACCAACAGGTGCAACCGGAGCCACAGGCGCAACAGGACCAACAGGCGTCACCGGAGCGACAGGAGCCACAGGAGCGACAGGTGCAACAGGCGCAACCGGAGCGACAGGTGCAACGGGAGCCACAGGAGCCACAGGAGCCACAGGTGCAACAGGCGCAACAGGTGCGACAGGAGTCACAGGACCAACGGGAGCCACTGGAGTCACGGGTGCAACCGGAGCCACAGGTGCAACAGGCGTTACAGGCGTAACAGGAGTCACAGGTGCGACAGGACCAACCGGAGCAACAGGTGCAACTGGAGTCACAGGTGCAACAGGAGTAACAGGACCCACTGGCGTCACAGGAGTCACAGGTGCAACAGGACCAACGGGAGCCACAGGAGCAACAGGCGCCACTGGAGCAACAGGAGTCACGGGAGCAACAGGAGTCACGGGAGCCACAGGAGCAACAGGTCCAACAGGACCCACTGGCGTCACAGGAGTAACAGGAGTAACAGGACCCACTGGCGTCACAGGAGTCACAGGTGCGACAGGACCAACGGGAGCCACAGGTGCAACAGGAGCAACAGGCGCCACTGGAGCTACAGGAGCCACCGGAGTCACGGGTGCAACTGGAGCCACAGGCGTCACAGGAGTAACAGGTGCAACAGGCTCAACGGGAGCCACAGGTGCAACAGGCGCCACTGGAGCAACAGGAGTCACGGGAGCCACAGGTGCAACAGGCTCAACAGGACCAACAGGTGTAACAGGCGCGACAGGAGTAACTGGTGCAACGGGAGCCACGGGAGTAACAGGCGCAACAGGCGCAACAGGAGCGACAGGCGCAACAGGCGCAACAGGAGCCACAGGTGCGACAGGAGTCACAGGACCAACAGGAGCCACGGGTGCAACAGGAGCAACAGGCGTTACAGGCGTAACAGGACCAACTGGAGCCACCGGAGTAACAGGTGCAACTGGATCAACAGGCGCAACAGGAGCCACTGGATCAACAGGATCAACAGGACCAACAGGACCAACTGGAGCCACCGGAGCCACTGGAGTAACAGGTGCAACAGGCGCAACAGGTGCAACTGGATCAACAGGAGCCACGGGAGCCACAGGCGCAACAGGAGCGACAGGCGCAACAGGAGCGACAGGCGCCACAGGTGCAACAGGTGCAACAGGAGCGACAGGCGCAACAGGCGCGACAGGTCCGACAGGTGCAACCGGAGCGACAGGCGCCACGGGTGCGACAGGCTCAACTGGACCAACTGGAGCCACAGGTGCCACAGGCGCAACGGGAGCTACAGGTGCAACAGGAGCAACAGGTGTAACAGGAGCTACAGGAGCTACAGGAGTGACTGGAGCGACAGGCGCAACAGGTGTAACAGGAGTCACAGGAGTAACAGGACCCACTGGCGTCACAGGCGCGACAGGTCCGACAGGCGCAACCGGAGCGACAGGAGTAACAGGAGCAACCGGAGCGACAGGCGCCACGGGTGCGACAGGCTCAACAGGACCAACAGGCGTGACAGGCGTCACTGGAGCAACAGGCGCCACAGGCGCAACAGGCGTCACAGGAGTCACAGGTGCCACTGGCCCAACTGGACCTTCCCCCATTTACCAATTTAATAATACTGCGGGACCAGTGGCTATTCCGGTAACACCACCAACAGAAACTGTGTTAGGAACAATTATTGTACCTGTAACAGCAGGTGATGCATTACAACTTGCCTATGCTGCATCAATTGAGTTTGTAGCAACAGCAAACAATACTATTAATTATAGCCTACGACTATATGCAGACGGTAATCTCGTAGACACTAGAACTGTTAATACTCATTATTCCCCAGCAGGAACTTACAGAAATCCAGTTGCAGTAATCGCTGGATATAATGCAACGACAACAGGAAATGTAACGATTCAAGTTCGAGCTATTGTAAACAGTGCAACCAGTGTTACTTCCGTTTCAGGTTTGAATATTGATTTAAATGTTATTGTGTTTTAAGAGATTTTTGATAAAAGCGCAGTTATCTGCGCTTTTTGCTGAATGACCTTTTTTATTGATTAATAGAAAGGAGCAATTGATAAATGGTAACGATTAGTTTATGTATGATTGTAAAAAATGAAGAAGAGGTATTAGCAAGGTGTCTAGATACTGTTAAGGATATCGTAGATGAAATTAATATTGTAGATACAGGATCAACCGATCGGACAGTTGAAATCGCAAAGCAGTATACAGACCGTGTGTTTTTCTTTGAATGGATTGGTAACTTTGCTGCAGCAAGGAACGAGTCATTTAAGTACGCAACAAAGGATTATATTCTGTATCTTGATGCAGATGATGTATTGCTAGAAGAAGATCGAAAGAAACTTAAGGAATTAAAAGAAACGCTCGATCCTTCCGTTGATTCGGTTTCGATGTATTATGATGCGGGAACAGATGAGTTTGGAAATGTCACATTGCGTTACCGTCGTAATCGTCTTGTGAAAAGGGAAAAAAACTTCGTATGGAAAGGAGACTGTCATCAGTATTTAGAGGTCTATGGAAACATTATTAACTCCGACATATCCGTTACTCATAAAAAAATTAAACATTCAGTGGGGAGAAATCTAAATATCTATCAATCAAAAATTGATCGTGGAGATACGTTTTCTGCTAGAGACTACTTCTACTATGGAAATGAACTTAGAGAGAATGGTCATTATGAAAAAGCAATCAAAGCCTATGATGACAATCTTGCTATAAAAGATGGTTGGATTGAGGATAAAGTATATGCCTGTATAAATAAAGCGGATTGCTATCGTTTTCTTGGAGATTTAGACAATGAGTTACGATCATTATTTCAATCGTTTGAGTATTCCAAGACCCCGCGTGCAGAAACTTGTAGCAGAATTGGTTATAACTTTCAAAGAAAACGTGAATATCATGCAGCGATTTACTGGTACACCCTTGCAACTGAGTTGCATCCTGATTCAGACAAATGGAGTTTTAGCTATCCTGCCTACTATACTTGGTATCCTCATCTACAAATGTGTGTTTGTTATTATAATTTAGGCGATCTCGAAAAAGCCCATTATCATAATGAAGAAGCAGCTAAATATAGACCACAAGATCCGAGAATTCTTCACAATAAAAAGCTATTCGAAACAAAATTTGGAAACAAAGTAGTTTAATAGAACAGTAAAAAACTTCATAATCGGTGGAAAAGTCACTCCACTGATTATGAAGTAATTTGTTTTATTTATCTAATAAAGATCTATACAGTGAAAGCATTTTTTGACTATTTTTTACCATATCATGGTGTGTTTCAACATAGAGCCTTCCCTTTTCCCCAATACCTGGCAACATATCAAGATTATTTAGCGTGTATTCGATCGTATCTTTTATGGTATCAGGATTCGCCACTAAGATAGGCAGGTCGCTTGAATAATGGTCTTTCATAAAGTCACTAATCCAGCAAATAACGGGTTTTCCCATTGCCATTGCCTCTACAGCGAATAAACCGTAACTTCCTATATGAAGTTGGTCAATAATTAAATCAGCCTCCTGATAAATTCGCATTGCCTTTTCATGGGACAACCCCTTCACTAGTCGAAAATCAAAATCATATTGATCCTTCAATGATTCAATTGCTTTTAAAATATAGTTGGTACCTTTGATTTCAGGAGAGGTCGGGGCATGAACAATAAGTGGTCTCTTAGTTGGTTGTGATTTCTTAATGGGTCTGTATCTTTCTAAATTAATCATAGAAGGTATGATATGGACATTTTCATAGAAATCCTTCACGTATTGATAAAGTTCATGATCAAACACGACACAATCCTGTATATGATGTGAAAGGGTAGATAGACTTGTTTTGATTCGATATTCATTTTTATTTTTCGTTAACGCATATGGATTTAACTCAAGGGCTTTAGAGAATATTCGTACGTCACTACCCCAATGCTGCATAAGAAGTGACTTCCCTGAAGACTTATATAAGGGAAAGTCCGACCAATCTAATGTCAAACTTGTTCCAAAATGAAAGTGAAAAAGGTCATAACGAGTAAGAAACTCTTTTGTTAATTTTCTAAGCTTCTCATTAATAGATTTCGAGCTTCGTTGGCCTATTAAATTCCAGGTGTAATTCGAATCATAATTTAAATAATAGGGGTAGTAATTGATTGTATGTGAATGAATTCCTTGTCTCGTTAATCCTTCTGAAAGTGTATTCATTTGGTTGGCAATTTCGATACTCCCCTGAAGAATGCGAGGATTCGAATAGACAAATTCTGGCTTTTTAGTTGAGCATTCTTTTTCAAATCCTGTAGCTGATAATGTTGCATCTACAATTTCCATGATCGTAGTCAAAATTGGTTCATTTGGATAGTGATCAAGCCCTCTCCATGTCCATAACCAAGCATTTTGAGGGTTTGTTTTTTGTAAATGGTCACATGCTTGCCTTGCATAATGGGTGGGAGAGTCAATTGCTGGTTTTTCTTGTTCAAATAATTCCATTGCCTTTCTAAAATTTCCTACTTTTACATGTTGAATAATTTGGTTTTCAATCTCTTTCAATTCCTCACCACTTTCAATCTATTTTTGCATAAATGGCTATATGAGTATATAAATGTAAATGCGAATATCAATGTTCATGCATATGCTAAAAATGATGAAATGATTGAGTTAATGAGATTTACCAGGAGGTACTGTCATGAGTAAATTTGAAAAAGAAATCGAACGTTTTGTGGCTGACTATTACAAGGACCATGATGAAGCAAAAGCGAAGCTTGATAAATGGGCTGCAGAAAATGAAAAGGGAATCAATCAGTTGGAAGCAGAAGTTAGAAAATTTCAGAACGAACTTGAATCAAGGATGGAAAAACTGGACAAATGGTTTTCTAAAAAACAGGGAGAGTTAGAAAAAAATATAGAAGGGTAATTCGTTTCAATTTCCGCATATGCCCTATGTTCCTGTCCGCACAAAAACACTCCTTATAACATATTTTATAATGTACTCTTTTTATGAGGAGGTGCGAAATATGGGCTACGGATTTGGTGGATTCGGTGGATGCGGCTATGGCGGCTACGGCTATGGCGGCGGCTACGGTGGCGGATCAACTTTTGTATTAATCGTCGTATTGTTCATCCTATTAATTATTGTAGGTGCTTCTTTCTACAACTAATTATGACTTTTTAAAAAAGTGAAGTACGAGTCAATCGACTCGTACTTTATCCATTTAATGAAGAGAATATAGTTTTTTCTCACGACTTTGCACCACTTTTAGGCGGGAGTCATAAGATATACCACAATGTAAGGAGGTTTCGTAATGGACAATAACTTTTTTAAGAATATTGAAAAGAAAACAGGCGTGAATATGCAGGAGGTATTTCAGCTAGCAAACTCTTTGCAAAATGCGAATTTTAAGGATGAGAAAACGGTTCGTAATGTGATTAGAAAGGTTTCTAAACTTGCAAATAAGCCAGTAAATAAACAACTCGAGGACAAAATTGTAAATAGTATTATTAATGGAAATGAAAAAATGGACTTTAACACCATTTCAAAAATGATTAATAAAAAGTAAGCAAAGTGGGTCTGGCGCAAGGTGTCAGGCCTTTTTTAAAATAGACCCTCATAAAGAAGAGGTTGTTTTCGAATATTTTAAATAGTAAAAAATGTATATATAACAAAATATATTTAATAGAAGAGGGACTGGAGGGCAGAACATGGGTTATATTTTACCAATCAACAATGAACAATACACTCAATACGTGCACCGTACCACTAAATATAAAACAAATGAATTAAAGCTTTATCAAGTTCATCCAGCAACATTGAATATGAATCAACGTTTGAATCCTCCCCATGTTGAACAAAAGCAAACTTCAAAAAAACAAAGTCAATATATTGAAAATGTTCGGGCTCAATATACTGGAAAAGGTCTGTTATTCGACGAGAGTATTTAAAAAGAAGGCTAGTATTCTTGAATATACAAGCCTTCATCTTCTCTCCATTCCGCATAAAGTAAATCCTTATATGAAGCGACACCTTGATTTCTCAATTCTGATTGGAGCCATTCCTCCGAAAAACCACTCTCTCTCAAATTTTCGATAATGAGTACACCATCACTTACGAATGTGATCGGGAGTCGAACCTTTTGTTCCTCCATCTTATAGTCCTGTCGAGTAGGTGGTTCATATGGAGACTTTTTAAGAACACTGATGGAACCGTCTGTCTCCAAGATGGCATATTCAGCTTCTCTAATTGAAAAAACACCCTTCGAACGAAGTAGATGCTGGAGTTGGTTAAGATCAAGTTTATTTTTCCTTAAGTGTTCTTTAATAATCTTTCCTTTATGTATAATGATTGAAGGTTTTCCCTCCAGTATAGGTCTTGTACGTCTTACCTTTTGTGTGATGACTTCTATCACATGAATTAATCCACCCCAAATAAATATAGCAAATAATATCTGAGAAATTCCTATATCTTGATCAAATACAGCATTGCCAACAAGTTCGCCTAATACCAATGCAGAGATAAAATCAAATGCAGTGATTTGAGTTATTTGTGTTTTTCCCAGTATTTTGGTCAGAATCAGTAATCCTATAAGACCAACTATTAAGTCAAATGCAATCCTGAAATATTCCACTATGCTCACCCCTCTATGGTAGAATGAGCATGTTTACCCTTTTTTATCCAAGAGGAAACTGGTTTTCACTTCTTTTTTTTCTTCTTTCTAGAAACCAATTGCCTATAAGTCCAATCCACAGACAAGATACAAACCAATAAATGTTTTTGGCAAGAAACTCTCTGCCAATATCTATAAATCCGAGTATAACCGCCAAAACACCGACAAATATGAATACGTTAAACAATCGATGTAACACTCTTTATTCCTCCAAAAAAAGAATGTCTATAGAAGACATTCCTTAATTTTACATTTCTTTTATCATGGTGACATGTGGAATACCAGCATCCATAAAAATCCCTGATACGGTTTCATATCCCAACTTTTTATAAAAGTTTTCTGCTTGAGTTTGCGCATTGAGCTTTAATTTAGAAATCCCGCGCTCTTTGGCAATTTCCTCCATTTTATGCATAATGATATTCCCTGCTCCTTTTTTTCGATGTGAAGCTAGAACACAAATGCGTTCCACTTTGCCATATCCATCAAGAACGCGAAAACGGCCTGCTCCTACAGGTTCATTGTCATCATACAGGACGATATGTGTAGCTTCATCTTCGAATTGGTCAATCTCTTCTTCAAGAGGGACCTTTTGCTCATCCACGAATACGACTTTTCGGACAGTGAATGCGTCATCTAGTTCTTTGTTGTCTGTTACGATTCTTGCTTCCATGTTGTGTTAATTTTCCTTTCCTAAACGAAATGTTTCATATACAGTCCAAGACCCATTTTCTAATTGATAAAGGAGATGAATGCGGTCAATTTGTTCCTCATGGTCCATTTTAATCATCCGCAATTGGCCATATACATCGGAATGTTCATCACTTGATAACTTTTGTCCAATTGTAATGTGGGGAACGAACGCATATTCAGGTTCTCCTGCAAAATAACCAGAGTGAAGTGCATGATGTAATTTAAGTAGTTCTTCATTAGGATCTACTTTTAAGTAAATAACGTTATTAACAGGAGAAAAAGAGCTAACCTTTACCACTTTTAGTGTAAATGGTTTTGTTTGTTTGGAAATGGACTCTAATTCTCTCGTGATATCATTAATTTCTTCATTAGATGCGTCAAATGCATTCTTAATCGTAAGATGTGGTGGAATTAATGCATAATGCGGGTCATAACGCTTACGATACGAATTTACTGTATCTTGCAGTTTTTTGGACGGGAAGATCACGATACCATATTTCATTTTATTGCCCTCCTCATGATTTATCATTTAACAACTGGAAGTACTTGGATTGTTTGAACCAATTATAACAAATAAAAAAAAATGATAGAACACATAGTCCATAAAAAACATGTTATTTTAACATTTTTGAAAGTGCTCTTGGTAAATCAGGTTGCCAAAAGGTCCATGTATGGTTGCCGTTGAATTCCTCATAGAAACAAGGATAGCCCTTTTTATCGATGATATGATGTAATGCTCGATTTGGAGTCAGGAAATCTTCAACCTTTCCTGCTGTTGTTTTAACCTCTGTTTCACCAGTTCCAATTACATGATACAAATCAAGAAGATGTGGATCATCAAAGTGCTCAACTTGGTGAAGTACATGGTCATTTACAAAAGGGGATTGCATAATGACTTTTCCAAATGTATGAGGATACTCAAGTGCAGTTAAAAGTGAGACCGTAGCTGCTAGTGAATCGCCAATTAATGCCCTGCCTAGTCCCATTTGATACGTTGGAAATTCTCGGTCGATGAATGGTACAAGTTCTTCTCCTAAAAACCGCTTATACAATGGATGTTGCTCACCTTCGGGGTGATACTTTTTACGTCGATCTGCGACGCTTTTATATGGAACCCCAACGATAATGGTATTGCTAATTTCACTTGTTGCAAGGAGTTGATCAACAACTCGAGCAATTCTGCCTAGATTAAAATAATCTCGACCATCTTGCGCAATGAGAACATTGTATTTATAAAGAGGAGAGAAGGTTGCTGGTAGATAAACGATAAGTTCAAGCTCCTCATTCAGTATCTTACTATGTATAGTCATTTCCCTAACTGTGCCTTTATTAACCATCTTTATAATCCTCCAAACACTCAATCTAAACAAGCTATATCTATTATTATAACGTTTGGAAAAAACGAAAGCGACAGGAAAAAGTCCCTGTCGCGAAAGATTGATTATTAAACTGCTGCTTCATCCATATGTTTCTTTTCAGATTCAGCAACATACATTGCACATGCAGCATCACCAGTAATATTAATTGCGGTACGAGTCATGTCAAGTAAACGGTCAATTCCTATGATCAAACCAATACCTTCTGGTGGTAAACCAACTGCTGTTAGTACCATTGCAAGCATAATTAAACCTACTCCAGGTACTCCAGCTGTTCCAACACTAGCAAGAACGGCTGTTAATATGACGACTACAATTTGAGAAAATGTAAGGTCAAAACCATATACCTGTGCAATGAATATGGTCGCAACCCCTTGCATGATGGCTGTTCCATCCATATTAATTGTTGCACCTAAAGGTTGTACAAAGCTACTGATTGATTTAGGTACCTTAAGATTATTTTGGGCAGTTTCCATTGATATTGGTAGTGTTGCACTACTACTTGACGTACTAAAAGCAACTGTAATCGCTGGAGCAAAGCCTTTTACAAACTCGATGGGGTTACGTTTAGCTAATAATGCAACAGTTCCTCCATATGTGAATGCAGCATGTATGAAAAGAGCGGCAAGCACAATTAAGAAATAACCAATCATTGCCTTTATTGCAGCATAACCTTGGCCTCCAATGGCAGTAGCGATTAATCCAAAAGTTCCGTATGGTGCCGTCTTCATCACGAGATTAACAAGATACATTAAGATTTCGTTTGCTTGTTGAAATAAATTTAGTATTCCTTTTGTTTTTTCACCTAAGACGGTTAAAGCTAATCCAATAAAAATAGCAAAGGTAATAATTTGTAGCATATTAGCATCATTCATTGCCGTAAATGGATTTGTTGGAATAATATTAACTAATGTTTCCATAAAAGGAGGAGCTTCAGTTGCCCCATCATAGGAAACCCCTTCGGTCTTAAATGCACCTCCAGCTCCTGGCTTAAAGATCGAAGCTAGTGTGATTGCGATTGTAATAGCAATTGTTGTTGTCGCTAAGAAATATGTGATTGTTTTTGCACCGATTCTTCCAAGTTTCTTAGGGTCACCAAGCCCTGCAACTCCTAGAGTAATAGAAACCAAGACGATTGGAACAACTAGCATCTTGATTAAACCTAGGAAAATTTGTCCAAGAGGAACGAAAACCCACGTATTTGCATATTCAAATACAGTTGCGGATGTTACATTTAAAATAAGGCCGACAATGGCACCTAAACCTAAACCTAATAATATCTTTTTGGTTAATGACATAAAGAACCTCCTTAAGATGTAGTTGAATGTGATTATTATTCATGAAAGGGAAGTAGAATTGCGATGAAAAGCATATAATTTGGAGACACAAAAGGCCACGAGAGTAGGGCTCGTGGCCATAATGTTGATTTTTCGCAACAAAGCTCTCTCCATATGCTTACGAGGTTAGCTGTCGGATTCGGATGAAGAGTCAATTTTCCTACCTTTTCATAAAAAAAGGATTCACCCCTAGTGCCCATATGCACATTATTGGTTCCCCCGTTTCCCCAAAAATGGGAATTCAGCAATTATAAAGTTGTACTATAACTGATATAATATTTATAGCTTATAATAGGACATTTTGTCAATATTATTTAATTGTTATAGGATCCCAGTAATGTTCTTACTAACACATTGTACTTTTCTTTTTAGTAGTACAATTTAACTGGAGGGAAGGTGACTGGGGTTCCTAAATACCTATTTGAAAAAAAGGTTCATGTTTATATTAAAATAATGAAAAATTAATTGACAATTTATCAAAAGGTATGTATTATAAGAATTATCCTTATACTATGATTCCGTAGCTCAGCTGGGAGAGCGCCACCTTGACAGGGTGGAGGTCGTTGGTTCGAGCCCAATCGGAATCACTACCAAAAGTCTTTGATAAATCAACTTTATCAAGGGCTTTTTTTAATGTTTAATGGCTAGAATAAGAGCTTTTAAGATCGTCTTTGAATATATTTTTCTTTACAAGAGTACTAGAATCAAAGATAGGGAACCTCGTTAAACAAAAAACCACTCGCACTTGCGAGTGGTTTTAATTTGTTTATATTAAGCAGACTTGATTGCAACATTTTTCTTCTCTTTGCGCTTTTTCGCTAATTCAGCTGTTGCTGTGAAGAGAACGTCTGATGAAGAATTAAGTGCTGTTTCACAAGAATCTTGGAGAACTCCAATGACAAAACCTACACCAACAACTTGCATGGCAATATCATTTGGTATGCCGAATAAGCTAGATGCTAATGGAATGAGTAACAGAGATCCACCTGCAACCCCTGAGGCACCAGCTGCAGAAACGGCTGATAATACACTAAGAATAAGTGCTGTTGCAAAGTCAACTTCAATGCCTAGTGTATGAACAGCTGCAAGTGTAAGAATAGAGATTGTGACGGCAGCCCCAGCCATATTAATAGTTCCACCAAGTGGAATTGATACAGAATACGTATCTTTGTTTAAGCCAAGTTTTTCACAAAGGTTCATATTAACAGGTATATTGGCCGCTGAGCTACGCGTGAAAAATGCTGTAATTCCACTCTCACGTAAACATCTAAAGACAAGAGGATATGGATTTTGGCGAATGTAGATATACACAATTAAAGGATTTACGATAAGTGCAATAAAAAACATACAGCCAAGTAATAGAGCTAAAATTTTCCCATATTCCATTAAAGCCGAAAGTCCACTTGTTACAATTGCATCAAATACTAGTCCCATGATTCCGAATGGAGCAAAACTGATAATCCATTTTACAACTTTCGTAATGGCGTCAGAAACATTTGAAAGCAACGTCTTTGTTGTATCGTTTGCCTGTTTTAACGCAAGGCCAAACAGAATAGCCCATGCGAGTATTCCGATGTAGTTTGCATTAATTAGTGCATTAACAGGATTGTCCACTATATTGAATAATAATGTTTGAAATACCTCTAAAATACCACTTGGGGGTGAAAGATCTTCAACTCCCTTTACTAATGACAATTTAACTGGAAAGATAAAGCTTGCTAAAACAGCTACAAATCCAGCTATAAAAGTACTGATTATATATAAACCAATAATTGATTTAATATTAGTTTGAGTTCCACTTCGTTGTTTAGAAATTGCATCAATAACTAAGAATAAGACCAAGACAGGTGCAACTGCTTTTAAAGCACCAACAAATAATGAACCGAAAATGGAGACCCATTTTGTACTATCTGGAACAAGTATAGCTAATAGAATACCAACTACGATACCTATAAGAATCCGTTTAACAAGGCTAACTTGGTCCCATTTCCTAAATAATTCTTGCATATTCTTCCCCCTCATCTGATGGAAATTAAATTACAACTGTAAAAGGAATATTTTTTGTAATTTTAACACGAAAATTGTCAATTGTGAATCAATTTCAAAACTGTAAAAAATGTTAATTATTAAATGATTACTCGTACCACGACTTAAGTATTGGTGCTTTGGACATTGGGAAATTAGGACTGCTAGTCTGCATAGACATTTATTCTACCATATAAACTTGTATTTTTATGTTCAAAATCCAAACAACTTTTATTTCAAGTGATCCCTTATATAAAAAAGACTGAATCCAGTTAGGACTCAGTCATTTATGAACCTATTTTTTGAATTAATTGAGGAGAGTTGTTACGAGGTGAATTCACCATTGTTGATACCTCATACGCTTCCATATGATCCGCTGGTAGTGGTTTGAGTAGATGGGATATCTTTGAGACATCATCCAATTTCGGATCTAGCCACGTTTGTTCGTCTTCTTTGTTGAGAATAACAGGCATTCTGTCGTGTATATCTTTCATCAGTTCATTTGAAGTTGTCGTGATGATTGAGCAAGTAAACAAAGGTTTGCCTTCAGGTGTTTTCCAACGTTCCCAAATACCTGCCATAGCAAACAGTTTTTCTGATTTTAACGTAATTCGCATCGGTGTTTTTGAATTATCTGCACCTTTTTTCCATTCATAGAAGCTATCCGCCACAACAAGACAGCGTCTATGCTTGTATGCTTCTCGGAAACTAGGCTTTTCGGCTAGTGTTTCTGCACGTGCATTAATCATTTTATAGCCAATTTTTTCATCCTTTGCCCAAGTAGGAACGAACCCCCATCGCAAGTATCCTAATCGTTTACGTGTGCCATCATTGATAACAGAAAGAACTGAATGAGATGGCGCGATATTATAACTGGGGTTATATAATTCTTGGTCAATGGACGCTTCGATGTCAAAGCGATCTAAAATTTCATCAAACTCTGCAAATAAGGTATACCTACCACACATTCTTTTGTTTCACCTCGCTTTCATTTTCACCAGTTTCAGGAGGGGAATAGGGTAGTTTTATGATAAAAGTTGTTCCACTCCCGAGCTCACTTTCAACATCAATCGTTCCTTTTAATTGATTGATGATTTGAAAACAAATCGTCAGTCCAATCCCTGTTCCTTTATCCTTTGTCGAATAAAAGGGTGTTCCAATTCTAGAAAGCGCTTCTTTAGTCATGCCAGGACCATTGTCGGTAATTTTGACAATAATGTCTTGGTCTTTTGAATATGCATTAATTTGTAATAAGCCATGATTGCCCATTGCTTCAATGGCATTTTTAATGATATTGATCAGCACTTGCTTGATTTCATCTTTATTCCCACTAACGAAGAGGGAATCTTCAATTGAGGATTGAACCTCTATATTTTGAATAGTGGTATATGAGGTCATGAGCTCTATCGTTTTTTCTAGTTCTTCGCTTATATTCACACATTGGGAAAGATTATTATTAGGTTTTGCCAATGATAAATAGTCATTGATAATGGATTGAGCACGATTTAACTCTAAGAGAGTGATTTCTATGTATTTCCTTTGAGTTTCAGTAATATTATCATCACGACTAATTAACTGGATGAATCCATTTACGGTAGTAAGTGGATTCCGAACTTCATGGGCAACAGAGGCGGCGAGTTGACTAATCACATTTAATTTTTCCGAACGTCGTAATTCCTGTTGTAGCAAGGTTTGCTGGTTTAGGTTTTCAAGAATGAGAATCACTAATAAGAGTGTGATCCATGTAAGAATTGAAAAAATCAACATAATTAGTATCTGGTCACTTTGATTGTTTTTAAACAAGGAAATTCCTCTTGTTAGGATAATAATCGAGTAGACCGCTGTAGGAATCATAAGCTTACTATATAATAGTTGTGTATTGAATTTTTTAATCAAAAAGTAAAAAAGAAAAGAAATGATGGCATAATTCATCAATAAAGTGACAATCCTTGGCTCTCCTAATATAAATAAATACATGAACATGATCAAAATAAGGGAAATACCTTGAAAAAAACCTACATACAAAAATGTTATGAAAATAGGAATGATTCGAAAGTCAAAACTAAATCCATCTCCGTAAGGTACTGGAAAGGACATGGTCAAAAGCAGGATCGCTACCGCCATTCCAAATAACGTACTAGCACGAAGTTTTGGTACGGAGCGATTGTCTCGAATCACTAATAAGTAATATAGAAGAATAGGGAAAATAACGATCAGGACATGGTATAGAATATGACCAATATGTTCATGCAATTTTTACTTCACCTCCTCTTAGTCTTAATTTTTCGACTAATTATCATTTTAAAAATTCGACATATTCCCTAATAATCCTTCTCTTTTCGCTTGCAATTTAAATCTTATTTTGGAAAGATAGTGATGGATTGAAAAATCTATAATTGTTTTTTGGTTATGGGAATAATACCACTAAACATATCATGAATGTGGAGGTATAGTATGTTTAAGAAATTATTTGGTAGTAAAAAGGTGGAAGAAGTACTAGTAGCTCCTGCTACAGGAAAAATCCTTGCATTAGAAGAAGTTCCAGACCCTGTTTTCTCACAAAAAATGATGGGGGATGGTCTCGCCATAGATCCATCTGAAGGTAAAATTGTTTCACCAGTTAATGGAGAAATTGTTCAAGTATTTCCAACTAAGCACGCAATTGGCATCAAAACTGAAATTGGGTTAGAACTCCTTATTCATATTGGTCTTGAGACTGTGAATATGAAAGGTGAGGGCTTCACTACTCATGTGAAAGAAGGAGACAAGGTACAAGTTGGTACTCAATTAGTCACCTTTGAATTGGATTTAGTGAGAGAAAAGGCAGCTAGTACGATTACACCAATTGTCATCACGAATTTTGATGCAGTTGAATCGTTTGAGAAAATCGGAAGCGGTCAAGCAACAGTGGGTACAACTGAACTAGCAAAAGTAAAGAAAAAATAAGAATTCGGTCCTATTAAGGGCCGTTTTTTTTTGTTATTTTCTAGAAAGAATGTAGTTAATTAATAAAACAAACCTTCGATTGTAGTGGAAGGTGGTTACTCCTGCTCAGAATAGCAATCGTCTTGAGATCTCACAGGGAACACGACTTTGGCTCCTGAGGAGGCTCAAGGTATGATCGCAAAAAACTTCCAATTGAAACGGAGATTCGATTGTGTTACTCATAATTTTTTTCTGAAGAAAACCTTATTTTATATTCTCCCATTTTTCATATAGTTTACATATGTAGCCATGAATGAAAAATTTGTGACTGCCAGTTGTATAAAATTGTAAAAATAAGTCTTTTGTCCTAATATTGAAAGAAGGGTTTTCTCGAACTATCTAGAAATGAGTATATAACTACAGTGAAAAGGCAGTGAAAGGGCATGAAAGATGGAGATAGGAAGCAGAATAAGATTCTTTCGAATTCAAAAGAATATGACACAAGAGGAACTGGCACAAGAAATTATCTCAATTTCTTATCTTTCAAAGATAGAAAATAACCAAACCTCAGCAAGTATTGAGGTGCTTGAATTATTATGTAATCGATTAGGAATTAAGTTAATTGAAAGTGAAGAATATGCACAATTAAAGGAGCTTCATGATTGGTATCAAATGATGGTTACTCGAAAAAGGGAGTCGGCGATCCAATTTTATGAATCCTATGAGTGCACGAATACAAATGATTCGAGAGTTGCGATTTTCTTTGTACTCTTTGAGCTTAAATATTTTATTTTTACGAATCAACTGGACAAAGTAGAAGCACAAATGAAGAAAATTGAATTATATAAAGATATTTTTGATATTCGTATGAACTATTTTTACGAAAAATTTGCGGGTCAATATTTCTATTTAAAAAGTCAGTTCTCTGTTGCGATGGAACATTTTAAAGAAGCAGAGGAGATTTTAACTAGTAGTGTCCATTTTGAAAGTTGGGAAACGGCTGACCTGTACTATTATATTGGGTTAAATGATAATCGCATGGGGAAATTAGCTTTAAGTATCGTGAATATTCAAAAGGCACTCGCTATCTATCAGTCTCTTTACGATTTAAAACGTAGTGCAGAATGTCAAATTTTATTAGGGATCAGCTATGAGAAAATTAATGAATTCGAAATGGCCGAAAAAAACTATATGTTAGCAACAAAGGTTGCCGAAGGAATAAAGGACTCTTCTTTATTAGGATTAATCTATCATAATCAAGGTGTCCTCTATTCGAAATTAGGTAAATCAGATCATGCAATTGAGCAATTTTTAAATAGCTTACAACATAAAGCAGATCATATGGTAATTGGCCGTTTGCGTTCAATCCATGGGTTGATCGATGAATATTACAAAAACGAAGATTACGAACAATGCCAAAAATGGCTTGAAACAGGTTTAGACATAATTGAAAATCACCAAGACGTGCCAGAGTTTAGGATTCATTTTACCTATTATGATTATTTACTCAATCAATCTGATAATCTACCAAGATTTATTGAAAAAGAGGTATTACCTTTTTTCGAAGGGATTGAACATCATCTCCAATATGCTTACTATGCAGAGGAACTTGGGAAACTTTATCAGGAAAAAAATAAATATAAGTTAGCAAGCTATTATTTTTCAAAGGCCATTTCGTCTTTGAAAAAGCATAGTCATATAAAGCAATAAAAACAAATGTTCAAACAACCTTTAAAAAGGAGTGGGAAAATGAAAAAATTAATGGTACTACTCATACTAGGATTTGTAACGATTTCTGGTTATCAATTGACTGAGGGAATTGCATCTGTTGACAATGATTACCCAGAATCACAGGAAGAACAGGTATAACAAAATGCACAAGCTGCCAGCTTATTGGCGTTCAAGCGCTGGCAGAAGGATTTTGTTCCCATATAGCGGAAGGTTCTAGTGCCTGGAGCTAGATCATAAACGAAAACAGCCTGGAATTGTCCAGGCTGTTTTTACTCTTTTGGAATAAAGTTAAAAATTTCATGTGATTCAAAGCTATCTACTAGTCGATCAAGCCAGAAATAGTATTCCAATGCATTTTTTAGCTTCACAATATCATTTTTCGCTTCTTCCTTAATATCTGTACTGATATGTTCATCCTCCATCAGTTCTTGCAATTCGTTTAAAGACTTCTGAATGGCGCTTACATTCATTGAAATACCATTTCTCCATTTTATCGTAAAAAAGTCAATAAAAGTTTGATACCAATCTTCTTCGACCTGATAAAGGTCTTTTCGTATCCCTTTTTTCCAAACCTTATCAACCATTTTTAAATCCATTAAGTTGCGAACGGACGTACTCATGCTTGTTTTGCTCATCCCTAATTCTTGCTTCATTTCATCTAGTGTCATTGGGTCATCATGAAAATACATCAGGCCCCATAATCTACCAACTGAAGGGGTTACACCATATAAATTCATATTCTGGGCTATAGCGTCGATTACGCGTTCTCTTGCTTTTTCTAGCTTGTCTATACCATCCAAATAGATTCACATCCTACATCAAAGTGTTAGATATATACTATAGCCTAAACATTTGTACTAAGAATGTAAAGTCGAGTAGATAAAAGGATGCTGGAGGATGTTGGAGGAATTCTAAGTATCAAGTATGTAAAGTGCGTACAGTTTTTACTTTACAAACTTTACGGCGTCATATCCCGTTTTCTCCTCTTTGTGTATTCTGGAAAACATTAATACAATTAAAAGGTCATTGTTACTACATAGTTTCTACACGCAATTATATTTAACGAGAATGTCAAGAAAAGTTGGGTTTTTATAAATCGAACGTTTTAGTATCAAAAATTGAGGTGACAGAATGGAAAGTGAAAAACAACCTAAAATAAAGGTTTCCAATGTAACAAAAATATTTGGACGCTCTACTAAAAAAGCGATTCAATTATTAAATGAAGGAAAATCGAAACAGGAAATATTAAAAAGCACGGGTGCAACAGTCGGTGTGAATCAAGCGAGCTTTGAGGTATATCCTGGAGAGATTTTTGTCATTATGGGCTTATCGGGAAGTGGGAAATCGACTTTGGTTCGACTATTAAATAGATTAATAGAACCCACAGTTGGCCAAATTTTTATCGATGGAAAAGATGTAGTTTCTATGAATAAAGAAGAAATCCGTGAAGTTCGCAGGAAAAAATTAAGCATGGTATTTCAACGTTTTGCATTATTTCCGCATAAAACGGTTCTTCAAAACACGGAATATGGTCTAGAAATTCAAGGTGTGGACAAGAAGCAACGTTCTGAGAAGGCAATTGAGGCTCTTAAATTAGTTGGCCTAGAAGGCTATGAAAATCAGTATCCAGACCAACTCAGTGGTGGGATGCAGCAGCGTGTAGGACTTGCAAGAGCCCTTGCAAATGATCCTGATGTATTATTGATGGATGAAGCATTTAGTGCTCTCGATCCATTGATACGGAAAGACATGCAGGATGAGTTGATTGAATTACAAGGCACAATGGAAAAAACCATTGTCTTTATTACACATGACCTTGATGAAGCATTAAAAATTGGTGATCGAATCGCACTCATGAAGGATGGAAACATTGTACAAATCGGAACTCCTGAAGAAATTTTAATGAATCCATCTAATGAATATGTAGAACGATTTGTAGAGGACGTTGATTTATCTAAGGTACTTACTGCTGGACATATCGTGAAACGTGCGGAAACCGTTCAGGTGGATAAAGGAGCTAGACTTGCTCTGAAAATCATGAAGGACAACGGTTTGTCCACTGTGTATGTCGTTGACAAACAGAACAAGCTTTTAGGAGCGGTGAGCGCAGTTGAGGCTTCAAAAGCTGTTGAACAAAAATTAACACTTGCTGATGTCATGGAGACAAATCTAAAAACGGTTGATACGAGTACATTACTTGTTGATCTATTTGATGATGTTTCTCAAGCTCAGATTCCAGTTGCAGTAGTTGATGAGAAAAATCGACTGAAGGGAATTGTTATTCGTGGTGCTGTAATAGGTGCATTAGCGGGTAATGACACATATATAAATGGCTTTGAGGCTGGATCACTCCCTGCAAGTGATGAAAGGGAGGCTTTATAATGGAAGGTTTATTACCAAAATTGCCAATCGCTGATTGGATCGATGGTTTTACAGACTGGTTAGTATCTAACTTCGAATTTTTATTTGAGGGGATTGCTACAGGTCTTGAAGGATTTGTAGAAGGAATTGTTGGAGGATTAGGATTTATCCCTTCAATTCTATTAGCACTTATTTTAGGTGTAATTGCTTGGAAGATTTGTAATTGGAAAATTGCCCTCTTCACAATTATCGGATTACTTCTAATCGATAATTTGGGTTACTGGGACAATATGCTTGACACAATAGCGCTTGTGTTAACCTCGGTGGGAATTTCAATCATACTTGGAATACCAATTGGGATTTGGGCTTCACAAAGTAAAACAGTAGGCAACATCGTTATCCCAATCCTTGATTTCATGCAAACAATGCCTGCTTTCGTATACCTATTACCAGCAATCTTTTTCTTTAATATCGGTGTAGTCCCAGGAGTAGTAGCATCTGTTATCTTTGCGATGCCACCAACAATTCGATTAACGATTTTAGGGATTACCCAAGTGCCAAGTGATTTAATTGAGGCAACTGAAGCCTTTGGTTCAACAACAAAACAACGATTAGTAAAAGTACAAATTCCATTGGCTATGCCAACAATTATGGCGGGCATTAACCAAAGCATCATGCTTGCTCTATCAATGGTCGTTATTGCCTCTATGGTAGGTGCACCAGGACTTGGAGCAGATGTATATCGTGCGGTAACACAGTTACAAACAGGAACAGGTTTTGAAGCTGGACTAGCGATTGTAATAGTAGCAATCATCCTAGACCGGATTACTCAAAATATAGGAAAAAATAAACAAGGGGGAACAGCTTAATGTTTAAAAAAGTAGTAAAAGCATCTTTAGCAATTGGAATCACTTTAGGATTAGCTGCATGTGGTAGTGATTCGGAGGAAGCAGGAAAGTCAACTGATTCTACACCAGTATCAGTAGGAGAAAGTGTCGATTATGAGATCGTTGGAATCGACCCGGGTGCAGGAATCATGAAGGCAACAGGTTCAGCAATTGAAGAATATGGCCTAGAAGATTGGACATTAGTAGAAGGTTCAGGTGCCGCGATGACTGCAGCACTTAAGAAAGCTTACGACAAAGAAGAACCGATTATCATTACTGGTTGGACACCACACTGGAAATTCTCTGCCTTTGATCTAAAATATCTTGAAGATCCAAAAGGTGTATATGGTGGGGAAGAAAACATCCATAGTATTGCACGAATTGGGTTGAAAGAAGATCTACCTGGCGTTCATAAACTACTAGAGCAATTCAATTGGACAGCAGAAGATATGGGTAATGTCATGGTAGAAATTAATGAAGGAACAAAACCAGAAGAAGCTGCAGCAAATTGGATAGAAGAGAATTCTGATAAAGTTGCTGAGTGGACTGAGGGTGTTCAAGAAGGTAACGGCGAAGAAGTAAAATTAGCATATGTTGCTTGGGATAGTGAAATTGCGAGTACAAACATTGTTGCGAATGTACTAACTGATTTAGGCTATAAAGTAAAAATGAGTCAAGTAGAAGCTGGTCCGATGTGGACTGGAGTAGCAGATGGATCTGTTGATGCACACGTTTCTGGATGGCTGCCAGTCACACATGCTGACTATGTAGATAAATATGATGGTCAATTCGAAGACCTTGGTTCAAATCTTGAGGGTACAAAAATTGGTTTAGTTGTACCAGCTTATATGGATATTGATTCAATTGAAGATTTAAAAGAATAACCTTTCAAAAAATTGTCATTTTTAAAGGGCAAAATTCTTACATGAAACTGTACACTCTTAGTTGAGTGTACAGTTTTTTTCTATAATTTGGGTATAATGTCAATGAAGTTTTATAACTTGAAATGGGGTATTGATTCATGAATATAAGCAATTTTTCGATAAAAAGACCTATATTTACCTTGGTTACGATGTTATTAGTGATTATTTTAGGTTTTGTTTCATTAATGAATATTCCATTAAAATTAATCCCTGATATCAATCCACCTGTGGGTGTTGTAGTAGCCAATTATTTTGGAGCAAGTCCAAATGAAGTTTCTGAAAAAGTAACGAAGCCTCTTGAGCAAAGCTTATCAACATTGCCAGGATTAAAAACAATGTCTTCTACTTCGCAGGAGGGTGCATCTCTCATTTTATTACAGTTTTCATGGACGACCTCGATTGAAGATATTGAAAATGACATCCTTAGTAGGATTAATCAAACTCAAATAAGTGATGATGCAGAGGCACCACGTTTTTTAAAATTTGATCCATCACAATTTCCGATTATTCAATTGTCATTAAGTATGGAGGGGGATGAAAAAGGACTTCAAGAGCTAGCAGAAGGCTTAACAACAGAGCTTAACAAAGTAGAAGGTGTAGCAAATGTGAATCTGTCTGGTGTGGTGACAGAGGAGATAAAAGTTGAGCTTGACCAGCAACAATTGGAAGAATACAATCTGACACAAGCTGATATTGTAAATATTTTACGAGCAAATTCAGTTTCCCTGCCTGGAAATACGATTGAATCGCAGGGAAAAGAGCTTACGACAAGGGTTATCAGTCATTTAAATTCAGTTGAAGATTTAGAAGAGCTTTCGATTACGATAGATCCGATGCTAGGAGATAAAGTGGTTCTTCGTGACCTTGCAGAGGTTGCCCTTGTACCAGAATCTCAGAAAACCATTACCCGTGCCAATATGGAACCAGCGATGCTGGTGAGTGTCCTACAGGAATCAGATGCAAATACAGCTCAGGTATCAACGGCTTTTCAAAAAGAATTAGAAGAAAAACTTTCACAAGAAAAATATAAAAATGTCAAAGCGGATGTTCTTTTTGATCAAGGGGATTATGTGAAAATTGCGATTGGTAATATCGTGAATACATTGTTACTTGGTGGCCTATTTGCGATGATTATCCTCTTTTTCTTCCTTAGAAGTGTAAAGAGTCCCCTAATTATTGGAATCGCGATACCATATTCGGTAATCGTTACATTCGTACTCATGTACTTTTCCGATTTCTCGTTAAATATCCTTACATTGGGTGGACTAGCGCTTGGAATTGGAATGCTTGTTGACAATTCAATTGTTGTTATTGAGAACATTTACCGTCATTTGTCCATGGGGAAAGAACCGAAGCAAGCAGCTGCAGAAGGAACGAAGGAAATTGGAACAGCCATTATTGCATCAACATTAACGACAGTAGCGGTCTTCCTACCGGTTGTGTTTATCACTGGTTTAATTGGTGAAATGTTTACAGAGTTTGCTGTGACCATTGCATTCAGTTTATTTGCATCGTTAGTCGTTGCTTTAACTGTTGTGCCGATGCTTGCAAGTCGATTTTTAAAGGCGCCTAATGAAAATCTTGAACGGAAACGACAGGCATCAAAGGGGATGCGCTTATTAGAAGCTGCGACAAAATGGTCGCTAGGACATCGTTTCATCGTGCTATTAATCACGCTTGCGCTGTTTGGGGCAAGTATGTTTGGCTTATTTTCAGTTGGTACAGAATTTATTCCAAAGACCGACGAAGGATTTTTCACAATTAATGTCAAACTTGAACAAGGAACTCCATTAGAAGAAACACAGACGGTAGTTTCAGCAATTGAACATGAACTTGAAGGACAGGATGATGTTGATGTCTATGTTAGTTTAATTGGGTCGACCCAAGAGAAAAGTTTTAGAGGGGGAGGAAGTCCTAACGAAGCTGAGATATATGTGAAAATGAGTGACTATGAGGAACGAGAGCGCTCGACATTTGAATTCGTTGATGATACCAAACAGAAAATTGAATCCTCAGTTACCAAGCTTCATCCAGAGGCAACGGTAAGATTTAATCTACAATCATCATCAGGTTCAACCCCAAATACGTTGCAGTTCCATGTGAAGGATACGGATAAAGGACGCCTTAATGATGCAGTTACGAAAATCTCGGAAGCCTTGGCTGATGTAAAGGAAGTAACCGAAGTATCAACAGATGTTTCCGAAACGATTGAGGAACTCCAAATTACGATTGATAAAGAAAAGGCATTTGAAGAAGGATTAGCTCCTGCTCAAATTGCCTCAACTATTAATGAAGTGACCAGGGGTACACCTGCGCTTCAATTAACAGATGAAAACCATAACATCTATCCTGTAAATGTTCGTTATGACCGCGATTTTACGAATCACATCGAAAATCTAAAGAGCCTAATTTTAAAAACACAAGCAAATACGTTTGTTCCTTTAGATGAAGTGGCTGTAGTCAAAAAAGGTGAGGGCCCATTAACCGTACATCGAATCGACCAACAACATGCTGTTCAATTTACTGTCAAATACGTGACGACATCAAACCTAGGTGAGATTGCAACAAAAGTAGATGAAACGGTTGCAGGCCTGGGGCTTTCTGACGAGACAGACCTTGTTTACAGTGGAGAGAAAGAACTTTTAGATTCAGCGTTGGATCAAATGATCTTAGCGTTTGTACTTGCACTTACCTTAATTTATTTCGTAATGGCTGCTCAATTTGAGTCATTAAAATATCCGTTTGTAATTATGTTTACAGTTCCGTTAATGGTGATTGGAGTGGCCATTGGCCTTTATTTCACGACAACTCCGATTGGAATTACAGCTATCATAGGAATCATCGTATTAGCAGGTATTGTTGTGAACAATGCGATTGTCATTGTCGACTATATTAATAAGAAGAAAGAAGACGGAATGAGTTCATACGACGCAATCGTGATAGCGGTAAAAAATCGGATCCGACCTGTGATGATGACTGCTTCCACGACCATTTTGGGGCTGTTACCACTCGCACTGGGAATCGGCGAAGGCTCCGAAATTAACCAACCAATGGGAATCACAGTCATTGGTGGACTACTGAGTAGTACATTGTTGACACTATTTATCATACCTATCGTGTATAGCTTGTTTGATAAAGAGACGAGGAGGAGAGCAAAAGGAAGACGGTAGAAATGAATGTGAAGGGTTGATTAGGTAGTTTGGGGAAATTTGAGGGGGATAGTGTTTGTGTAAGGGTGGGCATATGTCTCTTGGATGACATCGGAAAAAGTCCTTCATAGGTGGAATGTAGGGGAAACCTTAGGATATTAGTAGTCCGACTCCTCTTCATAGACGAAATGAAGAGGAAAATTCGGGATCCGAGCGTTCCAAATCCTCTTCATAGACGAAATGAAGAGGAAACCAGAGGATCAAAGTAGCTCAAATCCTCTTCATAGACGAGATGAAGAGGAAAACTTGGGATCCGAGTGTTCCAAATCCTCTTCATACCCAAAATGAAGAGGAGAACTCGGGATCCGATCGGTCTGAATCTTCTTCATAGACGAGATGAAGAGGAAACCAGAGGATCAAAGTAGCTCAAATCCTCTTCATAGACGAGATGAAGAGGAAACCAGAGGATCAAAGTAGCTCAAATCCTCATCATAGACGAAATGAAGAGGAAACCAGAGGATTAAAGCGTTCCAAATCCTCTTCATAGATGAAATGAGGAGGAAACTCGGGATCCGATCGTTCCAAATCCTCTTCATAGATGAAATGAAGAGGAAAACTCGGGATCCGATCGTTCCAAATCCTCTTCATAGACAAAATGAAGAGGAAACCAGAGGATCAAAGTAGCTCAACTCCTCTTCATAGACAAAATGAAGAGGAAACCAGAGGGTCAAAGTAGTTCAAATCCTCTTCATAGATGAAATGAAGAGGAAAACTCGGTATCCGATCGTTCCAAATCCTCATCATAGACGAAATGAAGAGGAAACCAGAGGATTAAAGCGTTCCAAATCCTCTTCATAGATGAAATGAAGAGGAAAACTAGGGATCCGAGCGTTCCAAATCCTCTTCATAGATGAAATGAAGAGGAAAACTCGGGATCCGATCGTTCCAAATCCTCTTCATAGACGAGATGAAGAGGAAAACAGAGGATCAAAGTAGCTCAAATCTTCTTCATAGACGAAATGAAGAGGAAACCAGAGGATCAAAGCGTTCCAAATCCACTTCATATCCGAAATGAAGAGCCAAACCCAGGATCCGACCAGTCCAAACCCTCTTCATAAACGAAATGATGATGAAATCAAGAGATTCCTCTTCCCTAAATTCACTACAAAAAACAAACCGAATGAAGAATAACATTTAACTCTTCCTCAAAAACTCCAATACTGGTTCAAATGGCTGTTCGTCTTTTGCATGAAAGTAATTTGCGAAGGGACAGCCTTTTTCTTTGATTCTGTCGGCTATTGTTTCTAACGGGAAATTCTCAATCGACAAATCATCGGTTATCTCGTCCCAGTAAAGAGGAGTGGCAACATACGCCCCATCATTTCCTCGAACCGAATAAGGAGCTACAATGGTTTTCCCTTGCGCGTGCTGAACATAATCTACATACAAGCGGTTTCCGCGATTTTTTTTAAGCCGTTCGGTTGTAAAAAGATCAGGTTCTAAATTCGTTAAATAGTTTGCAATGAACTCTGTAAATTGGCGAGTATCCTCATATGAAAACTTGTTTTCTGGAAGTGGAAGATAGATTTGTAGTCCTTTGTTTCCAGAAGTTTTCACATATGAAATTAATTTTAGTCCATCAAATACTTCTTTTAAAATAAGTGCGCACTTTTTTGCTAACGGAAATGCGTCGCGCGAAGGTGGGTCCAAATCAAAAACAATCTCAGATGGTCCTTTTGAAAAAATCGTTTGGAAGGGGATGTGGAACTCGAAACTTATTTGATTACCTAACCATGTGAGTGTTTTTATATCATTGCAAACGATGTAGTCGATTCCCTCTGACATGGAGGTTTGAATAAAGTCTGGTGCATAATCTGGGCAGTTTTTTTGATAAAAGGATTCTCCAAACATCCCATGTGGATAGCGAATGACAGTTAATAACCGATCCTTCAAAAAAGGAAGCATATAGGGTGAAACTTCAAGCAAGTAGTGGATATAATCTAGTTTTGTTATCGATTTATCCTTCCAAAGTGGTTTGTCAGGATGGGTAATTTCGATGTCTTCTGGAAGTAGTGGGACGTTTCGAATAAGTTTTTCCCATGTACAATCTTGCCATTCTAGATCAAAGCGAAATTTTGAAAAACTTGGCTGGCGTAACTGCTCTTTATACAATTCTAAATAAAAAAGTTCCACACAAATCCCTGGTTCAACTCGTATAAAATGAGTTGTTTCCTCAGCTGCGTTTGTTTGAATCACTTTGAGAAGGGCTTGGCGTTCTTCAAAGGAGAGACCGTGTGAAAATAAACCAATTTCATATATCTGGTTATTTCTTATCACACCAACATGGAAATAGGCATTCTTTTTATCATAGCCAAGAATAAAAAAAACACCAATTTGCCAATTTTTGATTTTATACCAATTGGATGTTCGTTTTCCTTCATCCCATGTACTATCTAGTTTTTTTGCAATGATTCCTTCAGCACTACTTTCCGTCGCTTTCCTCCAAATAGAATCTAAATCTTGTTCATATGGAACAAGTTGAATGAGCTGCGGACTTGTAGGATCAACTTGGGCGGGCAACGAAGCCGAATGAAAAAGCTTGGATAACTCATTTTTACGATCGATAAATTTTTTTGACATGAGATTATGTCCAGCAAGTCGTAACAAATCAAAAACAACATAATGAGCGGGCTTGGCTAAGGAACTTTGATTAATTTTTTCTGAACTTCTTAAGCGACCTCGAACTTGGACTTTCTCAAAGCTAGCTTTAAAGGGTGTTTCAAGAATACAAATCTCTCCGTCAAACACGAGTGGCAGATGTGGGGTAAATACGTCTCTTAAATCTTCGCATTGCGCAATGATTTCAGGAAACTGGTCATTTAACACATTACCGTTCCTGCTGATGAGTTGAATATGATTCTTATCCCAATGCAGCATGGCTCTGAAACCATCATACTTGATTTCATACACCCAATTAGAACCAGTAGGGGCTTCGAAAATTAGGGTTGGAAGCATTGGTTTCAGCATCTTACCACTCCTTTCCTTAACTTATTGATTAAAAAACGGGAGAGCTCCATTTAAAAAGGAGCTGTTCCCTTCATTACGAACCCACTTTTTTACGGGTTGTTCTTGTTTTTGGTTTTGCAGCTGTGTTGTCTGTTCCAGTTGGAGCAGCCTGTTTTGTTTTAGGTTTTGCGCTTCCTTTTGCTTTTGGAGCAGCTGTTTTAGCTGGAGTTGCTGTTTCTTTCGATTTAGTTCGTTCAATGCTTGCTTGTAAGGCACTCATTAGATCCACAACATTTGAGCGAGGAGCTTCTTTCGAAGTAGTTCCTTCATTATTATTAACTTTTGATTCAATTAACTCCATGAGGGCTGTACGGTATTCATCTTTATATTTTTCTGGATTGAATTCTGTTGTTAATTGGTCAATGAGCATGATGGCAGTATCAAGTTCCTTTTCATTAATCTCAATATTTTCGGGGACACCTGGAACTTCAGCCACATTCCGAACCTCATCAGGGTAGTGAATGGTTTCCATAACAAGGCTATTTTTATACACACGTATAATCGCCATCTGTTGTTTGGACCTGATTGTGATTTCTGCAATCCCGATTTTACCCGATTTTAGAAGGGCCTCACGAAGCAATCCATAAGCTTTACTTCCGTTTTCCCCAGGACCGATAAAATAGGAGCGACTAAAGTAGATCGGGTCAATTTCCTCGAGCTTAACAAAATCAATGATTTCAACGCTCTTGTCCACATGCTCGTCCTTTAAATCCTTCAGTTCCTCATCACTTAAAATCACAAATTTACCCTTTACATATTCATACCCCTTAACAATATCCTCATTTCCAATGTCTTTTTCGCAGTTTGGGCATTTTTTTTCATATTGAATGGGGGTATTACATTCTTTATGAAGATTCCTTAGCTTTACATCCTTATCTTCGGTTGCAGAGAAAAGTTTGATTGGAATGTTTACTAAACCGAAGCTGATTGAGCCTTTCCACATGGTATGCATATGATTTCACACGCTCCTTTTTTAAGAATTATTGTCTCCAGAAACGAGAGTGGGAATGATGGTAATATAAACCTGAACAAAAATTTATCATTAATTGAAGATAAACCCCCCAAAAAAGAAATAAGGTAACGTAAACTGTAAATGAGTCAAACATTACAAAAATAGTGAGGGTTGTAACGGAAAAGAAATATATGTTACAACGCTTGTCTCCTTTCCAATAAATGAATGGTCTTTGGTATTAGTGCATTTGTAATAAAGTTTGAAATAGCCTCCTAATGTGAAAAATTGTTATTGAATCTCACTTTCAACTCTTGCTACTATTAACAGATAGTAAAGAGAATTGAGGTGAAACCAGTGCTTAGCCTATTGTTTAAAACTGGAAGACGTAAAAGCACGCTGGAAGAAACCGTTACCCAGATTCAAAATGGAGATCAAACATTACAAAATAAACTGATTGAAGACTATAAACCATTTATTGCTAAAAATGTATCTGCCGTTTGTAAACGATATATCAATGATTCAGATGATGAATTTAGCATCGGACTCATTGCGTTCAATGAAGCCTTAGAAAAATATTCAAAAGAAAAGGGTAGTTCCTTTTTGTCTTTTAGTGAGTTACTCATTAAACGTCGCGTGATTGACTATATTCGAAAAGAAGCTCGTGTACGCAATGTTAACTTTATTTCAAATGGCGAAACTGATGAGGAAGGTGCACAATCGAAGCTTGAAGCTCACCTCTCTGTTGATGATTACCAACGGAAAATGGAGCAAGAACAGAGAAAAGAAGAAATTCTCCATTTTCACAAAGTTTTGCAGGAATTTGGTTTGTCATTCCAAGAATTGCTTGAGATTTCTCCAAAGCATTCAGACGCCAGACAGAATGCGATTATGGTCTCGAAGGTTGTTGTAGATCACCCTGAGCTTTTGCAAACGTTGTTTGAGAAGAAGCAACTTCCTATTAAACAACTTGAATCAAAAGTAACTGTGAGTCGAAAAACAATTGAGAGAAACCGCAAATACATCATCGCGATGACGATTATTTTATCTGGTGATTATGTCTATTTAAAAGATTATCTTAAAGGGGTGCCAGGAATTTGAAAAAGGGAATCGTTATGGATGTGAACGATGACTATATTACGATGCTAACCCCTGATGGTGAGTTCGTAAAAGCAAAACATACAAAACCAAGCTATGAAATAGGCGAAGAAATATCCTTTTTTCCAATCTATGAACGAGTAGGCAATACTTCGAAGCAACGATTTTTTAAAATGAAGAAATGGCGTTATGCACTTGCAAGTTCGTTAGTTGCAATTTTTTTATTATCTTTATTTATACCTTTTTCAACGCGTAATGAAGTGTATGCATACATGTCCATTGATATCAATCCTAGCTTTGAGGTTGGATTGGATGAAGAACTTCGTGTCATCAGTATAGAAGCTTTGAATGATGAAGCAGAAAAACTAATGGAATCTATTCCAGATTGGAAAAAAAGCTCGCTTGATTCAATCACTGAAAAAATCATTCAACATAGTAAAGATAACGGTTTTCTAGAAGAGGGCAAGGAAGTCTTAATTACAACTGTTGTGGCAGATACGCATGATACAAATGTGGACCGTCAATTACAGCAAGGAATCGAAGAAATCAAAAAAGAGTATGAAAAAGAGGAAATTTCTGTAACTTCAGTTAGGAGTACTGCTGAAACTAGAAACGCTGCTAAGGAAAAGGGAATCTCAACAGGAAAGCTTCTTATTAAAGAAAACAAGCTTCCAACACGCGTGCAAAAGAAGAAAGCTCAACCTGCTGAACAAAATAAAAATGTAAATAGACAACAGGAAAATGCCGTTGATCAAAAAAAGATAGAAAAATTTAAAGAAAACGGCAAGCAAAAGGCAAATGAAGTACGTCAAGAGCTTAAAGGGAAAAAAGAACAGATTAAAGAAAAAGTCAAACAAAATGTTGAAAACTCCAACATGCCAGAACGAGTGAAAGAAAAAAGACTAGAAAATATCGATGAAAAGTGGGAAAAGAACGAACAGAAGAAACAAGAGAAGTGGGAAGAAAAGCAGCGTAAGCATGAAAAAAAGTGGGAAGAGAAGCAGCGTAAGCATGAAGAAAAGGAACGGAAAAAGGAAGAGAAAAGACATCAAACAGAACATAACAAGCGTCACAAAGACCGAGATGATGATTAAAGCCGAGGTATGCACCTCGGCTTTTTTGCCATTTTATGAAATTTTTATTGACCGCCGCGTAATTGGTGTTGAGCTTGTGATACAAGGCGCTTTGTAATTTCTCCACCTACAGAACCATTTGCTCTTGATGCTGTATCTGAACCGAGGTTAACACCAAACTCTTGGGCAATTTCAAATTTTATTTGATCTAAAGCTTGTTCAATACCAGGAACAAGCAATTTATTACTACTTCTAGCCATTCTTCTCACTCCTTTTTGATATAGAACAACGTATAATTCGTTGTATCTATAGTATAAGAAGATTATTAAATTCAATACTGGAAATGCATACTAATCATGACATGCAAGTGTATGAAAATCGAATGTGAAGAAGAAAGTCTCCCTTTTGTAAAAAAAACCCTTTTCATTTGGAGATGGATTCTTTAAGATAAGAGGATGAGATTTAAAGGTTAGGAATGAATAAGAATGTGGAAAAAAATAAATCTATACATCAATAACCTTTCGCCAGCTCAATTAATCTTTGCGTTCTATCTGTTAGCTGTAACGATATCGGTTATATTACTTAGTCTTCCTTTTGCTATCAAGGATGGGGTACAGGTTTCCTTTATTGATACTGTTTTTACTGCTGCAAGTGCGGTTAGTGTAACAGGACTAAGTGTAATCTCAATTAAAGATACGTATACCGATGTAGGAATTTATATTTTAATTTTTGTCCTGCAGGTGGGCGGGATTGGGATTATGACGATGGGAACCTTTATTTGGTTAGTGTTTCGTCGTAAAATCGGCCTACGGGAAAGGCGTTTAATTATGGTTGACCAGAATCAATCACAGTTATCTGGATTAGTAAACCTACTTAAGCAAATCATTATCATCATCATAGGCATTGAGTTCTTTGGTAGTTTGATTTTAGGGCTTTATTTTATGCAGTATTTTCATACATGGCAAGAAGCATTTATTCATGGGATCTTTGCGGCTGTCAGCGCGACAACAAATGCGGGGTTTGATATTACAGGAAATTCGTTAGTGCCTTTCGCGAATGATTATTTTGTACAGTTTGTAACCATGATTTTAATCATACTAGGCGCCATTGGCTTTCCCGTCTTAGTTGAATTGAAGGATTTTCTTTTTCAGAAAAAAGGTAGATATCGTTTTTCTTTATTTACGAAGCTGACGACTGTTACCTTTTTATCCTTAGTTGTTTTTGGAACCATGATTATTTTTTTATTGGAATTTAATCATTTTTTCAAAGGAATGGATTGGCATGAAACTTTCTTCTTTTCTTTGTTCCAATCGGTTACTACGAGAAGTGCTGGCTTAGCCACAATGGATGTAAATGATTTTTCAGAACCTACTTTATTGTTCTTAGGTGCGATGATGTTTATCGGGGCATCCCCAAGCTCTGTTGGGGGTGGAATCCGGACGACAACGTTTGCGATTAATATTTTGTATCTTTTCCATTTTGCCAGAGGAAATAAGTCTATCAAGGTATTCAAGCGTGAAATACATGAGGAAGATATCAAAAAATCACTGATTGTCACACTATTTGCCTTTTTTACTTGTTTTATTTCGATCTTTTTATTATCGGTTACCGAGAAGTTCTCATTTATGGAAATTTTCTTTGAGGTGGCTTCTGCCTTCGGAACTTGCGGATTATCAATGGGAATAACCCCTGAACTAAGTAATTTTGGAAAAATACTGATTATCTTGTTGATGTTCATCGGAAGGATTGGCATTCTCAACTTTATCTTCATCATTGGAAAGAAAGGAAAAGACGTAAATTATCACTACCCGAAAGAAAGATTGATTATTGGTTAATGAAAAGAGAGCACTTATTTACAAAGTGCTCTTTTTCCATATTGTTTAGGGAATTAAAATTTTTATCCTGTGGATCATTTTTAATTAGGTTATCTACTTTTTAGCGCAAGCAACCTAGCCCCTCTCTGGTCTAGTCAATCCGTCAAGAAGGTCAAGGAACACGCCTTTAGACGTATCATCTTATGCGTGTCGGACTTACACAGGACAAGGAAGGCTTTGAGAGCATAAGCATTTTCGAGGATGGGTTGACATCGACGTTTGCCACAGTGTGGCAGTAGTTAGTCGATGTTTCACTTTCAAGGCGCTTTTCGTATTTGTCATTAGTCATTTCCATAGCTTGTGTCTTGTGAAGGATGCATGAAGGGAGCGCCTTTAGGCTTTTTCTTGCTTTCAAGTAGTTCTCGGTTTTCGGTTGTGTTCCAGCCTATATCATTTGTCGGGTGAACCCACTGGTCACCAGCCATGATTTCAGGATCTACTTCATCACTCCAATTATTGAGGGGAGATTGAGGTGAATTGTAAAGACTATCGCCAATCACCACTCCATAGTCGTTTACAAATGGCTCCTGCATTTTAATCCCTGTCCCTTTAAAAGAAGGTGCAGATATTTGATGGGGCATTGTATCATCTAGTATAGGGGATTCAATATTTTCTTTTTGGTTTTTCTTTTTCGACATACTTACACACCTCACAAATATGTTTTCCTTAGTGTTTACTACCATAAGAATTTTATAAAATTCTCAAAGGAGTAGAGAGGTAAATTTTACTATTATATATACATACGATTCCTGGAGAAACTATAGATGAAAAGGGGGGACCATCATGAAACGTAAAGTGAAATTTGATGCAGCAAGAAAGAGTAATTTTACACCAAAAGAAAGTATGCCAGACACTGAGTTTTCGGCAGAAGCAGATTACGAAAACCCAATGAAAGGCGCAAATCGTAATTCCAAAAAAGGGAATAGTACGGGGGAATAAAAGTAGGTAAGTTGCACTTATATCGCAGAGTAGCTAAATAAAAAGGAGTCAGCGGGGGCTGACTCTTTTTTTATGAAACCTTCCGTGTGAAAACTTTAGCTTGGCGTGAAGTTGGGTCAAAATATACAAGCATATAGGTTTCTTGCAATTTAACTTCACCAGTATGCTTATATTCCTCAAGGTCAAATGGAATTTTTTCAACAACCGTATGTTTGTACAAATCTTTCTCATGAAGTTGTAATTTACTAAATTCCTCACCTAAGCTATCTGGCTGTTCTAAAATATCTTGATAGAATGTTGCACGTTCTTGTTTACTTACAAAATCCTCCCACCATGGTTTACGTGGTTTATATTTTTGATTTCGTAAATAATCATATTTCATAATCGCTTCAACGATAGGAAGCTGTTCTTTATTCGTAACCTGAAGAAATTCATAGAGACGTTTAAATAAATCTTCTAGTTGGTGACCAATTCGTGACCAACCTCGCTCATCCCAATATGTTCCAAAATCTTGGAAGAAATCAAATGCTGTTTCAAAGCAATTCGTGACCAAGTATTCAACCGTCTCATTCATTCGATGGTCATTCCAGTATTTTTCAAGAACATCCTCGACTTGTTTAATTCGTATAATATCATCAAAACTCAAGACATTGTTCCCAAGAATCTCATATGGGGAGTGGTCCATATAGGTATACCCATATCCTGCAGCTCCGATTCGTAAGCCTGTACCGCGAAGCATTTTTAAGAAACCAAGCTGTAATTCTTCAGGACGCATGTCAAATACATCATTAAATGTTTTACGGAAGGATTGATAATCTTCTTCAGGTAACCCCGCGATTAAGTCTAAATGCTGATCAATTTTTCCACCATCTTTAACCATTGTCACTGTTCGCTGTAGTTTGGAGAAGTTCTGTTTACGTTTGACCAATTCATTTGTAAGATCATTGGTGGATTGAACGCCAATTTCAAATCGGAATAGCCCAGCTGGTGCATTTTTATTTAAAAAGTCAATGACTTCTGGTCGCATGATGTCTGCTGTGATTTCAAATTGAAAGACTGTACCAGGTCGATGCTCATCAATTAAAAATTGGAACATTTCCATCGCATAGCTTCTACTGATATTAAAAGTGCGGTCAACGAATTTAATTGTTTTAGCACCATTGTCCATTAAGAAACGAATATCCGATTTGATTTTTTCGCGATCAAAATACCGAACACCCACTTCAATGGAGGATAGGCAAAATTGGCAATTAAATGGACATCCACGGCTTGTCTCAATATACGTCACTCGTTTTGACAAATGTGGAAGGTCTTCTTCAAATCGGAATGGAGAAGGAAGTTCCTTTAAATTAAGTTTGTTTCGCTGTGGATTAACCTTAAGTTGTCCCTCATTAAGATAAGCCACACCACTTATTTCTTCAGTACTCTCGCCATCACGAATGGCAGTAAGTAAATCTTTAAACGTCTCTTCCCCTTCACCTATGACAATATAATCTACCTCAGGTATGCGTTCTAACCATTCATGTACATCATAGGTCACCTCAGGGCCGCCAAGAATGATGATTAAATCTGGTTTTATTTTTTTGAGCATTTTAATCACTTTAATGGTTTCTTCAATGTTCCAAATGTAACAACTAAAACCAATTACATCAGGCTTTTTTCGGTATAAATCGGTTACGATGTTCATGGCAGGGTCCTTGATTGTATATTCTGCCAACATGACATCAAATTCAGGTTCAGCAAATGCTTTTAAATAACGTATCGACAAACTTGTATGAATATATTTTGCGTTCAATGTACTTACTACAATGTTCATTCTCTTGCTCCTTATCTATGATTAACTAATATATTCTACCACAGTAGGTTAGCTCTACCAAATGTATGGTAGAATTTGCTATGAAAAACGATCATTCCCCTTTCTAATAAAGAATGGTAAAACCATATTTTGGCTATCCTTTTAAAAAAAGTTTGCTACGAAGGCAATGACTAGAATGGGTGCAATTTAGTTAAAAGGGAAACCTCCAACCATAAAAGTCACAATATGGTAAAGTTTGTAGAACAGTCAAAATTAAACATATCCAAAAGCGAGACCATTTTGTAAAATAAGGGTAGGAGTTCATTAAGGAGGGAGTGCATTCCATGTTTAAATACAGTGAAATGCAGACGGATATTTTTGGCACGATTTATATTCTTGCAGATGATCAAGCTTTAGTTGATATTTCTTTATCGAAAGAGGACTGGGAAGAGACTTGTAAAAAATACCAGGTTGTATATGCTCCAGAAGATGAGATCCTTCTTACGATCAAACATCAACTTGAAGAATACTTTAGCGGTCACCGTAAAACGTTTCGTTTCCCGATTCGATTTAAAGGTACGACATTTCAGGAACAAGTATGGAATGAGTTGTTAAACATTCCATACGGTGAAACTCGCTGTTATGCAGACATTGCAAATGCTATTGATAATCCAAAGGCTGTTCGTGCGGTTGGACAAGCAAACAGAAAGAATCCAATTCCAATTGTTGTCCCATGTCATCGCGTTATTGGAAAGGACAAATCCTTAACAGGCTATACTGGCACAAGAACAGACTTGAAAGAAAAATTACTAGAATTAGAGGGTGTTTTGAGTTAGATTTACAATTAAAATAGCGACACAATCTAAAACACTCCAATGTGGTTTCACATTGAAGTGTTTTATTTACTTATTCTCTTTCATACTAATTCGTGGCTAGCTCATGCTGTTTTTTCACAGCTGTTTTTTCTACATAGTTTCGTAGATCTTTAAGTTCTGTAAACAATCTTCGTTCAATGATCAACTTTTTACCCAACCGAAGTGCATGCTGATTCGTTGTGAATCTGTGTTCGGTATTATGTGTGCCATCCGAATTCGAATTCTTTATTTGAGCGATTGTTTTATAGATTAACTCATACCCTGCAAACCCTATCGTATTTTCAAGTGTTTGTTTTAGAACATCTGGTAAATTGGCAGGTTTTTCGTGAGTTAAAAATACATCTTCATTGTTCCAAAGGTTCGTAAAGGTTCTCGAAAATACATCCCAAGTTTTTTCTATATGTTGAAAGACTCGTTCACGATTGTTACTGTCCTGTGAAATCAGAATAAGTAATAGATCTGCAATAAATTGACCAAAATCAGCACCGAGTGGACCATAGTGGGCAAACTCATAGTTTACAATCTTCGTTTCTGTTTGGCCCGCAAAAATATTTCCAGTATGGAAATAACCGTGTAAAAGGGCATCTTGATTGGTTTTGTATGTTAGTTGTAGCTTATCAACTTCATGTTTAAGTGACTCGTCAGCCCTGATTTGCTCAATCTCATTTCGAACTCTCTCATCGGAATAATCTGATGGACTATCAAATTGTGTTAAGAAATGATTCTCTAAGTTTTTGCACTGATCGGGACGATTAAATGCCTTCATGAAAGATTTTTTCTGTGCGGCCCCTAGTCCATAATCTGATGTGTAGAACAAAGAATTGGCTAAAAATGTTCCGATGTGTTCAGATAAAAGGGGATAGGTGTTTCCTTTAATGAAACCAGATTCAATATTTTCTAAATGAGAAAAATCTTCCATAATTGTTACCCCAAGGGCTTCATCATAATAATAGACTCTTGGTACAAGTGAAGGAACATAGTCAGCGGCAGATAATAAGGCTGTGGTTCCAATTGTTGAGTTGGAACGGGATATTGATTGATTGCCATCATTAACCTTGGGTAATGCCTGTTTTATTAAAATCCTATTCTCATTTTTGTCATCAGTTACCTGAAATACGAGGTGTTGATTATCTATACTCACTTCCTTACATTTCAAAAACGTTCCTTCTTCATATAGACCTAATCGAAGTGCCAATGCTACCGCGGTTGTCTCATTTAATGGTTCATAATTCATTTGATGTGATGTTACCATCTTATCTACCTCCAATATTCGTTTTGATTCATGTTGACGTCGTTGGAGGCTTTTCTCATAAATGAAAAAAGCCTCTTTCAAATTGAAAGAGGCTTGAAGACACGGCTTCGCACCTCTTATCTGCCAGGAAAATCAATTCTATTCTGGTGTGATTTGCGATATGTAATCGCGAATGCACCTAAGATTTGGATTTCCTGTTGGAATTAGCACCGTGCCGTATGGGGAATTCCCATCGCTATTCATCGCGTTTCATCTAAATGTGAAATATCGGTCGGTTGCTGGGCTTCATCGGGCCAAGTCCCTCTGCCTGCTCTTGATAAGAGATTCATAAATATATGAACTTTTGTATATGATTTGAATCATACCAACGAATGTACCTAATTGTCAATATTGTTTTAATTATTCATAAAATGTAGGACGACGATCTTTAAAAATTGGGATTTGATTTCTCACTTGTTGAACCTTTGAAAGGTCGATTTCGCCAACTAATGTCGTGCTCTCAGTTCCAGCCTCAGCTATAATTTCCCCCCATGGATCGATAATCATTGAATGTCCAGCAAAGACGTTATCTGGATTACTTCCAACACAATTACAAGCAACAACATAACATTGATTTTCGATCGCGCGGCTAATAAGTAATGTCCGCCAATGGTGGAGACGAGGGAGGGGCCATTCTGCAACTACAAATACGATTTCTGCACCCTTTGTTGTGTGGGCACGAATCCATTCGGGGAAGCGGATGTCATAGCAGATGGCACCAGCAGCTGGGATATTTTCAATCATGAATTCGCCTTTTTCTTCACCAGCCTTTAAATACAAGTGTTCGTCCATAAGTTGGAACAGATGTAGTTTACTATATTCACTCACGAATTCTCCTTGTCGATTAAAGACAAACATCGTGTTTGTGACATCTTTTCCGACTTTTTTTGCGATGGAGCCAGCAATAATATTCACTTGGTATTCTTGAGCTAGTTTTTGAATAAACGCTTTTGTTGTATCACCGTTTTCATCAGCAATTTCATCTAACCTAGTTAAGTCATATCCTGTTGTCCAAAGCTCTGGTAGAATAATAATATCTGGTTTGTTTTGTTTCATTGTTTTATCGATTTCTTTGGAAACGATTTCAAAATTTTCTTGCGGTTTTCCAAATTGAATATCATACTGTATACACGCAACTTTTAAATTCATCTGGTGACCTCCATAGTTAAATGTTACTCTAACAATATATGATTTTTACCTATTATTTCAAGTATTTTGAAGAAGGTGTAAACATGAAACAATTCCAACAATCACAAGTGTTACAGAATTTACCAAAGCAATTCTTTGCCTCTCTCGTTTCTAAGGTTAATCATGTCGCATCTCAGGGCCATGATGTGATCAATTTAGGGCAAGGTAATCCAGATCAACCAACGCCCGAACATATTGTCGAAGCATTGAAAATGGCTAGCGATCAACCGAAGTTCCATAAGTATTCTCCGTTTCGAGGGCATTCCTTTTTGAAGAAGGCAGTGGCACAATTTTACAAACGTGAATATGGGGTTCATCTTGATCCTAATACCGAAATCGCTGTTTTATTTGGTGGAAAGGCAGGATTAGTGGAGATCCCACAATGTCTTTTAAATCCAGGTGATGTGGCATTGGTTCCTGATCCTGGCTACCCAGATTATTGGTCAGGTGTTGAACTAGCGAGAGCCGTAATGGAGTATATGCCTTTAAGAGAAGAAAATGATTTTTTACCTAATTACTCAGAAATCAATCCTGAAAAACTAGAAAAAGCGAAAGTGATGTTTTTAAATTATCCAAATAACCCGACAGGGGCCATTGCATCACAGGAATTTTTTGAGGAAACCATTTCTTTTGCGAAAAAACAAGGCATTTGTGTTGTGCATGATTTTGCATATGGTGCGATAGGATTTGAAGGGAAAAGGCCAATTAGCTTTCTAGAAGTTGATGGTGCCAAGGATGTCGGAATTGAAATTTATACACTTTCCAAGACCTATAATATGGCGGGGTGGAGAGTCGGTTTTGCAGTCGGAAATCAAAGTGTAATTGAAGCGATAAACTTACTCCAAGACCATTTGTATGTTAGTTTGTTTAGTCCAATCCAAGTAGCGGCTGCCGCAGCATTATCAGATTCACAGGAGTGTGTCAACGAGTTAGTGTACAAGTATGAATCAAGACGTAATGCTTTTATAAGTGCGCTAAAAGACATTGGGTGGGATGTAAAAGCACCAAAAGGCTCATTCTTCGCATGGCTTCCAGTTCCTGAAGGGTATACATCCGTTACATTTGCAGATCTATTACTAGAAAAAGCCCATGTTGCAGTCGCACCAGGAATTGGTTTTGGCAAATATGGAGATCGCTATGTACGTGCTGGCCTTCTAACGGATGAGGACCGATTAATCGAAGCAGCAAATCGCATCAAAAAATTAAATCTGTTCAAACAATCTCTCTAGAATACTTATGCTAGGTTGAATATATGATAGATGTAGATGGTCATTCTTTCTATAAAATGAGGAGTTGGGAAAAATGAAGATACGCTACAATTTTGTCCAAAAAAAAGATGTGAAATATTGTGATGACAGTTTTACGATTGCACAAGCTCTTCAGTTTTTAAATGAAACGGGTTTTCGTTCCGTACCCGTATTATCTAAAAATGGTACTCAATTTGAAGGTTTAATATACAAGGTCGACATCTTAGAATACTTATATGAAAAACAAGGCGACGCCGATGTAAATGTGTCTACACTCGTTGAAAGCAAGGATGCATATGTTTTTGAAGAGGATTCATTTTTTAAGGCTTTTTTAACAATCCGTCGTTTACCATTTATTGCGGTAGTGAATTTCGAAAAAGAATTCAAAGGAATTATCACACATTCAAATGTGATGGATGTCCTTGAAGATTCATTTGGAATGAAGACGGGTGGATATACCTTAACAATCGCCACGATTGAACATAAAGGGGCAATTAAAGAACTTGTTTCCTTGATTCGTGATATTAATATTGACGGCATGTTAACACTGGATAATGGAGAAACATATCTCCGCCGCATTATTTTAAATCTACCAGGTTCACTCGGTGATGATCGAATTCAGGAAATTAAAAGAAAACTCGAAGCGAAAGAATTCCGTGTGACGCATATTGATCGAATTAAATAAAGGATATGGCCTATAGGTGCAATGCCTATAGGTTTTTTCTATTAAAATTCATGTCGGTTCCTGTATTATTTCGAATGTCGAAAAAGATTGAAAAGAGTATTGGAAACGATTTCGTACACAATTTTGTAAAAAATTTAAAGAAAAAAATGTCTTATTTTGCGAATCTATTTACATAAATAGTAGATTTTGTAATAATTCATAGAGTAACAACTTCAGATGCGCCAAAAGTTGTATTGGCTGGCATACGATAGTTGTATGCTCGCGTTAGATTCGTCTAACGGGTAAATTAAAAGGAGTGGAAGTTTTGGAAACCAAGCGTGTAGATTACAAACAGTTACTATTAGACGAAATTAATAGAAAAAGAGAAGAAATGATCACAATTGCTAATAGTACGGGGTTTACAAGTAATGAAACGATTGAGTGTAGTCAAGAACTTGATGAACTTTTAAATATCTATCAACGAGCAGAAGCAGCAGAACGAAACCATTCACTTTTTCGTCAGTTTATAAAGAGAGTCATGTTATTTTTCGCACTTCAAAAAGTCAGCTACAAATCATAAATGGAAAAAGCAAACAATTCACCATGTGGATTGTTTATTTTTTTGGCTCTATAATATTTGTTGGGGTTTAAACAAAATTTTGTGTGCATAAAAAAACACGCAAACTCCACATTCTTTTATACTTGAATTGTCTAGAAACAAGTCTAAAGAATGGAGTTGCGTGTATATGGATTTTACCATGATTATTCCTGGATTAAAAGGGTCTATCCTAACCAATGTTGAAGAAGTAGGCGAAGTTATCCGCCTGTACGTTGAAATGGAGCGAAAAGTACATCGGTGCCCTAAATGTAATCAAAGGACGAGTAAAATTCATGACTATCGTATACAAAAAATTCAACACTTAAAGTGGTTTGAAAGAAAAACCCAAATCTTTTATAAGCGAAGACGATATGTCTGTGAATGTGGGAAACGTTTTTCAGAGAAAAATCCTTTTGTCATGCGTTATCAACGTACCTCAATAGAATGGAATCAAGCTATATCAATTAAAGCGATTAAAGGAAAAACATTTAAGGAAACAGCTGAAATCTACGGGTGTTCATCTTCAACCATTATACGTCGATTCGATCAAATTTCACGAAGTGAAATTCGTCCGGTGGAAGAATTACCTACAGTTATAGCTATTGATGAATACAAGGGTGATACCCGCGAAGGGAAATACCAGTTAATCATTGCGAATGGGATAACAAAAGAACCGATTGATATTCTACCAAATCGTTATAAACGTACGATAAAAGACTACTTAAGAAAGCACGGATCTAGAGTGCAAATAGTCATAATGGATATGAATCATTCCTTTAAAGCAGCCGTTCAAGAGGCATTGGGTAAACCTGTTATTGTAGCTGATAGATTTCATTTTTGTCGTTACATCTATTGGGGGCTTGATGGAGTAAGACGTCGAGTACAAAACCAATTTCATGGCTACGACCGTAAAAAGTGTAAACGTATGAAACATGTCTTTCATAAAGACTGCCAACGCTTAACTAAGGATGAGAAATGGCATTTAAATCGTTACTTGGAGATGTCGAATGAACTCAAACAAGCATATGAAATTAAAGAGGCATATCGTACTTGGTTTTTACGTGCTAAAGAAAACGGAAAAAACAGTATCAGTTTGGTTAAAAAGGAATTGGAAGAACTATATAAGTTAATTGAGGATTCAAAGATACCTGAAATGATTAAAGCAATAAAGACCATACAAAATTGGCAAGTTGAAGTATTAAATAGCTTTGCCTATGAATATTCAAATGGGTTTTTAGAGGGAATTAATAATTCAACCAAAGTTCTAAAGAGAAATGCTTATGGATTTAGAGTTTTTGAACGCTTTAGGGCGAAGATTTTATTAACACACAAGTATAAAAGAATTGGGGTACATATTGGTTAACCGAGTTGGTGTGATTCTCCTCTATAAAAAATGATGAATGGTATCATCCATCATTTTTTATAGAGGCCACCAAGCGTAGCGCGGTAGCCTAAAACCCCAACATTTGATTTAGAACCATTTTTTTTGAGGAAATATGTGAAGAAGGATTATTGCATAGGAAGAAGAATTTGTTTATCCTCGACGGAGAAACACTAACTAGTATTTCGTATAGGTGGAAATCGGTTTATCTTTGTACAGTAAAATACTAAAACGGTATATTCTTGTACTGTAAAATAAAAATTTGATAAACCTATTAAATTGTAAACGAAAATAAATGTTTAGTAGATAAGCTAAGGATAGACTGCAACTTTTTCAATTTGCTTATTAAATTGTTTTTCGCACATTTAAAAACATACTCAGCTAACATACCCTTACGTAAAAGGGGCTGTCCAAAAAGTCACTGAAAAATGACTTTTGAGGACAGCCCTCATTTTTTGTTTTTTGGGTTTACTAAAAATTCTGGTGTTGATTTCCGCTGCAGGTACTCGCTTTCCGCGGGCGGTCCGGGAGCCTCCTCGTCGCAAGCTCCTGCGGGGTCTCCCCTGGCCACGCTTTTCCCGCAGGAGTCTCGTACCTTCCGCTACAATCAACAAGGTTACAAAATTTAATAGTATTGACTCGTAACTTTTAAAAAAACACACAAAAAAATCATCCTTTTTAGTAAAATGAAGTTTTAGGTGATCGCAATAGTTATTCTAAAACGGACAAAGATTCCACCTTCTTGCGTATGAAAGAAGATCATATGAAAAATGGCCAACTTAAGCCAGGATACAACGTATAAGTAGGAACAGAAAACCAGTTTATTCTATACTATACAATACATCAACGCCCAACAGACACTCGGTGCTTCATCCTTCATATGGAGAAACTGGCAGCTTCTTCTTTACCAATACCCAAAACGGTTATTGCCGATGCAGGATATGGTAGTGAGGAGAGTTATGTTTACGCTGTCGGAGATGAGAAAGAGCAACGATTCGAGTTTCTTATTCCGTATGGAAGCTATGTACAGGAACAAACCCGTAAATATAAAAAAGACATCAAAAACGCAAAAAATTGGACTTACGTGGAAGATGACGACTATTTTATTTGCCCGAAAGGAATGAAAGTAACGTTTAAAAAATACCTGAATAAAAAGAATAAATCTGGCTACGAGCAAAGTTTCAAAATATATGAATGTGAAGATTGTAGCGATTGTCCACTAAAAGCACAATGCACAAAAGCAAAAGGGAATCGTCAGATTCATTGGAATACGATTTTTGAAGAAATGAAAGCCAAGGCTAAAACAGCCCTTGAATGTGATGAAAAGTCCGCTATCTACGCTCAACGTAAAGTTGAAGTAGAAAGTGCGTTCGGTCACATCAAGGGCAATAGGTCGTTTCGCAGATTTTCTCTGCGGGGGCTCGACAAAGTATATGTCGAGTTTGGAATGGTGGCATTAGCCCACAATATATTGAAAGTAGCAGGCATACGCGAGCTACTTTCAGAGAAAAATCGAAAAAAACAAAAAGGCAAGGGAGAAAAACGGTCGTTTTTCTCCCTTGCCTTATTTTTTAGGACTTATCGGACAGCCCCCAATAAACAAATCAAGCATTATTCCATTCGTTTAGTTTTCGATCAGTTGGTAATAGGAATGCTAAGAGACCCAATAAGGGTAAAAAGCCCATCATGATGATGGTTGGTGTCAAGCCGATGGCATCAATAATCGATCCAATGGCTACTCCGCCGATACCTCCCATACCAAAAGCTAGACCGACGATTAATCCAGACATCATTCCAATTTTTCCAGGCATTAGCTCCTGTGCATATACAACCGTTACTGAAAAGCTTGTTAAAAGGACAAACCCAATGATCGTTACAAGAACGATCGCAACATGAGGACCGACAAACGGGAGTATTAGCGCCATAGGAGCGGTTCCAAGTAAGGAAGCAATGATGACATTCCGTCTTCCAAATTTGTCAGCTAATGGTCCACCAAAGAAAGTACCTAAAGCCCCTGATGCAAGGAATAAGAAAATGAATATTTGAGCTTGTGAAATGCTATATCCATATTTATCAATTACATAAAACGAGTAAAAGTTTGTAATGCTCGACATATACCATGTCCGAGCAAAAACAAATAAGATCAGTACAACTAATGCAAACTTAATCGCCTTTTTGTTACGAGGAACAGCAGAAACGGCCTTCGTGATTTTCTTCTGTAGTTCAATTGTTTGAAGAGTTCTCGAATACCATTTCGCGATATATACGAGTAACCCGACTGCAAGTGCCGCTACTAGCGAAAACCAAATAGCTCCAAATTGTCCGAGTGGCACAAGAACCAATGCTGTAATGACAGGTGCGAGCGCTTGCCCTGAATTCCCACCAACCTGATAAATGGATTGTGCTAATCCGCGTCTGTTTCCAGCGGCCATATAGGCAACACGAGATCCTTCTGGATGAAAAACTGCAGAACCGACCCCAATTAATAAGACAGCTAGAATAATAGTTACAAAGTTTGGTGCGAATGCTAGCCCAATCACACCAATAAAGGTGAAGGTTAACCCAATTGGCAATGCATAAGGCATTGGTTTTTTGTCTGTATACCACCCAACAGCAGGTTGAGCAATGGAAGAGACAATCTGCAATGCGAACGAAATGAATCCAAGCTGTGTGAACGTTAATCCCATTGAGCGTTCTAAAATAGGAAACATAGCTGGAATAATAGATTGAATGGTGTCATTTAACATATGTGTAAATCCAATTATAAATAAAATTCCGTAAAGCGTTTTCTGAGCACTGTCCTCTGCACTTTTTGTCGTCTGTGTTTTAGCTGCGAGCATTTTATAAAATCCCCTTTGTTCCTTTACATTTTATGAAATTTAATCCTTTACTCTATGAAAAACCTTTTTTACCTTTTTGTAAAGTGAAAAATCAAAATATAAATAGGGACTTCAAGACAAGCAGCGACATAGCAAACATATGTAAGCGCTTTACCTTATTTGAAATTTCTGATAAATTAAGTAGTATGAAAGTATTTCGAAATGGAGGAGGCAGGTTATGAAATACAGGAGGTTAGGACGTTCAGGACTAAAAGTTAGTGAAATTAGTTTAGGAAGTTGGCTTACTTTTGGAAAAACGGTAGATGAAAAAATGGCTACGAAAACTGTTCATAAAGCATATGAACTTGGTATAAATTTTTTTGATTCGGCAAATGTGTATGAGCGTGGAGAAGCAGAACGTATTTTAGCGAGGGCTTTAAAAGAATTTCCTCGTGAATCGTACTGTATCACAACTAAGGCATATGGGCCGATGGGAAGTGGTCCAAATGATAGAGGTTTATCCCGAAAGCATATAATGGAGCAAGTTCATGCAAGTTTAAAACGCATGGAGTTAGAGTATGTTGATGTGTTTTATTGTCATCGCTATGATGAAGACACGCCATTAGACGAGACGTTAAGAGCAATTGACGATTTGGTTAGGCAAGGAAAAATCCTTTATGTAGGGGTAAGTGAATGGACAGCAGCTCAAATTCAAGAAGCGGTTGCCATTGCAGATAAATATCTACTTGATCGAATCGTTGTGAATCAGCCTCAGTATAATATGCTTCATCGTGATATTGAGGATGAAATTATACCAGTTTGTGAGAAAAATGGTATTTCACAAGTGGTCTATTCCCCGCTTGCACAAGGAGTATTAACTGGAAAGTATAGAGATGGCACAATCCCAACAGGAAGTAGGGGAGCAAATTCTCAAGTCAATACTTGGGTAAAGAATATTCTTAATGGGATTGTGTCAACTAAACTGGATCGACTTGAGGAATTTGCCCAGGAATTAGATGTTACCTTGCCAGAATTAGCTCTCGCGTGGACATTAAGGCAGCACAATATTGCGAGTACACTTGTTGGTGCAACAAATCCGGATCAAATTGAGGCAAATGCGAAAGCCTCAGAACTTGTCCTTGGATTTGAAGAGATTAAACGAATCGAATCCATTTTAACAGTGTAGTTATACTTATAACAAAAACCCACTTTTAAGTGGGTTTTTGTTTTTAGCGTGCCCAGCAAGCCGTTAATTGCTAGTTGGTGGGAGTCCAACCTGAGTAAGTGCCAAGACGCTCAGTAGCTGACAGGCAACTGGTGGAGAAATCCTAAGGTTGAAGCCCTGTGACAAAGTAACTCTCGTAGAGAGTGCGAGCAAGCTAACAGGTTGTAACATGAAGTGAATCCTGCCGCCTCGTAAAAAGAGACCTTTAAATAAGGACAAAGAGAAGTCGAGACTGGTGAAAATAGGCGAAGACCATGGAAGGTGTGGAGAACTTGGAAATACAGCACCGAAGAATCTCTCGGGGTAAGGGGAACGACATGTTAGTAAAGTAGTTAACGGAACTGGGGATACCCTCCTCGTCACTTTCTTACGAAAGTAAAGCAGAAACCTATGAGTGCAAACGAAATGGTGGATGGATGAGAGGGAGTCGGAGGGGGTCATAGTACCAATGATGACAACGACAACATAACGTTGTCTAGGGAAGGACGGCATAAGCCAATACCCTACTTTGTTCACAAGTTTAAAGGAGGTAAGAGTAGTGAATGCTGGAAAACTAGCTAACTACACCGATGTAAAAGCTCGAGAACTCTGGAAAACTTTATATCTTTGTGCCAAGGAAAATCCTACACGGCGATTTCATGCGTTATATGACAAAGTATATCGACCAGACATACTTGCAGAGGCATGGCGTAGAGTTAAGAGTAAAAAGGGAAGTGGCGGAATTGATGGACAAACGATTGAAAAGATTGTCCTAGAATACGGTGAAAGTAAGTTTATGAATGAACTTTATCTAGAACTCAAAGAGAAAAGATTTCGACCGAAACCTGTTAGAAGAACATATATCCCTAAAAGTGATGGGAAACAAAGACCGCTAGGTATCCCAACAATCAAAGATAGAATAGCACAAATGGCAATGAAAATGGTTATTGAACCTATTTTCGAAGCGAACTTCCAAGAATGCTCGTTTGGTTTTAGACCAAAAAGAAGTGCCCACAAGGCAATAGCGAAGATAAGAAAGACAAGCAAGAAATCCTATTGGGTAGTAGATGTTGATATAAAAGGTTATTTTGATAATATCAATCAAGATAAACTCATGAACCTTATTCAAATGAGAATTAGTGACAAAAGGGTTTTAAGTCTTATCCGCAGATGGCTTAAAGCTGGAATCATGGAAGATGGCCATTTCCGTGACTCCGTCACAGGCGTGCCGCAAGGTGGGGTCATTTCGCCGTTATTATCGAACATCTATTTAAATGTGTTGGATTCCATTTGGATAAAGAAATTCTCTCATTTAGGAGAGTTGATTCGCTATGCAGATGATTACGTGGTAATGTGTAAAACCAAGAAACAAGCACTTGAAACCATAGAAGTAATAAAAGGTATTATGTACAAACTTGACCTTACACTAAGTGCTGAGAAATCTAGATTGGTCAATATATGGGGTGACTCAGATGGTTTTGACTTTCTGGGATTACATCATAGAAAGTTTCCTGTAATGAACAGGGGAGGCTCTAAAATCTATGCCATGTCACATATTCCGACAAAGAAAGCAATGAAGAATATGAGATATAAAATTAAAGAATATACCGGGAAAAGGAATAAGCTTTTCCTAGATATGCTTGAATTGATAAAGGGACTGAATAGGAAGCTCCAGGGATTCAAGAATTACTATCTCATCTCACCAATCGCCAAGAAATGGCTCAACAGAATTGATTGGTATGTAATCGAAAGGTTAACGCTGTTTTGGAATAAGAAGAGAAATAAACGCAATAAACATAGTGGGATTGGTCAAGTTAATAAAATGACTCAACATACACTTGTGAAATTGGCAAAGTAAGGAAAGTACGTAAAGCCAAAGAAAGAAGAACATCGGAAAGCCGTATGAGGGAAAACCTCACGTACGGAATTGATGAGGGGAAGCAGGAAAAGAAATTGCCCTCCTATCTGGCTTAGTAAGGTGGAACACCCTGAAACCCGAAGACAAAGAAGGCAATATTTAATTCCTGTTTTCTACTCTACATCTTGATGTAATGGCAAACGTACTATTACGGTTGTCCCTTCACCTTCAGTACTTTTAATTTGAATCGTACCCTTATACGTATCTATAATTCTTTTACAGATGACAAGGCCTAAGCCAGTCCCAGTTTCCTTGTTCGTAAAAAAAGGTTGATATACTTTGTCAATAATATGTTTAGGAATTCCTACCCCAGTATCTGAAATCTTTAACAAACAGTTGGTTCCCTCTTGTTGAATTGAAATCACCAATCGTCCACCGTGGGATTGCATAGATTCAATCGCGTTTTTTGAAAGGTTTAATACAACCTGTTTGATATTGTCATTCGAGCACATGATGATAAGTGGTGATGGAGTATATTGCACAGTAAATTCAACATTATATAAATTTGATTCCGATTGAATAATAGGTTGAACTTCCTTTACAATTTCATTCATGTCATAAGCCTTCATTTTATCTGCAGTAGGTTTTCCAAGAATTAAGAATTCATTTACAATGTCATTGATTCTCATAATTTCTTGTTGAATCACTGAAAAATAAAATTGGTCTTTGGAGTCATGATGTTTTTCACTTAATAACTGAATAAGGCCCTTAACTCCAGTTATTGGATTCTTAATCTCATGTGCAATACTTGCAGCTAATGTACCCACCATTTCCAACTTTTGGTGTTCACTTTCTTCGCGCGTACGAATGGCTTGTCGCTTTAAAAGATGATACTTTCCGAAAAGAAATAAAATATGGGTAAAAATTAATAAAATACCACAGAAAATAATGGAGTTTAACACAAAATAGCTTTTATTCATTATGTTGGCTTTTGGTCTTGCTTCTAACGTCCAATTCACATTGGATAGTTCAGTTTGAATAATATCTGTATCTAATGAATCGAAATCAAAATTTGTATTAATCAGCACATTCTTGTTTGAATCTACAACTCTTAAATATTCATCTGGGAAAAGAACCCTAATGATATTTACTAAGTAATCTAAACGTAGACTGTGTATCAGCACTCCTTCGATTTCGTTTGATTTAACAACCGGTGTAGCAATTGTGACGATATAATTACCTGTAATTCTGCCAGTAAGAGGTGATGAAATGACAGGTTGTTTCGTTTGGATTGCCTGTTGAAAGTAACTTCTATCATAAGCATTTATCCTTTTACTTAATGGAGAAGAGGACACAAGAATATTACCATCTGGATTAGCCCAATGTAGGCCTGAGAAACGGTTATCCGTTTCTAGCATGGATTTTAATATATTTTCAATCTCTTCAGAACTGTTTTTATTTTGGAGTACAATTGAGAGAGTTTTCGTACTTGCAACTGTTTCACCAATAAATCGATCAAGATAGCTTGAAAGGAATGTCACAGTTTTTTGTGTTTTTTCAGCCTGTTTCGTAATCGTAGCTTGATAATGAAAATGAGTAAATAAAAAACCACCTAAAATCGTAGGTAAGATTACGATTATTAGATATATTAAGATATTTTTAAGAACTCGAGAATCTACTTTCAAATTCATTCCCCTTGCCAATTATGATGTAAAAATAGTACCACAAAATGTTAGGAGAATATAGTTTTAATTGTAATGAATGATAGGTCTGTACGAACAAATTGTTTAATAATGATAAAGCGCTAAGTAGCTCTCGCTGATTGCCACATCTGTTGCTTGAAGTGCAGTCGCTTGATGAATGCGGTAATTGGTCGTTCCTTAATTTTCAACGATGAATACAGGTTTTCGCTCCAGAGGACCCTCTCAAGCAAACGAGCGTCGTAACGTAAAGGAAAAGGCATGAAACATAAAAAAATGAAATCCTCCTCTTGTAGTGGAAACAAGATTATCAATAAAAAATAAATTTTCTAAAAACGAACTTAATAATGGTCTGTGTTTGTGTATACTAATATTACAGCCTATATAAAAGAGGTAAAAAGATGAAATCTATTACAATTACAATTCTTGAAACAAGTGATGTTCATGGAAATGTTTTGCCCATTCATTATGGGAATAATGAGCCCGCAGAACACGGTTTAGCAAAAATTGCGACACTCATTAAACAAGAAAGAAATCGTAATCAGAATACTATCGTTGTTGATAATGGAGATTTAATACAAGGAACGCCTTTAACATATCATTATGTTCGTTATAATCAAGGTCAAGTAAATCCAATGATAAAATTGTTAAATCATTTAAATTACGATGCAGCCATTATTGGTAATCATGAATTTAATTATGGGATGGAAGTTTTACAACAAGCTATGAAAGATTCGAAATTCCCATGGCTGTCAGCAAATATTTTAAATGAAAAAGGAGAGCCATTTACAGGCAAGCCTTATATCATGATTGAATTAGAGGAAGGCATAAAGGTAGCTGTTTTAGGTGTCACCACGCACTATATCCCAAACTGGGAGAACCCTGAACATATTATGGGATTAACATTTACAGATGCGTTTGAAACAACAAAAGAATGGGTAAAGATAATCCGCGCCATTGAAAAACCTGATATATTAGCAGTTTCTTACCATGGTGGATTTGAGGCAGATATCGAAACAGGGGAGCGCACTGAAAAGCTTACTGGTGAAAATCAAGGCTACCGTATCTGTCAAGAAATAGAGGGGATTGACCTTCTATTAACTGGACATCAGCATCGGGCATTAGTTGGAGAGATAAATGGAGTTCCAATCATACAGCCAAGTTTTAATGGGCAGGCAATTGGTAAGATTACGTTAACACTTACAAAAACTGAAAATAAGTGGAAGATTACGGAATCAAAGCCTGACCTTGTTTTTGTAGATGAAATGGATGTTGATGAGAGTTCGGTTCAACTAATTGAAGAGTATGAAAGAAAGACTCAGGAGTGGTTAGATAAACCGATCGGTCATGTACAAGGTAATATGACGATTGACGATCCATTTCAAGCACGCGTAAAGGAACACCCCCTTATTGAATTTATTAATAAGGTACAAATGGATGCGTCAAAGGTATCTATTTCAAGTACAGCCCTTTTTAATAATGTCACGAAGGGGTTTCCTTCAATGATTACCATGAGAGATATCGTTTCCAGTTATATCTATCCAAACACATTGACGGTTATCCGAATTACTGGAAAGGACATGAAGCAAGCGCTAGAAAGAAGTGCCAGTTATTTTATGATTAAAAATGGTGAGGTGACGATTAATCCATCGTTTACAACACCGAAGCCTCAGCATTATAACTATGATATGTGGGAAGGAATCGACTATATTTTTGATATCTCAAAGCCGATAGGGGAGCGAGTTGTTCATTTAACTTTTCAGGGGGAAGTCGTTCAACCAGATAAAGAGTATGATGTGGTCATGAATAACTACCGTGCAGGCGGTGGAGGAGAATATAGTATGTTCAAGGATAAGCCGATCATCAAGGATATACCACTTGATATGTCAGAGTTAATTGCAAACTATATTCTGGAAAGAGGAACAATTGAAGCAACTGTTGATCATAATTGGAAAATAATTTGGTAATACATGAAATGCCCACGGTGAAAAATCCATGGGCATTAATGTTTATTATTCTTATTCTGATTGTGGTTCAGTATTAGGTAGAATTAATATTTCAACACGACGGTTAAGTCTTCTACCTTCAGGTGTTTCATTTGTTGCAACTGGTTCAAATTCACCAAGACCCCGGGCACTAAAACGGCTTGGGTCAAGTTTTTCATTTTCTAATAGAATACTCATAAAATTAATCGAACGCATAACACTCAAATGCCAGTTACTTTTAAATTCATGATTATTAATGGGAACCGTATCAGTGTGACCACTCACAATGATATTCCTTGGTGGATTCATGACCAATAGCTCCGAAATTTCACGAGCAATCTTGACATCTTCTGGCCTTACTTTAGCACTTGCAGAATTAAAGAAAGCACCATCCTGAATCGTTACGTACAAACCTTCTTCGGTAAGATTTGTTTGTAGACTTAAATCTAACTCATTTTCTGTGATATAGGTATTAATTTTTTCTTGTACTTCCTTTAGTTCCTCTTGCTCTTGTTTTTCAATTGCCTTCTGTACTTCCTCTGGTGTAGGATCCTTTTTACCAGTCGCGATGTTTTTTATATCAACTGGCTCTGGACTCTCATATTCTAGGAAAGAGCTCCCGCCAGTAAAGATGCTATTAAACGAGCTTTTCAACGAGTTAAATTTCTGAGCATCAACATTACTGGCGGCGAATAGAACGATAAAAAGGGCTAACAGCAATGTTTGAATATCCGCATACGGCACCAACCATGATTCATCAATATGCTCATCTTGCTTTGCTTTTCGCTTTCTCTTTCGATTAGCCATCTATCATTTCACCTTCAGTCAAAACTGTTCTACGGTCCCTATTAGGTAAATACATGGAAAGTTTTTGCTCTATAGCACGTGGTGATTGGCCTTCAAGAACGGATAATACTCCTTCAATCATGACTTCTTTGTTTTTAATTTCCTGCTTGGATTTTTGCTTTAATTTATTTGCGAATGGATGCCACAGTACATAACCTGTGAAAATACCCAATAATGTAGCAATGAAGGCAGCAGCAATAGCTTCTCCAAGTGCATTCGTATCTTCCATATTACCTAAAGCGGCAATCAAACCGACAACGGCTCCTAATACCCCAAGTGTTGGTGCATATGTTCCTGCTTGAGAGAAAATTGCAGCGCCTGATAAATGACGTTCTTCCATTGCGTCTAATTCTTCAGACATGACATCACGGATAAATTCAGCACTTTGTCCATCAACCGCCATGCTTAAACCATTTTTTAAGAATGGATCTTCCACTTCAGCAACTTTAACCTCAAGAGCTAAAAGCCCTTCCTTACGAGCAATTGTTGCCCAATCAGAAAACATTGGAATTAGTTCCTCTACACTTAACATCTTTTTATCTTTAAAAAGAACACCGAAAAGCTGTGGAACCCTTTTTAATTCGCTTGTGGGGAACGCAATGGTTACGGCTGCAATGGTTCCAAGAATAATTATTAAAAAAGCAGCAGGGTTGACCAATGCAGATAATGGTACCCCTTTTACAACCATTCCTACAAATACGGCTATTAACCCTAGAAAGACTCCTATTAATGACGATTTATCCAATTAGATCACCTAAGCTTTCATACATAGTAACAAGAATTATTTTAAAATAATGTTTCTTCCATCCTACTATTTTTATCGACAAGTTTCTTAAGATTTTTAGCGATTCTTATCAATTTATGATGAAAACTTCCTTGTAGATTTAATAGGTGTGGGTAGTTTAAAATGAAAAGGTATACATATTCAATTTATAGCTAATAATTGGAAATTCAATTTGATGGAAGTGACAAACTTCCGTCTGTAGTGTAAATCAACAATAAGCAATAAAACGAAAATAGTCATTCGAAAAGGGGAAATCCAATGAAGTTTGATGATTTTAAATATGAACGTCCAATCATGGATGAAGTCGAACAATCTTTTAATCTTGCACTTGAAAAATTTAAAACTGCTGCAAATTTTGTTGAACAAGATGAAGCAATGAAGGAAATCGTAGCGATCCAAAAAAAAGTAGATACAGCCTTTAACATCTGCTATATCAGACATACGATTGATACAAATGATGAGTTTTACAAGAATGAACAGGACTATTTAGATGAGATCCAACCTTTAATCCAAGGTTTAACGACTCAATACTACGAAGCACTAGTTCATTCAACATTCCGATCTGAATTAGAAAATAAGTGGGGGAAACAGCTTTTCGATTTTGCTGAAACACAGCTAAAAACGTTTTCGCCTGAGGTTGTGGAAGATCTCCAATTGGAAAACAAGCTTTCCTCGGAATATACAAAACTTGTAGCCTCAGCAAAAATTATGTTTGAGGGTGAGGAACGTACATTAGCACAGTTACAGCCATTTACTGAATCAACAGATCGTAATATGCGTAAACGTGCAAATAAAGTTCGCTTCGAGTTTTTCAAAGAACATCAAGATAAATTCGATGATATTTACGATCAACTTGTGAAAGTTCGTACTCGTATTGCAAAAAAATTAGGGTTTACATCCTTTGTGGAACTTGCATATGTAAGATTATCAAGAACAGATTACAATGCTGAAATGGTAGCAACTTTTAGAAACCAAGTGAAAGATCATATCGTGCCATTAGCCGTAAAGTTGAGAAAGCGTCAAGCAGAACGGATTGGAATTGACCAATTAAAATACTATGACGAATCATTTAGCTTTAAGTCAGGTAATCCTGTGCCAAAGGGTGATCCAGAGTGGATTATTGAAAATGGGAAAAAGATGTATAAAGAACTTTCTGAGGAAACAAATGAATTCTTCACCTATATGATTCATTCGAATTTAATGGATCTCGTTGCGAAAAAAGGGAAAGCTGGCGGAGGATATTGTACGTATATTAGTGATTACCAGGCTCCATTTATTTTCTCGAACTTCAATGGAACTTCAGGAGATATTGACGTACTAACTCACGAGGCGGGTCATGCTTTCCAAGTCTATTCAAGTAGACATTTCGAAGTACCTGAGTATAATTGGCCAACGTATGAAGCCGCTGAAATTCATTCAATGAGCATGGAGTTTTTTACTTGGCCATGGATGGAATTATTCTTCAAAGAAGATACAGATAAGTACAAGTTTTCGCATTTAAGTGAGGCGCTATTGTTCTTACCTTATGGAGTTGCAGTGGATGAATTCCAACACTTTGTCTATGAAAATCCAAATGTTTCCCCTGCTGAGCGGAACAAAGCTTGGAGAGAAATTGAGAAAAAATATTTGCCTTACCGAGATTATGATGGGAATGAATACTTGGAAAAAGGCGGCTTCTGGCAACGTCAAAGTCATATCTATAACGACCCGTTTTATTATATTGACTATACTTTGGCACAAATTTGTGCGTTTCAATTTTGGAAGAAGTCTAGAGAAAATCATGAAGAGGCATGGGCAGATTATATTCATCTTTGCAAGCAAGGGGGCAGCAAGCCGTTCACCGAATTAATTAATGTCGCTAATTTGCTTTCTCCGTTTGAGGAGGGGACGGTCGAATCGGTCGTGGGCGAAATAGATACATGGTTAAATAGTATCGACGATAAATCGTTATAGAAAGTAGAAAGATTGGGGAAGATCTCCTCAGTCTTTTTTCAATTGTCTAAATTCATTCGTATGTTATGCAAAATATGTCCAATAAGGATATAATAAAAACATCAAATTGAAATTGAGGGTGTTATCATGATTCATTTAAAAACAAAAAGAGAAATTGAGTTGATGCGTGAAGCAGGTCAAATATTAGCTGCATGTCATAAGGAAATTAAAAAGATGATTCAACCAGGAATCACAAGCCTTGAAATTGACAAATTTGCAGAGGATTTTATTAAAAAGAATGGTGCTACGCCTGAACAAAAAGGCTATAAGGGCTATAAATATGCAACATGTGCATCCATTAATGATGAAATTTGTCATGGGTTCCCAAGAAAAACACCATTAAAAAATGGAGATATCGTGACAATTGACATGGTAGTGAACCTCGGTGGTGCACTTGCTGACTCCGCATGGTCTTATGGTGTGGGAGAAATTTCTCCAACAGCAGAGAAGCTTCTCAATGTCACAAAAACAGCCATGTATAAAGGAATCGAACAAGCGGTTATTGGAAACCGACTAGGCGACATTGGTCACGCAATCCAATCATACACAGAAGGCGAAGGGTTTTCAGTCGTTCGTGATTTCATTGGACACGGAATTGGACCAACTATGCATGAGGAGCCACAAGTTTTACACTATGGTCTGCCAAATAAAGGCCTACGATTAAAAGAAGGTATGGTTTTCACAATTGAACCAATGGTCAACGTTGGAAAATGGCAGTCAACCATGGACAAAAACGGTTGGACAGCTCGAACAGTTGATGGCAGCCTATCTGCTCAATATGAGCACACAATTGCGATTACACAAGATGGTCCACAAATCTTAACAGACCAAGATGCATAACGTAAGAAAGTGTCACAATATATTGTGGCACTTTTTTCGTTGTATGAGCATTTATTAAAACCCATTAATTCGATTATCTACCTCTACCCAATTCGTCTAGAAGGTGAACGAACTACCTTCACGTTAAAACGTTTTATATTTTGTCTGACCTATCCAAGTTGCTTTCGCAATTATTCTTATAGAAAGGTTTCAATTAATACTGGGAAAATGCTGTCTGAAACCCAATGAAAATAAAGCGGAAAAAAGGCGATAAGCAAATTTCCATAAAGACAGTATCGACAATAAAACTTCTTCGTTGTACCAGGTTCTTCCGCAATCGAAGCAAAAACGACTCCTACTAAACAAGTGAAAATAAAAAAACCGTACCCAAATAAAGTGTCAAATCTTACATCATACAAAATAAAACCTAATGCTGAGCCATTAAATAACATGATAAAAAAGGACAGAAATAAGAAAATTCTTGGAATCATGGACATGTTTTCCACCTCAATCAAGTATATGAGATGAACGAATGAGAGATGACAGGAGAATTTTATTGGGAATATGTACAGCGTAGTGGTATTGCGTAACTTTTAATAAAGTGATAGGAATAGGGCTTCCAGTAAGTGAGCTTCTTCTTAACCGGTTCAAGGGTAGGGTGTAACTATATAAAACTTCCAGAAATTACTTGTGAGAATAGGCATATTATGGTTTAATTAACCAAATTATATTACATTACTTTCAATTGGGTGGAGGAGATACACATATGATTCATATAAAACGCTTATCTGAATGTACACTTACAGATGTTGTGATTGCCTGGAATAAAGGGTTTGAAGGGTACTTTTTTGATATGACAACAACGGTCGAACAATTTACAAGGAGAATGGTTTTGGAAGGGCTTTCTCCAACGATATCAGTTATTGCGTATGATCGAAATCGACCTGTTGGACTGATATTAAATGGGATTCGCCTTATTAATGGAAAGAAAGTTGCATGGAATGGTGGCACAGGTGTTGATCCTGAATATAGAGGCAAGGGGGTCAGTAAAAAATTAATTGAAGCAGCTCTAGCAATCTATGAAGAAGAAAATGTAGATATTGCAACACTGGAAGCAGTTAAGGGGAATAAGAAAGCCATCTCCCTATATGAAAAATACGGCTATAAAACAGTCGATGAATTGGTTCATTTACAGCATAAAGGTGAATTATCAAAAGACGCATTTTTATCAAAGAATAATTCATTTACTTATATAAAAGGTATTCCAATTGATGTTTCTCATGTTCCGTTTTATCAAGAGTTGATTCCTTGGCAAACACAATGGAACAGTGTTCGTGACGGAGAATCAATACTTGCGTTGGATGAAAATGAAACGATTGTTGGATATGCAATTTTTAAAAGAGTGTTTAATGACGAGGGTGTCTTACAAACCATCGTTCTTTTACAATGTGAAGCAGAACCTTCACATGATCATAGTGAGGATATTGTTAGCAATCTTCTACAGATTGTCTATGGACCATCGGCCCTTAATATTGTAAGAACAGCAGCGAATATTTCCTTAACTAATAAACTTCTACAAAGTAGACTAAAACATGAAGGATTTATAGTAAAAGCAGAGCAAGTCTTTATGGTAAAATGAGTATTCACAATATTATTTCTTATTTAATTTGCAAAAAGACACCCTTCAGCCTTAGGCTCGTGACAGAAGATTTTATGTGAAAAACCTGATGATTGGTAAGAAAGTAAGACCGAGGAGAGGAAATCACCTTTGGTTTACCAAACCGCCATTTTTACTTGAAAAAGGAAAAAATAAAAATTCTCCTCCTAGGCATGTTTAGCTACAGGTGCCATTGGTTCGAGGTCTCAAGCTATTCGCTTCTGAACGCAGCATTGCACTTTTGTCAGAGCTTGTCTTCTTATCACCAATTGGTGCGCGCCTTGCTTTTTTAAAATCGGGGGTAGGGTAAATGAAAAATATTATTTTACGTGATGTTACGATGGATAATTTACTGGATGTTATTCAATTGAAATCTGAGGATAAGCCATTTACTTTATTTGAAAAATGGATTGCTTCAAATGTGTTTTCGCTTGCCCAGGCAAAAGTCCAACCAGATTGGGTCACAAAGGCGATTTACGCTGGAACACAACTAATTGGGTTTACCATGTATGGCCTTGAAAATGAGCGTAATCGTTTTGAACTAAGTAGAATTATGATTGATTATAAGTATCAAGGGAAAGGCTATGGAACCGCTGCAGTAAAGGCCATTATTTCGGAGATGTATAGGACATTGCCTTATTGCGATGAGATTTATTTATCGGTCATTCCATCAAACAAAGCGGCCATCCATGTGTATACGAAAGCGGGATTTAGAAAAACAGGTGAAATCATAAAAGGCTTTGTAGATGAGGATGTTTATTGTTTTAAACCTTAGTCTTTCGGTGAAGGGGTATTGGTAATGAAAGCAATACTTATTGGAATTGTTTCATCACTGTTTTTTGCAGTTACATTTATTTTGAATCGATCAATGGAACTATCTGGCGGCAGTTGGCTTTGGAGTTCTTCGTTGAGATATTTTTCAATGCTACCATTTTTACTTGGTATTGTTCTTATCCGTGGGAATCTGAAGGAACTGCTACGAGAACTCAAAAGCAATCCTATTAAATGGATACTATGGAGTACGATAGGATTTGGGTTGTTTTATGCACCACTTACCTTTGCAGCAGCATCAGGTCCAGGTTGGTTGGTTGCGGGAACATGGCAATTTGTTATTATCGCAGGACTACTTATTGTCCCATTTTTCTATAAAACAGTAGAAACAAAAAATGGTTTGCAACAAGTCCGTGAAAAGATACCTGTGAAAGGTCTCATTTTTTCGATTTTTATTTTTGTTGGAATTATGTTGATTCAACTTCAGGAAGCGGAGGGGGGCATTGGAACCGAAATGCTTTTTGTCGGAATACTTCCTGTTGTACTAGCTGCTTTTGCATATCCACTAGGGAATCGAAAGATGATGGAACATTGTAAAAATGAGTTTGATACCTTTCAGCGCGTTCTCGGGATGACACTGGCTTCAACTCCGTTCTGGTTGATTATAGCTGGAGTTGGTGGTGTGACGGTTGGACTACCGAGTATGAGTCAAGTGATTCAGTCATTTATAGTCGGTATTTCTTCTGGAGTTATTGCAACGGTTCTATTCTTTTTTGCAACAGAAATGGTAAAGCATGACCAAACGAAACTAGCCGCAGTTGAAGCCACTCAGGCTATTCAAATCATCTTTGTGATATTCGGCGAGGTGCTTTTTTTACGTACATCGCTTCCAACGCTCTATTCCTTTATTGGGATGATCATGATTGCACTGGGCATGGTTCTACACAGTATGTATTCAAATCGAAAAGTACCGATTAACGTAAATGAATTGGAGACGAAATCCATATAAAAAATGCAGAGCCTTTGTGGCTCTGCATTCTTAATTATTTTACAACAATTTTATTGTCTTCAACTGTTACATTCAGGTTTGTCTGGTTTTCATTTTCTAAAAGTATATCTGTAATTTGGTCCTCAAGCTGTTCTTGGATGACACGGCGTAATGGGCGTGCACCAAAAGCAGGGTGGTAACCAAGTTCAGCTAATTTTTGTTTTGCAGTATCGTCAACTGTTAGCGTTACTTCTTGTTCTTTCAGAACTGTTTCAAGTTCGTGTAACATGAGGTCGACAATTTGTAACAGGTGTTCTTTATCAAGCTGTTTGAATTCAATAATCGCATCAAATCTATTTAAGAATTCTGGCTTGAAGAACGATCCTAGTGAATCAAGGATGTTTGATTCTTTATATGCATCCGTTTCAGTATTTTCAAAACCGACTGTAATTTTCCTATGACCAACACCAGCATTACTTGTCATAATAATGACGGTGTCTTTGAAACTTACTGTACGTCCCTGACTATCTGTTAGGCGCCCATCCTCCAATATTTGTAGGAACATATGTTGAACATCTGGGTGTGCTTTTTCAATTTCGTCCAGTAGGATGATACTATATGGGTTGCGGCGAACCTTTTCAGTAAGTTGACCTGCTTCCTCATGTCCTACATATCCAGGGGGTGAGCCGATGATTTTAGAGACAGAGTGTTTTTCCATATATTCACTCATATCGAGACGTACCATTGCATCTTTAGAACCGAATAGTTCCTCTGCAAGTGTTTTTGTTAATTCTGTTTTACCAACACCAGTTGGTCCAACGAAAAGGAACGAACCAATTGGGCGAGATTTTGCTTTTAATCCAGCACGGCTACGACGAACCGCTTTTGCAACTTTCGTAACGGCTTCCTCTTGTCCAATTACTTTTTTCGCAAGGTTCTCAGCAAGATATTTCATTTTTTGCTGTTCGTTTTCTTGAAGTTTACCAACAGGGATCCCTGTTTTCTTTTCAACGATTTGTTGAATGTTTGCAACGTCAACAATTGCTTCTTCTTTATTTTCAGGTTGATTTAATTGTTTTTCAAGAAGAATTTCTTGGTGACGAAGTTTTGCTGCGAGTTCATAGTTTTCTTCTCCAGCAGCTTTTTCTTTTTCAGCTGCAATCTTAGCAAGTTCTTCTTCAATATCCTTAGGATTTGCACCACCTGATAATAGATTCATTTTTGAACCTGCTTCATCTAGCAAGTCGATTGCTTTATCAGGTAAGAAGCGGTCTTGAATGTAACGTTGAGATAATGTTACACAAGCATGAATGGCTTCATCTGTATATTTTACTCCATGGAAATCTTCATATTTTCCTTTTATTCCTTCAAGAATCTGAATCGCTTCGTCAATGCTTGGTTCTTCCACAATGACTGGTTGGAAGCGACGCTCTAATGCAGCATCTTTTTCAATTTGACGATATTCATTCAAAGTGGTTGCTCCTACAACTTGAAGTTCACCACGTGCAAGGGCTGGTTTTAAAATATTACCTGCATCCATTGAACCTTCAGCTGAACCCGCGCCAACTAAAAGGTGAATTTCATCAATAAAGAGAATCACGTTTTTACGCTTTTGAAGTTCAGCAATTAACTGCTTCATGCGGTCTTCAAATTGGCCACGAATACCAGTGTTCGCCACAAGGGAAGCAACATCTAATAGATATACAATTTTATTTGAAAGCTTACTTGGCGCTTTACCTTCAGCAATTTGTAAAGCCAAACCTTCTGCTATCGCGGTTTTACCAACACCAGGCTCTCCAATAAGAACAGGGTTGTTTTTATTACGTCGGTTTAGAATTTCAATGACACGGTTGATTTCTTCATCACGGCCAATTACTGGATCAATCAGACCAGCTTTCGCCATTTGTGTAAGGTTTCGACCGAATTGGTCAAGAAGACCTCCGCCATTTCCACCGTGTTTTGGTTGTGTTTGTTGTTGGTTAAATCCCATTTGATGTCCAAAAGCATTCCCTTTAAAGAGATCATCAAATGTGAAATTTGGAAATCCAGACATTCCTGAAGGTATTTTCATGTTGTTCTTCTCCTTCGCAAAACACTCACTGCAAAGGTGAATTTGTCGTTTTTCATGGTTAAATTGTACGTGTAATTGAATAGTAGCTTCATTCTTATTACATGATTGACAATACATAAGCAAATACCTCCTTGAAATTTTGACTATCTTTGACTAATTTGAGATCAAAGACTAATGCCACATTCTGTAGCAACGTCTTTGTAGCCTACTTTTCGCAGATCTTAATTTGTTGTTTGTGATGTTTGACCATCTTTGACCTTATGTCTACATTATACTTTGACCTTTTTTGACTTTCAAGTGAAAAGCCCCTGAAATTTTTTCCAAAAGAACGAAAAAGAATAGCTCGTCTTATTTCAAGATCTTGTACATATACATCAAGTAAAAGTGAGTGTTCAAATAGGAGATAAAAAGACCGCGTCGACAAAACTTCACGTCTAATGTCTTGTCGACACTAGTACATCCTGTGCGTCGAAAGTGTGAGGCAGTGCAGCTTTGAGTGCTGTTCATACGTAAGCAGCTGTGAAAGGTGTTTTCCTTTTCAAAGGAACTCAAAAAGCATGCTAACAAGTTTCCGTAGGATGAGGTGACTTCGATGTTTGACATAGCACGCTTGGTACTTAGTCGAAGTTCCACAATGAGTGTCATTTTTACAGGACTATTTGAACAACCTCAAACACAGACAAATAATGAGGTGGCTATTCGTGCGAGGAAAATGGGGAGCAGCTTTCCAAATTGGAGCTGTCTATGTCGGAACAATTGTTGGAGCGGGATTTGCAACAGGTAAAGAAATCGTTGAATTTTTTACCCAGTACAGTGTGTTCGGTTTGGTCGGAATTGGCATTAGCGGTTTTTTATTTATTTGGTTAGGAACAAAGATCATGATCATTGCAAATCGAATTCAAGCAAGCTCATATAAGGAATTTAATGAATATTTATTTGGGAAAAAAATAGCTTTACTGGTAAATGCGCTTATGCTTCTTGTGTTGATTGGCGTTACGTCTGTCATGCTTTCAGGTGCGGGAGCTGTTTTTTATGAGCAGTTGGGTCTGTCTTATCAGTTGGGTATTCTTTTGACGAGTGCATTATCGATTTTTGTATTAACATTTGGAGTTAAAGGGTTGTTTGGTGTAAATATGTTTGTTGTGCCCATTATGATTTTCTTTAGTGTTGTGCTAGCAGTAGAGGTAATATCTGTAGATGCAACTCGAATTCTGAGTGTGCCCGAAATGGAGTCCCAAAGTTTTAAGTGGATGATTTCACCATTTTTATATTCAGCTTTTAATCTAACGATGGCGATGCCAGTTCTTGTTCCGCTTGCAAAAGAAATTGAACATGAAAAAACATTAAGATGGGGCGGCTTTATTGGTGGTGGTGCTTTATGTCTGATATTAGTAACAAGCCATATTTCCTTATCGGTATTACCGAATCTTGAAAGTTTTGAAATCCCAATGGCCGAAGTAATGAAAAACTTCATGATGGCGTTTTATTGGTTATACATTATTGTGATTTATGGTGAGATCTTCACCTCTGTGATTGGAAATTTATTTGGACTTGAACGACAATTGAAAAATGTGATTAAACTACCATCTGTCGTGATCATCTTTTTCATTCTTTCTATCGCATATGTAATTAGTCAGCTAGGATATGGCTCATTAATTTCGTTTTTATATCCGTTATTCGGATATATGAGTTTGATCATATTAATTTTGTTAGCAAAGCCGATGAGAAATTCTAAGAAATAAAGAGATTCGGTAGGCAACCTCAAAAAGAGAGACACGTATAAAGAGTAAAGACAAGGAGATCGAAAGGGGTCTGTCTTTTGATCTCCTTTTTAATATGTTATGCCCTTTTTTAAAAAATAGGGAAAAGTACAAGTAAAAATAGATTGAACACAAGATGAGAAAGGATGACTAAAAAAATATTTCGTTTCCACAAATATAAAGTTCCCCAGACGACTCCTCCTGCAAATGTAGCAAGCAAGAAAAGCGGATTTAAAGTATAGATGTTCGCAGATGTATATAAAAATGATGAAATAATGATGACGAGTTGTTTATTTTGAACCTTCCCCTCAACATATTTCTGGATGTAGCCCCGCCAAAACAATTCCTCACCTGGAATGATGAGTAGGAATAGTGAAACATATTGCCAAGTATGGTGTGGCTGGATTTTCATATATAAAGCAGCAACATCAGCTAATTGTGTTGGAAATAAGAATTCTGAAGCTAATTTTCCAAACAAAAACAGACCATACATCAAAATCCCAGAAGCGATTGCTAGTAAGCAGTTTGTTACTGAAATAGGCACCTTATCAAATGTCCCGTATCGAATGGCTGCAACGGTTAAAAGGAAAAAGGAGATTGTAAACAAAATCCAAAATGGAAGGTCTGTCAAAAAACTAATCGCCAACAGAATATGTACGAGTATAAATAATTGAATAAAACGGTTTTGCATATTAAAGCCTCTTTTTAAAGATGATTTTACAGTATGAACGAGCAGAAAATCTCCCTACAAAAAATTCGTAGAGATCCACATTCCATGAGTAATCGATTATAAGAACAATGACGGAGAACGTCATTTTTTCAAGCGTCGGTTCTAACCTCATTTTGATCCATGTTAACAATCAGTAGAGGATGTAGAAAAATCCTGACTCGTGTTAGTTTCAGTTTATCATGTACTTCATTTTTTTAGAATAATTTATCCTCAGCGACCCATCCTAAAGATGAGAAATGTAATGAAGGAGGTCTATAATGACACAATCTAAACGCCAACAAGAACGTCAATGGAGGGTACGAAAACAATCACAAAACCCTCATGGTAAAGTAAAATCCTTTGAACAACTTGCTGAAGAAGCAGGAAAAGATACAAAAGAGTAGTAAGTACTCTGTCTTTGGAGTACTGGATAAAACAACACAAGTAGCGCGAGATTTTTGCTTGCGCTATTTTTAGTGCAGTTTGACATAATTATGTTGAGTGGAGCTAGTACATTCCCAATCAGACTTTTTATTGTGACTTACCACAGCTAATTTAAGTAAGTGTTGTCGGAAATTGATCTTGATTCTGACCTATATTTGGTGGATTGATGCAAAGCTGTCGTAAGCCGTCCTGGTTTTTGACTTATATCTGTTGAATCAAGGTAAGGTTGTCTGAATCTAACACTGATTGAGACACACATCGGCTTGTCTAATTACGGATTACAAGGAACAAGCTTTTATGGCAAAGGGTTCAACCTTCAGTCAAACTCAACATTCAATAAATTTCCATTCATTTTCATTGAGAAATATCGGAAACCGAAATATAATTATCCAATGGGATAAAATGAATTGGAAAGAAGGAACTTCTATGGGGAACGACAACAAGGAATATAAAATTGGGGTTTTATACGCAGTGATTGCGTATATTACGTGGGGAGTATTGCCTCTCTATTGGAAATTAATTGATGAAGTCTCCGCGATTGAAATTCTTGCACATCGCATTGTGTGGTCACTTGTGTTTGTACTAGGTATTATATTAGTTTCAAAGAAAGGGATGCAATTAGTAACTAGTTTGAAAGAGATTGTCAAAAACAAGATCAAATTGTTCGGAATTATTGCATCGTCCATACTTATTACAATCAACTGGGCAACGTATATTTGGGCAGTCAATACGGATCATATCATTGATGCAAGCCTTGGGTATTATATCAATCCGTTAGTTAGTGTTCTTTTAGGTATTTTCGTTCTTAAGGAACGTTTATTGTTTTGGCAAGGAGTTTCATTTGCGTTAGCTGGAGTAGGGGTACTAATTCTAACCATTCAATACGGAAGCTTTCCGTGGGTCGCTTTTACCCTCGCACTGAGTTTTGGCTTTTATGGTCTCACGAAAAAGCTTGCAAAGCTTGATTCTTTACTTGGTTTAGCAATGGAAACAATGATTATTGCGCCAATTGCTCTTATATATCTAGGATATTTATACAATAGTGGAGTAGATTCTTTTACAGGAGCATCTGTTGATGTGCGGCTATTACTGATGGGAGCTGGGGTCGTGACAGCATTACCGTTACTCTGGTTTGCGTCCGGCGCAAATCGAATTCCACTGTCTACGGTCGGATTCATTCAGTACATTGCACCGACAATTAGTTTACTATTAGGGGTCTTCTTATACGGTGAACAGTTCACGAAAACACATTTAATCACATTTATATGTATCTGGTTGGCATTGCTTATTTATTCTTTCTCAAAAACGAAATTTTTGACTTCTATCCAGCCGAAAGTAACAAAGGATAAATCTTTAGGTGTGTAATCATAATAAAAAGGGAGCTAAAATAGCTCCCTTCTGAGTATAGATAAAGTTAAACTTGACTTTGTCTATACTCATTTTTATCGTAAACACGAGTAAGATTCACTTTCCAAGACTGACTTGAAAACGCTTGTCAGACAAGGCGCGCTCACCGATCGAAGACGCGAATAGAAGTTGCCTTCATGAGCGTACGAGTGAGGCTAGCAACGAAGTATGCGAGCGTTTGTCAACAGTCTGAAGGGAGCTAAAATAGCTCCCTTATATGGCTGTTACAATTTTATAATTCTTATGATTAACCACTGTACGACTCTCTAAATCTAGGTCTCTATAATTGGACATAAGGGTTAAGTCTACGATAACAGAGTTCTCGTTTACTTTTTCCACGATCCCTTTTAGTCCATCTTTGAATTCAATAATATCTCCAATTTCCGCAATCTTCATGTCTCTCGCCCTCCATCGTATTCTATGAAATGAAGTTAAATTCTGAAATTTGACTCCATTTCAAAAACCTTTTTTTTATATTTTGCCTTATTTTTACCAAATAGTAAAGCGTTTTCATATCTATTTTTGAAAAAGGTGATAATCATCCATTTCTTTACAGAATACGATACTAGAACTTTATGAGTCCGTAATTAATAGGAGAAATCAAAATGGATTCAATGCAAAAAAGGTGCCTCAGAAGAGACACCCTTTGTTATCGACCCATTCCTGGGCCAAAACCGCCCATCATCCCAGGTCCAGCCATTGGACCGTGATGATGTCCACATCCGCATCCAGGACCATGCGGACCGAAACCCATCATACCTTGGGTAGCACCAGGGCCTTGAGGACCCATCATTTCAGGATTCATCATAGGTCCTTGTGGGCCAAAACCACCCATTGGTCCGACTGCAGGTCCTTGAGGGCCAAATCCTCCCATCATCCCAGGAGCAACATTAGCTCCATGCGGCCCAAGACCGCCCATCATTCCTGGACTAGCCATTGGACCGTGATGATGTCCACAGCCACAACCAGGTCCATGTGGCCCGTGTGGAGCCATCCCAGGAGAATATGGATTAAATCCAGCCGACATCACGCCTTCATTATCGTCGTGGCCACCGCCACATCCACAATCATCTTCCATCATTTGTTGTTGAACAGGATAAGGATAACCAGCTACGCCTCCAGGTGGAAAAGCGCCCCCAGGATAGCCTGCTTGAGGAAAATTCATCCCTTGTGGCATCCCTTGTGGGTCATAACCTAATCCTTGCTGTGAGGGCATACCTTGTTGATTTCCAAGGTTCGGATTCATAAACATTGGATTTTGAGAATTTCTCATAAAATCACCTTTCTTTGTTTTAATTCGGATAGAAGTCTGCAATGTAAATAAAAATAGGAAGATAAAATGAATGATTTTTCATTTTTATTGAAGACTTTATATTTTATTTCGTAATAAATGCCTATTAGACATTTCCACCATATCTTATGTCTATTGATAAATTGTGTGTGAAATCCCAGTATAAATGGGTATTAGCCTTGTTTCTAACGATAAGAAACACTATAATTTAGCCATGAGGTGATACATATGGATGAACAATCAATTCATGATATTTTAAATAAGCTACGTGATGGTGAGATTAGCGAGTATTTAGTGAAAAAAGAGCAATTCCTAGAGTTTCGCAATGTCCTAGTGAAACGGGAAGATTTTAAGCATTTTCGCGGAATCGCTCGTCATGGAGGAGAAGTGCTGTATCAATACATGGAAGTAGCTAGGAGTTAGCAGGACCTATGACTCACTTGAAAGGTTGACAAGGAATACAAAAATTTAGTAAAATTATCTTGAATTCGAGATAACGAAAAAGGGTGGATCATATGGAAACAAAAGAATCAATTGATGTTCCTAACCTCTCCTTAAAATTTTTTGTCATACTATCTAGGGCATTCCGATCAGTAAATGAGCGGGTAGAAGAGGATGTAAAAGGATACGGATTAAATTTAACTGAATTTGCTGTGTTAGAACTTCTTTATCATAAAGGGGACCAACCAATTCAACATATTGGGAAGAAGGTCTTGTTATCGAGTGGAAGTATAACATATGTTGTGGATAAACTCGAAAAAAAGAATTACCTTATGCGCAAACCTTGTCCTAAGGACCGACGTGTTACTTGGGCATCCATTACTGAAGAAGGTAAACAATTTATGGATTCCATTTTTCCAAAGCATCAACAATCCATTGAAGAAATCGTTGGTGGTATAACTGATGCTGAAAAAGAGGAAATGATGGTCTTATTGAAAAAGCTGGGGTATCATGCTGAAAAGATATAGATAGAGTTTTTTCTTAAAAAGGATGACAGTGTCAATTGCTTGACCTCCCTTTTTAAAAAATACTATACTTTCAAAAACAGAGAGTTCAGTAAGAAAGGGAGAAAAGAAATGGTTACAGAAAAGGCAAAGGGCCTTCTTTTAAATAAAATGAAATTGATTCAAAAGCCTGGTGAGCAGGATATCTGTTTAGTTGGGCCGGTAACTTTACCTGTTCAATTAGATGATCAAGTCGTGACGTTTAAATGGTATACATGGTTACGTGTTGAAGGTGAAATGAGTAAAGAGGAACTATTAGATTCAATGGCTCATATGCCTTTAGCAGAAATGCAACAATCATCTGTCCTTGTATACGGTGATTTTGATACGGAAAATGAAGCATTAATTAGGATGCACAGTATTTGTCATACAGGCGATATTTTTGGAAGTAAACGTTGTGATTGTGGTTTCCAATTGCGTGAATCCATGAGAATGATTGTGTCAAATGGCTGTGGCGCTCTCTTTTATTTAGCCAATCATGAGGGACGTGGAATTGGATTATTTTCAAAATCCCTAGCGTACATTCTTCAAGAAGAAGGGTTTGATACCGTAGAAGCAAATCTTGAACTTGGCTTTAAGGATGATAGCCGCAACTATGAGGATGCTATTCGTGTACTAACTGAGTTACGTGCTAAGCCAGTAACATTGATTACAAATAATCCAAAAAAATTAGCCGCGTTACAAGAACATGGCCTATTATCTGACACACATATCCCATTATGGGGAGACATCTCTGACTACAATAAAAAATATTTGGAGACAAAGGTGCAAAAATCAGGTCATATCTCGACCGCTGAAAAAGTGGCAATGATTTAGTTGAAACAAACATGGTAAGCCGTATGATCGTGGCTTACCTTTTTTTGTTCGTTTATGAATCCCCGTAATAGGAAGAAAATCTCTATTACATGATTGAGATGTTTGTAAAATTCACCCCGTAATTTGCCTTTATATCCAGTATTTAGGGGAAAATAAAAGGCAGGTCAATTTTTCCATATAGAATGTAAATTGAGGTGTCATAAAGACTCTCGTAATCTACCAATTATTGGACAATGAAACGAAATATTACAGCTGTTACTCTTCTAGTAGACTAAAAAACAACGACTACTAGGAGGACGTACAAGATGAAAAACATGAAGAAGATTGGAATTGCAACAGCATTAGCATTTACATTATTAGGAACTAGCGTGAGTGCATCGGCAGCAACTCACACTGTTGAAAAAGGCGATACATTCTGGAATTTAGGTATGGAGTATGGTGTGTCTGTATTGGATTTAAAGGAAGTAAACAATCGAACAAGTGATGTGATTTATCCAGGAGAAGAACTTGAAATTCCTGAATCAATATCAAAAGAAGAAAAAGAATTGCTCGCTAGACTTGTGCACGCAGAAAGCAAGGGTGAGCCATACGCAGGAAAGGTAGCTGTGGCTACAGTGGTATTAAACCGTGTAGATTCACCTGATTTTCCAAATTCGATTAAAGAGGTAATCTATGAGAAAGCAGCAGGTGGCTCATATGCATTTAGCCCTGTATTAGACGGTTCAATTAACCAACCAGCTGATGATGAAGCCAAACGAGCTGTAGACGAGGCTCTTACTTTCCGTGGTCAAGGAAAAGGATCATTGTTCTTCTTTAATCCAGATAAGACATCAAATGAATTCATGTTCTCAAGAGAAGTAACAACTGTTATTGGGAATCATCGTTTTGCAAAATAACTCACGTTAGAAACACTCACTATTTGATATGCTCCCCTTAAAGTAGACAGGTTAAAAAATAAAAATCTGCTTATTTTAGGGGGAGTATTTTTATGTCCAAAAGAGCACGTTCTTTAGAAGAAAAGTTTAAGGTAATCAAAGCCTTAGAAAATGGTACTCATTCATTGGCCGAATTAGAATCCATTTATAATGTGCAACATACATCCATTTATGATTGGATATACAAATATGAAAAGTATGGGATCGAAGGGTTAAAAGAGTCATCGTCCTGGAGGAAATATTCGAAGGAACTTAAATTGAAAGCCGTTAAGGATTATTTAAGTGGGGACTACTCTCTTCGAGAAGTTACAAGAAAATATGAAATTCCGAGTGATTCCACTCTTCGTCAGTGGCTAAAGAAGTATAATGGTCATAGAGAATTAAATGATACGGGAAAAAGGAGATCAGGCTCTATGACTAAAGGAAGAAAGACAACTTGGAAGGAACGAATTGAGATTGTACAAGATGCTTTGGCGAATGAAAAGAATTACCATCAAACTGCCGAGGATCATAAAGTATCTTATCAACAGATATATCAATGGGTACGTAAATATGAAGCTGGTGGATGGGATGCCTTAAAGGACCGACGAGGACGAACCAAGAGTGAAGAAGAGTTAACTTCAGAAGAAAAAATGAAGTTAGAGATGCGTCGAATCGAAAAAGAGAATGAGCGTTTACGTGCAGAAAATGCTTTCTTAAAAAAGTTAGAGGAGATCGAAAGGAGGCAAAAATAAACCAAGTAAGATATGAAGATAAGTATGTGGCAATCAAGGAACTTTATGAGAATGAAAATCTAAGTATCGTTTTACTGTGCGATATCGCAGGAGTTTCACGTGCTGGCTATTATAAATGGTTGAAACGTCAGCCTTCTACCCGAGAACTGGAGAACATAAAAATCGTAAAGGAAATGAAGAATCTTCATAAAAAAGTGGAGGGCATCTATGGATATCGTCGAATGACCTTAAATATCAATAGATTATTTAATCATAAATATAATCATAAACGTATCTTTAGACTTATGAATATTACAGGAATTCAATCTGTGATACGGAGGAAGAGACCGCAATATCAGCGATCCACCCCACAACACATTACAGATAATGTATTGAATCGTGAATTTACAGCTGAAAAGCCAAATGAGAAATGGGTAACGGACGTTACCGAGTTCAAATATGGTTCATCACGTAAGGCTTATTTAAGTGCCATTTTGGATTTGTATGATGGTTCGATTATTAGCTATGTTTTAGGACATTCCAATAATAATAAACTTGTATTTAAAACCCTTGATGAAGCACTTGGTCAATTAAATGGGGAACATCCACTGATCCATAGTGACCGTGGATTCCAGTACACTTCTCATGGGTTTAAAAGAAGGCTGGATCAAACAGGAATGACACATAGTATGTCTCGTGTAGGAAAATGTATTGATAATGGACCAATGGAGTCGTTTTGGGGAACCCTCAAATGCGAGAAGTATTATTTACATAGGTATGAGACATTTGAAGATCTTTCGAAAGCAATTGATGAGTACATCTACTTCTATAATTATGAAAGATATCAAGAAAGACTAAACGGCCTTAGCCCTGTTGAATACAGAGCTAAAGCCGCTTAAGATGCATTTTATTATTTCCACTGTCTACTTGACAGGGGGCAGTTCAATTTAGTGGGTGTTTTTTCGCATTTATGCTGTGGAGCTAACGAAGTGGGTATGTGAGAATTATTTTTCTCATATATTGAGTTAGGATATGAAAAAAATGGGAGGAGAGGGACGAAAGATGACAGTAAAAGTACTCTTTTTTGGGGACCCAGGAATAGATGACTCCCTTGCCATCATGTACGGATTACTCAATCCAAAACTTGAAATTGTTGGGATTGTTCCAAGCTATGGGAATGTGACACAAGAACAAGCGATCCAAAATGTAGGCTATTTAATGTCATTGGCTGACAAAACAGATATCCCAATTATTGCAGGTGCAACTGGACCGCTGTCTGGGGAATTCATTCCTTTTTATCCAGAAATACATGGGGAAGAAGGACTCGGACCAATTCAACCTCCTGAAACATTGCAGACGACAGAGTTATTAAATTTTGACGAAATCTTTACGATTATTGAACGCTATGAAAATGAAATCTATATTGTCGATGTCGGAAGGTCCACATCCCTTGCCATTGCCTTTAACCTAGGTGGGGAAATTATGGAAAAAGTAAAAGGCTATTATATTATGGGAGGTGCTTTCCTAGTACCTGGTAATGTGACACCAGTAGCTGAAGCGAACTTTTACGGAGATCCTATCGCATCAAATTATGTCGTGGAACATGCAAAGAATCTTTCCATATTCCCACTTAACATTACTTCTGAAGCACTCTTGACTCCAGATATGGTAGATCAAATCGAAAAAGCAGGAACCAAAAATCCTTATCGAAATTTAATCAGACCTATTTTTGAGTATTATTTTGAAGCGTATAAGAAAAATGAACCTGGGATCCAAGGGACACCACTTCATGACGTCGTTGCATTAAGTGCGCTTGTAAATCCATCCATTGTCCAATATGCAAGACGTAGAGTAGAAGTCGAGACATTTGGAACAACAAAAGGACAAAGTATTGCTGATTTTCGTCCGAAGCCAGAGGATGAGCCGGTCGAGACATTAGACCGTATAGCATTACGTTTTAATTATAAAAAATTCAGGGCTGATTTTATGCAAGTAATGACTCTGGGAGAAGTAGAGTAGGTCATTTTAAACAGTCCATTTCACTTCGAATCGATCACTGGAAGAAAATAGTAATTTCGTACCATCGTTATATTTCAAATATTCCGAATATATACCCAAGCTTTCTTATACACTTTTGGCATATAATGTGTATAAGGAAGCTTCTGTTTGTTGCCTAAGGTCAAGTATTACAAAATCTGGACTTTAGGGGGTGAAAACATGTTGCTACATTTCATACTCGCAATCTTTATTGGTGGTTCGATGGGTTTGTTAGGACATGCTAAAAAAAGGGGGAAAATCGAAAAACCACGTATGACAAAGCGTTTTATTTATCTAGGCTTTATAGAAGAGATGATTATCGGAATAATTGCAGCAGTTTTAGTTGTCGCTTCAAGTGACACAGACTCCATGTTAAGAGTGGTGTTCCTCTCTATTTTAGCAGGTTACGGGGGAGATAAGGTTATGCAAGGATTTGTATTAATCAGACAGGTTGATAGACATGACATATCATTGCAGCAAAAAAATCTAGAACAGGAGAACAATAAGAAGAATGATAAGAAGAATGATGCCATGTAAAATGAACCGGGTTAAAAAAGAGAAACAGGATTTATGTTGATGACTCTATTTACAGGGAACTGTAGAAAGAGTCATTTTTAATTTTTACCAAAGAATAGAAGAACTAGTAGGTAAAGTCTTTTGTGCAATATCATTGTGACGTAAACATAGGGAAAAAGTAGAGATGTTCCTAGCAAAATGGTATAATCAGTAGCAATGACATGAAATGGAGGATTTACACTGCATGATAACAGTAACTAACGTAAGTTTGCGTTTTGGTGATCGCAAGCTTTTTGAAGATGTTAATATAAAGTTTACACCCGGAAATTGTTATGGCCTTATTGGAGCAAATGGGGCTGGAAAATCGACGTTCCTAAAGATTCTTTCTGGAGAAATTGAGCCACAAACTGGCGACGTGCACATGACACCAGGTGAGCGCCTAGCAATCTTAAAACAAAACCACTTCGAATATGAAGAGCATGAAGTTCTTAAAGTAGTCATCATGGGACACTCCCGTTTATATGAAGTAATGCAGGAGAAAGACGCGATTTACATGAAGCCAGATTTCTCAGATGAGGATGGCATGAGAGCTGCTGAACTAGAAGGTGAATTTGCTGAATTAAATGGATGGGAAGCAGAATCAGAAGCTGCAATCCTATTAAAAGGTTTGGGGATCCCAGAAGAACTTCATTCGAAAAAAATGGCTGAGTTAACGGGTTCTGAAAAGGTAAAAGTATTATTAGCACAAGCATTATTTGGAAAGCCAGATGTCCTCTTACTGGACGAGCCTACGAATAACTTGGATTTAAAAGCGATTCAATGGTTAGAAGAATTCTTAATTAACTTCGAAAATACAGTCATTGTTGTATCCCATGACCGTCATTTCTTAAATAAAGTATGTACACACATGGCAGACCTTGATTATGGAAAAATCCAAATCTATGTAGGTAACTATGATTTCTGGTACGAGTCTAGCCAGCTTGCTCAAAAGATGGCACAAGATGCTAACAGAAAGAAAGAAGAGAAAATTAAAGAACTACAGGCTTTCGTTGCACGCTTTAGTGCCAATGCATCCAAATCTAAGCAAGCGACATCCCGTAAGAAGCTATTAGAGAAAATTACACTTGATGATATTAAACCATCTTCTCGTCGTTATCCTTTCGTAGGATTTACCCCAGAGCGTGAAATAGGAAATGATCTATTACGTGTTGAGGGACTTTCAAAAACAATTGACGGTGTTAAGGTGCTTGATAATGTGAGCTTTATCATGAAAAAAGGTGACAAGCTTGCATTTGTTGGAAAAAATGAAATTGCCATTACAACATTATTTAAAATTTTAATGGGTGAAATGGAAGCAGATAGTGGTACGTACAAATGGGGAATTACCACATCACAAGCATACTTCCCTAAAGACAACTCGAAGTATTTCAGTGGTGATGAAGAAACGCTTGTGGACTGGCTTCGTCAGTTTTCACCACAGGATCAAAGCGAAAGCTTCCTTCGCGGCTTCTTAGGAAGAATGCTTTTCTCAGGTGAAGAAGTCTTGAAAAAGCCGAGCGTTCTTTCTGGAGGAGAGAAAGTTCGTTGTATGCTATCTAAAATGATGCTAAGTGGAGCAAACGTGTTATTACTTGATGACCCAACAAACCACTTAGACCTTGAGTCTATTACAGCGCTAAACAATGGGTTAATAGCATTTAAGGGTTCTATCTTATTCACATCTCATGACCATCAATTTGTACAAACCATTGCAAACCGCATCATCGAAATCACACCAAATGGTCTGGTTGATAAACAAATGACCTATGATGAATATTTAGAAGATGCAGAGCTGCAAAAACAAATCGAGGCAATGTACGCATAATAGAACAGTGTTAGGTGCACAGCATTCGAACAAATGAGGCGGCAATGAATGGTGTTAATAAGTTAGCTAAGTTCGTGAAACTGCCTAATTAAAAAGGAGTGACAATGGTCAAAAACGACTTATTGTCACTCTTTTTTACGTCTACAACATCGTATTTAGATCGGAAAGATCTGGATCAAGTGTATTGGATTTACTTACGAGATTATTGTTTGTAATATAAATGCCTGTATTGAATGAACCTGAACCCGTGATGATTTTACTCGCTGATGTTGGAGAGACGTAAAAGGAATTACCCGTAACGATAACTCCTTCATTACTATTGATTTCAATTGGACCTAAAAAGATAGACGCCATATGCTTACACCTACCCTATAATAAATGACTAGTACTAGCATATGGCTTTCTAGGAAATGTGAAAGGTACAAACCCCTAAAAAGGTAGGATTTTTTCCCCAAGTAGATTATTTACCAATTAAAGCTAAAATTCCTTTGAAAATGAGAACGAATGAAAACACAATAATTGTAAGGACTCCCACTACATTAAATACTGGGTGTAAACTGTTTAAAATGCTATCATATTCGGTTACTTTAATAAGTGCAAATCCAGCTAAAATACATGCTAAAAACAAGATAGAAAGTTTATCCAACAAAATCCCCTCCTTACTACACTTTATGTCCTACAAAGATGAAAGTGATGGGAAAAAATAGGGTTTTTGCATCATTTTAAAACAAATCGGAATATAAACGTATTCGGTGAATAGAATGGTTTTGTCGGGAAAAAAGGGAACATATACAAGTTTTAAAAATGATAGGGTGGGAAAGATGGTATTAATTAAAAATTGTATCATTGTACTTTTATTTGCATTGCTAGTGGTCGGAATGATTTTAATCGGGGTAAGATCGATTGAGGCCAAGGAAAGCTCAACTGTGATGAAGACAACAGGGGAAATATATGATGAAAAGGCCATTCATTTCTAGATGGAATGCTGGCTTTTTGTATTTGTAAACAAAAAGGAGACCCGTTAAGGGCCTCCAAACGAATAGTTATTGTTGTGAACCATTTTTTAACTGTTGCTGGCCCATTGCAACAAGGCGTTTCGTCATTTCGCCTCCAACAGACCCATTCGCGCGTGCGGTCGTATCTGCACCAAGCTGAACTCCAAACTCATTGGCGATTTCTTCTTTCATCTGATTGAGAGCATTTTCGCTACCAGGAACCAATAGTTTGTTTCTTGCCATGATACATCACTCCCGACTCATTTTTTTTGAGTAACCAAACGATTACTCAATCTTAAATTACCACATAATGTGGAAATGATGCTTGGGAATTCGGACCAAACGCTGAGAGTTACAAAGAAGAAAATTTCGTACTCATCAAGTTAGGGATGAAAGGAATTAGCATAAGGGGATAAAATAGGTTCAAGGATGAAAAAATGGAAATTGTGGACAAGCAAAAGTAATTAATACGTGCATGTAAAAAAACTGCGGATTAGTAATAGCATTCACTAGTCCGCGGTTTTTAAAAACTAAATTATCCAGTCTTCTTACTTTCTTCTTCTATTTTCTCCATTTCAGCCTTCATCCAATTTGGATCGATTTGTTCACCAATAAAAACCAAGGTAGTCTTGTAATTCATGAGCTCTTTCATGTAAATGGGTGTTCCATAGGAGTATTGGAATAAATATGTGTTAGCTGAATGGGTAAACTTTAAATAGCCTTTAATTCGATAAATGGTGTCAGGCATTTTCCTGAGCCAATCCTCGAACAAATCCACATTAAGTGGGTTTGAAAACGTGTGAACATACGTTTTTAACTTCAAATCGAGATGAACATGGGTACGCTCATGTGACTTGCGATCTGCTTTTGTTATTTTCCTGAGATCATTCAGTTTCACAGCTGCGTGCTTGGTCAATAAACATTTTGCTTCATTGTTAATGGATTGAATTTCAAAAAGAATTTGTCCTTGTTCCATTTCTGACAGTTGGTCAATTTTATTAAGTAACAATACATCTGCATGACGAACCTGTTCACGCAACAGCATTTGCAATTGTGCGCTTAAAGAATTTCTTTCCTTCCAACGATTCACATCAATAAGTGTGACAATCGATTGGACAAATAATTGTGAAGCGAAAAGTGGAGACATACATGCATCCAACACTTCTATTGGATGGGCAACACCTGTGGTTTCAATATAAATCGCATCCAGATCATGTTCCTGTAAGAGACCTTGAAGATGTACCTCAAGCTGACCTTGGATGGTACAACAAACACAGCCGTTCAACAATTCCTTAAGTGGGGTATTCTCTGATACCGCATTTGAATCGATTGAAACTTGACCTAATTCATTCATCACAACCGCTACTTTCCGACCCAATTCTTTTTCTTGGGTAAGAATATTTTGTAATAAAGTGGTTTTGCCACTACCTAAAAATCCAGATAAAATAAAAACTTCAACTTTTTTTTCCATAGAAACGCCTCATTCTTTTCATATACTATCCCTTATTATATCGGAAAAAAGCTTATAAGAAAAAGGTTTGAAGCAAAATGTAAGATGGGTTTGACAAACAAAGCCATGGCCATTTATAGTAGAATTAACAAATACGAAGGGAATGGTAAGGGGCAATGGATAACTAATCTTATTTTCGTACCAATTTTTCAAAAAGAAGATTATGTTCAAAATGAGGATGAAAACAGTATGTCGCCAAATAACGTACTATTGTTTTGCGTTGTTTGCACTAGAATCCTAAGCGTCGAAATCAATGGTGGTGCAGATTCACGCACCAGAGCGTATGTTATTTAAACGTGTGAAACGCCATTTTCGGCCAAGTTTTGAACAACCTTACATGAAAAATTTGTATCTAGAGAATAGGATTCGTATGCCCATTTCCATGTCCAATTGTGATTCATACAATGGTATGCTCTCCCTGTTTTAACGAGCATTAAATCCCGCATTAAGGGGATAACTGTACGTTAAATAGTGATTAGTAGAACAAAGATGAAAACCTAAGTGATGTCTTTGTGATCTACTTCCTGTGGGGTGCAAGCAAACAATCAGTGAGGATGAAAGAGTCCTGCTGTTTGATGTTTCACTAAATTTGCGTTGGGAACATTACGTCCTCTCTAGATACAGCCTAGGGAGGTTTTTTTATGGAGATTTTAAAGCTGAGCGGAATTCAAAAAAGCTACGGTGATAAGACGATTTTAAAAGATATTGCATTTACTGTTCAAATTGGGGACCGAATTGGAATCGTAGGAAATAATGGAGCAGGGAAAACAACGGTAGCGAATATTTTGACAGGTGAAATTGAAATGGACAAAGGAATGATTGAGTTTCCTTCTGGGGACATTTCAATTGGGTATGTGAAACAAGCTGCTGAAGGATCACTGGATGTCATTGAGGAGGTAGCCCAATCTGGAGAAACATTAGAACAAACAAGTCAACTTGGATTAATGAAAGTACACACATGGGATCGTGAAAGAGCGGCCCATTTAAGTGGAGGAGAGAAAACTAAGCTTTCCTTAGCAAGTGTATGGTCATCTCCATGCGAACTGTTATTACTTGACGAACCGACCAATCATCTTGATTTTAATGGAGTAGAATGGCTCATTGGGGAAATGGCCACTTACCCCGGGACTATCATTGTGATTTCACATGATCGTTATTTTCTTGATCAAACCGTGAGCCAAATCATTGAGATTGAAGACGGAGTGTCTTCTATCTATAAGGGGAATTATACGGATTATTACGAGGAAAAGGAAAGACAATACCAAAGTCAGTTGCATCGCTTTGAGTTACAGCAAAGGAAAAAAGAGAAAATTGAAAGTCAATTGAACCAATTGCATAATTGGTCAGATAAAGCACATCGACAGTCAACAAAACAAGATGGATTTAAGGAATTCTACCGCGTGAAAGCAAAGAAAATGGATAAACAAATAAAGTCGAAAAAGAAAAGACTTGAAAAAGAGTTGGCCAAAAACAAAATCGACAAACCAAAAGAAAGAGAAGAACTTCAGTTTCATTTCAAGCAAAATAAGAAGAGAGGTAAACGAATTGTTGAAGTGAAGAATGGAGAAATGGGATTCGGAAACAGAATCTTGTTTCAAAATAGCCATTTTTATGTGAAATATGCAGAAAAAATTGGGGTTCTTGGGGAAAATGGTTGTGGGAAGACGACTTTACTGCGGATCTTAATGGGAGAATTACAGCTTTCGAATGGAGAAGTTTGGAAAAGTGATTCTTTGAAAGTTGGATATCTATCCCAAGATATAACCGATTTAAATGAAGAAAAAACAATTCTCGAGTATCTGGGGCTAACCGTAAAAGACGAATTGAGTGAGGCGAGAACCATTCTTGCAAATATTGGATTTAATGCTGATAAAATCAAACAACCGATTTCGTCGTTAAGTCTGGGAGAACGTACAAGGATTAAGCTTGTAAAACTATTATTAGATGAAATTGACTTATTGATTTTAGACGAACCGACAAATCATCTTGATCTTGCAAGTCGAGAATCACTTGAGAAAATGCTCCAATCCTTTGAAGGCACTATACTGGTTGTATCTCATGACCACTACTTTCTCGAAAAGATGTGTGACAAACTGCTTGTATTTGAAGATCACGTCATTAGAAGGGTCGAAATGGGGCTGACAGAATATCTACAAAAAGATCAGCAAGAGCCTGTGAAAAATCACAATTTGGAAGAGGAAAAACTTTTAATCGATAATGAAATAAGCGCAACTATCGGTCAATTGTCTTTGTTGTCAAAGGATGATCCGAAGTACGAAGAGTTAGACAAAAAATTACTTGAATTGATGAAAAAGAAGAGAGAGTTATAAAGAAAAAAGTTCAGTGCAAACTTGCACTGAACTTTTTCATACTGTATTAGGCACCTTTCTGAATTGAGGTGTATAGAATATGGCGCTTTTTTTGTAGTACATATACAATAATGAAAATGATAATACCCAAACTACTGTATAGTACATGAGGGTATATCAGCAATAAACCACTGGTAATTAAGAGTATTCGATCTAATTTGGTAGCTTCCATTCGAAATCTACCGATCATGCCTGCTGCTAAAGCGATTACTCCAATTATAGCTGTAAAGAATGAAACAATGATTTCAACTAGTGAACCTTCCAGTAATAAGGCGGGTTCTAACACAAACATAAATGGAACAATAAAACCGACGATCCCGAGTCGAACAGCTTCGAAGCCGACTTTGTTCGGGTTGCTATCAGCAATTCCAGCAGCGGCATAGGCTGCGACAGCAACGGGTGGTGTAATGGCTGAGAAAATCGAGAAATAGACGATAAATAAATGTGCAGCCGTTAACGAAACACCAAGCTCCATCAATGCAGGAGCTGCTAGCATGGCCGTTAAAATATAGGCGGCTGCAACAGGCATACCCATTCCTAACACAATACAGATAATCATGACTAGAATGAGGGTTGGGAGAAGCATACCTTCTGTTAAACCAAGTACAACACTCGTTAATTTACCACCAAGTCCTGTTGACATGATCCCCGAAATCACTAATCCTGCAGCCGCACAAGCGGTTGTTACAGGGATAGATGATTTTGCGCCATCAACCATTGCTTCGAAGATTTGCTTAATTCCCATCCGTGTACTTTTTCGAAACCAACTGACAACGATGATGGCTCCTACTCCATATAAACCAGTTCTGGATGCACTATATCCACTTAATAAAAAATAAAGTAAAACAACCAATGGTATGAAATAGTACCATCCTTCTTTTAGTACCTTAGAGACACTAGGAATGTCCTCTTTATTCGCCGTTGGTAAATGTAATCGAACGGCTTCAAAATGAACCATTGCAAGTAGTGATAGGTAGTAGAGCAATCCTGGAATGATAGCTGCAATCACAATCGACATATATGGAATCTGTGTGATGGCTGCCATTAGAAAGGCAGAAGACCCCATGATTGGTGGTAAGATACTTCCTCCTGTAGAAGCCGCTGCCTCAACTGCTGCTGCAAAGGAAGGTTTGTAGCCAGAGCGCTTACTTACAGGGATTGTAAACGTCCCGGTAGTCACAACATTCGCTGTTGGGCTTCCCGAAATCATCCCAAAAAACGCACTCGCAAGTACTGCGACTTTTGCAGCGCCACCACGTGTTCTTCCAGCTAAAGCGGTTGACAGTTGGAAGAAAAACTCACCAGCACCAGCTTTTTGAAGAAAAGCTCCAAACAAAAGGAACATGTATACAAACGATGCTGCAACTGAAATCGGAGAACCCCAAAGTCCATTGAAACTATAGGCCAAATCTTCAACTACTTCGGCAAATGAAAATTCGCGATGCCAAATAAGTCCACCTAAATGATGTCCCCATAAGGCATAACTAATTCCTATTAACACAATGATGATGATAGGAAATCCAATCGTTCGTCGTGCTGCTTCAATACTTAATACAACAAATACGAAGCCGACAAGAATATCCAAAGAGGATAAAGGGTCAACAATTGGAATTCGTTCTGAAATCCGCTCTGCATGAAAGCAAAAATAGACGCCAGCCCCTAATGCTAACGTGGCACAAATATAGTCAGCGATCGTTGGACGAGTGTTCGTACCGTTACGTTTTGAAAAACTATAAAACAAAAAAGATAAAATTAGAATGAGAGATAAATGGGGCGCCAACAGTTGGATTGGATCTAGCTTACCCCACATTACAGATCCGACTTGGAATACAGAAAGGATAAATGCAAAACCAATAAAAATAGTCAAGTGTGGACCTGTTAACTGACGTTTTTCACCTTCAGTAAAGGCACGAGTTAGATAATTTTTAACTCCCTTCATGGTGGGAACTCCCTTCTACTATTCGAGAATAAGTCCTTTTTCTATAAAAAATCTCTTTGCACCAGGGTGAAGAGGGACTTTCCCAACTTTGCTCATGTTTTCTTCTGATAGTTTCTGAAATTCTTTATGAACTGTACCTAAGTATTCAAAATTTTCATAGATGGATTTCGTCATTCGATACACTTCATTTTCAGGAACATCTTTATGAACAATTAAAATAGCAGGAGTATAGACTGTGGATATATCTTCATTTAAAAAGTCATAACTACCTGCAGGAATCGTACCTTGTTCCATCCCTAGTTTTTCTGCTACAGATTGAAGCACTTCATGATCCATCGTGATAAATTTCATGTCGTTTGTAATGGCCGCTTCTAAAATATCACTCGAAGGAACAGATACTGCATCACCAGTTGTATCTATGCGATTATCTGCCATTAGTTCAAAGGTAGCTGCGCCACTTAAATGATCAACAGATCCACCCCAAGATTTTATATCATTATAGGTTACACCGTACTCTTCTAAAATCGTTCGTGTAATGATTTCACCTGCTGAACCTTTTTGATCAACAGCTAGTCGTATTGGTGCTTTCGTTGCGACGACCTCATCGAATGAATCAAATTCGACATTCGCCCTTGCGATCAATTGATAATAATTTGCTGGGATAACAACACTGATTGCTCGGATATCTGGATAGGCGACTTTATATGGTTCTGTTCCTTTGAATGCGGAATAGGCTGTCATGGCATAGGAGATTCCGTATGGAACTGTATTCGTGCCGACACTAGCCGGATTTTCCACAATTCCACCTGGTTCTACTGTTACAAGTGCCCCTTTATTTTCCCGGCGAATACTTTCTGCGATACCTTCAGTAAAGACTGACCAAGCACCACCTGTTCGCCCACCAATGATGGTTGTTTTGATTTCTTCTGAACGATCGATAGACACGGCTCCAACTTTATTCATGCACCCAGCAAGAAGCAAACTACAAATGATTAAAAGAACTGGTAAGGTCCAATTTCTGTTAGACATTCCTTTTTACCCCCAAAGGTTACGTTAATAATTAAAAATCAATTCGTCTTGTACTATTTCGCAGATAAAGAAGACTTTTTGTTTCCTTCTTTCACTTGCAAACTAATATCAAGTGCTTTTACAGAATGTGTTAAAAATCCTAATGAAATATACTGGACACCTGTCCCCGAGTAGGTTGCTAAGTTTTCTAACGTAATTCCCCCTGAGGCCTCAGTTGTAATTCCTTTCGGCACCAATTGAGAGAATTCCCTGACTTCTTCTGGACTGCGATTATCAAACATGATGACATCAGCACCAGCTGCGATCGCTTCCAATACTTCCTCCTTATTTTCCGTTTCAACTTCAATTTTTACCATATGGCCAATCTTTTCACGTACGGCTTGCACAGCTTTCGTAATCGAACCACAATAAGCGATGTGGTTATCCTTAATCATCACACCATCATATAGACCAAAACGGTGGTTTTTTCCTCCGCCAGAGACAACCGCATATTTATCTAACATTCTCAGTCCAGGCGTTGTTTTTCTCGTATCACAAATGTGAATGGAAGGGTCGTTTAAAGCCTCCACACATCTGTTCGTTGTCGTTGCAATTCCACTCATTCGTTGAATAAGATTTAAAATGACTCTCTCACCAGTTAGAAGATGGGATGTCGGACCGGTTACCGTGGCAATTGTATCACCAGATTTGACGCGATCTCCGTCAGCAAAACGCAATTCCACTTGAATGGTCGAATCTAAAAGATGGTACGCTTCTTTTATAATAGATAACCCAGAGATGATCCCATTCTCTTTCGCAATAAATACACCTTGACTTGTTTGTTCGATGGGAAAAATCGATTGACTTGTTATGTCCAGTTCACCAATATCCTCAAGTAAAAATTCTTGTAACATTTTACGCAATTTGACTATATTCATAGTTTGCCTCCTACATGTAATAAGTTTGATAATAATTTCACAAACTTAGGTAAAATAATTTGAAAAAACAATATGGACCGTAAAGGTGTTTTAACAACTGTCTTGTCACCTATATTTACACAAAACAACATGAATTTCAATAGAATCGTAAAATAAAATTTACATTGGATGATTGTGGAGGTGAAGGAGAGGGGGGACCAGAATGAAAAAGGCACCGTTAGGATACATCCCAATGGTGCCTGTTATGAAGATTAAAATGCCCAGTTACCTTTACGGAAGACAGGTTCAACGGTACCGTCCGCTGTGATGCCATCGATATCCATTTCTGCTGAACCGACCATGAAGTCCACATGTGTAATACTGGAGTTTACTCCTTTTTCCGCGAGTTCTTCACGTGACATTGTTTTACCACCTTCAATACAGAAGGCATATGCATTTCCAATCGCAAAATGATTGGATGCATTTTCATCGAATAGCGTATTGTAAAATAGAACTTTCGATTGTGAAATAGGTGAATTATGCGGAACAAGAGCAACCTCACCTAAATAATGACTGCCTTCATCCGTTTCCACCAGTCGTTTCAATGTATCTTCGCCTGTTTCAGCCTTGATACCAACGATTCGTCCTTTTTCAAAAGTTAAGGTAAAGTTGTCAATTAAACTTCCACCGTAATTAAGTGGCTTTGTACTGCTTACATACCCATTGACACCTTCTTTATTGGGAACGGTAAATACTTCTTCCGTCGGCATATTAGCAACGAACTGAATCTTTTGCTCGTTTTCACCTCCACCGCCGATCCAAACGTGGTTCTCAGGCAGTTCCACCACTAAATCGGTTCCAGGTGCTTTATAATGTAACTTCTTATACTTTTTGTTGTTCATGTATTCAACCTTTGCATGCAGTGTTGCATTGTGTTCTTTCCATGCTTGAACAGGATCCTCGACATCTACACGAGTAGCCTGGAAAATCGCATCCCATAATTTTTCAACTTGCTCATCAGAAGAGAGGTCAGGGAAAACTTTTTTCGCCCAGCTTTCTGAAGGGACGGCAATAACGGACCAGCTTACTTTATCTGCTTGCGCATAATTACGGTATTTCTCTAACGCCTGACCTGCCGTTTTGTTGGCGTTTGCAATCCGATCAGGATTAACACCTTTAAGCAAATCAGGGTTTGAAGATATGATAGATAAAAAGGCAGCTCCACCTTCTGCAAGTTCTTCCATCCCTTTTGCTTTCCACATTGGGTAATCAAGAAATGCTTCATCTGGTGCAAGGTCAAAACGGGTTCGTGTGATTTCGTCATCATTCCACTCAATATATACGTTTCTTGCCCCAGCCTCATAGGCCTTTCTCACAACTTTACGTACATATTCAACAGCGGAAATCGGCGCATTTATGAAAAGATTTTGTCCCTTTTGGACATTCACACCGACCCGAACAGCTAAGTCAGCATATTTATCCAGCATTTGTTCGAACTTTGTCATCTCAATTCTCCTTTGAATCGTACTACTTCTAGCACGAAAGTATGTATTTCCCTTTTTAGTTTATCAGAAACGATACCACACGGGAACTAGGAACCAGTGGGAAGGTACCACTGAATCCTGTTGAGATTTGCTTTTAAAATGAAACCCTCCAGGCTCATTTACCGTATACTTTATGAAGGGAAAGGGGGATTTTTATGGCGAACAATCCAGTGCTTAAACGACGAAAAACCTTATCTGAAAAAATTTTAGAGATACTCTCCATTCTTTTATTAGTTGGAATGTATATTTTTATTATTGTAAATTGGAGTGAAATTCCAAATCGAGTACCCACTCATTTTAACATTGCGGGGGAGCCAGATAGTTGGGGTGGAAAAGGCAGTATTCTCATCCTTCCAATCATAGCGACCTTTTTATTTAAAACGATGTTCATCTTAAGTAAGTTTCCACATGTACATAATTACCCTGTGAAAGTGACACCAGAAAATGCAGAAGGGCTCTATAAAGCCTCACAAAAAATGCTAATCACGACGAACTTCTTTATCACCTTATTTTTAGGAATTGGGGTATGGGAATCGATCACTGTCGCTCAAGGAAAAGAAGGGTTAGGCATGTGGTATATGATTGGAATGCTCCTGTCTATTTTTGGAACAATGGGTTACTATATGTACAAGATGTTCAAACTACGTAATAAATGAACTGTCTACGTGGTTTCAAACTGATAGGAGGAAGCAAGAATGGTTATAGAAGTCATTGTTCAGAATAGGGAAGATGCAGTTACGGCTGAAGCACATGGCGCAAGCAGATTAGAGCTAGTAAGTGCGATGACAGAAGGAGGTTTAACACCTTCCTATGGTACCATAAAGGATGTTGTGCAAGCCGTTTCTATACCCGTCCATGTCATGGTCCGTCCTCATAGTTATTCGTTTACATATTCTGACGATGATAAGAGGGTGATCATAGAAGATGTGAAAATGTGCAAAGAGCTAGGTGCAGCTGGGATAGTCTTCGGTTCGTTAATGGAAAACGGAGAAATTGATGAGGATTTTCTTGAAAAAGTAATTGAAGCAGCAAACGGGTTGAAGATTACCTTTCATCGAGCGATTGATGAGGCAAGAGACACTATTGAAGCTTATCAATCTTTGCAAAAATACAGTGAACATGTTCAAACGGTGTTGACCTCAGGCGGAGCACCAAAAGCATTTGATGGGATTGATAAACTACAAAAAATGCTGGCTTTATCTAAGGAAAAACCATCACCTGCAGTCATGCCAGGCTCTGGCTTATCCCATAACAATATGATTGAATTGCATGAAATCCTTCATGCAACTGAATACCATTTTGGTTCAGCCGTTAGAATAAACGGGAAGTTTAGCAAACCGATAAATGGGAATACTATAGAGAAGATAAAAGAATTAATCAATTAATACAACAAGGGATGTCTGAATGAAAATTTGGACGTCCTTTTTATTTTGTTCTTCATTCAGTAACCTCAATCGAGTATTGGCTAACGGATAAAGAGAAAGCTTGACCGACTATAGAAATTAATTAACGGATATAGAGAAAGACTGACTAATGATAGAATCTAAAATAACGGATATAGAAGAAGATTGACTACCGATAGAATCTAAAATAACGGATATAGAAGAAGATTGACTACCGATAGAATCTAAAATAACGGATATAGAAGAAGATTGACTACCGATAGAATCTAAAATAACGGATATAGAAGAAGACTGACTACCGATAGAATCTGAATAACGAAGATCGAAAGTGACTGATCGCCGATAGAACCCAAAAACGCCAATGGCTAGAAACGAACGGCTACGTATCGGCAATCCTCTAATAGGAGAGTGGAAACAATGGATGTTCTGATCAAACACCTCGAATCCATATGCAAACAACATGAGCTAACTGAAAAAATTCTTATCGTGGATTCTTATATGATTGGCGAGCAAATCATTAGACAGTTTACACGAAAAAACAACCATATAGTGAACCTCAAAATGAAAACAATTAAGGATCTTGCATGCGATGTCTCATCCATACAACAAAGTCAACTCATCAACGATGCAGTAGGATCTCATCTTCTTTATTCACTATTAACGAAGCTCAAACCTACCTTTCGATATTTTGGCGAGGTTGAAATTACATCAACCTTAAGCCGAGCCATGTATCAAACCATCAAAAGTCTTCGTCTAGCAGGATATACGAGCGATTCGCTTTCAATTGAATGGTTTATTTCCCCTGCTAAAGGAGAGGATATGTACCGGATACTAGAGTCATATGAGCAGCTACTTCAAACATACAAAATGGCAGATGTTGCAGAACTTTATCGAAATGCATGCGGAAAATACCATTCTCGAAATCAAGTATTTATCCTTCAAAGCGACTTAAGGACAACGTTTTTACAAGAGGAATTTTTAAAAAGTGTACGACCTGAAATCTACTATCACTTACCAATTGAGGCGGTTCGAGGAATTCAAACACCAGAGATTTCAGTATTTTCAAAAGTGAAGTTCGGAGATGACACACCATTAAGTTATCTCTATGATCTCGAGAATTCACCAACAACAGTTCAGAATCTATCATTATTCTCTGCACAAACAGAAGAAGAAGAGCTTAAAGAAGTGTTATATAAAATCAAGGAAAAAGAGATCAAGTTTGATGAAGCGGCCATTTTCTACACGTCGAGCCCTCGATATGTAACGGCCATGTTTCATCTTGCTGAGAGGCTGGGGTTACCCGTCACCTTTGGAGAAGGTATACCAATCGGCTTGACTCGTCCTGGAAAATTAGTGGCAGGCATTCTTAATTGGATGAAGGAGTTTTATAGTGTTCCAGCTTTTATACACCTTCTTCAGGAAAATTTAATCGATTTCGGGGAGGAGGCACCAACAAAAGCTAAATGGGCAAGTGTTCTTAGAGGAGCCAATATTGGCTGGGGACAAGATCGTTACCTCACACAAATGAAACATAAAATGGATTCATTCATCGAGTCAGACGACCGTTTTCGCGATTATCAGTGGATCTATAACTGGTTTACGAAGGTAATCAAACACATGCCAAATGTTCAAAGTGATGGGACAATTCTCTATCGGGATTTATTTCATGCTGTTTCTTATATTCTGGAAAAATATGCTAGCGTGTCTTCAGGATATGACCTAGCGGCAAAAGAGACATTACTTGAACGAATGAATAATCTCCTGCCATACGCAAATGATGGTATGTCAGAAATCTATCAAAAATTTAAGGAAGATTTTTTATCCCTCCAAGTTGGAAAGTCGCGACCAAAGCCTGGATTTATCCATATGACCAGTTACCGTAATGGCATTTACATGAATCGAGAGAATGTGTTTATTGTGGGGATGGACAATCAACGTTTTCCTGGGAAATCTGGGGAGGACCCACTCCTTTTAGATATAGAAAGAGAAAAAATAGGTCGACTTCTTCCGCTTGAGAAGGAGAAGGTTAAGCGTAATCTTTATTTGATGTTACAGGTATTTGCTTCATCAGCAAACAAGGAGATTACGGCAAGTTTTTGTAGGTTCAATTTGAATGAAAATCGCACCGTTTCACCATCCTATTTATTCTTACAATGCTATCGAATCCAAACGGGAGATTATTTGGCGGATTTTAAGACCTTACAAAAGAACGTGCGAGTTGTCGATCCGAATCATCTACTGGATAGGGAAGATTGGTGGACACGGAAAATCAAAAACTCGCAAAACCAAAAGCTAAATGATTCCTTTTTAGAGCGTTTTTCAACTATTACGAGAGGGCTACATGCAGAACAAATGAGACAGGATCCTGCTTTTACTGTGTATGAAGGGAATATTGAAAGTGATACAACGCATTTAGATCCTCGGAAAAATCAAGAGATTACGATTTCAGCGGGGAAACTAGAAAAGCTCGCAAAATGTCCATATGCCTACTTTATAGAACATGTCTTACGGATAAAGGTGATTGAGGATGATTCCTATGACCCAACGAAATGGTTGGATGCAAAAACAAGAGGGACGTTATTACATGAAATTTTCGAGACATTTTACCGTGATCTCAAATCGCGGAAGGAAAGGCCATCGTTCGACAAACATCGCAGACTGTTATTGCAAGTAGCAACAGAAAAACTAAGCAAAGTAAAAAAACTTATTCCACCACCGAATGCGCGAACGGAAAGACTAGAATCAGAAGAAATCATGGCGTCGTGTGAGACATTTTTACGAATTGAAGAGGAAAGTAGCGAATCAGGTGAACCTTTGTATTTTGAATATTCCTTTGGTGAAGATTCACCTGCAGTAATTGAGTTGCCGTCTGGAACGGTTCATGTACGAGGCATAATTGACCGAGTCGATCAATTACCAGATGGTACCTACCATATCATTGATTATAAAACGGGAAGCAGTTGGGGCTATAAAACGAATGAGTTTTTTAAAGGGGGAAGGCAGCTCCAACATCTTCTTTATACACTTGCTGCTGAGGCCCATTTGGGGATGGATGCTGGAACAGTGAAAAAAAGCTCTTATTTCTTTCCAACAAGAAAAGGAGCAGGAAAACGATTTGTGCGAGAACAGAAAGAAACGACACGAACAAATGGAAAAGACATTCTAGACAAGCTCCTTTCAGTTGTAGAACATGGGCATTTCACGATGACGGATGATGAGATGGATTGTACATTCTGTGAGTTTAAAAGCATCTGCAGACGATCTACTTATGAGAAAAACACATTAAAACAAAAACAACAAGACGGGGCAGCTAAGGGGCTAAAAAGCTTTTTGGGGGTGAGAGCCTATGAGTAAGGTAATTGTGGATCAAGATGCTAGGGATAAAATTATGTATGAATTGAATCGAAACTTTCTTGTGGAAGCAGGAGCGGGTTCTGGAAAAACAACAAGTTTAGTTGACCGTATGGTGAATCTTATCTATACGGGTACCGCAAAAATGAGTGAGATTGTCGCGATTACATTTACAAAAAAGGCGGCGGATGAACTGAAAACCCGTTTTTTAACCATGCTCGAAAAAAAGTGTAAAGAGGAATCAAATCCAGATAGAAGATGCCTACTTGAGGAAGCGTTGCAAAATATTGAACAATCATTTATTGGTACGGTTCACTCTTTTTGTGCCCGTTTATTACGAGAACGTCCAGTCGAGGCTGGTCTTGATGTCAATTTTTCAGAACTAAAAGATGCAGAAGATGACAAAATAGCCGAGGCTGCTTGGTTTATTTACACACAAAAGCTGGAACAGACTGACCCAAAGAAGGCGAGAAAGCTGAAAGAATTAGGTCTAGTGGACAAGGATTTATCCGAATATTTTTGTAAAATAAAAAATTATCCAGACGTTCAGTGGGCGAGTGAGACAGTGGAAAAGCCAAACCTTGAGGATGTGTTTCATCGTTTTATCACTCTATTAAAAGAAGCAAGTCGTTGTATTCCAAAGGAGATCCCGAAAGGTCCAGACAAACTCCAGGAAGCAATTGAACAAGCGCTTCTTCAAACGAGATACAATGAAAAATCCGATTCTTTAATGGTGACCATTTTTCAATTATTTGACAAAAAATTCAACGTAAGTCAGTACAAATGGACTTCAAAAGAAGATGCGAAAGAATATGAAGCCCGAATCTTAGATTTCTTTGAGGTGCACATACAGCCATTGCTAGTAAAGTGGAGTGAATATTGCCACCCATTTGTGATTGATTTGTGTATAGAGGCTCTTATCGAGTATGAAAAAATCAAACAAGAGCGGTCCTTGATGAACTTTCAAGACTTATTAATGGCAACTGCTTCATTGTTAAAAGAAAATTCCGAAGTGCGTACTTATTTTCAACAGCGATACAAGCGGTTACTGGTAGACGAGTTTCAGGATACGGATCCAATTCAAGCCGAAATCATGTTTTATCTGACAGGTGAAGATGTTACAGAAACAATCTGGACCCAGTGTAAGCCTCGTCTAGGTTCGCTATTTGTAGTAGGTGATCCAAAACAAGCCATCTATCGCTTTCGACGTGCAGACATTGATATTTACAATCTAGTAAAAGAATTAATAAGTGCAAGTGGTGGTGAAGTGCTCCAACTTGTGATGAACTTCAGGACGGTCGACACGATTACAAGTCAATTAAATGTTGTCTTTCAGGAGCACTTACCCGAATCTGAAACCGTTCATCAGGCGGCCTATCGTCCACTTTATTCCTATAAAGAGGGGCAGGATTCTGATGGAATGGGGATAAGAAAGCTCGTTTTATCAGATGATTATGCCAAAAACAAAACGATTACTGTGGAAATGGATGCCGAGAGCATAACTGCATATATCAAACATTTAATCAATAACGGTCATGAACCAGGTGAATGTATGATTTTAACGAGACAAAAAGACGGAATTGATGTGTATGCACGTGTGTTAGAGGAAGCTGGAATACCTGTAAGTGTCAGTGGAGAGATGGACATCGGCACCATACCTGAATTTCAAGACCTCATTCGGTTGCTCAATTCGCTTGTTGATACAACTGATCAAGTTGCATTCGTTGCCGTTCTTCGAAGTGTGTGGTTTGGGCTTAGTGACGAAGAACTATTTCAATGGAGTCAGGCTGGCGGAACATTTTCCATCTATGCGAAAATTCCAGAGAAATTGGCAGATGAGACAAGTAGGCATTTTCAAGACGCACTATCAAAGCTACAACAATATGTGAAGTGGAAAAATACTTTATCACCAGCTGTGGCGATTGAGAAAATCATTGAAGATGTTGGATTGTACTCACTTTTTCATGTAAAAGGGTACGGAAAAAGAGAACTCACTAATCTCCTACAAATGACGAAAGGACTAAGGGCCTTGGAAGAAAAAGAGCCAACAACTTTCAGTCAAGCTGTTGAATGGTTAAAGACAAAAGTAGAAGGTAAAACAGATGTCGTCAATCTCGAAGAGGGGGCGAATGCCGTCCGAATTATGAATGTTCATAAAGCAAAAGGGCTAGAAGCATCCATCGTGTTTTTAGCCCATCCTGGGAAGAAGCCTGAAAACCGTCAAAAAATATGGTCACACATTAAACGTGAGGATAAAAGTGCTACTGGCTATTTTATGTTTGGGAGAAGGTATGGATTCACCATGAAATCTGTTGCTCAGCCCCAACAATGGGAAGATTACTCGGTTGCAGAGGAAGCATATTTATTGGCTGAAGAAATTCGTGTTCTGTATGTTGCTGCCACAAGGGCGGAAAAGGCAATGATTATCAGTACATTCCAATCAAAAAATAATAAAAATCCATGGAGCCTACTGATAGAGGGGATGCCTGAGCTCGAGGAAATCGAAATCCCTGAATGGAAAATGGAAGACACTGAAATTGTGGAGAAAAACGTAACTCGAGAAGAATTTGAAAAAGCAACACTTGGATTGCAAGACTGGATCAATGATCGGAAACAACCCTCCTTTTCAACATATAGGCCAACGGATGAAAAACAGGACATTTTTACCCTTGGCATTGAACGTGAGAAAGGTGGAGGACAAACATGGGGAACGGTCATCCATGAGGTTTTCGAATATGTTGTAAAAGGGGAAGAAGTAGAAGAAATTTCTGTGGCAACACTGAAAAGATATGAAATGTCAGTAGGGCGTTTGGATGAGATCGTGGAGGCTGTCAATCAGTTTAAGCAATCGACGATTTGGGCAGAACTTCAACTAACAGACCATGTGTTAACAGAGGTTCCATTTACCCTCAAGATTGATTCCGAGGATCCGTTATATAAACTAGTAGAAAAAGAGGAACAGGATGCTGGAACTGTGTTTGTTAGTGGAATCATAGACCTCGTGTATAGATACAATGGTTCATGGAAGATTGTCGATTATAAGACAGACCGTCCAAAGGATCTTACACAACTACCAGAACTCACAAATTACTACCGCAACCAAATTGAATTATACGGTTTGATTTGGGAAAGAATGACAGGAGAAAAAGTAGCAGATAAGCAACTCTACTTTGTTAGCTCTAATAAAATTGTAGGTGTTTAAAGGCCCATCACCAAGGTTGATGAAGAAGAAATTGTAGTTAGATTAAGGTTGAAAAGCTCTTCATAATGATGATGAAGAGGAAAAGACGATAAAAACAAGGTTGAAACCCCCTTCATAAAGTTGATGAAGGGGAAAAGCGGATAAAAATAAGGTGGAAATCCTTTTCATAAGGTTAATGAAGAGGAAAACATAGTAAAAATAATGTGAAAATCCTCTTCATAGAGTTGATGAAGAGGAAAACATGGCAAAAATAAGATGAGAATCCTCTTCATAGAGTTGATGAAGGGGAAAACATGGCAAAAACAAGGTGAAATTCCTCTTCATAGAGTTGATGAAGGGGAAAAGTGGATAAAAAACAAGTCGAAATCCTCTTCATCTGGCCGATGAAGGGGAAAACACGGCAAAAACAAGGTGAAACTCCTCTTCATAAGGCCGATGAAGGGGAAAATAAAGCAAAAATAAGGTGAAAATCCTCTTCATAAGATCGATGAAGAGGAAAACATGGCAAAAATAAGGTGGAAATTCACTTCATAGAGTTGATGAAGGGGAAAAGCGGATAAAAACAATGTGAAACTCCTCTTCATAGAGTTGATGAAGGGGAAAACACGGCAAAAACAAGGTGAAAACTCCTCTTCATAAGGCCAATGAAGGGGAAAAGCGGATAAAAATAAGGTGTAAATCCTCTTCATAGAGTTGATAAAGGGAAAAGCGGATAAAAATAAGGTGGAAATCCACTTCATCAGGCCAGTGAAGGGGAAAAGTGGATAAAAAACAAGTCGAACTCCTCTTCACCAGGCCGATGAAGGGGAAAATAAAGCAAAAATAAGGTGTAAATCCTCTTCATAAGATCGATGAAGAGGAAAACATGGCAAAAACAAGGTGAAATTCCTCTTCATAAAGTTGATGAAGTGGAAAATAAAGCAAAAATAAGGTGAGAATCCTCTTCATAAGATCGATGAAGAGGAAAACATGGCAAAAACAAGGTGAAATTCCTCTTCATAAAGTTGATGAAGGGGAAAAGCGGAAAAAAAACAAGTCGAAATCCTCTTCATAAGGCCGATGAAGGGGAAAATAGAGCAAAAATAAGGTGAGAATCCTCTTCATAAGATCGATGAAGAGGAAAACATGGCAAAAACAAGGTGAAATTCCTCTTCTTAAAGTTGATGAAGGGGAAAAGTGGATAAAAAACAAGTCGAACTCCTCTTCACCAGGCCGATGAAGGGGAAAATAAAGCAAAAATAAGGTGAGAATCCTCTTCATAAGATCGATGAAGAGGAAAACATGGCAAAAACAAGGTGAAATTCCTCTTCATAAAGTTGATGAAGGGGAAAAGCGGAAAAAAAAACAAGTCGAAATCCTCTTCATCTGGCCGATGAAGTCCCGAACATAGTTGAGACGTATTCGAAAGTTCCCTCATAAGCAAGATGAAGTCCCCAACGGAGTACAGTCGTACTTGAAGCATCCTTCTAAGGATGTTAAAGCCTTATCACGTTAAAGGAGTGATAGCATGAAAAAGAAGATTTCTATCATCGGTGGAAATGGGGTAGTTGGGTCGATTCTTAAGGAAGGACTTCAAGACAAATACGAGATTATCATCCTTGATAAAAAGGTTGACAACTATCCAGACCACATCGAGGTGGATGCGACGAATGCTGATGAATTGATAGGTAAGATTCCACCAGATTCAGATGCGCTCATCAATTTGCTGAATGTTAAAACGGAGAATGATTTTAAAGGTGTTACACAGTTTCAGAAAAAGACTGAAATTCATTTTCTTTCATCCTTCTACATTTTAAGAGCAGCGGTAGAGCTTGGGATTCCAAAGGTGGTTTATGCGAGTAGCAATCATGTGACAGATTTTTATGAACAAGATGGGATTTCGGCACTCGGTCGTGAAATCACAGTGGATGATTATCCTTATGCGCGAAATTTATACGGTACGCTTAAGTTGGCTTCTGAAAATCTTGGCCATATTTTTGCGTATGAGAGAGAAAACAATCTTTCAGTTATTAATATACGAATTGGAAGTGTAAGACATGATGAAATGAAGGATGTCCAAAGGGTTGAACGGTTCCATAAAACCTTATTAAGTCATGTTGATCTGATTCAGTTGTTTGATTTAGCAATTCAAACAAAAATGAAGTTCGGCACCTATTACGGAGTGTCTGATAACAAAGGCAAACCGTGGTCAATTGAAAATGCTAAACGCGAATTGGGCTATGTTTCAAAAGTGACTGCACAGGATTTACTTGAACAAACTGGGTCCGATTTGGACAGCATAATACATAATCAAAATACCGAAGAAAATCCAAATTGGCTAAACTAACCTCGTGCCTCTAATAAAGGCACGTTTTTATGTTCGCCCAGCATGGGCGAACTCTAACGGGTGAAAGTCCCGAGTGCGACCTTGTAGCGGTAAGCACATAGCCAAAAGCAAGGGTGTTCATGGCGACGTGGAATCTGAAGGAAGCTCGAGGCAAACCTCCGGTCTGACGAACAGAAACCATATAGGAGGCAACGTATGAGGATAAGACTGCATAAGAAGTTAAAGTCCAATAGCTACATTAGTTTCATACGTTGTAAATATGGCAGATAGATGGAGGGAAAGAGTTCGTACCTTAACTGGGGAGGTCTCACTAGGCTATACCAAAATCTTATAGAGATATAAGACTGGATAGTGAGAAGTCAGCAGAAGCCGTAGTAGTGAAGATGTCTAATGAAAGTTAGAAGGAGCGAAGGGCTGAACAATTTTATCGTTATAGAAATCTCGATTGGAAGAGGAAATAGACCACTGGCACATAAGCGACAAAGTGGATACCGCCTTCACGAGACAGAAAGGAAATAACAAGCATGTACGAGGAAAAACTACTGGATAGAATTCTAAACAGGGATAATCTTAACCTGGCATTCAAGCAGGTGAAAAAGAATAAAGGTGCAGCTGGTGTAGATGGAATGACCGTAGAGGAATTAGGGGCATATATGGCATTAAATAAGGATGAAATCATCTCACAAATTCGCCAAAGAAAGTATCAACCCTCTCCCGTATTAAGAGTGGAGATTCCTAAGCCAAACGGCGGAGTTAGGCTCTTGGGAATACCAACGGTCAAAGACAGAGTCATCCAACAAGCAATTGCACAAGTACTTACACCCATATTTGATAGGCAATTTAGTGAATATAGTTATGGATTCAGACCACGTCGGTATGCAGAGATGGCTATAGTACAAGCTTTAGAATTTCTAAACGAGGGTCACGATTGGATTGTAGATATTGACCTAGAACGTTTCTTCGACACGGTCAACCATGATAGACTAATGAACCTTGTATCAAAAACAGTAGACGATGGTGATGTCATCTCACTAATTCGTAAGTTCTTAGTGAGTGGAGTACAAATCAACGAAGACTATAAAGAAACAGTCATAGGAACTCCGCAAGGAGGAAACTTATCACCCTTACTCAGCAATATCATGCTTAACGAGTTGGATATGGAACTTGAAAGAAGAGGTCTCCGTTTTGTTAGATATGCTGACGACTGCATTATTATGGTCAAAAGCGAGATGTCTGCGAGACGAGTGATGAGGTCAATTACGAGGTTCATAGAAGAAAAACTAGGCTTGATTGTTAATGCCAGTAAAACGAAAGTGACAAGACCAAATGACCCCTCCATGAAATTTCTAGGATTCGGTTTCTTTAAAGATTATCAAATGGATTTGTACAAAGCAAAACCACATCAAAAGTCAGTAGAAAACTTCAAGTTTAGGTTGAAACAACTAACACGGAGAAACTGGGGTGTTGATACGAAGTATCAGGTTGAAAGAATCAATCAACTAACACGAGGCTGGGTGAACTACTTTAAAATTGGCTATATGAAAACATTGTTAGGTGATATAGATTCACACATTAGAGTACGATTAAGAACTTGCATTTGGAAGAAATGGAAAACAGCCAAAAATCGCAGGAAAAATTTAATCAAACTTGGAATGAACAAACATAATGCATACCAATATAGCCATACAAGTAAAGGAGCAGTCCGCATTGCCTATTCGTGGGTGCTTACTACAACTATAACAAATAAAAGATTAGCCCAGTTTGGGCTAATCTCGTGTAGAGAACACTACATGAAAGTACATGCTTAGTATAAAATTGAACCGCCGTATACGGATCCGTACGTACGGTGGTGTGAGAGGTCGGAGGTTAATCACCTCCTCCTACTCGATTTTAAAAATATTCCTTTTTTCATCATTTGCTATAATGATAGAATAACCCTAAAGGGGTTGTGACTATTTGAAAAAGAGGAAAAGAATGCTGTTATTTATTGGAATCATTTGTATTTTTGGTATCATTTATTTCGCAAGAATTCATTATAAAATCTCTCAGTATGTTGATGTAGTGCCATCCAAACATGCTGATTATTTAATCATACTTGGGGCAAAAGTGAATGGAGAAACTCCATCACTGTCATTAAAGTACCGTATTGATGCGGCTGCAGAATATGCGAAGGAGAATAAGAACACGATTATTATTGCTTCAGGCGGGCAAGGTCCAGGTGAGGCAATTACAGAAGCTGAAGCGATAAGACGCGCGCTTGTGGAGAAAGGAATTGCAGAATCAAGAATCTACCTTGAAGACCAATCGACGAGCACTTATGAAAATGTCAAATTTTCAAAGCGATTTATACCAAAAGATGCACAATTAGGGATTGTTGTAACCAATGATTACCATCTTTATCGATCAATTCAAATTGCGGAGGATGCAGGATTACTGGTGGAGGGATTGCCTGCAAAAACACCGCAAGTCACGAAGATAAAAGCATATTGCCGCGAATACTTATCGGTCACGAAATATTATGCTGAAAAATATTTTCTTAAATCGGAGTCAGCATCCCACTCTAGTGACGAGAGTTAGTCTCGTCATTTTTTTTGTAAGTTGCTGGTGAAAGGATATTTGACTGGCACCACCTTTTATTGGAAACCATGCAACAAGATAAATACTACTTCTTATAGAATATTCCTGATAATTTTCAAAAAAAATCCACAAACTACCCAATAAAGCTTAACAAAAGGGGGAACTTTTGTGAGGAGATACATCTTTTTGTTTGTTCTATTAGTAATGATTCATCAATCTCCTGCAATGGCAACAGAACGTTTTGAACTTGAAAAGACAGGAAAAGTGACATGGGAAGTAAAGACAGATGAAAAGATGGTATCCATCACATTTGATGATGGTCCAAATCCACTTTATACACCTGAGATTTTAGATGTTTTAGCAAGACATAATGCGAAAGCCACTTTCTTTGTTGTGGGATCACATGCTTTAAAATATCCTGAGATCATTCGTCGCGAAGTATTAGAGGGGCATGAAATTGCAAATCATACCTTTCATCACTTGCATATCATACGTGATACAGAAAAGCTCGAACAGGAAATCGTCCAAACATCTGAAGCTCTTAAGGAAATAACAGGTTTCAGTCCTACGCTTTTTCGCCCTGTTGGTGGGAGTTATAATAAGCATATTATTAATACGGCTGCTGAAAATGGACATCATGTTGTTCTATGGTCATGGCATCAAGATACAAAAGATTGGAGGAATCCAGGTGTACAGGCCATAACGAATCGTGTAATCAAGGGTATTAAGCCAGGGAACATTATTTTATTTCACGATTCAGGTGGAAACCGTAGCCAAACAATTAAAGCACTGGATAAAATCCTGACCATATTGGAAAATGACGGATATGAATTTGTAACCGTTTCAGAATTGATTTTTAGGTCGCAAACCAATCAGGATAATTAGGATTTTAAATCACCAAGAAACGTCTCTCGAATACGCAGACGATTCTTGGCTTCCTTTGTTAGTGTTCAACTGCTTCAAGCAATAGATCGACAATATGAACCGCCCTCATTTTATCGGATAATCCTTCCCGTTCAATCCCAAGCTTCATTTGCAACAAACAGCCAGGATTTGCCGTAACAATGGTTTTTGCTTGAGTGTCTTTCACATTCTTCATTTTTGAATCTAATATTTTCATAGACATTTCAGATTCGACAATATTATAGATACCAGCAGAACCACAGCAGCTGTCTGCTTTGTTCATTTCCATATAGGATGTACCTTCAATTGCTTGTAAGAGCATTCTTGGTTCTGAGGCGGTCTTCATCACATTTCGTAAATGACAGGAATCTTGATAGGTAATAACCTGTGCAGGCAAGGACAGCTCTTTTTTATGAAACTCTAATTCAACTAAAACAGAAGATATGTCTTTTAGTTTTTTTGAAAATGCTTTTGCGCGCTCTGCCCATTCTGGTTCATCTTTCAGAAGATGTTCATAATCAATTAAAAAGGCACCACAGCCACCTGCGTTTGTAATAATATAATCTGCTTCGATTTCTTCAAAAGCGACAATATTTTGTTTCGCAAGTTCTTTTGCTTTATTTTTTTCGCCACTATGCCCGTGTAGGGCTCCGCAACAGGCTTGAGTTTTTGGAATGACAACCTCACAGCCAGCTAATTGAAGGAGTTTTGTTGTGGCGTCATTTGTTTTCATGAACATCGTATCCATTAAGCAACCTGAGAAAAAGGCGACCTTCTTTGTTTTAGGACCAATCGGTTCAAGGTGGTAGGGTCGAGTTTTTAATTCCTTTAAGGTTGGTACATCTGGGAGGACGCGTTCCATGGTTGCTAAACTATCAGGTAAAAACTTCATGAGACCACTTTTTCGAACGACTTTTTGCATACCAGATCGTTGATAAACTCCGAGTAATCCAGTTAATGTACGCATCCGATTCTGATGTGGGAATAAACCTTCGAAAACGGTCTTTCTAACCGCCTTCACGGGTAAAGAATGCTTCTTGTGTTGATTGACAATATCTCTAGCTTCTTCTAAAAGGTGTCCGTAATTCACACCAGATGGACAAACAGGCTCACAGGCGCGACAGCCTAAGCACATATTTAATGATTTTTCAAAGTCTTCATCTGGCTCAATGAGTCCGTCTACAACGGCTTTCATTAGCGCAATTCGTCCGCGTGGCGAATGGGATTCTTGATACCCTGATTCAATATATGTTGGACAGGTTGGCAGACAGAATCCACAGCGCATACAATTTAAGAGCTCATTTTCATCCATTCGAGACTTGAATACGTCCTTGATTGTTTGTTGTTCCTGCAATGTTGTCATTTTGAAACCACCACACGTTTTCTTGAATCCTTCGCAAACATTTTACCAGGATTCATAATATTGTTTGGATCAAGACTCGATTTAATGGCCTGCATAGCAGCAATCCCAGCAACACCTAGCTTCATCTCAAGATAAGGTGCCTTCATTACACCAACACCATGTTCGCCTGTAATGGTACCGCCAAGTTCAATCGCCTTTTCAAAAATTTCTTCAAATGCTTTTTCAACCCGTTCTATTTCATCTCGGTCTCGTACATCGGTTAAGCAAGTCGGGTGGAGGTTTCCATCACCCGCATGTCCAAACGTGCAAATATTTAAGTCATATTTTTTGGCGATTTGTCCAATTGCGTTTACCATATTGGCGATTTCAGAGCGAGGTACGGTAGCGTCCTCTAAAATGGTAGTCGGTTTTAAGCGAGCAAGGGCGGAAAGGGCCGCACGTCTGGCTGTCCGCAAGCCTTCAGCTTCTTCTTCTGATTCAGCTGATTTTACTGAAACAGCATTTTCTTCTTTACAAATTTCTATGATTCTAGCAATATCTCGTTCGACAACTTCTGCAGGACCATCTTGTTCAATTAGTAGGATCGCTTTTGCATCGGTTGGAAGACCAATTTTCGCAAAGGCTTCTACAGCTTCAAGGGTAGGTTGGTCAAGAAATTCAAGCGTAATGGGGATGATTTTACTAGCAATAATTTTTGAAACGGACTTTGCGGCTGCTTCAAGGTCCTCATAAAGGGCAAGAATTGTTTGCTTTGTTTCAGGCATCGGTATGAGTTTTAGAGTAGCTTCCGTAATAATTCCTAGAGTCCCTTCAGAACCGACAAACAGGCGAGTCAGGTCATAACCTGCAACATCTTTCGCAAGTTTGCCACCTGTTTTTATGATATCGCCATTTGCTAATACCGCCTCAAGCCCCATTACATAATCACGTGTTACCCCATATTTGAGGCCACGTAGTCCACCAGAATTCTCATTGATATTTCCGCCAATTGTTGAGATTTTCATTGAACCTGGGTCAGGTGGATAAAATAAACCCTTTGCTTCAACGGCATTAATAATCTCCTGTGTAATCACACCAGGCTGAACCGTAATTGTTAAGTTTTCTTCATCGATTTCTAGAATCTTATTTAAATGCTTAAAAAGCAGGACAATCCCACCTTCCGTAGGGCATGTACCTGCACAAAGATTCGTACCAGAACCACGTGGTACAATCGGGATTTTATATTCATTACAAATCTTGACGACTTCAGCTACTTCCTGTTTGTTTCGAGGGGAAATGACTGCATCAGGCATAGATTGAAATTGTGGGGTCGCATCGTACGAGTACACGAGCCGTCCAGTGCTTGTATCATCAAAATTTTCAGGACCGACAATCTTTATGAATTGTTGTTTTACTTTTTTATCAATCATGTAAACGCCTCCAAATATTAATCTTATCTATAAGCATAAAAAAAAGCGGAAAAATCCGCTATGTAGAAACCTACAAAAAAACAAGTGGTTATTAATTATTTTTTGTGGATTTATCTAAAAATAAAATCCCGAGATAAAGTGTGACTAAATCGGTAAAGTTTTTAGGATGTAAGCCAGTATATTCCTCGATTTTGTTTAATCGGTAGGATAGGGTATTGACATGTATATGAAGAGACTTAGCCGTTTCTTTAAGAGATTGGTTTTGTTTAATAAATTCAAGTAACGTGTCAACTAATGTAAAATCTTCTATGATCAGTGTAGCAATAGTCCGTTTTACATACTCATTTTGCACTTTGTTGCTAGTTTCATGGATTAGCATCTCTAATTTTAATTCATCATCGAATTGAATAGAATCGGTCCGTTTGGCAACTTGAAGGGCACGCTCGGCTTCATCAAATGATTTTCGTATGGAATAATCCTCACTACCAATCCCAAATGAAACTTGAATCGAAAAAGTCCGATCTAATTCCAATTTTAGTTTTTGAAGGACTTTTTGTATGTCTTCCTTCGACCGGTTCTCGAACAGGAGGAGAAACCGTTCATTTCCCCATCTTACATATATTTCGTTTTCATGTAAAAGGGAGCTTTGTTGCAGTCGGTTCGAGATCTCGCGGAGTGGAGCTCCTGTATCACTTTTAACAGAACCAATCGCCACTTGCCGTTTAAGGTGAAGGTTTATATGTAAATGCTCCGCACGTTTCAGAAATTCATCTGTTTGATCTTTATCTTGGAGCCAGTCAAATACAAAGGTTTCCAGTGTTCGAGATTCCAATTCCATTTGTTCAGCAAAGTAGCTTTCTTGGATTAAGAGCTCGGTCATTTTTTTCAATAGCTCGCCATAGGCTTCTACTTTTTCAGGATTTCCAGTAATCCCAATCACACCAACCACTTTTTGCTTAAATAAGATTGGGAGATTGATACCAGCTTTGACACCTTGCAGCGTGCTTTCCATATCTTTTGTAATGATCATGTTCTTTCGCTCTTTGCTTGCTAGGAGTGCACCTTCATGAAAGTTTCCGACTCGACTATGATTCGTGCTCGCAAGAATCGTTCCATATACATCAACAATGATGATATCCTCGTCGATTAACCTACGAACCTCTTTTATAATTTTTTTTGCAAGAGACGGAATGAGCATAAGAAAACCTCCGTAAGCGTAGTTACTATTTATTCTATCATTTCCAAAATGTCTTGTAATTGCATTTTTTACGCTTCCAGCCTGATTCTGTTTTATAATAGAGGAAAGAGAATGTGGATATAGTGTAGATAGACACTTTTGAAGGGAAGATCATGGATGTTTCAAGATATCTCAGTTGATGAACTTCGGAAACTACAGAAAGAGAAACCACTAGCGATTGTGGATGTACGCTCTCCTTCTGAATTTGCCGACTCGAATATACCTGGTAGTGTGAATATCCCCATTTTTACGGATGAAGAACGTGCGGAAATTGGCACAATCTATAAACAAGTTAGTCCTGATGCAGCAAAGGAAAAGGGACTTGAAGTCGTATCTGCAAAACTTCCTGCTTTTATAAGAGAGTTTGAAAAACTACCAGAAGAGGAAAAGGTTATTTATTGCTGGCGTGGTGGTATGCGCAGTAAAACATCCGCAACGCTCGTTGATTTAATGGGAATGAAAGCAAAACGATTGATCGGTGGAATCCATGGATATCGTGCGTGGGTTGTCGATCAATTAGATGAGCTAGCGAGAGAATTTAAACCTAAGTCGTTTGTTTTAAATGGATATACTGGAACGGGTAAAACAAAAATATTACGTAAGCTTCAGGAAAAAGGGTACCCAGTGATTGATTTAGAAGGTATGGCAAATCATCGTGGGTCAATCTTTGGGATGGTTGGGAAAAAGCCGCATACTCAAAAAGTGTTTGATTTGATGTTAGTGGAGCGTGTACTTCAGTTAAAAGATACTCCGTATGTGCTGTTAGAGGCAGAAAGCAAACGAGTAGGTAGAGCTTTATTACCTGACTTTATCTTGAAATTGAAGGATGATGAAGGATACCACATCTTTATTGATTTGCCTATGGAGGAACGAGTGCAAAACATTATTGAAGATTACCGTCCGTGGGAATTTCCAAACGAATGCATGTCTGCATTCCAACGTATTAAAAAGAGAATTCATACACCAATTGCTGCTCAAATTGAAAGAGACCTTGAATCTGGTGAGTATCATTCAGCTGTAAGATTACTTTTAGAATATTATTACGACCCGAGATACCACCATTCAGCTGAACAAATCCCAGAGGAAAGAAGTAAAGTATTGCATGTAACAAAAATAGAAGAAGCTACTGCATTAATCGAAGAATTTGTAGCAAAAAACATCATAAAAACACATACAAATTCATGATGATAGCAAAACTGGGGTGGAACGAATCGGGTTTCATCCCTTTTCTTTTAAAAAAGTGGTAAAACTTTGGTATGCTTTCGTTATTGTATATTGAAAAGGAGTTTTACAAATGAAAACAGAAAAAGAAAAAATGATAGATGGCCAAATGTATAATCCAACAGACCCTGAATTAGTAAAAGATCGAATCAACGCACGCCGTCTGACGAGACTGTATAACCAAACTATTGAAACAGATGATGAAGAACGAACCAATTTATTAAAACAACTTTTTGGATCAACGGGAAAAAGTTTATATGTTGAACCAACCTTTCGTTGTGATTACGGGTACAATATCCATGTTGGCGAAAATTTTTACGCAAATTTTGATTGCGTGTTCTTAGATGTTTGTGAAATTAGAATTGGCGCTAACTGTTTTATCGCACCAGGTGTACACATTTATACCGCAACCCATCCACTAGACCCTATTGAACGAACATCAGGTATAGAATTTGGTAAGCCAGTAACAATTGGGGATAATGTTTGGATTGGTGGTAGGGCGGTGATCAATCCAGGAGTGACAATTGGAAACAATGTTGTGATTGCTTCTGGAGCAGTCGTTACAAAGGATGTCACTCATAATGTTGTCGTAGGCGGAAATCCAGCTAAGATTATTAAAAAAATGACAAATTAGTATAATAGAGGAGCGAAGAGAATGTCACAAGATCTTGTGAACCAATCTTTCGCTTTTTTTGCTTTTACATTCTGGATAGTATAAGGCTTATATCTTTTAACATTCTGTATAATGCATTCGTACCATGTTATAAGTAAAATAGACATAAAGTTTGTATTTTTCGGACAATGATTTCTGGTTTAGTCATAAAAAAGTATAGTTGATACTAAGATTGATTGTAAACGCTTTCTGTCCATAGTTAAGTAAGTTGCGATTTTAACATTCTATTTTATGTTGCAACTTTTACTATATGAAGGAGGTAAATCTATGAGTCTTTTAAACACCAGAATCTCGTATCAGGATTTACAGATGAACTTCAATGAAGTAAATCCTGGGTTAACCAACCGTGAAGCAATTGAAGAATCAAATCGCTGCCTTTATTGCTATGATGCCCCTTGTATTACTGCTTGTCCTACTGGAATTGATATCCCTACCTTTATTAAAAAAATCGCATCTGGAAATTTAAAAGGATCCGCAAAAACAATTATGACATCCAACCCGATTGGTGCCAGCTGTGCACGTGTATGCCCAACAGAAGAACTCTGTGAAGGTGCCTGTGTGTTAAATCATTCCACTAAACCGATTATGATTGGTGACTTACAAAGATATGCCACTGACTGGGCGATTCGAAATGAACAAGTTCTTTTTAAACCTGGTAAGAAAAATGGAAAAACAGTGGCAATTGTAGGTGGAGGTCCTGCTGGACTATCGGCTGCTAGAGAACTAGCCTTGCTTGGCTATGATGTAACGATCTTTGAAGCAGAGGATCAAGCTGGCGGACTGAACACATATGGGATCGTCTCTTTTAGACTTCCACAGGAAATATCATTCTGGGAAGTGAAACAGGTAGAAAGTTTAGATGTGAAAATACGGACAAATACGAGAGTAGGAGTGGATATTTCGGTTAAAGACATCCTAGAAGACTATGATGCCGTTATTCTAGCAATCGGTATGTCGAAGGTTCCATCTCTAGGCATTGAAGGGGAAGATTTGGATGGGGTTTTTGATGCAATTGATTTTGTAAAAGAAACAAAAACGCAGCCTATTTCAGATCGTTTCTTAGGCAAGCGGGTTGTTGTAATCGGTGCTGGGAATACGGCCATAGATGGAGCAACCTGTTCTGTACGTTTAGGAGCTGATAATGTAAAAATCCTTTATCGAAGAACAATTGACGAAATGACTGCCTATGACTTCGAGTATGAATTTGCGAAACAAGACGGTGTTGAATTTAGATGGCTTACAGCACCAAAGAAAATAATTGGAGACGAAGAAGGGCGTGTAAAAGCAATTGAATGCATCAAGATGGAGCTTGGTGAGCCAGGAGAGGATGGTAGGAGGCGACCTGTACCAATTAAAGGTTCTGAGTTCACCTTAGAGGTTGATGCGGTGATTAAAGCGATTGGGCAAACACGATACACAAACCTTATCGAGCAATTTGGTCTTGAGCATGACGGTGGAGTGGTCAAAGTCAATCAGGAGACCCTTCAAACCTCCAATGAAAAGGTCTTTGCCTGTGGAGATGTCATTTTTGGAAAAGGTCAAGGTGAAGCAATGGTTGTTTCTGCCGCACAGCAAGGGAAAGATGCAGCATATGCGATTCATGAAGTAATGTTTGGTGCAGTATCCAAATAAAATCTTTAATGGAAAAGAGGAGGCATAACCATGGCAGATTTACGAATAAATTTAGCGGGAATTCAATCTCCTAATCCGTTTTGGTTGGCTTCTGCTCCTCCAACAAATTCAGGTTATCAAGTTCAACGTGCATTTGATGCGGGTTGGGGCGGAGCTGTATGGAAAACATTAGGTGACCCTATTTTAAATGTAACCTCCCGATTTGGAGCAGTCAGTTTTAATGGACAGCGAGTAGCAGGATTTAACAATATTGAATTGATCTCGGATCGACCAATCGAGGTCAACTTAAAAGAAATAAAAGAAACAAAAAAGCTATTTCCGAATCATACGATTATTGCTTCATTGATGGTAGAGCCTAAACAAGAAAAATGGCATGAAATCGTTAAAAAAGTAGAGGAAGTAGGAGTTGACGGATTAGAGCTTAATTTTGGCTGCCCACACGGTATGGCTGAAAGAGGGATGGGTTCTGCATCTGGTCAGGTGCCAGCACTAGTAGAACAACAAACATACTGGGTAAAAGAAGTCGCGCAAACTCCAGTCATTGTCAAACTTACTCCGAATATTACGGATATCACTGCTACTGCTGAGGCAGCTGTAAGAGGTGGAGCCGATGCAATCAGTATGATTAATACGATTAATAGTTTAGCAGGTGTTGATCTTGATACGTGGAATACGATTCCACATGTTGGAGGGAAAGGTGCACACGGGGGGTATTGTGGCCCTGCTGTAAAACCGATAGCACTCAATATGGTGGCTGAATGTGCGAGGAGCCCACATATCAATGTTCCAATTTCAGGAATTGGTGGGATTTCAACTTGGCAAGATGCCGTTGAATTCATGTTAATGGGTGCTACTGGCGTTCAAGTGTGTACAGCAGCTATGCATCATGGTTTTCGAATCGTTGAAGACATGATCGAAGGATTAGACAACTATCTAGATGAGAAAGGAATCGCCTCTGTGATGGATATTGTTGGAAAAACAGTGCCAAGGTATTCAGACTGGGGTGACCTTGATCTTAATTATAAAATCGTGGCACGAATCAATAATGATGTCTGTATCAATTGTAATAAATGCCATATTGCCTGTGAAGATACGTCTCATCAATGCATCGATATGTTAAAGGACGATAAGGGCAACAGCATTTTGAAGGTAAGGGAAGAGGACTGTGTTGGATGTAATTTATGTTCGATCGTCTGTCCTGTGGATGGAGCAATTGACATGGTTGAAGTCCCAAGTGGATTACCTCCAATGACGTGGAATGAACGCCAGGCAGCACTCGGTGCAGTCGGTTGTAAAATAGATTCTATAAAATAATGTTTCACTTATTAGGATCCACAGAGTGTTAAATGGTGCCCACTCGATGTGGTGCCAAAGACGTCAACTTATGGACGTGGCGCTCTAAAATTTGATTCATCAATTGTACTTATATGGGCCCACTCCGAAAACTCTACTTCATGAGATGAGGACTTACCCCGTAAAGAATGTAATAAATAGATTGCTATTCGTTTTTTAGGAGGTTAATGGATGAAGAAAATTATAAAAAATGGAACGATTGTAACAGCAACAGATACGTATCAAGCAGAGATTTTGGTGGAAAACGGCGTCATAAGCCAAATTGGAAATAATCTTTCGACTGAAGGTGCTGAAGTTGTAGATGCTGGCGGATGCTTGATTTTTCCTGGAGGCATAGATCCACATACGCATTTAGAAATGCCATTTGGGGGCACGGTCACGAAGGATGATTTTGAAACGGGAACGATTGGGGCGGCATTTGGTGGAACCACAACGATTATAGATTTTTGTCTATCTAATAAAGGAGAGCCACTTAAAGATGCGATCCAAACATGGCACAAAAAGGCAGCAGGAAAAGCAGTGATTGATTATGGGTTTCACCTATCGATTGGTGAGGTGACCGATGCTGTATTAAACGAGCTTCCTTCCGTGATTGAAAATGAAGGAATTACATCCTTTAAAGTATTTATGGCTTATAAAAATGTGCTTCAGGCAGATGATGAAACGTTATTTAAAACACTATTGGCGGCTAAGGACTTGGGTGCGCTTGTCATGGTTCACGCAGAGAACGGAGATGTCATTGACTATCTCGTCAAAAAGGCATTACGTGAAGGGAAAACGGATCCAATCTACCATGCATTAACACGTCCACAAGAAATTGAAGGGGAGGCGACAGGAAGAGCTGCAACTTTCGCAGGACTGGCCGATTCTCAGCTGTATGTGGTTCATGTAACTTGTGCGGATGCAGTTAAGGCAATCACAGAAGCGCGTGAGAAAGGGTTTGATGTATGGGGAGAAACCTGTCCTCAATATTTGGTTCTCGATCAATCCTATCTCGAAAAACCAAATTTTGAAGGAGCGAAATATGTCTGGTCGCCACCACTACGTGAAAAATGGAATCAAGATGTGTTGTGGAATGCCTTACGAACTGGGCAGCTTCATACATTCGGATCGGATCAATGTTCGTTTGATTTTAAAGGACAAAAAGAATTAGGATTAGGTGATTTCTCGAAAATTCCAAATGGGGGTCCAATGATTGAGGATCGCTTAACTGTTCTGTTCTCGGAGGGTGTGAAAAAAGGAAGAATTACACTCAATCAATTTGTTGAACTGACCTCTACTCGTGCTGCAAAGCTATTTGGATTGTATCCGAAGAAAGGAACTATCGCGGTTGGAGCCGATGCCGATCTGGTCATTTTTGATCCGAACATCGAGCGAACGATATCAGCCAAAACGCATCATATGGCTGTTGATTACAATGCATTTGAAGGAATGAGATTTACTGGAGAACCTATATCTGTTCTTTCTCGAGGAGAGTTCGTAGTACGTGATAAACAATTTGTTGGGAAAATCGGTTCTGGTCAATTTATTAAACGAGCAAAATACGGTAAAAACTATGAAACTGTGAAAGACACATCGGCAATAAGCTAAAGGTACGAAAAACAAGGAAGGAGTCATTTCTCCTTCCTTCTTTGAGAAGGGAAAGAGGTGATGTCTACGCCTTATTTATTCAGAATATTATGAATAAACTAACAGAAGAAAGGGTGCTTGGATGAAAAAAACCAGTAATTCTTTGAAATCTCCAGATTTGTTTCCTATTGGGCATGGGGCTAGGAAGATAAGTACATTAGGTTTTTCTTTGATTTGGGTTGGGATGGCAATTGTACTAGCGGCTTTTGCAATAGGTGGAGATGGGATTCAGCATTTACCTCTCGGCTGGGTAATCGTTGCAACAATCGTTGGTTCTGTTTTAATAGGGATTTTTATGACATTAATCGGTGACATTGGTGTCGAGCATGGAATCTCGTTTCCTGTCTATATGAGGGCTCCTTTCGGTACATTCGGAACTCATATCCCTTCAGTTGTTCGTGGTGTCACCGCCTCTTGTTGGTTTGGGATTAATACCTATTTTGGCGCAACTGCCATGAATGCGATCTTAAATATCCTTGTTGGGTTCGATAACTGGTTTATCTGTTTTTTACTATTTGCCGCAGCCCAATTAGTCAACACGGCTCTTGGAATGAAAGCCATTGAAAGATTTGCAGATTTAGCGGCTCCAGTCATTTTACTTATCTCGTTTTGGATGCTCATTTCACTATCAGGTAAAGCAGCTGACCAAGGTCGAGATGTGTGGACGTGGGTAGAAAATCCTACGACTGGAACAGCAGCAATCACGGCATTTATGGTTGTTGTGATGGCAAACATGGGTTTTTGGGCCACACTTGCTGCTGACATGCCTTCACTCTCTAGGTTCTTTAAAGCTCCAAAACATGAGCGAAATTGGTTTAAACGTAACAAGGCCCAAATTGCAGGAAATGTTATTGTAATGCCAATTGTAAACTTAATCATGATTATCATCGGTGCCGTTGCGTATGTGGCTGTTTTAAATTATGACCCTGTTGTTGCATTACAAGAATCAGCAAGTGGAATTGTCTTAGTGATTCTTTTATTAATGATTGTACTCGCACAATGGTCTACAAATACAGCAGCAAACGTCGTACCTGCGGCAACCATCTTCTCTAATGTGGGAGGGCCAAAATTTCCATTTTGGGCAGGGGTCATTACAGCTGGGATTATCGGGGTCGTCGTTCAACCTTGGGAATTATTTGGGGTCATCATTCCAGCATTGCTTATTATCGGAGGGATTCTATCAGCCATTGTCGGGATCTTATTTACGGATTACTATATTCTCAGAAAAAGAAGGGTAAATGTTCCAGAGCTATATGAAACCAAGGGACAGTACAGATATCAAAGTGGAATCAACTGGGCTGGTATGATCGCCTGGATTATTGGAGGAATTGCTTCCTACTTCTTCTCTGCGTATTCGTTTTTTGTCGGATTTGGTGTAGGTGCCGTCATTTACTATATATTAGCGAAATATTGGTATTTCAATAAGTTTATCCAAGCAGAAATTGTAGATCCAGACGATGAGAAATATCTAGGTGTTACAGTAGGGAGTGATTGGGAAATCTCAGAGACTGAGCACACAGATACAATCGAAGAGGCAAAGTAGTAGTTCGTTTCAACGATGAGATAAATACACTTTTTTTACAAATATAAAAGCAAGGGGGATTGGGCAATGAGCGGCGAGGATACAAGGATTGTTTTGGGAATTAATGAGAAACCGAAACCCGGGATGTTTTTTGTATTAAGTATTCAGCATTTGTTTGCGATGTTCGGTGCAACCATCTTAGTTCCGTATCTTGTTGGATTGTCTCCAGGTGTTGCTTTGATTTCAAGTGGTATTGGTACCATTACATTTCTGATTATTACAAAGGGGCAAGTTCCAGCATATGTTGGTTCTTCATTTGCCTTTATTGCGCCAATTATAGCGGCAACGGCAGCTGATGGACCTGGGGCAGCGATGATCGGAGCCTTTTTAGCTGGTGTTGTCTATGGGATTGTTGCCATCATTATTAAAGCAACTGGCCATAAATGGTTGGTGAAATTACTTCCACCTGTCGTTGTTGGACCCGTTATTATTGTAATCGGGTTAAGCCTTGCCCCAACAGCGGTAGGAATGGCAATGAATTCTCCTACTGGAGAGTATAGTCTTCTTCATTTTTCAGTTGCATTAGTAACCTTGCTTATTGTAATTTTAAGCTCGATTTTCCTGAAAGGGTTTTTGAATTTAATTCCTGTCTTAATTGGGATCATCGGCGGATATATTTATGCTGCCATTGTTGGCATTGTTGATTTGTCAGGCGTAAAAGCCGCTAAGATTTTTGAAGTACCAGATTTTCTGTTTCCATTTGTACATTATTCCCCGACTGTCACTCTCAGCATTATTGCCCTAATGGTCCCTGTTTCCATTGTTACATTATCTGAACATATTGGACATCAAATGGTTTTAAGTAAAGTCGTTCAAAGAGATTTGATTCAAAGACCTGGTTTACACCGTTCGATTATGGGTGATGGTGTTGCAACCATGTTAGCTGCATTAATGGGTGGTCCACCAAATACGACCTATGGTGAGAACATTGGTGTGTTAGCGATTACGAGAGCCTTCAGTGTGTTTGTAATCGGTGGGGCAGCCGTGTTTGCGATCATTTTTGGATTTATTGGAAAGATTACCGCGCTGATTAGTTCGATTCCAACAGCCGTAATGGGTGGAATATCCCTCTTGTTATTTGGAATCATTGCCGCATCAGGTTTGAGGATGCTTGTTGATAGTAAAGTAGACTTAGGGAATAGACGAAATTTAATTATATCATCGGTCATATTAGTAGTTGGAATTGGTGGAGCGATCATGAAATTTTCAGCGAACTTTGAAATTCATGGAATGGCATTATCAGCGATTTTAGGCGTCCTTCTAAACTGGGCTTTACCTGGGGGGACTGTCGAAGAAGATATCAATATATATGAAGTTGAAATCGATTAGTTTCATATTTTAAAATTTTAAAAGGAGTGTCCCAACATGACAGAATATCAATTATTTTTACATGAAAGAGACAGAATTGACTTTTTGCTTCAAAAAGGCTTTACAATCACAAATGTCATTGAAAACTTAAGTGGAGCGTTTGTAGAGTTTACGAAAGAAGATGAAAAAGAGACTTTACACATTGTCACACCAGATGCTCGTAAGTATTTTGCGGTAATGCTCATTAAGCAACAAAAGGAAGGTGCGTAACAGTTTAGAAAAAACTTATAAGGAAAGCCAGTATCTAAAAGGTACTGGTTTTCTTTATTGTATACCGATTTTGAAAAAAACATGGAAAAATACTCCTTTATTGACAAGGTTTCGCGTATAATAGAGCTAATCTGAAAATTCTATATAAAGGAGCTGTACATTGAAATCATATATTACCGTTAAAGATATCCTAAGTCGAAAGCACTTTGAAGACATTCAAGTGATTGCAGGTTTTGATGGACTAGGAAGACAGGTAAAATGGGTCCATGTTGTCGAAGTCATGAACATTCGCAATCTTTTAAATGGCAATGAGCTCATTCTATCGACAGGTGTTGCATGGAAGGAAAATAAGGAAGCTTTCATCTCGGTCATCCAGCAACTAATAGACTCACAGGCAGCAGGCATTTGTATTGAATTAGGTATATACACCTCACAGGTCCCACAAGAAATCATTGACATCGCAAATAAAGCACAGTTTCCAATCATTCTATTTCAAAAAGAAGTACCTTTTGTAGAAATTACCCAAGACATTCACGGACTCCTGATAAATCGTCAATATCAGATGATTTCTAATCTAGAAAGTTACTCACAAGCATTAAATAAACGACTCTTATCGATCGATCATTATCTCGAGATTCTTAAATTTATTCGAAACTATCTTCAAGTACAAGCCATCATTCATTTTACAAACGGAGAAAAACAATTTGTTCCTGAAGTGACAGGTCAAAAACGAAAGCAACTAGTAAAAATGTTTGTAACACAATCAACAGATTCTCCTCATATCGCAAAAATTCCGATTCATCTGTTAGGTGAACGTTATGCAGAATTGGTAATCATCTCGGAGGAAAGAGAGTTAACCGAATTTGATCAACTGATTTTGGATCGAACCGCAACCGCTCTAGCACAACTATTTTTACGAGAGATGTATGTGGAGGAAAAACAAAAGGTAGAGGAAACAGAATGGATAAATGATTGGTTGGAAGGTGAACAAAACGAAGAATCGATCAAAGAATATTTAGCCCTTACATCATCAACGAGTAATCCTAAAGGAGCTGTTGCCTGTATTTGTAAAATGGATTCGAATAACGATTTTACAACCAATGATTTAACGTATTTTAAAATGCTGATTCGTTCCATTTTTGAGATTCAAGGCTTTACTCTATTTGTTGCCGAAAAACGAAATACCGTTGTGCTTATCTTACTCAATGAACGAAACCCTACGACCTGGAAGGAGAGAGTTCAAGAAGGAATCCAAAGGTTGCTAGACTCGGATTTACAAATAGGAAGTGGGAAAGAGCAGCCAGTATTTGGGATCGGAAAATTTGTAGAAGAATTAATCGACCTGCATAAAAGCTATCAATCGGCGATCGAAACCATCCGCATTCAAGATCGTATGTCCACTCCAGCACAAAGTTATTTTTATGATGATTTACATATTTTCCGACTCATATCCTTACTTAATAGACATATTGATTTACAGGAAGCCGTTCTTGAGTATTTAGAACCTGTGATTGCCTATGATAAAAAATACAATGGAAAGCTTATGGAAACCCTTAAAACGTATCTAGCTTGTAACGGTTCAAAGCAAGAAACAGCCAAGCGTTTATTTGTCGTAAGGCAAACGTTATATCACCGCATTCAAAAACTAGAAAAGCTTCTAGGCTCAGATTTCATGAATCACGAAAAACGATTGGCAATTGAATTTATGATTTTATCCTATGAATTTTTAGTATCCTCTAATCAATTAGCAGAGAAAAATGAAGTTTTATAGCTTTCAAGATAGACTTATCAAAATGTGAAAAAAAGACAAAGCGCTATTTTACATTTTGTCTAATGAAAGCACTTTCAAATTAACGGATAATAAACTTATAGAATCGCGATTTCAAGTCATGTTATTACGTAAAGGAGGCTGTACAAAATGTCAGTAGTGAAAAAAGAAACAGAAATTCTAAAAAACTATATAAATGGGGAATGGGTGGAGGCTCTAGGAACTGAAACACTAGAGGTACCGAATCCTGCTACAAAGGAAACAATCGTACGTGTGCCACTCTCTTCAAAAGAGGATGTAGACTTAGCTGTAAAAGCGGCAAGAGAAGCATTTAAAACGTGGAAAAATACGCCAGTTCCAAAGCGAGCGAGGATTTTATACAAGTATCATTATTTACTTACGGAAAACCATGAAAAACTAGCAAAACTTGTTGTCCAAGAAAATGGGAAAGCCTATAAAGAAGCATATGGTGAGGTTCAACGCGGAATTGAATGCGTGGAATTTGCAGCAGGTGCACCAACGTTAATGATGGGAGAGACCTTATCAAACATCGCAGAGGATATTGATTCAGAAATGTTCCGTTATCCGTTAGGGGTAGTGGGTGGAATTACACCTTTTAATTTCCCGATGATGGTGCCAATGTGGATGTTCCCATTAGCAATTGCTTGTGGTAATACATTTGTATTAAAGCCATCAGAGCGAACACCAATCCTTGCAAACGAGATTGCGCGATTATTTACGGAAGCAGGTGCACCGAAAGGAGTTTTAAACGTCGTTCATGGAGCACATGATGTTGTCAATGGCTTGTTAGATCATCCTGATGTTAATGCGATTTCTTTTGTAGGTTCGCAACCAGTTGCAAAATATGTGTATGAGCGCGCGGCTGGCCAAGGTAAACGAGTTCAAGCTTTATCGGGTGCAAAAAACCACCATATTGTCATGCCAGATGCGGATATGGATAAAGCGGTGGCAAATATCATGAGTTCTACATTTGGCAGTGCAGGACAACGCTGCATGGCTTGTAGTGCTGTTGTCGTTGTGGGAGATGGAGAAAAGTTTGTCTCTGCGTTGAAAGAGGCAGCTGATCAGCTAACCATTGGGAATGGAATGGATGATGAAGTATTGTTAACACCTGTTATTCGGGAATCACATCTTAACAAAGTACTTGGGTATGTAGAAAAAGGACTCGAAGAAGGGGCGCAACTGATTCGAGATGGAAGAAAAGAAATGGATGAAATGCCAGAAGGAAACTTTTTGGGTCCAACGATTTTTGATCATGTAACCCCTGATATGACGATTGCGAAAGAAGAGATCTTTGCTCCTGTGTTAAGTCTTTTACGAGCAAAGGATTTAGACGAAGGGCTTGATTACATTCGAAAATCACGTTTTGGGAATGGCGCTACCATTTATACGAAGGATGCACGAGCGGTAAGACAATTTAGAGAAGAAGCAGAAGCGGGTATGCTTGGTATTAATGTCGGAGTACCAGCTACGATGGCCTTCTTCCCATTCTCAGGTTGGAAGGATTCCTTCTATGGTGACCTCCATGTGAATGGTAAGGATGGAGTGAATTTCTATACGCGTAAAAAGATGATTACTTCACGTTTTGATTATTAATGATGAAGGGGGTTGGTGGGTCATGACAAAAGTGACTCATGGTGATGACCTTTTAACTAAGGATCAGGATTATGTATGGCATTCAATGAAGCCTTATAATCCTAATGCGACTCTAATCATGAAGCAAGCAAAAGGCTCCTGGGTAACAGACCATCAAGGCAAACGGTATCTTGATGCTATGTCAGGGCTTTGGTGTGTAAATGTGGGATATGGAAGAGAAGAATTAGCAGAGGCAGCTTATGAGCAGTTAAAAGAAATGGCCTATTTTCCGTTAACCCATAGTCACGAACCAGCGATTAAACTCGCGGAAAAACTCAATGAGATGCTTGGAGACGAGTATGTTATATTCTTCTCTAATAGTGGGTCAGAAGCAAATGAGACCGCTTTTAAACTGGTAAGGCAGTACCATCAGCAAAAAGGGGAACATTCTCGTTATAAATTTATTTCGCGCTATCGAGCCTATCATGGGAATTCAATGGGTTCACTCGCGGCAACTGGTCAGGCGCAACGGAAATATAAATATGAACCACTCGCACCAGGCTTTCTTCATGTTTCACCACCCGACCTATATCGTTCAGAAGATAAGAAGGAGACAAAAGCATCGGACCTCCAATCCGTCAAAGAAATCGACCGTGTCATGACATGGGAGTTAAGCGAAACCATTGCCGGGGTCATCATGGAACCAATCATTACAGGCGGTGGTGTCATTGTGCCTCCTGATAATTACATGGCGGGAGTAAAAGAAGTATGTGAAAAGCACGGTGCACTATTAATTGTGGATGAAGTGATTTGTGGATTCGGGCGAACTGGTAAACCATTTGGTTTTATGAATTATGGCGTGAAGCCAGATATTATTACAATGGCAAAGGGCATTACAAGTGCGTACCTTCCATTATCCGCAACAGCTGTTAAGAAAGAGATCTATGATGCGTTTAAAGGGTCGGAGGAATATGATTACTTCCGACATATTAATACATTTGGAGGAAATCCAGCTGCATGTTCATTGGCCCTTAAAAACCTAGAAATCATGGAACGCGAAAAGCTTTTTGAGCGTTCCCAACAACTTGGTGATCAATTAAAAGAAGCTCTCACAGTTGCTTTAACGGATCATCCGAATGTAGGAGACATTCGCGGAAAAGGCCTCTTAATGGGAATTGAACTTGTTAAGGATAAAGAAACAAAGGAACCAATTGAAGTAAGCCAAGTAAATAAAGTCATTGCTGGTTGTCTACAAAAAGGACTAATTATCGGGAAAAATGGCGCAACCGCTGCTGGATACAATAATGTGTTGACTCTCGCACCTCCATTGTCTATTTCTGAGGATGAGTTAGAGTTTGTTCAACGTACCGTTATCGAAGAAATTAAAGCGTTGTAAGAGGTACTTAAAAAAATAATGCATTGACATACTCATGTCGGATATACTGGAGATAAAAGGAAACACTCGCAATCTTTTTCTGATTTGAAAAAGATTCCGGTGTTTTTCCCAAGAAAAAAGAAACAGAAGGATGGATGGGAATGAGAATTGGCGTACCAAAGGAAATGAAGAATAACGAAAACCGCGTGGCCATGACTCCTGCTGGTGTCATGCAACTCGTTCAACATGGACATGAAGTTTTTGTTGAAACGAGTGCGGGCATGAACTCAGGTTTTATGGATGAATTATATATTGATGCAGGAGCGACGATTGTGCCAAATGCGGCCGATGCATGGGCTTGCGATATGGTTATCAAAGTAAAAGAACCCATTCAAGAGGAATATTCATTTTTACGCGATGGATTGATTCTATTTACGTATTTACATTTAGCCGCCGATCGTGAGTTAACACAACATTTGATAGAAAAAAATGTGGTGGCGATTGCATATGAAACGGTGCAAGCAGAGGATAGAAGTCTTCCTTTACTCACTCCAATGAGCGAAGTTGCAGGTAGAATGGCCACTCAGATTGGAGCATCCTTCCTTGAAAAATCGAAAGGCGGAAAAGGCATTCTCCTTGGTGGTGTACCTGGAGTAGGACGTGGAAAAGTCACCATTATTGGTGGTGGGGTAGTCGGAATGAATGCGGCAAAAATCGCTATAGGTCTAGGTGCACATGTTTCTATTATCGATGTCAATCCGACAAGGTTACGAGAGCTAGATGATATTTTTGGAAACTCTATTACAACTCTAATGTCGAATCCAATGACGATTGGTCAAGCGGTAGCGGACTCGGATCTAGTCATTGGGGCTGTCCTCATTCCAGGTGCTAAAGCTCCGAAATTAGTCACAACGGAAATGGTTCGTTTAATGGAGGAAGGATCTGTGATTGTCGATGTAGCGATTGACCAAGGTGGTATATTCGAAACCGCAACCCATGTTACCACACATGCCAATCCTACATATACAAAACACGGTGTGGTTCATTATGCGGTTGGAAATATGCCAGGTGCTGTGCCTCGAACATCTACCATCGCACTCACAAATGTAACCGTTCCTTACATTCTTCAGATTGCCAACAAAGGTTATGAGCGAGCCTTTGCAGAAAATAAATCCTTACAAAAGGGACTGAACGTCATTGAAGGAAAAGTAGTGTATGAGGAAGTGGCAAAAGCACATAACCTACCGTATTCCCAACTTTTTTAATTAACCTACTGTACTTCTTCGAACAACACAGTGAAAAACGTAAGATACAAAAAACGAATGTAGACATTCGATTCTACATTCGTTTTTATTTTTATTTATTTGTAAAAAAGTCTTTAAAAGCTTGTGTGATTTCAATTCCTTGAAAGATGAATAAACTCGTCACCGTTACAGAACATAATCCAATCATTATAAATCTGAATAACATATACTCATTCCTCCTTGATTTTTTTTAGAAGTCAAAAATCAAAGAGCATTTACCACATAATTCGATTGATAAAAGATAGGCGTTATCCATTTGAAATGGTGCGTGGATTGATTAACATCGTTGTTTTTATGCTTTACTAGGATTAGTAATACTAGGGTGGTAAACAAAGACACAAGCGGTACTTTTAATTTCCCATCATCAGAGAATGGGAGATCATCGTCTAAAGCATGACTACTCATAATCGTATTTTCTTGGATGTCTGGTGACTTAAATGAATGAGAATGCGTAATGGTGGCTGCGAAAGACATGATCGCAAACAGACATACGATGGCAGAGACGATTGGTTTCTTCATTTTTTACCATCTCCCCAGTGTTAGTGTTATTATCTTACACCTTAGAAAAAGGAAAATCTATAAAAATATTTTTATAAAAATTGCGGAAAAAATCAGATATCAATTTCAATGAAAAAATAACTATGTTAACCTAAAAAAGGGGTGAACGTAATGGATAAGCGTATGCAAAATCTCCTTATTGCTATTGTAGGGAGTTTATTGATCATTACATTCGCTGTTTTAAAAATAGTTGACATAAGTGCGGACCATAAACTGAACATGGAATTCGCGGAAACATGTATGGATGAAGGTAGAGCAGTTGTATTTGAATCGAAACATCTCTTAGATCATGGCAATGTAAGTTGTGAGTAAACGAAGAACCATGGATTTTTACGTACTACAAATAGAGGAGCGGTTGGGAATATGACAATTAAGAGAATTACAGAGGATCGATTTGTCGATTCAATTCAATTATCTGAATATGCGTTTCAATATAAAGTACCTGAAGAAAAGCGAGGTGAAATTTCCCGAAAATTAAAAAAGCATCAAATTTATGGGATATATGAAGACCACATGTTAGCTGCAAAGTTACATCTTATCCCCCTCACTTCATATGTTGGTGAGCAGTCGTTTAGGATGGGTGGAATCGCAGGTGTTGCGACATATCCAGAATATCGTAGAAGAGGCTATGTCAAGGAACTAATTACATATGTTTTAGAGACGATGCGAGAACAAGGATTTACGGTTTCAATGCTCCACCCATTTGATGTGTCCTTTTATCGAAAATATGGATGGGAGCTATTTAGCAATCGTCAAAAGACTATGATAAAGGGAAATGATTTAGTCAAACTGGAACCAGCTGAAGGAACGATGAAACGTTTTCTTTTTGAAACTGTAAATCTACATGAACTTAAACAGATATATTCACAATATGCTTCACAATTCTCGGGGATGCTTCTCCGTGAAGATGATTGGTGGAAAAGTGTCGTCGATGATCTGCGCATCGCGATTTATTATGATGCCACCGATAAACCAACGGGGTATATCCTCTATGATATTAAGGACCATAAAATGACGATTGAGGAATTTGTCCCAGTTGATTTTGAAGCACGTCGAGGTTTATGGAATTATATATGTCAGCATGATTCGATGGTGACTGAACTTGAAATGACGACCTATGAAAAGGAGCCTTTATTTTTCGCATTATCGAGACAAAAGACGGTAAAACGAGAAGTATATCCGTATTTTATGGTTCGAATTGTAGATGTTGAAGCATTTTTAAAAGAATATACATTTGCCTATAATGAAACGATAAAGTTACAAATTATAGATCGTTATGCAACATGGAACGAAAAAACATACCTTGTTAAAGATGGTGAAGTCAGAGTGACAGAGGATTGCAATGGGGCTCTAACACTTTCCATTAACGCATTATCTACGGCACTCTTTGGGCACCAACGTCCAACAGACTTATATGCAGCAGGAATGATTTCTGGAAGCGAAAGCCAAATTGCTGCTTTTGAGAAAATGATTCCAAATCGACCAGCCTATATGTATGATTTCTTTTAAAAGGTCTTGGTATAGAAGGAGGCACTTAGGTGGCAATCGTACCGTACTCAAAATTCGATACATATAAACAAAAAATATTATCCTTGCCACTCAATTATAATGAGGAAGATCTAAAAAGTGAGACATTTTTATTGGAGAAGGATGAAAAAAAGCAACTTGAAATTTATTATGCGCCATTTGAATATGTAAATGAAGCGGCAAAGGTCATGATCGTGGGGATTACTCCAGGCTTGCATCAAATGAAAAAATCGTATTCAACCGTTCTTGACCCACAATATCGGGATTTTTCGGATGAACAGCTCCTTCATCAAGTGAAGAAAAACTCAAGTTTTGAAGGGCCAATGAGAAAATACCTTATTCAAATGCTCGATGAACTTGGTTTGCATGCTTATTTAGAAATTGAATCAACAAGTCAGCTATTTTCATCTTCAAGTCACCTGGTTCAAACTGCGTCGTTAATTCGGTATCCTGTTTTTTATAAGGGGAAAAATTATAGCGGTTCTACACCAAAGATGTTAAAAACTGATGTGTTAAAAAAACATATCATGGATAGTTTTACAAAAGAAGTAAGGATGTTACAAAACCCACTTATCATTCCACTAGGGGTCAATGTGACGGCCGTGTTTAATGAACTAGCGCAAAAAGATTATGTGTCATCTGACTCTATTCTTTATGGGTTTCCGCATACTTCTGGCGGAAACGGCCATCGTCACCGACAATTCGCGGAGAACAAGGAGCAAATGAAGGAGAAACTAGCGCGGTATTTTCGATGAAAAACTGCACCCTTACCTGGGGTGCAGTTTGTATTAGTCTTCGATTTTGATAACGATCTTTCCAAATTGTTCTGCTTCATCCATGCGTTGCATGGCTTTTGCCGTATTTTCCAGTGGGAATACCTGGTCAATAACTGGTTTGATTTTATGTTCATTGACAAATTGAAGCATGTCATTGTATTCTTCTGTACTCGCCATGGTTGAACCAAGTAAAGTATATTGACCATAGAAAAATTCGCGAATGTTTAAGTCCACTGTATCGCCCGCAGAAGCGCCGAACGTGACTATTTTTCCACCTTTACGCAGTTGACCAAGAGATTTATGGAACGTTGCAGCTCCAACGGTTTCAACCACGATATCTACTTTTTCTCCGTTTAATGCTTCATTCCAGTCATTATCACTATTAATCGCAACGTCTGCTCCTAATTCTAGAGCGTGTTTCAACTTCGCTTCTGAACGTGAGGTTACAATAACCCGCGCTCCAATTGCTTTTGCAAATAATAATAGGAAGGTCACAGCTCCACTACCGATTCCTGGTAATAGAACCGTATCAGTTGGCTTGACATTTGCGCGCGTGAATAGTGCACGGTATGCGGTCATCGCAGCAAGCGATAATACCCCTGCCTCGTCCCACGTTAAGTGAGCTGGTTTTGGAGCTACATTTTCTGCAGGTAAGGTAATTTTTTTAGCAAATGTTCCGTGATCGGGTAAGCCAAGAATCTCGTGTCCCTCAGGTGGAGCATCACTCTTTTTCTTCCAGCCGAGAGAAGGGTTGATGATCACTTCGTCTCCTACTCGAATTCCTTCGACACCAGGACCGACTGCTTCAATGATTCCAGCACCATCAGAACCAATCACTAATGGTGGCTCTGTTTCTTTATGTCTGTGTAGAACAAATAGATCACGGTGATTCAGGCCAGCACTCTTAAGCTTGACTTTTACTTCTCCTTGTTTGGGTTCAGTTTCATCAATATCAGTATAGGATGTTCCTTCTAAACCAGGAACTTTGTAGTGTACAAACGCTTTCATTTCTTCCCCTCCTATTTTTTAAAACGATAGTTTTATTTTAATAGAATAAGAGAGAAGATTTCAACTAATTCGATTGTGGGTAGGGGGCTGACCACTCATACTCATTTGTAACTATCCCCATTCACATATCTAGCCTATACTAAAATCAAACAAATTAAGGAAAGGGTTTTCGAAATATGCAAAAAAGAGTACGAGATTACGGAATTCACATCGGCACCTTACCAACAGGTCCATTGAATAAAATCACGGATGTAAAAGGTGTCAAAGTGGGTCATGCAACGATATCAAATGGTGATATTCAAACAGGCGTGACGGCCATTCTCCCACATGAACAAAATATTTTTAACAATAAAGTCGTTGCTGCTTCATATGCTATGAATGGGTTCGGAAAGACGATGGGGACACTGCAAATCGATGAACTTGGCACGATTGAAACACCGATCCTCCTGACAAACACGCTTAGTGTAGGAGTTGTCGCCGATTCTCTCATCAAGTATATGTTGAAGCAAAATAAGAAAATAGGTGACACAACAGGCACGGTAAATCCAGTTGTCGGTGAGTGCAATGATATGTTTTTAAATAATATTCGTAAACAGTCGATCACAGAAGAACATGTTAAAATGGCGTTGAAAACGGCAACAACTGATTTTGAAGAAGGCAGTATCGGCGCAGGCATGGGGATGAAATGCTTTGGACTTAAAGGAGGAATCGGTTCGTCATCAAGGACCCTTACATACACCCATGGAACTTATACCGTTGGGGTGTTGGTCCTCTCCAATTTTGGAGAAATCGATCAGTTTTGCCTAAATGGAAAACGAGTGGGATCACAGATTACAGCAAAACTTCCTTCCACGACAACAGATGGGGATAAGGGTTCGATTATGATGATTACAGCAACCGATTTGCCAGTTACATCTCGTCAGTTAAAACGAATCATCAAACGGTCCTCGGTCGGACTAAGTCGTACAGGTTCATTTATAGGGAATGGGAGTGGAGATATTTTTATTGGGTTTTCTACGGCAAATCAAATTAGTCATGAAAACAAAGGGGAAATACGTACCTACAAAGCGATCCATGAAGATGATGTAGATCAAGCTTTTCAAGCAGTCGCTGAGGCAAGTGAGGAAGCGATACTACAGTCGATGATCACTGCAAAAACGACTGTTGGACGTAATGGAAATACCCTTTATTCATTAGCTGAATACATCGATGAGCTTTCATCAAAATGAGGGGGAATCTACATGAGTAAACCAATTATTGGTGTGACCTCACATGTTGAGTTGGATTATAAACACACGTTGTCAAATTATTATGTTCAGGCGGTTATACAAGCAGGAGGTATTCCTGTAATATTGCCAATCGGGATTGATGACGAAGTTTCACAGATTGCTAGTAAAATCGATGGGCTTCTTTTAACAGGTGGAGGAGATATTGATCCGTTGTTGTTTGGGGAGGAGCCACATCCGAAGCTTGGAATGATTTCGCCAGGGAGGGACAGCTTAGAACCGAAATTAATAACAGAAATTCTTGCAGCGGATAAGCCTATTCTCGCTGTATGCCGTGGGATCCAAATCTTAAATATCGCGTTTGGTGGAGATATGTACCAGGATATTTATGACCAACACGAAACCAAGCTCCTCCAACATTCTCAGAAGGCAACCAAGTCTCATCTCGCTCATTTCGTAAAAGCAAAGGATGGTAGTTTATTAGCTTCGATAGCAGGTACGTCTGAATTTAAAGTAAATACGTACCATCACCAGGCTGTCCGTCATGTGCCAGCTCCTCTTGAGGTTTCTGGTGTGGCGTCAGATGGTGTCATTGAGGCAATCGAAAGTAAAGGGCACCACTTTGTGTTAGGAGTACAATGGCATCCAGAAATCTTAGCTGCAAATGGGGATGACATTTCAAAGCGAATCTTTGCAAGGTTTGTAGAAAGTTGTTAAAGAAAAAGGAGTTAAGACATGAGAAAAAGTCTTAACTCCTTATCTTATCTCCAGTATTCTAAATACTCGTAATAGTCGGTTGGCACTTTCTTAATCACTTCATTCGCTTCATTGCGATAAATCTCATATTCTCGGAAGATGTCAACCTTGTTTCCGTTCACAACCTCCGTACCAACAAACTCCATCTCCAATTCTGGGATGAGCCCTTCGATCGGATCTTCTGCATCTGAGTTTGCCTCAACTTCCTCATCCGTGAACGTACCAGATACAGAGATGGTCGTTTTGTATTCATTGACATCATCTGCTTCAATAATGCCTGTCACCACGATAATAGAAAGGATTCCGATTGCAACTAAAAATTTATTCAACCTCACCAAACTCCTTTATCCCTATCTATTATTCATCTATATGCTTCTCGAAAAAAGAATAGGACAACTAATCGAAGGAGTTTGATAGGGTGAAAAAATCAGGGGAACGGTAGAAAAGTCCCGTTGTTTTGTGATTTTTGGAAAAAAATAGGCGAACATGAGAACCGTCCCCATGTTTCATTCTTATTTATCGAATCCGGGATTTACGAAAGCCATCGTAGATGCTGATTGCTGCTGAGATGATGAAGATCATGATGACTGTTACGATGAACCAGGTGTTGAATTGATTTGGGTTCATGGTAAATAAATCATTGGTCATGTAGGTGACAAAATCCGGATTTAAGAAATTAGGTTGTGTGAGTAGGATGATGAACACAATGACTCCTATGATCTCCATCGCAGTATGGGAGAAGGCCAGGGCTTTTGTCCATTTCCCTATGATGAGTTTATATAAAGCGACTGCAATTTCTATCCCAATTAAGAGTACGACTAGTAGCCAGAACCGATCTAATACATCTTGATTTAAAGCAGGTATGACAAATTCAAGTCCGTTACTACCTTTCTCATAAACGCCGATAAGTTTATCCGCGTAAAAATAAAGAGTTGCCCAGATTGCTGTCCATAGTAAGCTCCCGAAAACTTCAAATTTAGAAATAGCTTTTTTCTTCGGGACATAGGTGATTGATTTTAAATCGTCTGGTGCCCATTCTTTCAGACTCGTTGTCACTGGCTGATCACCTTTAGCTTTATCTGCTCTTTCAATAATGGCAAACACGAGAGTAAACCAAAAGAACGTTTGAACGGAAACTTCAAAGACTCTCCAAATCCCCAAGCCAAGCAGGTCTAATATTACGTTAAGAAGTGCTTCATCTCCTTGATAGTCCCAGAAATATTCTGGAAAAACGGAAATAAGTGAAATGACAGCAGCGATTGGGACAATCATTTTTAACAATGTCACATAGACGTCGAAATAGCGGGGACCAATCAAGTGCATCGGGCGATCTTGATAACCGCTTGCTAATTTTGCTGGGCTTCCTAACTTTGTTAACACTTTTTTAACATCATCTTCAGTATAATCATCAGGCAGCATATCCTCGATAGTGGACCTTAACTCAAGTGCAATATCTTCCTGACTTTTTTCGGGAAGTCTACGAGTAACTTCCTGAATGTAGATATCAATCAGATTCATAATCTTCCTCTCCCTCTAATAAGTTGTATAGCTCTTTCGAATTTCGAATCCATTCCTCTTTTAACTGCAAAAAGATTTCTAACCCGTATTCGCTTAAAATGTAATACTTACGGGGTCTGCTTTCGGTTGTGTCCCAACTACTTGTGACTAACTCTTGTTTTTCCAGTCGACGAAGCAATGGATAAAGGGTACTCTGGTCAATGTCAATTCCTGATCCTTCTAATAATTGAACAAGGGAATACCCATATTGGGGAGTTCGTAATTGACTTAAAACCGCGAGTGTCAATGTTCCTCTTCTAAGCTCTGTCATTAATGAGTTTAATAAATTACTCATTCACCCACCTCATTTTTGATACTATGTGATATACAGTATTAATTTTATACTATGTATCATACACTATTATTATTTCGATAGCAATGGGATATTTATAATATAGGCTGATCGATGATGCTTAAAATGAGAAGGCTCTGTGTTTTTATTCTTAAAATATGGCTGTTTTCGCAAACTTTGTTGTTATGGACACAATTGATTTCCGCTGCAGGTGGACGCTTTTAAGCGGGCGTGGCTTGAGCCTCCTCAACGAAATGTGGAGGCGGCTTGAACTCAAAACGAGAAAATTGGCCGACTAAAATCGCCACGTCCTGTGGCGACGTCGGCACTAGCACGTCCTGTGCGTCGAAGACTCCGACAAAGAGGTGTATTTTGCCTCTGAAGGAGGAGTTAAAATTTCTCGAGTTTCTAGCCGCTGCAACTGGACAAGTCACTAAACGCTCCTGCGGGGTCTCAAGTCTCACGCTTTTCTGAGCAGGACTTTGAAAAGCTTCCTTGAATCAACCCACGCACGAAGAAAAATGTGAATACATTTTCGAGGAGTCGCCACCTTCCGCTGAAATCAAAAGGTTGGTTTTATCCAATAGCAACAATCTTTTAGAAAAGAGGCTAAAATATAGAAATAAAAGGCTTTATTGTTTTGGAACAGGAAAAAATTAGGGAAACAAGAGAAGAACGAAATCGCTACGCGATGGATCTAAAAAAGCCCTCTAAGACCAAAAAAGCATAAAAAAATAGAAAAAGTATGTACCTTGTGGTATTGTTTAATCGCCAAACCAAACAATCCAAGAAAGGACATACTTTTTCTAATGAAGATTATACCACGTATTTCACAAAAAATATATTACTATATTTTCCTTAAGTTTAGAGGCCCTCCTTGATTGTTGATTTTATTACGATTCAAAGTAATTAATTTCATTCAGGAGGAACTTACATGAAGCAGTATGAACAACAAGTCGAGCTGTATTTTGAACTTAAGGGTACCCCAGATTCTTCAAGAGAATCCTATTGGCGTAGAATGAGAGCCTTTCTACATTACCTCCAGGAACAAAATAAATCCGTAGAAGATATGACGGTAGAGGATATCCAACAATACATCCTTTATCTCAAAAGAGATAGAGGCCTTTCAGCTGGAACCATAAATAATTATATTTCATCTATTAAATTCTTTTACACTTACGTGTTAGACAAAGATTGGAACAATAGAAAAATTCCTAGGATGAAAAGAATTCAAAAATTTCCTGTCATCCCATCAAAAGACGATGTTTTCTTACTATTAAATTCAACCGACAATTTAAAACATAAAGCCATCCTTCATTTAATCTATGGAAGTGGGCTCAGAGTAAGCGAAGTAGCCAAACTAAAGATAAGTGATATCTGTAGTAAGACCATGCGAGTTCGTGTTGAAAATGCAAAACACAATACCAATAGGTATACCATTTTATCGGAAACAGCACTGAAAGTGCTTCGAGAATATTTCAAAATACATTTCACAAAAAACTTTAAACCGAATGACTGGCTTTTTCCAGGGAGAAATCCATCCGATCATATTCATGTCAAAAGTATTAAGAATACGATTATTAGGCTTAGGGATCAACTCAAACTTGATACGAATATTTCTTCGCATACTTTAAGACATTGTTTTTCCACGCATGCATTAGAGGATGGTGTAGAGCCTGTGTATATCCAACAAATGCTTGGACATAAAAGGTTTACTACAACAGAAAAGTACCTACACATGACCTCTAAAAGTCTTATGGGAATCAAGAGTCCCTTGGATACTCATGGAGATCATCAAGTATGAACACCGTTCAGGAAGTTTTCTTAAAGTTCTATCCAGAGTACAAGGAGAAATACAGATTGTCCAGAGAACAATACAAAGCAGCACAAGCTATCATGAACTGTAGAACATCTAAGTTGGGTGGACATGCCTACTCATGTCACACATGTGGACACTATCAAGTAAGTTATAATTCCTGTCGCAACAGGCACTGTTCGATGTGTCAAGGGGTCAACAAAGAAGTATGGGTCGATAAAAGAAAAAAGGATATTCTTAACGCCCCGTACTTTCATGTGGTATTTACCATGCCAGAACAACTACACATGGTCATTTATCATAATCAGAAATTACTTTATGATTTAATGTACAAGGCTGTCGCAGAGACTTTATCAGAACTTTCTTTGGATCCCAAATACTTAGGAGCACAAATAGGTCAGTTCTCAGTTTTACATACCTGGGGTCAAAATTTGCATTACCACCCTCATATTCACTCGGTAGTAATGGCAGGAGGGCTTTCTAAGCAAAACCAGTGGCGTGCTTCGAGTAAAAAGTTCTTTATCCCAGTAAAAGTATTATCCAAAAAGTTCCGTGGAAAGTATCTCTATTATTTAAAACAATATTATGAATCTGGTTTACTCGAGTTTTATAATGACGCTAAACAATATAAAAATCCTAGGAAGTTTCAGAGTTTAATAGATGAATGTTATTCACTTAACTGGTACAGCTACACGAAAAGGACCTTTTCGGGCCCCCTAGCTGTGGTTCAATACCTTGGTCGCTATACTCATCGTATCGCTATTTCTAACAATCGGATTGTTTCAATCAATAAAGATACGGTGACATTTCGAGTAAAAGACTATCGAAAAAAGAGTAAAAAAGAGACGGTTACCATGAAAGGTGTAGAATTTATTCGGCGATTCTTAATGCATATACTCCCGAAGAGATTAGTAAAAATCAGACATTACGGACTACTTGCCAACCGAAATAAAAAAACAAAGCTTTCACTCTGTAGAAAATTAACCAATAGTCCCAGTTACAAACCAGATTTTGAAGGACTAAATACGATTGAAATCATTTCTAAACTTACTGGGAAAGATGTCACGTTATGTCCATCTTGTAAGGTTTCACACCTTAAATCATTTGTTTCAGAAAAAGAAGAAGTACCTTGAAAACCTCAAACCAAATACACTTTTTTAAAGCCGCTTAAATGGGGAGGGGGAAAGTATGCCCAAATATCAAATTGTCCATGAAAAAATACACTTTTTACAGATCTAAACCAAGGAAATCACGAAGAACAAGAGAAAAGCAAAGAATGAATTCCCATAGGCCGAGACCGCGACTTCATTCTTCTTGGCAATCAAAAATTTTGCGTATTACGTAATAGCACACAAAAAGAAGAAGGCACATTGAACGGTTCATAACCGTTCAATGTGCCTTCTTTCGCGCAAAACTTCCGATTGTCCCCTTTAAGAACCGTCCCCTTGTTTCCCCACATTTCCCAACGTTGTGTTATAATAGGTTCAGTTGAATATTTGTAGGGGAGCTCACGCAGGTGGGCTGAGAGTAAGCGGATTGTAGCTTTGACCCTTAACCTGATTTGGATAATGCCAACGTAGGGAATCATGTGTATGTGTATTCATGCGGTATATCTTTTCAGGTATACCGCATTTTTATTTGGTCTGGAGGAATTAAGATGTTCGAGAAAATTGTAGCTAATGTGAGAGAGAACACACCGCTCGTCCATAATATTACAAACTATGTGACAGTGAATGATGTTGCAAATATGGTGCTTGCTTGTGGGGGTTCACCAATTATGGCGGATGATCCGAAGGAAGTGGGGGATATTACCCGTATTTGTAGTGCACTTGTAATCAATATTGGAACGTTGAATGAGAGAACGATTGAATCGATGATCATAGCAGGGAAAGCTGCCAATGAAATTGGCCATCCTGTTGTATTAGACCCAGTGGGGGCAGGTGCTTCTACATTACGGACAGAAACTGTTTATCGCCTTCTAGATGAGGTTCATTTCTCGGTCATTCGAGGCAATTTATCAGAAATCAAAACGGTACACGCAGGGAATGGAAACACACAGGGTGTGGATGCAGCTGCAGAAGACGTTATCAACGAGGAAAATATCGATGAAATGATCCACTTCGCGAAACAAGTTAGTCAACAAACAGGTGCCGTCATCGCCATCACTGGCGCCATTGATATCGTAGCCAATACAGACGAAGCATACGTGATTCGAAATGGTCATCCGATGATGTCAAAAATAACAGGGGCAGGTTGCATGCTATCTTCTGTCATCGCAGCTTATTGTGGAGCAAACCCACAGGAAGTATTAAAAAGTACGGCTGCAGCTGTAACTGCCATGGGGTATTGCGGGGAATTGGCTTATCAAAAAAATGAAGAGATGAATGGTGGTACTTCTTCTTTCCGAACATATTTAATTGATTCAATGAGTAAGTTAGATTTTACACAATTACAAGGTGGGATGAACATTGAAAGTAGATAAAGAATCGATGTTGTTATATGCAGTAACGGACCGTGCTTGGACAGGGAATCAAACATTAATTGAGCAAGTAGAAGCAGCTCTTAAAGGTGGAATTACCTTCCTACAGCTAAGAGAAAAAAATCTGGACTATGATGAGTTTTTACAAGAAGCAATTGAATTGAAAATGCTCACCTCTTTTTATAACATACCTTTTGTTATTAATGACAATGTGGAAGTCGCCTTAGCATGTGATGCAGATGGGGTACATGTTGGACAAGAAGATTTACCTGTTGAAAAGGTCCGTGAAATGATTGGTCCAGATAAAATTCTTGGGGTATCCGCTCAAAATGTGGAACAAGCGCTTGCAGCCGAAAAAGCAGGTGCCGATTATCTTGGAATTGGTTCAGTTTTCCCAACAAGTACAAAGCACGATGCCAAGCCAATGACATTTGAAACCGTACAAGAAATTTGCAAGAGTGTTTCGATTCCAGTTGTGGCAATTGGTGGAATTGCGAAAACGAATATTCTAGATTTAGCTGGAAGTGGGGTAGATGGTGTTGCCGTTGTATCGGCGATCTTTGCACAATCAGATATCACCGCAGCAACGGAAGAATTACGAAAGCTTTCAACTGAAATGGTAAAGGAGAGATAGAGGATGAAAAAGGTGTTGACGATTGCAGGATCTGACAGTAGTGGGGGAGCAGGTATCCAAGCAGATATTAAAACCATTACAGCCCATAAAATGTATGCGATGAGCGCCATTACATCTTTAACAGCTCAAAATACAATGGGGGTAACGGGAGTGCTTGATTCTACACCTGAATTTGTAGGCGAGCAATTAGATGCTATTATGACGGATATCTTCCCTGATAGTGTAAAAATAGGAATGGTTTCTTCACCTGGCATTATTCATAAAATTGTAGAAAAGCTGGAACAATATCAACCTTCCAATATTGTGGTGGATCCTGTAATGATTTCGACAAGTGGAAGTAAGTTATTGAGTGACTCAGCAATGGATGCTTTAATCACTCGTTTGATACCATTAGCTACGATTATTACACCAAATATTCATGAGGCAGAAGCTCTTGCAGGGATGGAAATTCGTACGAAGGAAGACATGCAAGTGGCTGCCAAAAAATTGTCGGAAACATATAAGGGCGCCATTCTAATAAAAGGTGGCCATCTTGAAGATACGGCAGATGACCTCTTATATAGTGAGGGAGAATTTACGTGGTTCCCAGGTGCGAAAATTAGCAACCCAAATACACATGGTACTGGATGCACACTCTCATCAGCAATTGCATGTAATCTAGCAAACGGAGAGGACATCAAAACAAGTATTCAGGAAGCAAAACGCTACATCACTGGGGCAATCGAAGCTGGCCTTGACCTTGGTAAAGGCAGTGGACCGCTCAATCATTGTTATGCATTATAAAACAGATTAGAAGCAGTGGATTTCAACGGAAGTTCACTGCTTTTGCTTCTGAAAAAATGTCTTCAATTAGGGTTGAAATGCAATAGTCTAGACACATCTATAGTTTCGTAGCGTTTAACACAACGGCTTCCCCTTGGAAGGTAATGACTTTTTGATTTTCGATTTGAATGCGAAACTTTTGTTTCACCTTGTCAGAGGCGTTTACCATATAATCCGTTAATTCAGCTTTTTCAGAGTCTGACAAATGCATGCGGTCGGCCCAGCTTTCAAAATCAAACGGCTTATCGAAACGGTAGAGTTCTTGAATTTCAAAACCTTCACTTTCAAGCATTTGAATCCACTCTGTCTTTTTCCAGGCACGGAAATGACTGTAGTCTCTCTTTTTTTCAACAGTGTTGTAAAACTCATCGAATTCGTTGTTTTCAGGAACAACGTTATCATCTAATAGAAATTGACCACCTGATTTTAATACACGAGATACTTCACTTACGAAACGGGTAATGTTTGGAAAATGATGCGGCGCGATTCTACATGATACAATATCAAACGTTTCATCTGAAAATGGTAGTTTTTCAGCATCACCTTCAACAAACTCAACATTTTCATGACCATTTCCTCTGATAAACTTTTCAGCAGCTGCTAACATTTGAGGTGTCAAATCCAACGCAGTCACTTTTCCGACTATCGGAGCAAGTGCATTGGCTGTATGGCCACCACCTGTAGCGATGTCTAGAGCATGCTCCGTACCAGTCGCATTCACCATTGCGACTAATGTTTGTAAATCCCCACCTTTTCGGTGTCCTTCACTTGTAACATAAGATGCAGCACTTCGCCCAAATTGCTTTTTCACATCAGTTTTGATGTCCATTTTTTCTCCTCCATTGCGATCTATTTACTTTTATCATATAACAACCTTATATGTTAGAAAATTACTAATATTTTATATATTGATATTAGAAAAAGTTATGACTCGTAGAGGAAGAGTATTACTTTTGCTTATGTGGTGTGCATATCTATGTAGAAGCCTGTTTTTGCAAAATTCGAGTGTGAATGCGCAAAGATTTGTTTAGTGCGCAAATTCCGGTGTGAGCGCGCAAAAGCTTGAGTGTGTACGCAAATAATTGTGTGAGCGCGCAAAAACAAGGGTGAAAGCGCAAATCATTGTGTTATTGTACCTATATGGTAGACAATTTTAGAAAAACGCACTCTCTAGTGTTACATTAGTTTAGGGGGAGTGTATAAAATGAGAATTCAAAATAATTATTCATATGATTTAAAGAAACAAGTTGTAGAGATGTTTTTAGAGGGACATTCAGCTGCTGAATTAGCTAAGAAATTCGAGATTAAAAATCAACGTAGAGTATATGATTGGGTAGAGAAGGTTAGAGCCGAGGGGTATTCTGCCTTAAACGATGCAAGGGGGACGAATAGTCAGGGGAAGAGTAAGAAGGCAAAAACGTTAGAAGAAAAGTATGAATTACTAAAGTTGGAGAATGAATATTTAAAAAAGTTGTTGCGTCTAAAAAGGGGGTGAACGATAAAGAAGAACAATACGCTTTTATTCATGCGTATTCAACCCAATATCCAGTAATAAAATTGGTGGAAATAACGAAGGTATCACGTTCTGGTTATTATAAATGGTTAAAAAGGAATGGAAACAATAATCAGGATAGGATTGATGAGTCTTTATTTCTTTATATCCATAAGATATTTACAGATCATCGAGGAACTGTTGGTAGAAAGCGAATCAAACTTTTATTGAAAAAAGAATATGGTTTGATTGTAAATGAGAAACGTATTTCAAGAATCATGCGCAAATATGGAATACAATGTAAAATTCGCAGAAAAAGGTTCAAAAATAGACCTCAACCAAATGGAATAATAACGAACATATTGGATAGAAATTTTCATGCGATAAGACCAGGAATTAAATTAGCGATTGATATTACGTATATTGAAGTGAAAAAAAGTTTTCAGAAATGGATCTATTTATGTGCAATAAAAGATCTATACAATGGGGAGATCGTTGCTTATTCAATCGGAACGAATCAGGGGATGAAACTAGTATATAGGGCATTAGATGACCTGAAAAAAAGAGGGTTTGAGAAAAGAGCGATCTTGCATAGCGATCAAGGCACTCAATTCACAAACCATCGGTATATGAAGCGACTACAAGATATGGGTATTACCCAATCTATGTCCCGCAGAGGCAACTGCTGGGACAATGCATGTATTGAGAACTTCTTTGGGCATTTGAAATGTGAAATGCTTTGTTTCAGCCAACCTGAAACAGTAATTGAAGTACGACAAGCAGTAGAAGCTTACATTAACTATTATAACAATAAACGTATTCAAACGAAATTAGAAATGAGTCCTGTTGAATATAGGACTCAGGTAGCTTAATTTTGTGCGTTTTTAAACTGTCTATTTGACAGGGGCATGTACAAAGGGTGAAAGCGCAAATACTTGAGTGAGCGCGCAAAAGCATGAGCGAATCCGCAAATCCCCTTGCAAAGACGTTGTTTTTCCAACAAACATAACGATAATCTTATAAAGTACAAATAGGCTTAGAGGAAATGCTCCTCTAAGCCTATTTGTTCATTATAAATGGTTTAAGACCCGACATTATCTTTTTGAAATTCGTGAGTCTCGCTTATGTACTGAATAGAAGGGAAGTTGAATGTGAATTCTGTTCCTTCTCCAACTGTACTGGTAACTCGAATGGTTCCGTTCATTGCTTTTACAATGCTATAGACAACCATCATGCCGAGGCCTGTTCCTTTTGAACCTTTTGTAGAGTAATAGGGCTCTCCAAGTCTATCAATCTGTTCCTTTGTCATCCCTACGCCTGTGTCACTTACTGTAATGGTGATATGTGAGCGATCAAATTTTGTTTCAACATATAATCGACCCCCACCTGGCATGGCTTCAATTGCATTTTTCATGACGTTAATAAAACATTGGTGAAATTTTTGGCGATCGCCAGCCATGGAACCGATCAAGGCAAAATTAGTAATAACTTCGACTGAGTTTTGATTCGCAATTGGTCTTAAGATGGACAAGACTTGCTGTAGTTCTCGTTTTACATGAAGAACTTCAATCTTTTCTAAAGCTGGTTTTGAAAAGGTAAGATAGTCTTGAATGACTTGCTCAGCAGAAGTTAGTTCATCTTTTATAATATACAGGTATTCATTTTGTTTATGTCGTGGAAGATTATTAGACATTAACAATTGCACAAATCCCATCGCAGCTGTTAATGGATTTCTAATTTCATGAGAAATGGCTGCACCCATTTGTTCGACAGCCCGTAACTTTTCCGTCTTTAAAACCCTTTGACGTAATAGTAGATTCTTTCGAACAAATTCAATGAAATAGGATAAAACTCCGATTCCTAGCGGTGGAATAATAGAAAAAGCAAACCAAGCATCAAAAGGGTTTTGAGATGGTGTGGTAATTTGCATCGCTGATACAGTTATGATAGAAAAAACAAATGTAATGCAAACCGAAATGCATATTCTCTTACTCGAGCTTTGTTTCCAAAACCATGGGTAGAGCTTCCATAAGAGATAGCCAAGGAATAAATAGGTGATAAGAGTAGCATAGAATCCCGTATCTATGCCATAAAACGCTCGAATGATGATGAGCGCAATCGATGCAAATGGACCAACACCAACATACAGTCCACCGATTATAACTGGAATTATTCGGAGGTCATAGTGAAACGAGGGTGACGGCTTAAAGGAAAATGTAACGCAAACTAATAAAAGCACAATACACCCTACTAGTGCCTCTGCTTTTGATATTCTAAAGTTTCTTTTTCGTTCAAACCATATTAAACCGATAAATAATATAATGATAAGTAATGCAAGGTTAAATAATAAATGCTTTGTAATTTCCATGGGTCACCTTCAACGTAAAGTAGTAAGATTTTATAATATATCAAATAGTTAGAAAATAGATGATTCTATTATAGTACAGATTTTACTACTTTGGGTTTTTTTACTAAAAATGTTGAAAAATATATACATTTATAGATTGAAATGGTGCTTATTGCCTATTCTACCATTAAATGTCCTATAAAACTATCCTAATCTTATGAATCTCGTTGAATGCTATTTATGAAATATACGGGTATACTTGTGTGAGAATCAAATTGTTTTTATCGAAATAAAATGGAGGTGGAAACGTGGAAGGGAAAATAGCCTTACTTGCAGGAGCAACTGGGTTAATAGGGAATGAACTGTTACAGTTTTTGGTGAAGGCACCTGAATATAAAAAAGTGTATGCTCTTGTTCGAAGACCGCTTGAAATCGAACATCCAAAGTTAGTTGAGGTGATTGTTGATTTCGATCATCTTGATGAATACAAAACCTATTTTGCGGTTGATGATGTGTTTGTCTGTTTAGGTACTACGATTAAAAAGGCAAAGACTCAAGAAGCGATGTGGAAAATTGATGTTTTGTATCCAGTTGAGATCGCACGTATCGCGAAAGAAATTGGGGCAAAGCACTATTTGGTGGTAAGTTCCATGAATGCCGATGTGAATGCTAGGTTGTTTTATCCGAAAATGAAAGGGGAACTTGAAGAGAGAATTCAAAAAATAGGATTCAAGAACCTGTCGATTTTTCGACCATCTCTTTTACTTGGTAAGCGAGATGAATTTCGGTTAGGAGAACAAATCGGTGCGATCCTGTTTAAGACTGTCAAGTTCATGTTTGTAGGTCCACTTCAAAAATATCGAGCAATCGAAGGAAAAACGGTTGCTAGAGCGATGTATAAAGTGGCACAACAGAAAGAACACGGAAAAGTGTTTTTTAACTCAGAGGAAATCGAAGCGTATGCAAACTCAGATACCGATGTTACAGCTATCAAATAGAACCTGCTCAAATGTGTGCTGAGCAGGTTTTATTTCTTACGCTAACTGATGTTCTTTTACATATCGGTTATGAGGGTGCTCTTTGCATTCGTTGCTGCATGCTCTGTAATGCTCATGCTCGCAGTCTTCACATAGTAACAAATGCTTGTTACATTCAGGGTTTCCACATTTCACATAGCGTTCTTCAGGTTTGCCACAATGATAGCATTTTCCGACCACTGTTTCTTCACCAGTACGGTTGACTGGTACCGAAATGCGCTCATCAAACACATAGCACTTTCCGTCCCAAAGCGCACCTTTTACTTCTGGGTCGTACCCGTACGTAATGATGCCGCCTTCTAGCTGAGAAACATCTTTAAATCCTTCTTTGACAAGAAAACCAGAAAATTTCTCACAACGAATGCCGCCTGTGCAATAGGTTAAAATTTTCTTATCCTTGTGTTCGCTTAAGTTCTCTTCCACCCATTTTGGCAGCTCACGGAACGTTTCAATGTCTGGTCGAATCGCGCCTTTAAAATGGCCAAGATCATACTCATACGTATTCCTTGCATCTAGGATAATCACATCTTCGTTTTGCATGGTCTCGTAGAATTCCTTTGGTGAAAGGTGCTTCCCCGTTACCTCATTTGGATTTAAGTCTTCTTCTAGACTTAAATTAACAATCTCAGGCTTCACTTTTATTTTTAGCTTTTTGAAAGCATGTCCTTCACTTTTTTCTATTTTAAAAACCATGTCTGAAAAACGGGGATCATTCCGCATATGTTCCATATATTTTTCAGTCTGTTCAACTGTACCCGAAACGGTCCCATTTATGCCCTCTGTAGCTACAAGAATTCTGCCTCTTAATCCGAGGGATGAACAAAATTCAAAGTGAGCATCTCGAAATGCTTGTGGGTCCTCAATTTCTATATACTTATAATAAAGTAAAACTTGATACTCCATTCTCTTCACCTTTTTTCTATCATGCTTGTTCTTTTATGTATAATATCAAAAAATGAGTTCTAAATAAATAATCAAAAACGGGAAAAGGAACTTGGAAATGTTGGCCAAGTTCCTCTTTCGATTAATGCGGCTTCAGTACAACTTTGATACAATCTTCTGTCTTTGTGTCAAATACTTCATATCCATGTTTTGCTTGGTCAAGAGGGAGAACATGGGTGATGATGTCTTTTGGATCGAATTTACCTTCAGACACGAGTTCATGTAGCTTTGGTATGATAGGGATTACGTGTGCTTGGCCCATTTTTAATTGAACATTTCGTTGGAAAATATCACCAAGCGGAAACGCATTATATCTCATTCCATATACACCTGTGATTTGGATGGTTCCGCATTTACGGACAGCTTGAGCGGCTGTCACGATTGCTCCCATTGAACCGCCATGTAGTTTCAAACCAGTTGCCAAAAATTCGAGTGGCGTCATTTTTCCGTCCATCCCTACACAATCAATGACAACATCTGCTCCACCTTGCGTGATTTCCTTTAGGTAATTCCCCACATTTTCTTCACGTTCAAAATTCACGATTTCCACATTGTTTGTTCGTTTCGCATGCTGGAGTCGATAGTCGATATAATCAACGGCAATGACTCTTTTTGCACCAAACATCCAAGCGAATTTTTGGACGAGGAGCCCGACTGGTCCACATCCAAGTACGATAACGGTATCTCCATTTTTAACGCCCGCATTGTCAACCGACCAATAGGCGGTGGAAGAAGCATCTGCCAATAAAACAAGTTGCTCATCTTCCAATTCACTATCTTCTGGGACTTTAAAAGGGGTAAAGTCTCCGTAAGGGACGCGTAAATATTCTGCTTGTCCACCAGCAAAACCACCTGTGGTCTCGGAGTAGCCTAAAAATCCGCCCATTTCTCCATTTTCATTTGCTTCATTACATTGGCTTGTAAAATCATTCATACAATACCAACACTTCCCACATGCCATGTTGAAAGGGACGATTACGCGGTCACCCTTTTTTAGCTTTGTTACTTCTGGTCCCACTTCCTCGACAATCCCAATGGGTTCATGCCCGATGATAAAGTTCTCAGGTGTATTTGGAATCATTCCATGGATTAAGTGCAAATCGGATCCACAAATGGCGGACCTTGTGACTTTGACGATGATATCATCCGCTTTCTGGATTTTAGGATCGTCGACTTCTTTTACAGCAACATCTTTGATGCCTTGATATGTAACAGCCTTCATCTAAATTTTCCTCCTACCCCTTATTTATTCGGTGTTGCAAACGTTCCACGTCTGTCTGTGTCAATTGGGAAAAGCTCCATTCTGGCGATCGCAAGAGCCATGTCTGCTGATTTCAGGTCTAACTCAATTTGTTTTTCAACATCATTTGGATAGAGCCAACCTTTTTGAATCATTAAATCTGATAGCTCCTCGTGTAGATCAATCGCTTGTTCCATTTGACGATACAACGCTTCACGTAATTCTTGATTCGCTGTTTCGGTTAGGGAAACGGCATAATAGCGTATTCCAGTTTTAACCGATAGTAAAAAATCCATTGCAAAAGAAGCGTCTGCCATTTTAGGCATTCCTTCTGCATATTTGGGATCTAAGTAATCTTGATTCATTCGTTCTCACCTTCTGTCTGAATTTGTTCGTGCTTTTTCATAGAGTTCCTTCAGTTCTTCAATCGCTGCAATCGATTGGTGTACATCCTTTTCCATCAAGGCTTTTAAATCATTATCAAAACAAATGCCTTGCATAAGCTTCGAACGCACTAAGCAGATTGTTTTAAAATTGATCATTTCATGGGTTTCCATCGTTTCATGGAAGCCGAGAGCATCAAGGTTCATCGAAACGTCACTCCTTTTTAATTTTTAGGATGACCTATTTTACGTGAAAAATGGTGAAAGATTGATTGCCAAAATTAGTATGAGGGGAGAAGGGATAAGAAACATAGCCAAAGGAAATCTAAGCGTATGAAGAGTGAGAAAGGGGGAAGACAATTGACACAGTACATGGGGCTTCACGAAACCCTTGAGGTTCATGAATTGTTAACCTTTAAAAATTTATGTGTCACGAAAGCATTTACGATGAGTGGGCTCGTTCAAGACCCACAGTTAAAAAGTATTTTAACGAATGATGTTGAATCAGGAAGAAGATTTATCACTCAACTTCAGGAATTGATTACAGATAGGAGCAAAGAAGACAATGAATGATATTTTTAAAAAGTTAATCGGTATGGGCGGGATGACCGATCAGGTGATTGCAACAGATTGTCTAATTTCTGCAAAAGCCAGTGTTCGGAATCTGGCATTTGCGATTACGGAAGTATCTACACCGAGAGTAAGGCAAGTTCTGCGCGAACAGCTTCGTCATGCGGTGGAAACCCATAAAAACATTTCCGATTACATGATTGCTAATGGGATGTATCACCCTGGTGATTTAGGTGAACAACTTCAAAGTGATCTCTCCATTACAAAAACAGCTTTAGAGCTTACAGACTAACATAAAAAGGTATTTTTCTTCTGGGAAAAATACCTTTTTGTTGATTGATTATTTAGTTGAAGAAATTTGTTTATAAGTTTCTATGCTAAATTCTTTATAAGGTGAATTTGGCAAATGGTCAAACAAATCCACAGCCTTTTTCGCTGCTAGGAGCGCCATATCTCGTTTACCTAACTCAACTAGGCAGAGTGCTTTATGTGTTTCTTTTAAATAAAATTGAGACAAATCAAATGGATGATGGTGGTAATCTGGGATTTCTACTTGGTCGAAATATTCTATTGCTTCCTGATATCGACCAAGCCCACGAAGTGCTTTTCCTTTTTCGAGAAAAAACCATTCCTTAAATTGTTGTTGTTGGAATTCTGGATCTTCAATAAACGTATCAACCATTTGGAGTGCTTTTTGATAATCATGTGTAACTGAATTAAGCGATTCAATGTAAAAGAGTTCAGCCGCCACCTTTGACATTTTATCCTCAGAAAACTCCGCATACTGTCTCAATTTTTTTAAATAATGCTCATGCAGTGGACGGTCACCAGCCATCATGGCATCCGCAGCCGCCAATCTATATAAATCGTCAATTAAATAAAATGTTTTATTTTTTTTCGAAAATGCGATGGCTTCATCCATCACTCGTTTTGCAGAATCTGTATCTCCTACAGCAAAGTAGAGGACGGCTTCATGATAATCTAGGTCTAATCGAGAGACTGGGTCTAAATAGACATGATTTTTTTCAATTTCTTTCCGTTCGTGAAGGACGGTTTTTAGGGCTTCATCATATTGATAGTTGATGAGATAGACAAGTCCTCGAAAACGCGCAATATTCACTCTTCTAGTTGTCACATTCATTTTGTCATACAGTATGGCAGCGCGATCCAGCGGCTCCTGCCAATTTTTCTCCTTTTCCCAATAAAGGCTATATCCATATAGCTCGAGTAATCGAGCGGCTTCATACCCTTGAGATAACTGCGGAACCACTGGTTCAATGAGGGCTTTTAGTTTTTTATATTTCTCTTCATCTTCGTTATAATCCACTGTATATATCGTTTCAGCTTCCTCTAATGTTTCCCTTAATTCATCGAAATTCACTTCATTCAGAAGCTCGGATACTTCAATTCCTAATCGTTCTGCTATATAGGTTAAGCTCTCCATCGATGGATTTGCTTTGTTATTTTCAATGAGACTTAGCATGCCTTTTGTTAGTTTTTTACCTGCTAGTTCTTCTAATGTTAATTTCTTCTGTTTGCGTAATTTGCGTATTCGTTCGCCAAGCATGTTGAGTGGGACACTCCCTATTTTTTTATTTGTCTAGCGCACGGCGCCGTTAGATCATTGGTTTAATCCAATCGAGTGGGGGTTGGTTTTCTTCTAATGACTGTACCTGCACAAAAACGTGGTAGAAGGTAGTCGACGATCTAATTTCTAGGCGCCTGCCGCTTTTTGTTATTTTGTTTAATTATATTAAACTTTTTGTTGAAAAGAAAGAAATTTGATGATATGATTTGTTTAATTAAATTAAACTTTTCTGGTTTGGGGGATTTCACATGAATGAACAACAAAAGCTCAAACGGGCAACGTATCATTTATTTACATTCACAATTAGTAAACTCATTTCTTCCTTCGGCGCACAAGTCTACGCATTCGCAATTAGCTTTTATATACTTCAACTAACAGGGTCTGCGACAAGTTTTGCGACAAATTTGATTTGTAATCTTTTGCCTAGGGCACTTGTGGCACCGCTTGCAGGATATGCGGCGGACAAATATTCTCGGAAAAAAATTATTATTATTTCACAACTCGTTACAACACTAGCCATCGTCGGGCTACTCATCGTCAGCATGACCTATGGTTTATCACTGATTGCGATTTACACAACAACTGTTGTCTTATCGATCGCAACTTCATTTACAGGCGTCACGTTTACTTCATCGGTAACAGGTTTAGTCGACGAGGATCGAATTCAACGAGCAATGTCATTGAACCAAATCTCCATGTCATTTGCAGCGATTGGAAGCCCAGCAGTTGGTGGTCTCCTATATGGGACCGTTACTATGGAAGTATTTTTAGGGATGTATATTGCCGCTTCCGTTCTTGCCGTTTTATTAGAATCGACGATGAATTTCAATCTGTTCGCAAAACGAAAGGTGAAAGAAGAACAAGAACTGAAGGAAACAATGTGGCAAAGCATGAAAGCAGGTATTGGCTATTTAAAAACCAAACAGGTCCTCATGATCATGATTTGGATCTCGTTAATCGTGAACTTTCTATTCGGTGCATTTGAAGTGGGGTACTCGTTCATTCTGATTGAAAAACTAAAACTAGAATCACAGCATTTTGGATTCACACAAGGGGCATTTGCAGTAGGTATGCTCTTATTCTCGATCTACTTCTCCGTTCGAAAAGAAGTGAAGTTTCCGTTCCTTGTCTCAAAACGCGGTATTATCGGGATGGGGGTTATGATGGGAATGATGTCCGTTCCTCTAATCATCTCATTATCGTATTGGTCCGTATTCGCGTACTATTTCATCGCGATGTTTACATTTGGTTCAATGATTATCGTTGTTAATACTCCAATTCAAGTAATGATGCAAAAGATGATTGACGATGACTTCAAAGGCCGAGTGTTTTCGATCTTGGAATCTATGGCCGTCGCATTAATGCCACTTGGAATGATTATTTTCGGCTATTTATACGACGTTCTACCAGGTCAATATATCTTAATCACATCAGCCGCCGTTTTAATTGTGGTTGTACTTATTCTTACGAGACCGAGTGTTGTTCGAAAAGCACACCCCGAACTAGCCGAAAAGAAAACCGTCGTGGAAAAGACAAGTACGGCTTTATAGGTTGGAGTAATATAGAGCAAAAATTACGGTAAAGGCGTATCTAAACAAATGTTGTTTGGATGCGCTTTTTTTATTGTGTTTAAGTTGAACTTTGGAATATGGATATAGGCTAACTTGGACGGAGGGAGCAAACAGCTGCGTTGAAAGCCAGATAGATTTAGAGTATGCCAGTCCGAATCAGTAGTTGATTTGGACAGCTAGAGCAAAAGTGCGGCTATGAAAGTCCGAATTCCATACTGATTCGGACAAAGCCAAAAGTATTTCGCAAAGCCAGTCGGAAACATCGGTTGAACCCGCCAGACATTAGTGAAATAAGTTGTGATGAATCCGAAACCACTGTTTATGTAACACATATTCGAACCATGTGAACAAAATGTGACAATGTGTCACTTTTTATTGATTAGTGACACCGTGTCATATAAAATAGAGACAGTGAGGTGACATGATGTCATGACAAAAACTAAACCTAATAATGAAGTGAACAAATTAACATTACGAGAACTCGTTAAGAAGCTTCAATCGCTTGGTGTCAATGCGTCAATCTGCAAGAAACCAATCACAGAACGAAGTTTAACATGATTTCAAAAACTCGCATTAACTCTAAGTAAGGGAGACAAATTATGTCTGTAGGTATTAGAATTGAACAATTGAGAGATATGAAAGTTGAACTTTTACGTTTTATGATGCCGTATAAGTTTGCAATTGAAGAAATGATGACTAAAATCAATATTTTAAAGCAAGAATTTAAATATATTCATGATTACAACCCAATTGAACATGTTTCCTCTCGGTTGAAATCGCCTGAGAGCATTTTAAATAAGATCGATCGTAAAGGGTATGACTATTCTATTGCGTCTATTAAAGAAAACATACATGATATCGCGGGGATTCGGATTACGTGCTCATATATATCGGATATTTATAAAATCAGTAAGATGCTTCAACAACAAAAGGACATTACCTTAATTGAATGCAAGGATTATATAAAAAATCCAAAACCGAATGGGTATCAAAGTTTGCATCTAATTGTGCAAATCCCTATTTTTATGTCGGACCGCGAAGAATTAATAGATGTTGAAGTTCAAATCCGAACAATCGCAATGGATTTCTGGGCAAGCCTAGAACATAAAATTTACTACAAGTACAATAAAGAAATTCCACAGCATATCAAAGATGAATTAAAGGAAGCAGCTGTTACTGCATCTCAATTAGATAAAAAAATGGAAAAACTTCAGAAGGAAATGAACAAAATAAAAGAATCAACGAAAGAGGCTGAAATGTACAGCAATGAAGATAAGATTTTTCTTCCATACGACTTTTTGCCATTAGTTAACTAGCTGTGATAAGGGAGAAAGGAAATGCCTAAGATTACATTTTTTAATTTACCTGATGATAAAAAACAAACATTGATTAAAGCAGCAAAAAAGGAATTTTCTAGTGTCCCATTATTTGATGCATCCATTTCCAATATTATTAAATCGGCAGGGATTTCCCGTGGCAGCTTTTATCAATATTTTGAGGACAAAGAGGATGCCTTTTTCTTCTTATTAGGAGAATTTGCAAAGGAAAAAAAGGCCGTCTTCCTCACGATGTTAGAGGTAAATAAGGGTGATTTGTTTACCACCTTTAACGAATTTTTCACACTATTTTTAAATGAAAAAGATGAACTGACTTTCTTAAAAAATGCTTTGCTCAATATGACCCACAAAATTGAACGTACATTCGATCAAATGACAAGTGAACACGAGTACAATGAAAATTTTAAAGAGTTAAGTTTACGGATTAATACGAGTGATATGAATATTAAAGATGAGCGAGAGTTATTTCATGCGATGCAAATCATGACATCCGTTTTTTTTAGAAATTTAATTCATGCATTTGCCAATGAAGAGCCTCGAGATGTTGCATTTAGGAATTTTCAAACCGAGATGAATTTATTAAAAAGAGGTCTAGTCCAGTAGAGGCAGCTGAAAAACTTACGTTTTTTATAGGTGATTAAATTGATAAATCAAAAAAGACGACTAAAATTCATTTTTTGAATTAAAAGTCGTCTTTTTTATGCATATGATACCATTTCACCCTGGGTTATACGAAAGAGAAGTCCACAAGTTCATTAATTTTCCGTAGCATATTATCCTGCGGAACGACAATATCATAGATTTGCATAAACGGACTAAAATTCATTGATTGTTGTTTTTGAATCATAGAACCCACCCACATAGAATTGATACAACCATTATACAATGAAAAAAGGTATTATTTTCTCAAATTCAGAGAAAATAATACCTTTTTAATTAATGTTGATTGGGCGGAAGGCACGAGACTCCTGCGGGAAAAGCGTGGCCAGGGGAGACCCCGCAGGAGCACAGCGACGAGGAGGCTCCCGGACCGCCCGCGGAATGCGAGTGGCTGCAGCGGAAATCAACACCAATTTTAGAAAGGGACTTTTTCAGTGCTCTCAGTCCAGTAGGAGGAGTTTTTCTACTGGGCTTTTTTTCGAGCTTTTTTTCAATAGAAATGAAGTATAATAGATGCATTACCAAGGAATGGATGGATGAATGGTGAGGAAACTTTCCTTATATGGTTTGTTATTGTTTGTAATGATTTCGTGGGGGCTTAATATTGTTGCGATTAAAGTATTGGTTCATCATTTTCCACCTGTCTCCATTACTGGACTACGTATCTTAGCTGCGGGTATCGTGATTTTTGCCTTTTTATACATGAAAAGGGATCTCCAAAAAATGACGGGTCGAGAGTTTGGGTATGTTGCATTAAGTGGATTAACGGGGATCTTTGGACACCAAGCGTTGCTGTCAGTTGGCTTAGTGAGCACAAGTGCTACAAACGGAGCATCAATACTTGCTCTCATACCGCTTGTAACCAATATCTTTGCGGTTCTTTTTCTAAAAGAAAGAATGACGATTTTAAAAATAAGCGGTGTCATTTTGGGGATTACTGGGATTTATTTTATTTTAATTGTAGGAGGAGGGTCTTTTACAAAACTTTCAATTGGTGATTTATTTATCTTTTTATCAGTGATTGCACAAGCGTTGAGTTTTCTCTTTATCAGAAAAGCATCATATACATTAAATACAAAAACAATCACATGTTACGCATTGTTAATGGGTGCGGGCTTTTTAATGATGTTAAGCTTCGCAATGGAAGGGCAAGTTATGAGTGCCATCGGAGCTGCCCCGTCTTACGTTTGGCTCATTTTTATCGCATCTACGATTATTTCAACAGGAATTGGAAATCTGTGCTATAACTTTGCTATTTCTCAAGTTGGACCTGGTGAAGCAGCCATCTTCTTAAATCTTGCACCACTTTTTTCATTAGTCGGATCTGTTCTACTATTAAATGAACCTTTTAAATTAATTCAATTAGTTGGTTTTATGATGATCATTGTTGGTGTACTAATGGGAACAGAATTATTTGTCCGAAAACCACAGGTGGATAAAAAGGTCGAAGTTTCAGTGACGAAATAGATAAGTGGGGTCAGCTCTTTTTTTTGGAGCTGATCTTTTTTATAGACAGGTCTACCATTGAAAACATCAATTTATGGTAAAATAAGTAAAAGGTATCGTTTGGTACTTTTAGTATAAGTCGTTGCAAGTTTGCTTCTTGGTTGAACACCCAACTTGTAATAGATTTGTTGGATATGAATCTATTGTCTGAATGGACGGGGGATCTTTTTTGCTAACGATCGTGAGGATTGGCTTTTCGGTGTTTGCATTCTTCATAGCGTTGTATGGATTGATAACGGGTAACGATGAATTCATGCCTCATATGATGTTTTGTTTAGGTGCAATGTTTTTAGTTATGGGCATTTCCGAACTAAAAGAGAAAGTAGAAAAAGAAATGCTATAGTATGCATCCTTACATCTGGTTTTGTTCTTTTTGCATTTTCACTAGGTTTTTTTTCGTAAACATAGTTGGTTTGCCTTACGTAAAAATAAAGATCTCTTAAGAAATAATTATCAAAAAGTGGAAGATAGTGAGCTAGAATAGAAGAATAACCACTTAATTCTAAGGAGTGAACAACAGATGGAACTTAATCTAAATGGAAAAACAGCGATCGTTGTAGCGTCTAGTCAAGGTCTTGGGAAAGCCATTGCCGCACAGCTCGTGAAAGAAGGGGCTAATGTGATGCTAGCAAGTCGGAATGAGGAAAAATTGAAAGCGGTACAAAATGAGCTTCAAGCATTTGGTAAGGGAAGCGTTTCTTATCATCAAACAGACATTACCAAAACAGGGGACATTGAGGCGTTAATACAACAAACGGTTGATACATATGGCTCAATTGATCTTCTTGTTAACAATGCGGGAGGACCTCCAGCGGGTACATTTGATCAATTAGATGATGAAGCTTGGCAGGCGGCATTTGAATTAAATCTATTAAGTTATATCCGAATGATTCGTGGGACCCTACCTTATATGAAAGAAAAGGGTGGGAAGATCGTCAACATTGCTTCAACTTCCATAAAAGTACCTATTCCTGGATTGATACTTTCGAATACCTTCCGACTTGGTATTGTAGGGTTAGCGAAAACATTAGCTGACGAATTAGCACCGTATAATATCCTAATTAATACAGTTGCACCAGGTCGAATAGCAACCGATAGAGTGGCCCACTTGGATAACGTGAATGCTGAGAAACTTGGAAAGTCTATTGAAGAAGTGCAACAAATGTTCAAAGAAACGATTCCATTAAAACGCTATGGCACACCTGAAGAATTCGCAAACTTTGTTACGTTTTTACTTTCAGATGCAAATTCTTATATGACTGGGCAAGCCTATGTAGTTGACGGTGGTATGGTAAAGGCCATATAAAAAAGAATCCTGTCCCTAAAAGGGGGACAGGATTCTTATCCTTATTTTATACTCTTTCTAGCAATCTTGCTCCAGAAATTCCTGGTTCAGTCATTTCAAATGGATTTAAAATAAGCTCTAATTCCTCTTCCGTTAAAATATCATATTGCAAGCAAAGGTCACGAACTTGTTTTCCATTTACAATTGCGTCTCTAGCAATTCGTGCAGCAACTTCATAACCGATATGAGGATTTACTGCGGTAATAATGCCAACGCTTTTATCTACATATTCTTTCATTCGTTCTTCATTTGCCTTAATTCCTGATAGACAATAATCCGTAAATGCTTGGAATGCATTTTTCATGATGTTGAGTGATTGAAGTAAATTGAATGCCAATACAGGCTCCATTACATTTAACTCAAATTGGCCAGCTTCTGAAGCTAACGAGATTGTATGGTCATTTCCAATCACTTGGAATGCAACCTGGTTAATCATTTCAGGCATAACTGGGTTTACTTTCCCTGGCATGATGGAGGAACCAGGTTGTCTAGCTGGTAAAATCAGTTCTCCAAGTCCTGCGCGTGGACCAGATGCCATTAATCGTAGGTCATTAGCGATTTTAGACATATTCATCATACTTATTTTTAATGCAGAAGATACTTCGGCATAGGCATCGATATTTTGAGTCGCATCTACTAAATGTTCAGCACTCACTAATGGAAGTCCGCTAATATCAGCTAGATAGCCCACAACATTTTTAATATAGCGTGGTTCGGCATTTAGCCCAGTACCAACGGCAGTTGCCCCCATATTCACCTCATATAAATGTTGGCGAGATTGTTCAATCCGCTTGATGTCACGTCTTACAACGCGGGCATAGGCAGCGAACTCTTGTCCAAGTCGAATGGGTACTGCATCCTGAAGATGTGTTCTCCCCATCTTAATGATATGATCAAATTCGACTGCTTTTTGTTGGAAGACATCTTCCATATACTTCATCGTTTTCACTAATTTTTCAATTAAATTAAGTGTCGCAATATGAAGTGCTGTTGGAAATGCATCATTTGTTGATTGAGACATGTTCACATGGCTGTTAGGACTAATTTCGATATAATTTCCTTTTTCATGTCCTAGTATTTCAAGTGCACGATTGGCAATCACTTCGTTTGCATTCATATTTATAGAAGTTCCAGCTCCACCTTGAATCGGGTCTACGATAAATTGATCGTGCATGTGTCCATTAATAATTTCATCAGCTGCTTGTACAATTGGATTACCAATGCCTTCATATAAATGCTTCACATCCATATTGGCTAATGCAGCTGCTTTCTTAACCATTGCAATTGCAACAATTAATTCCTTATCAATTCGATAACCGGTAATCGGAAAATTTTCAACAGCACGTAGGGTCTGGATTCCGTAATAAGCATCAACAGGAACTTCTTTTTCTCCAAGAAAATCTTTTTCAATACGATATTGATTCATGAAAAACTCCTCCTTAGGTGTATCTAACTAGTAATGTAGGACTCTATTACCCAATGAAACTTCCACAATCGTTTTTGCTAGTATTTGACTAGGATCGATTACATTCATTCCATCTTTGTCGCTAAGAACGAGTGGGATTTCTGTACAAGCTGCTATTATAGCATCTGTGCCATTTTCTTGCATGGTTTGAGCGGCTTGCATGATCAAAGTTTTTCCTTTTGAAAGATCTCCGCCTTTAATGGAATAAATCGCTTCCATTATTTTAGCCTGTGTGAGTTTGTCAGGCAATTTGATTTGTATACCGTATTTTAAGAGCTCATCTTGGTATAAGTTCGTTGCAATCGTTCCATCTGTAGCGAAAAGAGCTACTTGTTTACATCCAGAATGATGAATAAATGCAACCGTCTCTTTTGGCATATGCAAGATAGGTACGGACACAGCAGTTTGAATGCCCTTCCAAAAATAATGAGCTGTATTACAGGCAATAGCGATTAAGTCCACACCAGCCGCTTCTAATCGCTTTGCGGATTGTTGCATGAAAGGGAGGGGGTCTTCTCCATTTCCTAAAATGGCTGCAGTTCGATCAGGAATTTGTGGATAATTATCTGCAATGACATGCAAATGATCCTGATCCTTACTGGCAGGTGTACATTGGATAATCTTATTCATTAAATCAACTGTTGCAAGTGGCCCCATACCACCTATTATACCAATCTTTTTTCTCATACCAACTAAAACCTTCTTTCAAATGGTTATTCTCATGTTTTACCAAATGTCATCTTATATAAGAACGCTCTTAGTGACTGTAATGTTATGAGAATAAAGAGACTATCGAAAACAGAATCGAGTACTCTAAAAAAAGATCGTTGAAATTTGGTTGCCCAAATTCTAACGATCTTTTTCGTTAGTGACTGATCGTGCGATTACATGCTAACTCCGCTTGAGGCTTTTAGTTCACGCTTTTCTTCCACTGCATTTACAATAACTGCAGCTGAAGCATCACCAGTGACGTTTACAGATGTTCTGATCATATCAAGAATACGGTCGATTCCAGCGATTAATGCAATCCCAGCTACTGGTAGTTCTACGGCAGTCACAACCATTGTAAGCATGATTAAGCCTGCTCCAGGAACACCTGCTGTACCAATTGATGCGAGAGTTGCCATTAGTATAATCGATAATTGTTGTGCAAAGGTTAGGTCAATCCCGAAAAATTGAGCGATGAAGATGACACACACACCTTGATATAATGCAGTTCCGTCCATATTAATGGTTGCTCCTAATGGAAGGACAAAGCTGCTTACTTTTCTTGAAACCCCGAGGTTTTCTTCCGTGTTTTTGATTGAAACAGGAAGTGTTCCTGAACTACTAGTTGTACTGAAAGCTACTAAACTAGCAGGTGCAATCCCTTTAAAGAATTTAATTGGGTTCATTTTTGCAAATAATTTAACAGAAATCCCATACGTTACAGCTGCATGAAGAATACAACCAAGATAAACAACTAAAATAACTTTAATTAATGGTAGAAGGACTGATGCCCCGTATTGACCAACAGTCGGTGCAATCAAGCCAAATACCCCAATTGGTGCGACCTTCATGACGATACCTGTGATTTTGTACATGATTTCTGCAAGACCGTCAAAGAAATTATAGACAGGCTTTGCGCGTTCGCCAACCATTGTAATTCCTAGGCCTAAGAAAATCGCAAAGAAAATAATTTGAAGCATATTCCCTTCGACTAAGGAAGCAAGTGGGTTTGTTGGAATAATATTTAATAAAGTATCCACGACTCCAGGAGCCTCTGCTGGTTCAGCCGTGTCGGTAGCGGCTGGAATATCGAGTCCCTTTCCAGGTCCAAAGATATTGGCAAGGCCCAAACCAATGGTAATAGCAATAGCCGTTGTAGCTAAATAATAGAAAATCGTAATACCACCCATACGGCCTATCTTCTTAATGTCGCCTGTACCTGAAACACCCACTACTAAGGACGATAGTACGAGTGGAACAATGATAAATTTAATAAGATTTAAGAATAAATCCCCTAATGGTCTCACGACTTCAATACTTGGTCCGACAATAACCCCTGCGATAATAGCAATAATAAAGGCAATAAAAATTTGTGTCAGTAAACCAATCTTTTTCATGTTTTTCCCCCCTATGTTTTAATAATTAGTGTTTCCCATCCCGTTTTGAGAAACAGTAAAGCTAAATTTGACACCTTAAAATAAAGTGCGTGTCTCTGTTCAAGTAGTCATTCGTAGTTGTAATAGATCCCCTTCATTCAAACGAGTACATTCACTCCCTTCAGCTAAGTCGAATTTTGGAAATAAGAATAGATCAAGTTTTAGTGAAGTACAAATTACCTACATGAAGAAAACCCTTACATATATTTATACATCATTTATTAATAAGAGTAAATATACTAAAAAAATATAAAATTTTAATATTTATAACTTATTATTGAATTTATAGAAAAAATTATATAAACTAGAAGTGAAATCGAGATGGGTTAGAGAGGATTTTGTTTATGAATCACATTTTGCAACAGTATGTTCCGATAGCAGAAATGATTGCGAAAACCTTTGGGAAAGACTGCGAGGTTGTCTTACATGATTTAACGGTTCCACAGAACTCTGTTGTGTACACAATTCACAATCATGTAACTGGGAGACAGGTAGGGCAAAGTTTTGATCATTTAATTACAAATGTCTTGCTGTCACAAAATTTTACAAATGATTATTCCGCGAATTATTACTTTCATACAGATGACGGAAGATTAATTAAATCATCTACCTTATTAATTCGTAATCAAGAAAAAAAGGTGATTGGTGCACTCTGTATAAATGTGGATACGACTAAGATAACCGAACAAATTCAATGGTTGAATCAATTGATTCCAGAGAGTCCAGTAGAGGCTCCACAACAGTCTACCCCTTCAGAAGAGATGGAGCATATTTTTGAAATTGCAAATGATTTAATTGATAAAATTATTGGTACGAAACCAGTGGAATCATTAAGACGAGACGAAAAAGTGAACATGATACGGTTCATGGAACAAAAAGGACTGTTTCTGATTCGAGGAACCATTGATCGAGTAGCGGAAAAACTGAATATCTCAAAAGTAACAGTTTATAGCTATATCGATGAAATAAAGGGGAAAAACAAAGGATAGAATATTCTATCCTATTAAATTACTTTCGATATATAAATTTTTATATCATTTATATAAATTATTATTGGAGGAGGAAATAAAATGAAAGTTATTTCAATAAAAGGTGCAAAACCGAATCCTGGGCATTATTCTCCAGCCGTTCAAAAAGGAAATTTACTTTTTATCTCTGGTCAACTTCCTGTGAACCCTTTTACAGGTGAACGTGTTCAGGGAAGTATTACAGAACAAACAAATCAAGTGCTAGAAAATCTAACGACAATCCTAGAAACTGCTGGCGCTAAAAAAGAAGATGTCATGAAAGTGACGATTTATATATCTGATATTGAATTATGGGATACCGTTAATGAAATCTATAGCCACTATTTTGGTGAGCATAAGCCAGCAAGAGCCATTGTCCCTACGAATCAATTACACTATGGATTTACAATAGAACTGGATGCAATAGCAGTGATGGATCATGAAAAGGAAGATTAATATGAACTATATTTGCTCTGATTGTAAGAAAGCGTACCCACTCGAAAGTCATAAATGGAAATGTGATTGTGGGGGACTACTCCGCTTGGAGTATGAAACAAAACCAGTGGATTTTAACGAAACATCGGGTTCACGCGAATGGTCTCTATGGAAATATGTTGATGCATTACCGTTTGAAAAAGAGGATGTATGGCGCGACATTACGTTAGGTGAAGGAAACACACCAGTAATAAGAATTTCGGATAATCTCATGGCAAAAGCAGAATATTATATGCCTACTCTATCATTTAAAGACAGAGGGGCCGTCGTTTTGATTGCGATGGCAAAAAAGCTAGGTGTGGATCGAGTGATTGCCGATAGTAGTGGTAATGCGGGAACAGCAATTGCTGCATATGGTGCAAGAGCTGGTATACAATGTGATATTTTTGTACCTGAATCAACATCTGAAAAGAAACTAAAACAGATTGAAGCACACGGGGCAACCGTTCATAAGATTCCAGGAAATCGAGAAGCTACGGCAGAGGCAGCTATCTCCATGGTAGAAGAAACGAATTCGTTTTATGCGAGCCATATATATAATCCATTGTTCTGGGAAGGAACAAAGACATATGTATATGAAGTATATGAGCAATTAGATGGTCAAATGCCTGACGCCTTTATTATTCCAGTCGGGAACGGGACCTTGTTAATGGGAGCATATATTGCTTTCAAAGAATTATTAAGCAGTGGGCAGATTCAAAAAATGCCGAAAATCCTTGCTGTTCAAGCTGGTGCATGTGCCCCGATTGTAAAAGCATTTGAAGAGGGAAAAATAACGGTAGAACCTGTTGAAAATAAAGGGACTTTAGCTGAAGGTATTGCAATTGGAGCTCCAGCAAGGGGAGCGGAAATCTTAGAAGCGATTCGGGCTACTGGAGGAGACATTGTGAGCGTTACCGAGGAAGGCATTCTTGATGCTCGAAATGAACTTTCATCTAAAGGGATATATGTAGAAATTACATCAGGGGCCAATTATGCTGGTTATTTGCAGTTTGTTGAAAAATACCCTGAATTAAGAGAACAACAAGTGATGATGCCTCTATGTGGCGCGGGCATTAAAAGTAATTAAGAATTCTATTTTCTGGGAGGAGAAAAAAATGAAAATCAAAGATGTACCTACACCAAGCTTACTGATTAACAGAGAAATCATGATGGATAATATTACATTTATGCAAGGAATTGCGGATAAATATAATGTAGCACTTCGCCCACATACAAAAACACATAAATCTCCTAAACTAGCGAAATTGCAAGAAGAAGCTGGAACAAAAGGAATTACAGTTGCAAAGGTTGGCGAAGCTGAAGTCATGGCCGAGAATGGTCTAACTGATATTTTTATAGCGAATGAGATTGTCGGAGAAGATAAATTAAACCGCATTAAAAAGTTAGCGGAAACAATCGATATTTCTTTTGGTGTCGATAATATTGAACAAATCCAGATGATCGAGAAGGTGTTTAGCGAAAGTCAAAAACCAGCTCAAGTATTGATTGAAATTGAAGTTGGTGAAAATCGCTCTGGTGTGATTGAAGAAGTGGATTATATCAATCTAGTAAAATACATTATGGAATGTTCTCATGTGAATCTGAAAGGGATTTTCTCACATGATGGTCATACGTATAAAGCGAAAGACCTTGAAGAGTGCCGTGAGCTTTATAATGCTGCTCAAGCTCGTACTCTCCATTTTGCAAAACTTGCAGAGGACTTGGGCTGCAAACTAGAAACAGTAAGTATTGGTTCAACACCACCATTAATGCATGACTTCGGAGTGATGGAAGGTGTGACTGAATTACGTATTGGCACATATATTTTAATGGATGTAGCACAAGGTAATGCGATTGGGACGTATGACCGCTGTGCGGCTACTGTGTTAACAACAGTTATCAGTAAACCAACGTCTGAACGTGTGATTACCGATGTCGGTGCCAAAGGACTTACGATGCAATCACGCAGCCAAGGAATCTGCGCAACAAAGGGCTTAGGATATATTAAAAATACCGGTGGTGTCGTGGTCGACCAAGTCTATGATGAGCACGCAATTATTTATAATGAAACGTTTCGAAATAATGTGTCAATCGGGGATAAAGTAGAAATCATTCCCAACCACATCTGTCCAGTCTGCAACCTATATGACGTAGCATATCTCGTTTCTGGTGATGAAGTGGTGGATGAAGTTCCGATCTTATGTAGAGGAAAATTACAATAAGCAAATTGGGTGTAACCATAAACCTAGGTAACATGGATAAACAAAATCAAAGGCTGACCGTTCGATATGGGTCAAGCCTTTTTCGTGTTAGGACTAAAACGGTAAATAAAAGAATAGTATATATGGAGTATTCCGAAACTTTCTCGCTCTATAAACGTATTTTATAGTGTCAGCAGTTTGAGGAAGGGGGGATGAACAATGGTACGATACATCACATTTGCGCTCCTTATAACTGTCGTTGAGGTGGCAGTTCTTTTTGGAATTTCCCTATATTTTGATGCAAATTTGGTAACGACCTTGTTTTTCGGCTCTTGTTTCTTTATCATAGTCGCATTCCTAACGGGATCCTCAGGGGATATTTTTAGAAAAAACTCAGAGTTAGCTGTTTTTAATACATTTCTCGGAAGCTACAGAGCGAAGCATGAAAGAATAATTTTGAAAATAAGCCCATTTTTAACAGGATCATTTCTCTGTTTGGGTGTGTATTTTGTGATAGACCATTTTATATAGATAAAAGTGAAACAGTAGCACCTGTTCAATTTGAATGGGTGTTTTTTTACGTGACCATTGAAAGCTTCAGTGGCAAACAGGATAATTTTAGGGTCTGAAAGATGATCACCTGTCCTGTGGGTGTGTGTTTCGAGGAAGAGGTAATAGGATATATATCTACCCTTTCATTTTAGGTTTGAATCACACAATTGACGTTAAGAAATTCACGATAAATGAAGAAATATCGAAGAAGATAGAACGGACTTCAGGATATATGAGATAGATTAACGAATTAAAAAACGTATATAACTATGTTATTAGAACCTTTACTAGTTCATTGATTAATTAATTCCTTTATAAAATAATGAAGACCCCAACGGAGTTGGAGGTCTTCAGAGTGTAGAGAAAGGGGTATTTTTTCTCTACACTTTTTGTTTTCGGTGGTTTTTGTAGTTGTAAGTTGACATTATTCTTTATCAAAAATCTTGAAAATATCACTCCCAACCATCTAGCCTTGCTTGGCTAGGTGGTTGGCAATCTTTTTCATGTTCTGGCAGGCTGCTGTAAGTAATACCTGCTCACTAGCATTTTTAATTCCCCGTAACCTACAGTAGCGAAGCCCATGCAGCTCTTTTGAGTCTGCGAAGCTTCGCTCTACGGTTTCTTTTCTAAACTTATAAAGAATTTTCCCTTCTGGAGAGAGGCGATTTAGCCTCACCTTATCTTTATGATCTTCCCAAACATGACGAGTAACAACTTTTTGCTTATTCTGGGATCTAGTGCATTGTTCAAGAAGAGGGCAGGTTGAACATTTCTTGGGATCTGACTTGTACTCTCGGTAACCTTCTCTTGTAGTTGAACGATATGTTAGTTCCTCGCTATTTGGACAAACATAAATGTCATTTTCTTTATTATATTTAAACTTCCATTTTGGAAAGAGTCCTTTTGTTGGTTGATACCTTCTATGGGCAATAACTCCAAAGATCTTACGATCTGATAATCCTTTGCAAATCGGATTAGTTAAGTATCCAGAGTCAAGAGCAACAGCTTCCACATTAAAGTTAAATCGTAAGATTTGACGATCTAAACGGCTAAGATATGGTATTGAATCATGGACATTACCTGGAGTTACGAATGCATCAGTTATAATGTTAAACTTCAAATCTGTTGTCCGATGGTCTAAATAACAGAACATCTCTTGCTTATTGTCTCGCGACATAAACCCACTTTCTGGATCTGTGGTACTTACTCTAATCTCTTTTGTTTCTTTCACCTCCTCCTTTTCCTTTAAAGGCTTTTTTCCATGTTCAGCACGATCTTCTTCAATTGCCTTATTTAACTCATTTAAATATTCACGAGTTTCTACTTCAACTTCTTCCCTTGTAAATTTATGTTTATTCGCATTAGCTTTGAGATGAGTGGAGTCCGTAAATAAGACTCTTCCGCCAACCATTTTGTGATTCATTGCAAGAAGAACAATTTCATCAAAGATTTCTTGGAAGATGTCTGTATCTTTAAAACGCTTATGGCGATTCCAGCTTATTGTGGAATGATGTGGTACAGGATCTTTAAATCTGAGACCTAAAAACCAACGATATGCGACATTAAGTTTTATCTCTTGTTCAAGTTGTCTTTCGGAACGGATACCATAAAAATATCCAATAAACATCATTTTAAAAAGAACAAGAGGGTCGATCGAAGGTCGACCATTATCTTCAGAGTAGTAAGGTTTTACTCTCTCAATTATAAAAGAAAAATCTATGTATTTATCTATTTTTCGTAACAGATGGTTATCTGGAACAAGCTCGTCAATTGATACAAATTCAATTTCATTTTGTGTATTTTCCCTAGTATTTAACACAATATCACCAACCCTAATTTATTAACTATATTATAACATATTAATGCGGTGAATTAGTAAAGTGTATCAAAAGAATAAAGGCTGTCGAGACTTTCTCGACAGCCTGAAGACCCCAACGGAGTTGGAGGTCTTTTACTTTTTTTAGCGTGCCCAGCAAGCCGTTAATTGCTAGTTGGTGGGAGTCCAACCTGAGTAAGTGCCAAGACGCTCAGTAGCTGACAGGCAACTGGTGGAGAAATCCTAAGGTTGAAGCCCTGTGACAAAGTAACTCTCGTAGAGAGTGCGAGCAAGCTAACAGGTTGTAACATGAAGTGAATCCTGCCGCCTCGTAAAAAGAGACCTTTAAATAAGGACAAAGAGAAGTCGAGACTGGTGAAAATAGGCGAAGACCATGGAAGGTGTGGAGAACTTGGAAATACAGCACCGAAGAATCTCTCGGGGTAAGGGGAACGACATGTTAGTAAAGTAGTTAACGGAACTGGGGATACCCTCCTCGTCACTTTCTTACGAAAGTAAAGCAGAAACCTATAAGTGCAAACAAAATGGTGGATGGATGAGAGGGAGTCGGAGGGGGTCATAGTACCAATGATGACAACGACAACATAACGTTGTCTAGGGAAGGACGGCATAAGCCAATACCCTACTTTGTTCACAAGTTTAAAGGAGGTAAGAGTAGTGAATGCTGGAAAACTAGCTAACTACACCGATGTAAAAGCTCGAGAACTCTGGAAAACTTTATATCTTTGTGCCAAGGAAAATCCTACACGGCGATTTCATGCGTTATATGACAAAGTATATCGACCAGACATACTTGCAGAGGCATGGCGTAGAGTTAAGAGTAAAAAGGGAAGTGGCGGAATTGATGGACAAATGATTGAAAAGATTGTCCTAGAATACGGTGAAAGTAAGTTTATGAATGAACTTTATCTAGAACTCAAAGAGAAAAGATTTCGACCGAAACCTGTTAGAAGAACATATATCCCTAAAAGTGATGGGAAACAAAGACCGCTAGGTATCCCAACAATCAAAGATAGAATAGCACAAATGGCAATGAAAATGGTTATTGAACCTATTTTCGAAGCGGACTTCCAAGAATGCTCGTTTGGTTTTAGACCAAAAAGAAGTGCCCACAAGGCAATAGCGAAGATAAGAAAGACAAGCAAGAAATCCTATTGGGTAGTAGATGTTGATATAAAAGGTTATTTTGATAATATCAATCAAGATAAACTCATGAACCTTATTCAAATGAGAATTAGTGACAAAAGGGTTTTAAGTCTTATCCGCAGATGGCTTAAAGCTGGAATCATGGAAGATGGCCATTTCCGTGACTCCGTCACAGGCGTGCCGCAAGGTGGGGTCATTTCGCCGTTATTATCGAACATCTATTTAAATGTGTTGGATTCCATTTGGATAAAGAAATTCTCTCATTTAGGAGAGTTGATTCGCTATGCAGATGATTACGTGGTAATGTGTAAAACCAAGAAACAAGCACTTGAAACCATAGAAGTAATAAAAGGTATTATGTACAAACTTGACCTTACACTAAGTGCTGAGAAATCTAGATTGGTCAATATATGGGGTGACTCAGATGGTTTTGACTTTCTGGGATTACATCATAGAAAGTTTCCTGTAATGAACAGGGGAGGCTCTAAAATCTATGCCATGTCACATATTCCGACAAAGAAAGCAATGAAGAATATGAGATATAAAATTAAAGAATATACCGGGAAAAGGAATAAGCTTTTCCTAGATATGCTTGAATTGATAAAGGGACTGAATAGGAAGCTCCAGGGATTCAAGAATTACTATCTCATCTCACCAATCGCCAAGAAATGGCTCAACAGAATTGATTGGTATGTAATCGAAAGGTTAACGCTGTTTTGGAATAAGAAGAGAAATAAACGCAATAAACATAGTGGGATTGGTCAAGTTAATAAAATGACTCAACATACACTTGTGAAATTGGCAAAGTAAGGAAAGTACGTAAAGCCAAAGAAAGAAGAACATCGGAAAGCCGTATGAGGGAAAACCTCACGTACGGAATTGATGAGGGGAAGCAGGAAAAGAAATTGCCCTCCTATCTGGCTTAGTAAGGTGGAACACCCTGAAACCCGAAGACAAAGAAGGCAATATTTAATTCCTGTTTTCTACTCTACTTCTTCATAGCTTTGGATGAGATTTGCTATATGTGCATAGGCACCACCTGCTCGAAGTGCTGCGGTTACCATGATTGCTTCTGCAAGCTCCTCATTTGTTGTCCCAAGTTTTACAGCATTTTTTGTATGGACATCAATACAATACGGGCATTGAGTCGCATTAGCAACAGCTACAGCAATGATTTCTTTAAACTTACTAGTTAATTTTCCTTCTTTTGTAGCGGTTGCACTAAAGGCACCATACGCTTTGAAACCATCTGGTGCAAACTTGCCTAATTGACCTAGAAGTTTTAAATTCGATCGAGCATACAGGGTATCGGAAGCATCTTGGGTATTTGCATTATGTACATGTGTACTATGAGTTACTGCGCCGCCAGCTTCAATTGCAGCTACTACAAATACGGCCTCGGTTAATTCTTCTAATGTAGCTCCTGCTTTTTTCGCAGCTTTTGTGTGTGAATCAATGCAATAAGGACATTCTGTCACATGTGCGATAGCTACAGCGATGATTTCCTTTTCTTTTCTGGATAAGGCTCCTTCTTTCATAGCCGCCTTACCGAATTCATTAAACGCTTGTAACTGTTCTGGAGCAAGATCTTTAATTCTTGCAAAATGCTTTACATTGTTTTTCGGATAAAAGCTTGTAGACATTTGAAAACCTCCTTCAAAATTCAAGTTAGTTTTTCCACTCTTATTGATGAACATTCAGAAAGACGACAAGAACATGGATGCCTGGATTATTTGAGGGAAGAAATGATGAACGGAGTAGAGCTGATCCCCGAGGTCCTTCAAAAGTTGAATCAGGACCCAAACGGTTTGGAGTAGCAGTGAAAGAGTCGTTTATAAGCTGGATGAAGTGAGGAATGTTTTGGAGTCTTCGTCAAAGAGTCCTTCATAAGTTGAATGAAGTCCCAAGCAGGTAGGGGAACCTCTAAGAAAGTATTACATAATCAAGATGATCCATTTAGTTAAAGAGCAAAAACCGTAAAGTTATTCTAAAAGCCAAGGGTAAAATGCGAAGAGAGTCATCACCTTCGTCCAGCATTTTTCCACCCATGTATGATACCTAAAATCCTGGAAAACCTAATCACAAACTTACTTATATAGGAAATGAGGGTTTATTGTGGTAAACGAGAAAAAGTTTCCAGAAACACCTGAGCCATTATGGAGAGTCAATGTTGACATTCCCGAATTTCCTCCATTAGAGGAGGACATAGAGGTAGATGTTGTGATTGTGGGTGGTGGAATTACGGGGCTAACCTCTGCGTATGTTTTGGCAAATGAGGGGCTTCAAGTGGCTGTCTTAGAGGCCGATCAAATACTGAATGGTACAACTGGTCACACAACGGCTAAAATTACTGCCCAGCACGACCTAATTTATGATGAATTCTTAACAAACTTTGGTATTAATACGGCAAGGCTATACTATGAAGCGAATACTGAAGCACTCGAATTTATACAAAAAACAATTGAAGAGCATGGAATTGACTGTGATTTTACAGTGGAAGATGCAATTATTTACGCAACGACAGACCAATATGCCCAAAAGCTCGAAAAAGAGGCAAAAGCCTATAAAAAGTTAAGAATCGACGGTGAACTCATAGACAAAATTCCGTTTCAAATTGAAGTGAAGAATGCCCTTGTGATGAAAAATCAGGCACAATTCCATCCAGTCAAATATTTATCACAACTTGCTCAGATTGTTAAGGAAAAAGGCGGTCTAATCTTTGAAAATACCGTTGCTGTTAATGTAGAAACAGGGGAAAAACCAACCGTTCTCACACGTAATGGGAAGCGGGTGACGGGTGGTTTCATTCTTGCATGTTCTCATTTTCCTTTTTATGAAGGGACAGGTTTTTATTCCGCAAGAATGAAAGCACTACGTTCGTATATTGTAGCCGTCAAATCAAAAGAAAGTTACCCAGGCGGGATGTATTTAAGTGTTGATAAACCAACTCGTTCATTGCGAACTGCTTCAAATAATGATGATGAGTACATCCTAATTGGTGGTGGTGGCCACCAAACGGGTGAAAGAAACGACACAAAAGAAGATTATGATGCATTATTGACATTTGGCGAACAGGTTTTTGAAGCCGAGGATGTAAAATATCATTGGTCGGCACAGGACCTGGAGACATTGGACAAAATTCCTTATATCGGAGAGTTAACGACGGGTGAGCCAAATATTTTAGTTGCGACGGGATTTCGCAAGTGGGGTATGACAACTAGTACAGTTGCAGCCTTATTATTTAGGGATATCATTCTTAAAAGAAAAAATCCATTCCGTGAGATCTATTCACCAGCTCGCTTTTATGCACATCCTTCTCTGAAAAATTTCTTTGTGAACAACGCGAAAGTGGTGAAACATTTACTTCAAGGGAAAATGGATAACCCACAAAAAAGTGTAGATGACATTCCTAACGGAGAAGGTGCAGTCATTTCCATTAATGGACATCGAAAAGGTGCCTATAAGGATGAAAGTGGGAAAGTGTACATTGTTGACACTACTTGCACACATGTAGGTTGTGAAGTGCATTGGAACAATGGTGAAAAGTCATGGGACTGCCCATGTCATGGTTCACGATTCTCCTATACAGGTGAGGTTTTAGAGGGGCCAGCAGAAAAGCCATTACAACAATACGATTATACCATGCTCGATAACCTTACTTCAGAGGATTCTGGATATTGATTGGATGAAGTCACAAGCAGGGATACGATTCCTGCTTGTTTCGTGGTGAAAAAAGAAGGGACAGCCTTTATGTTTGATGGTGAACGCATCCTACACTATAATCAAAAGCAGATGAAAGAAAAGATAGTAAAAAAATCGTTGAACGACGGGGGAATTGTAATGGAACTACAAAAAATTACCTTAATGGATGCTTATTTGATCGAAACCCTACGCAATAAAGGAATTTCTAATCAAGAAATCCTAACTAAAATTGAACAAGGAAATGTAGAAGAGTGGAAGGATTTACATAAGCACTTTGATTTTAATGAACTATTAACATTTGCCGATCAAGATCGTAAGGTACTTGAATCTGTTCTGGAAGATGGCTATCAAGTAAAATATGTCACTTTCCAAGGAATGCAAAATCTAATCAAATATCGATTTGGCAAAGTGAAAGATAAAGATTATCAACTGACTGAAACTGGAATCACGAACCTACAACTAAATGAAGATCAAGTCAACACCCTGAAACAAATGCTTTCTGCAAACTGGATCTTTAACCAAGACGGAGAGTTTGTATCATTGTTTCATAGATAAACAATAGACTTAAGAATCAATTTTCACTTTTAAATGGGGGCGTTTTTTAACGCTCTCCTGTCTACTTCAATCTGTTCAAATAATTTATTTTTAAATATAATTTGCTATTCATGTGGTTATCTGTTATTCTAAAGAAGAATTATTTTTGTTCTCAACAGATTAAAAAGTATTTTGTTTTTCGTCTAAGGTATTTGAACAAGGATAGTAACATTGTGTGGAAGGTCCACACTAGGAGGAAATGTAAAATGGAACAAGGTAAAGTGAAATGGTTTAACGCAGAAAAAGGTTTTGGATTCATCGAGCGTGAAGGTGGAGACGACGTATTCGTACACTTCTCAGCAATCCAAGGCGAAGGTTTCAAATCTTTAGACGAAGGTCAAAGTGTAACTTTTGATGTTGAGCAAGGACAACGTGGTCCACAAGCATCAAACGTACGTAAAGCGTAATAATAACCATAGACAGTTAAGAGGTGTACCAATTTCGGTATACCTCTTTTATTTTTTGTCTCTGTTAAATTCTAAAGTTGATTTTTAGACAAGAAATGGAAATTCTTCTTATTATGGAGCTCCCTATTCAATCCCAATAGTTAAAAATGATTTGCCCTACCGTTTCTGGCTTCCAAAAAGCAATTTGTTCTAACTCAGCATTATTTAAATCAGTTTTCTTTATAAGGTTCTGATTTAAAGGAGCATTAAGCTCACCTGTACCTAATACTTGGTAGAAAGAAGAAAAATGTTCATGAAAAACAGGTCTATCGATGAATGTAATGTTTCCAAATTCAACTTTCGAAGCGAAAGCAAGGTAAGGATAATGTTCATTCAGCAGTATACATAACCGATTACGTAAAATCTCAACTTGAGCATAATAGAAATTTGTTGGGTATTGTGGCGTAATGAAATCAATTACTTTTCCACGATTACGAGAGGTAAAGTCGAAACATAATTGTTTAAATTGCTTGCCGTCTACTTGTGGAGGCTTATTGACAATTGAATCATAAAAACCTGTTACTCCATTAGGTAGTTTCATCCTGAGTTCACCATCCGTTACACTCCGAATTTAGATAAACCCAAACGATCATAGGGATCTTTCATTTCAAATACAAATGATGTTAATAGGAATTCTTTAATAGAGTGTTATGTATTTTCATTGATGCGATCTGTAAAGGTAGTTAAGAACATACATCAATATTTTAACAGAAATATCTACCAACTTTATTAAAAAAACGAAGGTAATCCACAGTAAAATTGATGTGTGATGTTGCTTTTTATATAAGAAAAGAGAAATACTTTTAACTTAAAATTCCCGAGCCCTATACCTGAAACCTATGGTGTGATTTTAGAGGTTTACTTTTGTGTAGGTTGAGCATACCTATTTTTATTTGCTCCGCGGATAAAAGTAGAGAAGGGGATATCGGTGCAAAAATTGGCTCATGCTTTATTTAGTAAGCCATTTAATATACATTCATTTTATGTAAAAGGCGCTCGTGATTTTTTGTTTTTTAGTCTGACCTCCAATGTTAATCATGAGTGTCATAGAACCCGTTGCGATTGTTATATTTTGTATAGGATCTGTCTTTTTCCAGTCGCTTTCCGTATCATCATGGGGAATGAGAACAATAGAGTTTTTTCTATTTTTTATTGAAAGGGAGTAAACGATGAAGCGAAAACTCATATGGATTATTCTAAGTATATTACTAGTTGTCCTTTTATTATTTGGGGCATATAAGCTAATGAATTCAAGGTCTTTCCAGTTATATGGGGGACTTACACAGCAAGTAGAAACCAATCAAAAGGTAGTCGCTTTAACTTTTGATGATGGGCCAACTCAGAATGTGAATGAAATTCTACCACTTTTAGAGAAGTATAATGTAAAGACCACGTTCTTTTTAATTGGACAAGATATTGAGAAACATCCTGAACAAGCAAAGCAGATTGTGGAAGCGGGTCATCAGGTCGGAAATCATACGTATTCCCACCAACGTATGGTCTTGAAATCACCGTCCTTTATCAAAGAAGAAATTGAAAAAACGGATGAACTAATTCGCGACGCAGGTTACGAGGATGAAATTGATTTCAGGCCACCAAACAGTAAAAAACTTGTCGGGTTGCCTTATTATCTAAACAAGGTAAAGAAAGAAACGATTACCATGAATCTAGAACCCGATACCTTTTACAGTGATTCAGAGGATCGCATCCATTATGTGATCGAGAACATCACTCCTGGATCAATCATTCTCATGCATCCGATGTATGAGGACATTGACAAAGTGTTGAAAGAAATAGAAGGGGTTATTCAAGGGCTCCAAGATGAGGGGTATACGTTTGTTACCGTTAATGAGTTGCAAAAATTAACGAATAAGTGAACAGAATCAAAATACTCAAAGACAATTTAACCCATGCGCAGGGCAACACTCAACGTGTTGCCTTTTTGAATGGTTACTTTCTCCAATCATCTGGAACGGTTTCCATATAAAATTGCAAAAGTAGGTCAATTAAGAGAATGACAATCGAATTATATGACGTAATATTAAACGAAACATCAAACGGTTCGCGCGATCCAGAGACAGGAAGAATGACATCGGCAATCTCGGCTAAGGGACTGTTAAGCCCACTTGTAATCGCTGCAATTTGAATACCATTACGCTTTGCAATTCTTGCTTTAGAGAGTACGTAGGTAGAATCACCTGATCTTGAAAAAACAACCATAAGTTGAGTTTTGGCAAGTTTGTTGATGTAAATGCCACCTGAAGCACTTAAATCCACTAACCAGGTATCTTTCCCGATGATTTGAAACTTTTGTGAAAAATAAGTTGCCGCAATCTCTGAAATTCCTGACCCGCACACGGCGATTAAAGAAGAGTCAATCATCAGGTTAATAAACTTCTCAAGCTCCTCTTCTTTTAATTGTTCAATCGTTCTTGAATAGTTTTCCTGTAAGGAGTCCATTAAATAGGAGGCTGTTTGCTTCATTGACGAATGCTCTTCATTTTGTGTCTCGTTTAGGAATTCATATTGATTTTTTAGATAAAACTTTAATTCACTATAGCCACTCAAACCAAGTTTCGTACATAGTCTTGATATACTTGAAGTTGACGTAAAATTATTTTTGGCTGCTTCACGAATACTGTATGTTTGTAACTCATCCATTCGATCAATTAAATCGAGTAAAATCGTATATTCTGTGTCGTTAATGGTATCTCCAAACTTTGTAAGAATTTTTTTGAGTAATAATCGTTTCATAGTCATGAACTCCTTTTAATGCGCCCTTTACTCATATAGTAGCTAGACCATGCGAAATGGGCAAGTTAATAGAGAAATAAAAAGGATCTCCTAAAATAGTAAGCCGTTTCCTTTTAGAGTACGCTGAATGAGAAAAGAATATATAAAAATAAGAATTTTGAGTAGGAATTATATGGTAGAATCAGATGAGGAATTATTGTATGAACGGACCAGACTAGTTTGAATAGGCAGTAAAATAATCTAAATTTCTATTTCTGCTTTAACTAACTGGTACAATAAAATAAAAATCTAAGCTATAAGACTGATTAGCGACCAGTCGTGATAGGATGATTATTGAAATTGACGGTTATTGTCATCAAGTTCTACTTACAGGTAAAAAATGTTCCAAACAAGAGCTAAAGCAAAAATATTTACAAGCAAAAAAGTTAACACATGATATAAAAGACTTACCTACTATATTTCTTAGATTACACAAATTTGAACCATTACCTTATGCCGTTGATGTTAAAGTTGAGTTTGTTATTGACACTGATACAGATAGAATTTACTCACCTTCATACTAACCAAACGGGTGCGTTGGTCCAAGAAGGGTTATCGCATTTTTTGTTTGAGTTTGGCAGGTTTGTTGAATAGTAAGCTATTGTTGAGAAAAGCTAATGCTGAGGTGACTTCTATGAAGAAGAGCAGTACGATGGAACAATCCAGGAATATTCCGAAATCAATAGATGAATATATTGCACAATTTCCTCAAGAGATTCAAGAAATCCTAAATAAATTAAGACAGGTTATAAAGGAATCCGCGCCAAATACGGAGGAAAAAATAAGTTATGGAATGCCTACTTTTGTGTTAAATGGAAATTTGGTGCATTTTGCTGCATATAAAAATCATATAGGGTTTTATCCAACTTCAAGCGGAATTAATACATTTAAACAGGAATTATCTGGATATAAGACCTCGAAAGGTGCAGTGCAATTTCCTATTGGAAAAAACATCCCTTATGAATTAGTTAGTAAAATCGTAAAATTTAGAGTCAGTGAAAACAAGAAGAAGGCGGAAAAGAAAATAAAAAAGAATAAATAATTTAATTGCTATTCGTATGAGGAGAGGCACTTTATTTTGGTATCAAGAAAATAAAGATTGTGTAGAAATATACTTAAGCGAACGGGCTATTACGGAGACCCCCAAAAACAGAAGAGACTGTTCTCTTCTGTTTGATTTACGTGGAAATAGCACAATAAGTTATTCTTTAATTTTTTTTATAGAGTTATAATCTTGAACGAAAGACCAATAGGAACTTTCCTCCGAAAAAGAAAATTGGTTATTGACGATAAATTCTCCAAATGCTAAGAATCCCTCTATTATGGCTTTCGAATACTCATCTTTAGGAATTGTATTTGATATTTGATTGTCTTTACTAAATATATTTTTAACACAAAATGTAAATCCAGAGTGATTGGTTACGATCTTAACTTCATATAAGGAATCTAAAATTGATATTTCATACTCTTTATTTCCTGGTGTTAATATAGGTTCAGCTAATGTTTGCCATGTAAATAACAAATCTGTTGTTTCCATGTTTTCGTGAAGGATAACTTCAGAGCTGTATTTTAATCTGATTGCTCCTTCTAGATAATCATGGTCATTTTCTTCTAAGATTTGATTCACTAAATCAGCAGATAATGGATTATCTATTGATAAAAAAGTAGACTCATTATCTATGTTGTTGGTAATATCCTTAATCAAAGTTTCAAACTTTAGCATACTATCACTTCCTTAAACTGGATATGCTGTTTTTACATTCCTATATTTACTTTATATAAAGGTTTTAGCTTCTTCAACTATAGGGGCAGCATAGTTTAACAAATATTTGGTAAACTGAGGGAGAAAAATAAGTCGAAGTAGGGATGGTGATATGACTAATGAAGCATTTAATAGGTTTATATATTGTTATGGCAATTATGGTATTTGTTACGTTAACGAGTGAATTTATTTTTAAAGGTGATTATTCAGCTATTGCAAGTTGGTTAATAGTGATGTTGTTCCTGTTTGGAACCATATTTTTTGCCAACGCAAGATATTATTTATCCAAGAAGTAAAGTACTGAATTACCCCATTAGTTTGCAGCATTTCTTCTTCAAGTAACGGTGCAGTTTAGTGCAGGAGTAGAAAAAGGGGCTGTCCAAAAAGTCACTGAAAAATGACATTTGAGGACAGCCCTCATTTTTTGTTTTTTGGGTTTACTAAAAAATCTGGTGTTGATTTCCGCTGCAGGTACTCGCTTTCCGCGGGCGGTCCGGGAGCCTCCTCGTCGCAAGGTCCTGCGGGGTCTCCACTGGCCACGCTTTTCCCGCAGGAGTCTCGTACCTTCCGCTACAATCAACAAGGTTACAAAATTTAATAGTATTGACTCGTAACTTTTAAAAAAACACACAAAAAAATCATCCTTTTTAGTAAAATGAAGTTACCACACAACATTCCAGAAAGGATGATTTTTTATGAGCAATCAATTGATTACTAATGAAAATTATAACACGCAAACTTCCCTTTTTCCAGAGTTCGAAGAGGAGAAACTAGAAGTTCAAAATGAAGAAAGACAAAAAGTACCTAATCCAAGACAATTAGCCCCTACTTTCAAACCCTACGATAATCGACAAATTCAAATGATTTATGATATCGAATCTCTTATTCCACAACATCACGAGGCCCGTGTAGTAGACGAAAAGGCAAGGGAGAAAAACGGTCGTTTTTCTCCCTTGCCTTATTTTTTAGGACTTATCGGACAGCCCCTTTTTTGTAGGTTTTAATTAATTAGTGCCTTAAAAGATTTCTTTTTCCAAAAAAATCGGTAGTAAATAGATTGAGCCAAGAAATTGACTATGAACGCAATTGGGTATGCAAGCCATATTCCATTTATACCAAGCGTTGTATAATGTGACAAGAAGTATGCTGCTGGAACTTCAATTAGCAAAATACTTGTAATCGTAAAAATTGTTGGCCAAAGAACAGTACCTGTTGCTCTCATTGTTGCTGAGATTGCCTGAGTGTGACCCAAAATCAAATAACTCCAAAATGAGATAATAATAAGACCTTTTGCTATACTAATCGTATCGGAATTGTCTAAAAAGATCCCTAAAATAGGGGATGGTATCAGGTAAAGAATGATTATTAGAATACCACCCAGAAGATAATTAAGAGTAATCGCTATTTTTGTAATGTGTTTGATATTTAGGATATTCCCTGAACCTACGGCTTGTGCAACAAATACTGAAATGGCAATTGAAATGCTCATCGCTGGTATTTGAACGTAGCTTGCAATTTGATTCACGATTCCGTATGCAGCCGTTGCATTGGATCCATAATCATTTACAAAAGTTATGACTACAATTTCTGACAATGCGATTGAAACCATACTTATGCTTGTAGGAATGGCTAATTTTAGCAAGGTTTTCAATACGGAGCCTTTCAAGTGAAGATGTTTCAAAATAATAGAATCTAATTTGAGTACATGACTTTTTCCGTGTAAGTATACTAATAGAATCATAAATGTAATGAAATTTGATAATACAGAAGCGTAAGCAGCACCATTTAATCCAAATTCTGGTAAACCTAACCAACCGAAAATAAGAATTGGAAGCAAGGTGATATTTAAGAAAATACTAATCAATAAGAAATAAAAAGGTGTTTTTGAATCTCCAACACCTCTCATAAAGGTTGTATAGCACATATATAAGAAAGTAATAGGTAATGTAACAAATAAAATACGTGAATATTCTGTACTTTCAACCAGAATATTCTCAGGTGTTCCCATCCATTTTAAAATATCTTCTGTAAAGAGCCCTCCAATTATGGCGACAGCAATGGATATGATCATCGTAAATGCCAAAGTTACTCCAACAACTTCCTTCATTTTTGAGATATTTCCACTACCGTACGTTTGCCCAACGACAATTATTCCAAACACTTGACCTAATGATTGCAAAACACTTGCAAAAATGACAGGAATGAGGAATGCAATCATAGGTTTTGCTAAGACCATCGTTTCATTTAAAGATTTTTTCATTTCAGATAACTCCTGATAGGTTTTATTTCAAAAGAACCCCTCACTTTTTGGAATCAAGATTTTGAAGTGAGGGAAAGTTCATTGAGTATGAACATTTAAGTCATAACTCGTGGATTTTTATATAAAAAATTATGATAAAATCTGATAATATAAGCCAAATTGAGTATCATACCATAACAGTTTGCTGTGTTTACGTTTCGGGATACGTGTTTGTAAACCCCACTCAGGATACTGTTTAATAATTTGAACTTGATCACCAGTAGCAACAGCAATAAATGATATATAATGATCTTTTGTCATAGGATGATCGCTTGAAATGAACCATTCATTATCAATTTCTGTAATTGATAGCTTTTCTTCGTCTGTTGCTTTCTTCGCTTCCAGTCGTTCTAGCTTTCTTCCACAGCAAGATAGGGTGATATCTCCAGTGGCTAATACAACATTATTACATGACGGACAGACAAAATAATTTGACTTTTTCATATTTCCTCCTACAAATTCATTCAACGATAATTCACCATCTAAAATATTTTCTATATTTACGCCCAATAGGGTAGATAAACTTGGTAATAGCGTGACATCTGGACAGCCATATCCACGCTCCCATTTTGAAATCGTTCGATCAGAAATGTTCATTTGATCAGCTAATTGTTTCTGTGTCAGCTCTTTTTCTTTCCGCAAATTATAAATTAACTCTCCAACTTTACGATTATCCATCATTTTTTCCTCCTGCTCTATTACCATCTTAGGGGTTTATATGGTTAGCATCAACAAACGCTCCGTAGAGTTAAATATAGGTAAAGTTTACCTATTTTCTTTTGCTCATATTTTTATGATTGTAATCATTCGACTGTTTAGAGCTGTTATTCATTTATGGATTCTTCCTCATATGATTAACTATATGGAAAATGAAAATTAGGATTTTTCAAAAGTAATAGCTAATTGTGAAAGAGTATACTTAAAGTAATGGGTGCGTTAATCCAAGACGGATTAATGCTTTTTTGTTGAACGAATTGTACGAACGGAGCAGTTTAGTGTACAAGGATATGTATGACATAGGGAGATTTAGTATATACAAAAATGGATTTATTAAACTTTATCGTTTTTGAAGTATACGAGATAAATAAAAAGAAGGAACCCTCGTGTGACATCGAAATAGGTCACGATAAATCTAATACGAGGAGACAAACTTGATGGTTTTTTAGATTACTGCTAGATTCAGTTAAATAATTCTTTAGTTGTAAGTTGGTTATATGATTAATATTGATATTCCCAAAATAATTGATTAGTAGTTATTCTGAAAACCGATCCATTTTTTATCTGCCACATAAGCCTTTGCGGTATCCGATAGGATCATACTATTCCCCCAAAAAATTAATAGGATTTGTTCAAATGTTCACAAACTTTCTGTTGACTTGTGACTTTAGTATTAAGTAATATATTACTCGTAGTCCTTTATTCATAGATTTTAGGAACATCACGATAATTTAAAGGAGTGGGTAGTATGATACTAGAGAAATATATTACATACATGAATAATAGTGATTTTGAAGGAATTGCAAGTTTGTTTACAGAGAACTGTCGTTTTAATGATGGTGGAGCAAGGACCATTCAAGTGGAAGATCTAGTAGTGGATGGAAGGGAAGCCTTAAAGAAAGCTTTTGAAGCTGTCTGGGAGAACAATAAAGTTCGTGCTGAAATTGTCAAGTTGAATACAAATTCAATGGAATATGATGTATACCTTGGAGAGATTAAACTAGAGTGTATTGGTTGTGCGACACTGAAGAATGGACTTATTGATGAATATATCGTAAGACCAAGATAAAAAAGAGGGTATAGAAATAAATATCTTTCGTGAAATAGCTTCGGTTTATGATAACAAAGGAGTACAAAAACTCTTTGTAAGTTGTCGTGGTTTATGTTATTAATCCTACGCTTACGGAGAGTTTTTCTATATAATCTAGAACCTTATAGTAAGGTAGGTAAGGTTCACCTCTAAGTTGTGAGTTTTAAGAAATCCTATTAAATTAAGAAAGGGATTATTACTTTGAGTAAGCGGAAAAGTAGATTTATAAGTATTAAATTCAAATTGATTGTATCTTTTTCTATATTAATAATGTTAGTTTCTATTTGTATAGGATTAATATCGATTAAAGTGTCTAGCGATATACTAGTAAAAGAAGCAAGGAATGCGGTATTTTCTGTAGCAAAGGAAGAGGCAAAGCTAGTATCAGCAAGACTTCAAACACCAAGAGAAGCATTAAAAACACTAGCCTCGTTAGAAACGGTAAAAAAGATGGATTGGGATGAACAAAGGCAAATACTTCAAGAGGTATTGAGAACGACATCATTCATAGATATTGGTATTATGCAAAAAGACGGGTCAGTTCGTTATACAAATGGGGATAGGGGGCAATTCAATCTATCACATCCAATCAGTGCACCACTGAATGGTGAACCCAATGGCATATTCTTTGAAGAAAATACTGAATTAGAAGAACTTTACATACTACAATCGGTACCAATTGAAGAAAACGGTGAAATTGTTGGAGCTATTATTGGACTAGAAGACGGAGAATCTTTAAGTCATCTTATTGCAGATATTAAGTACAAAGAAAATGGATTTGGCTATATAACAGATGGAAATGGAACGACGTTAGCATATCCAGTATTGGATTATGTATTCATGCAAATGAATCCAATCGAAGCAGCAAAAGCCGATGATAAGTTTCATAGTTTAGCCTCAATGGTAGAAAAAGCAATCACAGAAAAAACAGGTACAGCAGATTACAACTATGATGGAACGGATTATATTGCAGGTTTTGAAGAAATAGAAGGAACAGATTGGTCCTTTATCCTACTTGCAGTAGAGGATGAAGTGTTAGAGGCTATACCAAGCTTGGAAAAGTCTATTAATTACATATCCTACATCATGCTTATTCTGGCAGTTATTATTACGTATTTTATTGGTAGGTCTATTGTAAACCCTATTGTTCAAATAATAGGGCATTCTAAAAAAATAACCCAATTACACTTAAGTGAAAATGTAAAAGAGAAATACATTAAACGAAATGATGAGGTTGGAGAATTAGCAAAATCACTTCAATCATTAACAGAGAGTTTACGTGGGATTGTAATTGAAATTAATGATTCTTCTACACAGTTAACGATTGCTTCGGAAGATTTAACCGAAATCTCGCAAACTTCTTCGAGTGTAGCCCAAGAAATAGCTAGTGCTGTACACGAGATTTCAGGTAGTGCTTCTGACCAAGCGAAAAATACAGAAGAAGGCTCTCAAAGAGCTGGTGTTTTAGGAAAAACAATCGAAACAGTTGATGAATATATCTGGAAAGTGAATGACTCTACTTTAAAGGTAAGTGAAATTGTAGGTGAAGGAATTGCTGAGATGAATACCTTAAGCAATGTGACAGAAGAAGGTACACGAACAATGGAAGAAATCTCAAAAGTAGTTTCTAAAGCAAATGAAAGCTCTAAAAAAATCGGTGAAGCAAGTAATTTAATTAACTCGATTGCTTCTCAAACAAGTCTTCTTTCGTTGAATGCGACAATCGAAGCGGCAAGAGCAGGGGAAGCTGGGAGAGGTTTTGCTGTAGTCGCAGAGGAGATCATGAAGCTTTCAGAGCAAACAGCAAAATCAACTAAGATAATTGACGATATTGTTTCGGAGTTACAGCAGAACACGATGAATTCGGTGGAATCTATGAATAGAGCAATGCAAATTTCAGTGGAACAAGCTGATAGTGTTATTAAGAGTAGAGAAAAATATTTGATGATTGAGCAGTCTATGGATCATGCTAGGGAAGTTACTGATAAATTGAGTTCTGCGGGTAAAGAAATGAACCAAATGAGAGAGCAGATACTAGAAATTCTAAATACTCTTTCTGCTATTGCTGAAGAAAATGCTGCTTCTACAGAGCAAGCGTCGGCTTCTATGCAGGAACAGGCATCATCCGTAGAAGAGGTTGCTGTTGCAAGTGATCATTTGGCAGAGTTGGCTAAGAAGTTACAGGAAATTGTGGCACGATTTAAAGTTTAGATATTGCAATCAATTAAACACTTCAAAGAGGTTTTTAAAATAGTTATTCAACATTAAAGATTTTCCTTGATTCGCAAAGGATTTATAAAAAATAACAAAAAAGACTTCTCATTAGTTATGTATACTTTTGAGAAGTCTTTTTTTGTTGACTCTTATCTAAAAAAGCTTTTTATATGTTGGAATCGTGAAAGATGAATATTTTTCTTATGAAACTAAGATGTAGGAAAGTTTAAGAAGGAATTAAGAAGGTAATAGAGAAAACTTTATTATGGTAACTTTTCCCCTTAAGAATGAAGGTGGATTATTGTAATCGAAGTAATTTTACTCTACTATTGGATTTTCAATGGTAAATTATAATCCTTCAAGTCACGTTATGTCGTTTAAAGTCTCTAGTTTTTTAACTAACTGGTCCTTACGATTGTTCAACAAGACAGTCGCTTCCTTTGCGAACGAAACAGTCCTTGTTCGACTAACGATTCCAAGAGTTGAAGATAGAGCTGTCATCGGGGCACCTTTTTGAGGTATTATCGATGCGGAATATTTTCTGTACGATTCAACTAGTAAAATCCCTACTTTTGAGGTGGTATTATGTCCGTAAAGGGTCTTAATCATTTGTTATTTTCTGTTTCTAATTTAGAGAAGTCGATAGACTTTTATAAAAATGTGTTTGATGCAAAGTTGTTAGTCAAGGGGAAAAGTACAGCCTATTTTGATTTGAATGGTATATGGCTGGCGCTCAATGAAGAAAAGGATATTCCCCGTAATGAAATAAGTCAGTCATACACTCATATAGCATTTTCAATAGAAGAAGCTGAGTTTGATGAAATGTACAGTAAACTAATAGAATTGAATGTGCATATCCTTTCAGGTCGTCCAAGGGACGAAAAAGATAAAAAATCCATTTACTTTACGGACCCAGATGGTCATAAGTTTGAATTTCATACAGGTACTTTACAAGACAGGCTGGATTATTATAAAAAAGAAAAAACACATATGGAATTTTACAATTAACAGTTTCTCTTTTCAGATTACTTTTAGTAGCATCATATAACAAAAAAGTCCTTAAAGGACTTTTACATATTTATATTGCACTATCAGGAAGATTATTTGAAATGGAAGTCTAACTTAAATAGTAAACTTGGGTCTAGTAAAAGTCTAAACTTCAAGGAGCGAATAAAGCATAGGCCACAAAGGCCTATGCTTTAGGATTCATTTAAAGCTTTATTCAAAGTTTCAAGATTTTGCCTCATTATACTAATGTAATCAGCACCATTTTTTATATCCTCTGCTGTTACAGATTCAAGGTTATGAAGGGTTAAGCTTTGAGCGTTTATTTCTTTTTTTACCACTTCAGCTATTTTAGATGTTAGGTTTTGTTCAAAAATAACAAACTTGATGTTATGTTCTTTAGCAGTGTTTATTATGTTTTTTAAATCCTTTTGAGTGGGCTCATTTGATGGTGATAAACCAGAGATACTTATTTGTTTAATTCCGTACCTTGACTCCCAATACCCGTAGGCTGCATGTGAAACTAAAATTTCTTTCTTTGAAGACTGCTTAATAACACTCTCAAATTCTTGGTCTAATGTCTGCAAGTTTTTTACTAGTTCATTAAAGTTTTTTTCGAATTCTTCTTGAGCCTCAGGTTTTAATTCCTCAAGTGTATGAAGAATACTTTCAGCTAGTTCTACAGCTTTTAAAGGATCTAACCAAACATGAGGATCAACATCGTGATGATGATGGTGGTTGTCCTCATTACCTGAATGACTGTCGGGATACTCCTCATGCTCTTCATTTACAGCTTCACTGTGGGTTTCTTCAGCATTTGAATGAGAGTGATGGTCGTTGTGTTCGGTATCAGTTCCTTCCACACTTTGGTGATTTTCTTCGTGATCATTTAGTACATTAGATAATTCCATGCTTTCTGTCGCCTTCACCAGTTGCACCTTTTCATTTTGTAATAGTTTCTCAGCAGCATCAATGAAGCCTTCCACACCTACACCAATATATATAAGAGCGTCTGCTTCCGCAATCTCTACCATCGTTTTTTGAGTAGGTTCAAATGTATGAGCATCAGAACCTGGAGGGAATATACTTAAAACTTCTACGTGTTCGCCACCAATTTTTTTTGTAAAGTCCTGTAACGGAAATACCGTAGTAAAAATTTTAAGTCGTTCAGATGTTGTAGGTGTGTTCTTGTCTTCGTTTGTGCTTGTTTTGTTTTCTGAAGCACAGCCAAACAAGAATGTGGTCGTTAATATGACTAATAATGCAAAAATGTGTTTAGTTTTCATAATTTCTCCTCTCAATCATAATTATGACGATTTAATTAGTGTAGTTATATATCGTAATCATTCCGATTATGATACCAAAAAAATTTATCTTTCATGTAGACTTGGAAGTGAATCTGATAAAGTATTCCAGTCCATCATGATTTCTTCGTCTGTTAATAAACATTCATTTAAACGATTCATAATTTGTTATTTCCATACTTATACTTATTAAGAGCAGCTCGATCTCCAAATATAGGTTCTCAATCCTTCAAAACATCTGGTTACTCGTCAATATATGTAAAGGTTTGAGCTACTTGGATAGGTTTACTGACAAATGCAGCCATTATGGATTTCAACTAGTTTTTCTTCTGTACGAGAAAACTTACCATTTTTCACCAAAGTTGTATCAACATTAATTTCACTAATCTCATTTACAATAACAGCGACACGTAAGCCCTCTCTGTTTTGCACTACATCGTTTAATAAAGTAGTTTTACCTTAAACAATGTATCCACTTAAAACTGTGTCAGGTTTTATATTCATTTTCATCCTCCATTTCCACTACAAATCGTAATGATTTCGTTTTACTTGAACAATATTACGATAAAACTAGATAGTTTTCAAGTTAAATTATTGATTAGCACAAAAAATATAAATAACGGGGATCTCATTTCATTAACGTTATCATTCCAATTCAAATATAGATTGCACCTGTATTTGTTGGATATATTGATGAACAACAGGAAGTAACATTAAATTATGAACACAGTGAGTATAAATGGTTATCTTTTAAAGAGGCGATAGAAATGACATCATTGCCTGGAAATGATGAGGTCCTAAAGGCTATTGAGAAACATTTTGTTATTAGAAAACCACCTAAATATTTGCGTATTGTAAATTTAAATCCCTATCTTTAACAAAAGGATGCTCTCGTCCAAGATTAAGCCGTTCTCTTGTTAACTTCCCCCCATATATATAAACAAGTATAAAAGCATTGGATTTCACAGTCGAAATCACACTGCTTTTAATATTAATTAAGGAAATATATGCTTTTTAGTATAGAGCAAATAATTTGTACCTTCAGTCTATTTGTAATATTATATAAAATTATTACATTGCGGGGGTATTGATGAATAAGAGGGTGCATCCAAGGTTTTATTTCGACAAGCCAATAAGTGGAAGGCTTTTTATCAATGAAATTAAGGGGAAAGTTTCTGATAATAAATATACTCCAATTGAGATAATAAACATTAGCTCAGGAGGTCTATGTTTTAAATCGATACTTAATTTTCCGAATACAAGGGACTACTTGCTGCAGATAAGGTTTAGTGAAGAAGTACTTAGAGGGAATATTGTTTGGAGACATAATAAGCATAGTTACTACTTGTATGGGTTTAAAATTGAATCGTCTTCTATAGGGTATTTACAATTATTTAATGTATTAAAAAAGGCTAAATGACATCAAGAATGTTATTTAGTGGAATGAGAAAAAATTATGAAACCTTCCCATTTTAGTGATTGGAGTACCTTTAAAAAGCAAAAAGACTAACAATAACAGTCAAAAGAGCCGATAATGGCTCTTTTATTTTTCCTAAAAAGTGTTGTAAGAAATGCTTGTGACGAGGATGGATGTATCCCTACCTTCAAATTGAGGAGTAGGGGCTTTTCTTAGTATGAAAAAAGCCCTCTCTTTGATAATCACATCTGGAAGTAATTAAGGAAGAGCGAATGTAAAATAAAAAGGAGAAAATGGACCGAAGTATTTATACAAAATCTAGAAGTTTAAGCATAAACTAAAAGAGACTTTAATGATGTAGGGACTTAATTTTTACGGTGTTTAATTTATAATTCTAGAAATTTATATGACTAATTTTGTAACATAGTCGAAAAAATACAGAATTAAAAATCTAGTCAATTCTGGACTAAGTTTCATTTTCTACGAGATGTTAAAGTGTCTATTTATTTAGTAAGAAATTCTCCTTGATTAGGTAAATGTAAATAAATATAAATTAGTTTATTTACACCTAGCATCAGCGCCTAGCTCCTCGACGTCATAAGCCAATCCATAAAGAAGATTAAAGAACAACCCTCTTGAGGTATCGTCTTGCATGCTTGTCGGGGATGTTCAAGGCGCTTGTGCATTTGCTCCTAAAACAAGTTAATCAACTGATCCAATTCGCTTAATTTCCACATTTATATTTGGATTTATCATTAGTGTTGAGTAATTTTTTCTTAAATCTTCCTCGGTTAAATGGGAGTACTTTCTTACACTTTTTATTTTTCTTCCGATGCCAATGGGATCTGTATTTAAATTTTTAAATTCCTCAAGTATAATTCTAAATTCTTTGTTTAGTGCTTCACTAATCAGTTGCTCCATTTTGTTTAATGTATCTTTATTTTTCAGGGAAGTAGAGGGTTGAAATTCTAATATTGAAACGGATACCGTTGCATTTAAATGTACAAATTCTTTATTCTTAATTTCAATGTTTCCTTTGTACTTTATTGGATGAAGTGTAACCTTAAAAATATCACTTTTAGAAAGGATGTGTTTTGCAATACCCCTTTTCTTTAGTTCTTCAGAAGGAATCTCTACAGTTATATCACCTAGGAATGCATTGTTATTTGTGAATAATTTTAGGTAAAAGGTGTTTATCAACGAAATAGATCCCACAATTTTATCATCTCTGAATAACGCAACACCACCTATAGAAGGTGCTACCCCATTTACACTTTTAATCAGGGGTAGTGTAGGGTCGATACCAACTTCATATAGTGTAGTAATAAAATCATGTAAGTTGGAGTTGATTAACATTTCTTTCTTTTCGTGTTTATCCAATAGTTGATAGATATAGGATCCCATTTCGGGATATTCTTCATAGTTTGTATTGTTAATTGTCTCCTCAGCATTATCAGTAATGGCTAAAAAGATTAAAGAACTGATACTACTATCTCTTTGTAATGTATCCAAAAAAGAAGTAATTCCTACTGTTTCTGCCATATTTTTATTAAACAGTATGGTCCTTAATTGACCAGAACTAATGTCATGGCTTGTTTGTTCCTCTAGTTTTTGTCGGATTTGTTTGCTAGTCCTTCCTTCAGCTGAAATGGTTACACTGGTCTTTTCTTCTTTTCGATCAAATTGTAACAAACTGATAGTGCCTTTGTATGTATTGTCATCAAGCACGTCATAACCAATAATCGTTGAAATTCCTTGCATTTCTATTATTTTTTCAGGAGCCATGCATGCAGTACAAAAAAGAGAAAACAGCAGAATAACAATTTTTTTCATTCTTTCAACTCCGTCTGGAACGTGTATTAATTTTTGATCTTATAAAGATGATTACATACAAAAAAATTGGATATATAAACCAGAGGAAAAATCCTGTTTTGCCAACTTGATCAAAAAAATAATTATTATCTACTCTTTTAGTAATTAAAAAGCTGCAGATAAAAAGGATAATGGAGATGAGCCATATTCCATATTTTTGTTTTATATTAAAAATCTGTTTAATACCCTTGGAGGAAATGTATAGAGTGATACATAGGTTTGGAAATATAACTAAAATCCATAATGGAACAGCAATAAATTCAAAGCGTTCAATAAATGGAAAATGGACCGTACTAATCATGCTGACAACGGGCCAAACATTCTTCTCTAATTCCTGAGCGCTAAAAAACAAAATTGAAACTACAGTTATTATTAAAACAAGAATGGTCGTCAACCAGACTGCTATTTGACTAAAAAGCTGAAGTTTATTTTTCTCTTTTATAAATGGAAAAATAAAAAGCAACGTCTCGAAACCTAACATTGTATAACTACTCTTGAAAACTCCGTTCATCATTTCTGAAGGAGTTGTCGTCATTATTGGTAAAATCCTTGTTAAGTTTATGGTTTGAAGTGGTTGGTAAACAACAAATAGTAGCCAAATAGTTAATAAAAAGGATAAGAAACAAACACCAGTCACTACTCTGAATCCACCTGATACAGCATAAATGGTTAACATTAATAAAGCCAATACTCCGACCCATTCATAGACACCTTCATATCCCCATGTTAGTGATAACTCGACATAACTAATGGTAGTCGAATAATGGACGGCAATAAAGTAAATGACAATAAAGAAGTTGAAAATACTACCAATAAAGCGTCCAAATATATGATCATGAATTTCAAATAGAGTACCACCCTCATTTTTATTTAGGATAGATATCATTACCCATGTCAGTAAGCTCACGAATAAACCAGAAAGTAAAATGGATATCCAAGCATCTTTTTTTGTTTCTAGATACATAATTCTTGGAACTCCAAGAATCCCCATACCAATTTGCGAAGTGTGTATGATAAAAAAGACCATAAATGCGTTAACAAAACCTATATTTGATTTCATTTTGCACCTCAATAATCATCTAAATCTGTTGAATTTTTCAATCGTTTCTTTAGGCGAATGGAGTCTTTTGTTCGATTTACTATAGGACGTCTCGTATAAAAATGGTGGGGGAGACGTATTAAGAAATATTTCAAATCTTTAACTCTTAGGGGGTATAGAGGTGCTAGATAAGGTTTATGTAAAGAAGTTAATTTTAACAAGTGAACCATTAGAATACATAGACCGACAATGATTCCGTTTAACCCCCAAACACCTGCTAAAATAATAATTGGAAATCTAGCAAGTCTGACTGCAGTGCCCATTTCATAAATAGGAGCGCTAAATGCCCCTAATGCACTAAATGCAACAATAATAATTAAAATATTGCTAGTTAACCCTGCCTCAACTGTTGCTTGGCCAATGACAATTCCTCCTACAATTCCCATTGTTTGTCCTACTTTTGAAGGAAGGCGGGCCCCAGCTTCTCTGAGTAACTCAATTAAAAATTCTAGTAAGAGTGCTTCTAATAAGGGTGGAAAAGGGACTTGTGAACGTGATTGTCCAATGACAAATAACAATTTAGATGGTATAAGTTCAAAATGATAAGTCATGGCAGCCACATATATGGCTGTTAAAAATAGAGAACCTACCATAGCAAATAATCGGATAAAACGAATAAATATACTTAAAGACCACCTCAAATATATATCCTCTGTTGATTCGAAAAATGAGAAAAAGTTAGCTGGACCAATAATGGCTACTGGGCTACCATCTAGAAAAACTCCAATTCTGCCGTTTAAAATCGAATAGATGAACCGATCAGGAAGCTCTGTTAATATAAATTGTGGAAGTAAAGAGTAATGATTATCTTCTAGGCATTGAGCCAAAACGGAACTATCAATTATATTTTCTGTCCTTAATTGATTAATTCTATCCTTAAGTGTCTGAAGAGTGTCATCGTTCGCAATATCTTTTATATATACAATTCTTACTTGTTTTTGAATGCGATCCCCAATTATTTTTTCATCCGTACACAAATTATTATCTTTTAGATTTTGCCTTATTATCTTAACGTTAGATGTTATTGATTCAGTAAATGAAATTTTAGGTCCATATACTAATGACTCTGTTTCTGCTTTCTCAATGGAGCGTTCAATGGGATTTGCGCAGTTCACAATGAAACCCTTTTTCTCGTCTAAGAAATAAATATAAGCAAATCCATTTAAAAGGGAAGAGATTACTTCTTGTTCTTCTATATTTACCTTTATTTCTTCTATAGGTATGTTTTTCGTTAAATAGGTGTATTGTAAAGATTCTACAGAAAGTTCTTCAATGTATTTAATGACAAATTCATTTAGAATCTCTGGCTTAATTAAATTCTTCATGAAAATAATTTGAATTCTCTCTTTACTAGATTCAATCATTCGACACTCCAAGTCGGGCGATTCATTAAGAGTCGATTTGATTTTTTCATAACCTGGAAATTTCTCACTAATATGACGCTTTGTCATTCTAAACATATCCTTCAACTGTTTTTAATACTATCTGTAATAACGATTTAGTTTATACAAAATATGGATACCACCGTAAATCCAATAAATCACCAGGGTAGCGTCCAATGTCAAGATTAAGAGAATTTTTTTTGATAAGAGATAATCGCAAAGTCGGTCAGGTAAAATTAAACCCTTAAGTTATATATGTAGTAGGGGTTGTTTTTTTATTTGACTAGGAATACTAAATATTCCTATAAGGATTAATAACCCGATTAGGCTTATCTGTTCTAAGTAATTATTTTTCGAAAAGAGTGCAAGAGTTATTGCACTAACGAGTGAGTTGGTCCAAGAAGGTTTAAACGAAGAAACAAAAATAGGAATACCACTTGCTAAGATATTGAAGAAAGACTCATAAGATGGATTGATAAATGCGTATAACATTAAAAGTTAGATGTGGTTTCGAAATGCATACAATTTTTTATGTTGACAATATACCCATTGGGGTATAATATAAGACATGTAACATGAATTACTATTTCTTAAATAGGGTTGACACCCGTTTTTATTTTAGTTACTTTTATACCTATAGGGGTATAGGTAAAAAACAAAGAATGGAGGTATCTACATGGATATAGATAAAGTATTAGATGCAAAAGGATTAGCTTGTCCCATGCCGATTGTAAAAACAAAAAAAGCAATTGATAGTCTTGAGTCTGGCCAAATCTTGGAAGTTCTTGCAACTGACAAAGGTGCAAAAAATGATTTAACAGCATGGGCAGCATCTAGTGGACATGAACTAGTTGAAACAAAAGAAGAAAATGGTGTCCTTTCCTTTTATATTAAAAAAGGATAATACATGAAGAGAGAACGGGGAGGAAAAAGAATGACTGAAAGAAAAAAAACAACAATCGTATTATTTAGTGGGGATTATGATAAGGTGATGGCTGCTTATATTATTGCAAATGGTGCTGCAGCCTATGATCATGAAGTAACTATTTTCCATACTTTTTGGGGATTAAATGTTTTACGTAAAGATGAAGAGATTAAAGCAGAAAAAAGCTTCATTGAAAAAATGTTTGGCAAAATGATGCCTAGAGGCGCAAATAAACTAGGACTTTCAAAAATGAATATGGCAGGTATGGGGCCAAAAATGATTAAAGATGTTATTAAAAAACACAATGCATTACCATTACCACAGCTTATTGAAATGGCACAAGAGCAGGACATAAAGCTTGTTGCATGTACAATGACAATGGATTTACTTGGACTTAAACAAGAAGAACTGTTAGATGATGTTGAATTAGCGGGAGTGGCAGCTTATTTGGCAGATGCTGAAGATGGAAATGTAAACCTGTTTATCTAAAATACTTTGTTGCAAACAGGAGGAATGAACATGGAATACATCAACTATATCGTTTTTGCACTAATTGTAATTTTTATCATACAACGTCTGATTCCTACAACAGGAATAAGACATATTAGCACAGCTGAATTGAAGAATGAATTAAAGGACAAAAACAAACAATTTATTGATGTTCGTACTCCTGGTGAGTTCAAGGGCTATCATATTAAAGGATTTAAAAATATGCCTCTTCATCAACTTGCACAAAAAACGAATGAACTTTCAAAAGATAAAGAAGTAGTTGTGATTTGTCAAAGTGGTATGAGAAGTCAAAAAGCTAGCAAGCAATTAAAAAAATTAGGTTTTAAGCATATAACGAATGTTAAAGGTGGCGTAAGCTCCTGGAGATAAGGATATTTGTAGTTAATAGTATCAAATTTAATAGGAGGAAATTATAGTGAAACAACTAACAGCAAAAGAAGTTGAAACTTTACTAAGTGAAAGAACAACCTTAAATATTATCGATGTTCGTGAAGTTGATGAGGTTGCAGCTGGAAGAATCCCTGGAGCGGTTAATATTCCATTAGGACTAATAGAATTCCGTATGAACGAACTTGATAAGTCAAAAGAATATGTTATGGTTTGCCGTTCAGGTGGTAGAAGTGGAAGAGCTTCTCAATTCCTTGAAGGACAAGGATTCAAGGTGATCAACATGGAGGGCGGTATGCTCGCTTGGGAAGGTAAAGTTGAATAAATTTTTTTGAGTGTTATTATACCCTATTGGGTATGGAAGTGGTGTCAAAATGTTGATTTTAATTAAATATTGAACGTTAAAAAGATATTTTGGAGGTAATAAAATGGAGTCATTAAAAACGAACCTTGTATTAGATGCAAAAGGTTTGGCATGCCCAATGCCGATTGTCAAAACTAAGAAAGCAATTAATAATTTAGAGGGCGGTCAGGTTTTAGAGGTGCAAGCAACCGATAAAGGTTCAAAAGCAGACCTTAAAGCATGGGCTGAGAGTACAGGGCATCAATACATTGGTACAATCGAAGAAGGCGATGTACTAAAACATTATATTCGTAAAGCCAGTGGTGAAGAAGAGACAGAGAAAAGACATCCTAATGTAGTATCAAACGAAGATTTGGGGGCTGCTCTCTCTTCTGGAAAGGATATTCTTGTTCTTGACGTTCGTGAAGCTGCCGAATATGCATTTAGTCACATTCCTGGAGCAATCTCCATTCCGTTAGGAGAATTAGAGGAAAGAATCAATGAACTAAATGCAGATCAAGAAATCTATGTTGTTTGCCGCACAGGTAGTCGAAGTGATTTAGCATCACAAAAGCTTACAGAAAAAGGTTTCAAAAACGTAATTAATGTGGTACCTGGAATGAGCAAGTGGGCTGGAAAAACTACTAGTTTAACAAATGAATGAGATAAGGAGTAATGAACTCATGAATAATATTACAGTGTACACGACAACTCGTTGTCCTTATTGTGTAATGTTGAAAAATTTTTTAGCAGATCAAAATATTCCTTTTACTGAAATGAATGTTGACTCAAAACCGGAAATGATGCAGTATGTTGTAAATAAAACTGGTCAAATGGGTGTACCACAAACGGAAGTAAATGGAAAATGGGTCCTAGGCTATGATCCGAATAGTATCATGACAGCACTAAAAAATGAATAAGTAATCGTATTATAAAAATTTTTAATTTTAATAATACCATAGGGGGTAATTGATAAATGACTGTTAATGTAATGACTGCAAAAGAGGTTACGAAAAAAGTGTTCGATAAAGAACCATTATTTATCTTAGATGTTCGTAACGAGAGTGATTTTAACGATTGGAAAATTGAAGGTGAAAACTTCGACTATTTAAACATTCCTTACTTTGAATTACTAGACGGGGTTGAAGAGATCCTTGAAAAATTGCCAAAAGACAAGGATATCCTAGTTGTTTGTGCGAAGGAAGGCTCATCAATCATGGTAGCAGAAATGTTTTCTGAAGCTGGGCTAACTGTATCCTACCTTAAAGGTGGTATGAAGGCTTGGAGTGAGCACTTAGAGCCAGTTAAAGTTGGCGATTTGAAAGATGGTGGAGAAGTCTACCAATTCGTTCGTATCGGAAAAGGCTGTCTATCTTACATGGTAGTATCAAACGGTGAAGCAGCGATTATCGATGCAACTCGTATGACGGATATCTTCCTTGATTTTGCTGAAAGCAAGGGTGCGAAAATTAAGCATGTATTTGATACTCATTTACATGCTGACCATATTTCGGGAGGAAGAAAAATAGCAGAAGCCACAAATGCAACTTACTGGTTACCACCTAAAGATGCTACAGAAGTTACGTTTGAATACGCGGCTTTAGAAGGCGGTCAAGATGTGACAATTGGAAATACAACCATTACTATTCATGCATTGTATTCTCCAGGACACACAATTGGCTCTACTTCTTTTGTTGTTGATGAAAAATTCTTACTTTCTGGTGATATTCTGTTTATTGATTCAATCGGTAGACCAGACCTTGCTGGTTTGGCTCAGGATTGGGTAGGAGATCTTAGAGAAACTCTCTATAATCGCTATAGAGAATTGTCTGATGATCTAGTTGTTTTACCAGCTCACTTCATGATTATCGATGAATTAAATGAGGATGGTAGTGTATCTGAACGACTAGGAACACTATTTGTGAAAAACCACGGTCTAAATATTACGGATGAAGCAGAATTTAGAAAAATCGTAACAGAAAACTTACCACCACAACCAAACGCATATCAAGAAATTCGTGAAACAAATATGGGGAAAATCTATCCTGATGAAGAAAAACAACGTGAAATGGAGATCGGACCAAACCGTTGTGCGGTTCGCTAATGACAAACTTAATTGATAGGAGTAGGTAATTTCATGGAGGTAGCAAAGGTATTAGATGCAAAAGGATTCGCATGTCCAATGCCAATCGTAAAAACCAAAAATGCAATAAATGAAATCGAATCAGGCCAAGTACTTGAAATTCATGTAACTGACAAGGGTGCAAAAAATGACCTAACAGCTTGGGCAAAGTCTGGTGGTCATGAGCTAATGAAGCATGAAGAAGAAAATGAAGTATTAAAGTTCTGGATAAAAAAGGCGTAAACAACAATAAAGGGAACCGTTTCTGGTTCCCTTTTGTCAAGAGGAGGTAAATATTAAATGGATTTTGCTTTTATTATTACAATCTTTTTGATTGGTTTTATTGGTTCATATATATCAGGTATGTTAGGAATCGGTGGTTCTATCATTAAATATCCAATGCTATTATATATTCCACCATTATTTGGATTAGCAGCATTCAGTGCCCATGAAGTGTCAGGTATCAGTGCTGTTCAAGTATTTTTTGCCACCATTGGTGGTGTCTGGGCATACCGTAAGGGTGGGTATCTAAATAAAAAACTTATTTTCTATATGGGGATTAGTATTTTAGTAGGTAGTTTTGTTGGTGGATTTGGTTCTAAATTTATGTCAGAGGGCGGTATCAACGTTGTCTATGGTGTATTAGCGTTAATTGCTGCTATCATGATGTTCATTCCGAAAAAGAATGTTGACGATGTTCCGTTTGACCAAGTGACGTTTAATAAATGGCTAGCAGCTGTGCTGTCTTTTATCGTAGGGATTGGAGCTGGAATAGTTGGAGCAGCTGGAGCATTTTTACTTGTACCAATCATGCTCGTGGTCCTAAAAATCCCTACCAGAATGACAATCGCATCTTCACTTGCAATTACATTTATTTCATCAATTGGTTCAACTGTAGGAAAAATCACGACAGGTCAAATTGAATATATCCCAGCCGTTATAATGATTGTAGCAAGCATAATTGCCTCACCACTTGGTGCAAACGCAGGGAAGAAGATGAACACAAAGGTATTACAGATTATCCTTGCAATCCTAATCGCTGCAACTGCAATAAAGATTTGGATGGATATTCTATAAACTAAGATTATAAGTTTGAATCGATGGATGTACTATTTCACTGAAATGGGGTGAAACGATGGAGAAACCCAGCAAAAATTGCGGTCATGGTACTTGAGGAATTAAGACAAACAAGGATTCAACGTTTAAGGTGCACATAACTGACGGAAAAATCATTGAAACGGTCAGAGTGATCGGTTATCGATTTATTGCATTTAAATATTTTTCAACTCGCTTAAATAGCGGGTTTTTTAAAAAATCTGTTTTCTGTTTTAAACACAAGGTAAGCTGGTCGATTGACAATATACCTATACGGGTATAATATCATCCTATAGTGTTTCCTTAATTTATTGTTTTAAGGGGCTGTTAAACGATTGATATTGTTTTTACTTTTGATACTATTTATACTATGGGAACTATATAAGAGGTATTTTCCTGTAGTTGGTACACACTGTGAAGATACATTAAAAGTTAATTTTACGGTTGTTGAGGTTATAGATGTAAGAGATTACAATATTTCGTACAAAGATATAATCGAGAAATCTATTAATATTCCTGTCGCCTATTTGGAAAGGTATTGTTATGAGATACCAGATAAAAAGATTCATGTTGTGGCTTCAAATAGACTTGAGAAAAACGTAGCTATTCGAATCTTAAGGCGAAAAGGATTCCAAGTGACAGGATATAGAGTGTATGATTCTCATAAGTTTATCAAAGAATTGCCAGTAAAATAGGGAATCATCAACCCTATGTTGAAAGGGGACAACTTACATGGATTACGATGAGAAAACTAAGAACCGTGTAAAACGAATCGAAGGACAATTACGCGGTATTTTACGAATGATGGAAGAAAATAAAGATTGTAAAGATGTTATTACTCAACTTTCCGCAGCGCGTACAGCTATTGACCGAACAATTGGGGTGGTGGTTAGCTCTAACCTAGTTGAATGTGTACGTAACGCTGATGAAAAAGGGGAAAGTACAGAGAAACTTGTGAAAGAAGCAGTTGAATTACTTGTAAAAAGCAGATAAAGACCTAAGAAGGTCTTTTTGTTTATCCAAAAAATTATGATTTCATTATTCAAATTAACATGCTTCGATTTTAAGAGCTACTTTTTATTGATAATGAGAAGGATTATACTTAAACGAATGGGTGCGTTAATCCAAGAAGGATTAACCACCTTTTTTGTTGATTTCCTTATTGAACAAAGTGGGCAAAAAGACAAGGATTTTTAATAAGAGATTTTTATTGGACTAAAGGATAGCGATTGTTCGAATAGAGCAGTCGCTTATTCACTATCGGAGCAGGTTAGAGGAAAAAGGATTAACACCCCTTTTTGTCGAAATTAAAACAGATACAAGTTATTGAAAGAGGAAATAGTAGAGGAGATTTGGATGATAACTAATATGAAGGATTACATGAACGATGTTATGGTAGAAAAGAACTTTTCAGGAACAATTATTGCTCAAGATGACAAAAAAACTTTGGTAGAGAATAGTTATGGTTATGCGAATCGTTCCGAGCAAATAATGAACAGCTTTGATACACGATTCGGAATAGCATCGGGCTGCAAGCTATTTACAGCGATCGGGATTTGTCAGCTTGTGGAGGATGGGTTACTTTCTTTTGATACAAAGCTAAAAGAGTGTCTTAGTTTTTCATTTCCTTATTTTGATCAGGATATAACGATTCATCATTTATTAACACATACAGCTGGAATACCTGATTACTTTGATGAGGAAGTTATGGATGATTTCGAGGAGTTATGGATGAAGAATCCGATGTATCACATCAGAACCTTAGAAGATTTTTTACCTTTATTTCAGAATCAACCAATGAAATTAAAGCTAGGTGAGAGGTTTCATTATAATAATGCGGGATACATCATACTCGGGTTAATTATAGAACAAACAAGCAAAGTTAAATTTGCTGATTACATAACGGAAAAAGTTTTCAAGAAAGCGGGGATGACTGACTCTGGTTATTTTGAGTTCGATGCTTTACCACCAAAAACAGCGTTTGGTTATATTGACTTTCCAGATGGTACTTGGAAGACGAATATTTACTCATTGCCCGTAAAAGGCGGTTCAGACGGTGGGGCTTACGTTACTGTAAATGATATGGCAAAGCTATGGGATGCACTCATAAATCATCAATTACTAAGTGAAGAATACACTCGTCAGTTACTTAGTCCGCACATTAATACGAATGATGATAACGAGCAGTTCTATGGTTATGGCGTATGGATTAATAAAAACAATGATGAAATTACAAAATACCACATTATGGGTTATGATCCTGGAGTTAGTTTTCATTCAGCGTTCTATCCTAAAAGCTCAATTAAAACTGTTGTATGCTCGAATCAGTCAGAGGGGGCATATGACATTTTGAAAGCGATTGAAGCAAAAATATTAAAAGAAAGACAATAATCGTCTGAGATGTGAAGCATTGTGCTTCAACGAACGGGTGTGTTAACCTAAGAAGGTTTAACGCTTTTGTGTTTTTGAAGTTGTTGTACTAAAGAATATCCAGATTCATTACAAGAAATTTTAGAGCAGTCGCTTTTTCATATCGGGGTAGGTTCTTGAAAGATGCAAAAATCGGTTAAAAATATAAAAATAATATAATCCTTATCTCTGAAACCTTTAAAAAATTCAAACGTAGTAAAGTTTAGGGAGTGCAGCAGAAGAAGTGAGGAGTGATATATTCGTATTCGCTTCTTTCTCTGAATTTGGCAGACTCACTTTGACTTTTAAGGAGGTTATTATGAAATTTCATGCGAAAAAAGACATGACTTTTCGAATTTTGATTTGGGTCTCGGTATTCCTTTTCTTAGGACTATCTGTTGGACTATTCATACCGATTTACCATGAAGCAGGATTGGCCGCAAGTATAACGTTTTCTTTTATATTTGGGATTTTCGCCATCTTGATTTTATGGTTATGGTATCGAACATTTTATGTTGTAACAAATGAACATTTAATGATCCATATTGGCCCATTTAAACGCCGAGTTGAGCTGAATAGTATTACAAGAATTGAAAAAACAAATGCCCCATTAGCGTCAATTGCACTGTCAAAAGAACGTTACAATTTATATTACAATGCATATGATTATACGATTATTGCACCTGAAAATATTAAAAAGTTTGTTGAAGTTGTTAATGAAAAAAGAAGAGAGCCGATTGAGTTCATAAAATAATCACAACTTAAATTTGCTGTTACTACGGAGAATAAATGATAGACGGTACTTCTTATGAAATTTATTCAGTTTTATTGAGCTAACGTCTGCTTTAAGTATACAAGGAGAAGTGAAGTATGAAAAAACATTGTTGTGAGGATATGGATTTTCATGCAAATTATAAGTGTGATATACATGATAATCCCTTTGACTGTCCAGATAAAACAATCATTTATAATAAAAAAGATAATGACTACGGATTGATAATTCATGATGGAGGTTCTTCAAGTATAGAATTTTATTTTTGTCCGTGGTGCGGATCAAAACTATAGCTTGTTATTGTGCTAGGAGTTGCGATAGCTGAACAAGGTTAACGCTTCTTCAACTAAGGGGGAGACTAGTTGAAGAAGTATCTGGTGAAGATTAAACTAAAATAGAGAATTGAGGGGGAGTATCATTGATAAAAGGATTATATGAAGCACATTTACCAGTAAGTGATTTAAAACGTTCAATAGAGTTCTATACTAACCTTGGACTGGAACTTGACCATACTGTTGAAGATAGGGTGGCATTTTTATGGATTGAAAAAGATAGTAGTTGGTTAGGTTTATGGAAAACGGATAAAGTAGAACTTGAGTATCATCCTTCTATAAGGCATATAGCATTTCAAGTATCGTTAGAAGGGTTAAAGAACTCAATTAGTTGGCTCAAGAATAAAGGGTACGAACCTAGAGAGGCTTTTGGATTTGAGCCAGTGGAGCCTTTCGTAATGCCTCACAAAGATTATGCTCACGCTAAAATTCATTTTAATGATCCTGATGGCAATAGTTTAGAATTCATATGTAAGGTAAACAATCCTAAACAAATTACAGAACGTATGTATTTGAGTAAGTGGGAAGAAATCAATAAATAGAATAACGAGACTACGGTAAAATCATTAAGCGAAAATGTAGTGATTAGAATAATAGAAGTATTACCTATTGAGCAGGGGGCTATGTTTTTATATCAATTTCTAGCGCATAATGAATACAATCGAGAAATGGTATTTGATTTTCTATCGAAACTTAGAGAGCCATTTAGTTCGGTGAAATTAAATGGAGGACAAATCAAAATTACATCAAAACATGCAAATGTTAAAGAATGATTTGATTATCTAAAATCGAAAAAAGTAGAAGTGATATCTACAATTATAGAAAACGATAATGGGTACTTAGTGAATAATAAGAGGAAGTAGAAAATGTGCAGTTGAATAATTGTAATAAAAAAATCTATAAGATGCATTTGAAAAAGCAGTTAAATTAACGAGAATAGAATTCTTATTGCCCTTCTCCCATTTAATGCATTATTTTACTTTCAAATTTAGTTTTCAAACCATAAAAAATACTGTCATATCAACAAAAAAGCAAGTGCTAATTCTGTAACGAATTGCCTTGCTTTTTTTGTGTTTTAATTGTTGCAGGTACTTCAAAAGAGAAGGGCCTCCTACAATAGAAGTACCCTTACAATCATTGCATATCTCTTATTTTAGTACTGGCCAAAAATCTTTGTTGGCTTCGATTAAATCATCAAGTACAGTCTTTGCTATTTCCGCAGAAGGGAAAGTTTTATTAAGAGCAAAGGCCTGAAGTGCTTTTTGGTAGGAACCTTCAAGTGCAGCCTCTACTAATAATTTTTCAGAAGCTACTTGCTGTTCAATAAGACCTTTATAGAATAGACTAATAGGTTTTAAGCGAATCGGTTCAGGCCCTCTGCTTGTTACATATGCTGGGATTTCAACCATCGCGTCATCTGGAAGATTTGGAATCGCTCCATTGTTTTCAACAATTAATAGGAATCGTTCACGTCTGTCATAGGCAATGGCCATTGCGACATCGACAATAAAGGTTCCGTGCACTCCAACATTAAAACCTTCTTTAAATTCACCAGTTTCCTCTAAATGCTCAATTGAATCAAAGAGATTTTTTTCACGATTATCCATTACACGATTTGCTCTCGTATAGTCTGGATTTGTTTGCTCGACAACTGTTTTCGGTATCAAATAATATTGAAGATATGAGCTTGGAATATACTCAGGGAAAAGCTGTAGCATGTTTGCCACGTTTTTATGCGCTTTGACCCAATCAACATCAGAGTGTTGAAGGTCCTTTGATTGGGCTGGAGTTACAAGCCCGTTCACACTCATATATTCACGTAATTCGTTCATTCGGCTTTGTCCGTTCACATACACATCTGTGAACCATCCAAAGTGGTTTAAGCCGAAATAGTCGACTTCAATTTCATTCTTATCCACATCTAAAATTTCAGCCATACGTAACATCATACCGATTGGCATATCACAAATGTTTAAGATCCGTGCATTCGGACGTTCTTTACGAATCGCTTCTGCAACAATGGCAGCTGGATTCGAATAATTGATAATCCATGCTTCAGGAGCATAATGAGTTGCAAAATCACATAGCTCAATCATTGGAGCGATTGTACGCAGCCCATAGGCCATACCACCAGGTCCGCACGTTTCTTGACCGACAATACCGTGACTGAACGGGATTTTTTCATCGAGTTCACGCATTGCATTACCACCAACGCGAAGCTGTGCAAAGATAAAGTCAGCACCTTCAAATGCAGCTTTTGGGTCGGTTGTGGCTGAAACTTTGACGTTATCATCAAATTCGCCAACAACTTTTTCGGTAATAAGCGCTACTTTTCGTTGACGTTCTTCATTAATATCGTACAGGCGAATTTCACTTACAGGGAACTCGTCCTTTTTTAGCATTAATGCTTTTGCGATTCCAGGAGTATAGGTGGAGCCACCACCAGCAATTGCGATTTTATACGTTTTCATTTCTAAGCACCTCGTCTGTTTTGTTTTTGTTAAGCTTCTAGATGTAAATCTACGGCATCGCGATATTCAGAAACCTTCATCCCAAAGACAATATGGAATTCTTCTTCAGAAGGTTGGGACATCCCTAGTGAATCAGGGATTTTTTGTAGGGCCTCTTTGTCAACCAACGAAGGGTCATGTACAAAGACGCGTAGACGTGAAATACAGTTTGTATAATCTTTGATATTTTCTTTGCCGCCAAGATATACAATTAAGTTCTTTGCAATTTCATTTTTATCGCTCTTAGTTCGGATCAGTTTTGATGCTTCTAGTTCTGCTTGTAAAACTTCTTCTGTATCTTCGTTAGGCTCACGACCTGGAGTCATGACATTGAATTTTTCAATATACCATTTAAATGTAAATAGGTAGGCGAAGAACATCCCAATCCCAACGAGTAGAACGGGCACCCAAGTGGACTTATGTCCTTGGAACACACCATTAAAGATTAGTTCAATAATGTTATTTCCACCTAAATATGAAGCGTTTAAAAAGTCGAGAATGGCAAATGAAATACCAGTAAATACAGCATGGATAACAAATAAACCTGGAGCTAAGAACATGAATAAGAATTCAAATGGTTCTGTTACACCAGCAAAGAAAGAAGCACTCGCTGCTGAAATAGCAATGACTTTAGCACGGTTTTTGTTTTTAGCCGCAAGATATATGCCGAGCAGGGCACCTGGAATTCCAAACACCTTGATTGGCGTTGCTCCTTGTCCAAGCCAAACACGAGTGACATCTGAGAGATCCCCAGTAAACTGTCCACAACCTAATGCTCCAGTAGTAATGGCTTTTGTACCGGTAAATACTTCACCGCATATTTCAACAACACCACCTACTGGTGTGAAATGCGCAATGGAGTACCAAACATGATGAAGACCAGTCGGAATTAAGATCCTTTCAATAAAACCAAAGAGAAATGATCCGATTAGACCTGCACCTGTTACAAGTTCTGCTGCATTATAAATTCCTCCACCAATAAATGGCCAGATAAAAGGAACAGCAATTCCAATTGGCATGAAGATGAGACCAGTTGCGATTGGTGGAAAATGCTTTCCTTGATAAAAACTAAAAATCATTGGCAGTGTCTTCGTTTTATACCGTTTGGTTATCCAAGCTGCCAACGTACCTACGATTACCCCACCAAGGACTCCGGTATCAATGGTTTGAACCCCTAGAATCATGGTTTGCATCGCTTTTCTCATTTCAAGTGTTTGTGAAATACTAACAAGATTGTTATCTCCCACAGCTACATTTGGCGGCAGTGCCATGCCAAAAGCTGTCATCGTTAACCCAGAGAATGTAATCATAAATAGGTAACCAATTAAGGCTGAAAAGGCTGCCAATTCTTTAGAGCCCTTTTCTGACATTCCAATGGCAATCGAAACGGCGAAGACAAGAGGCATAAATCGAATGACAACGAGACCAGATTCACTCAATACATTGGCAATAAATTGAATCCACGTACTACCTAAAAAGGGAGCTGCCTCAATAAAGTGAGGATTCTTTAAAACGGCTCCTAGTGATAAAAGTAAGACGAAGAATGACATCACTGCCACAGCTAATAGGAAGGATCGTCCTAGTAGCGAGAAATAACTTTGTAGTTTCTTTTTCATAATAAGTACCCCCTTTATACAAATGTCTCTGTTTTTGTTTGTATGCGTTTCAACAATGACAATATATCACGTTATTTTATGAAAAAGGTTGTTATTAAAACATGTTTCATATCCGTGAAAACGTTTGAAACATGTTTTAAGCTTCCTGAAAAGCCTAGATACAAGAAGAGCTCATCGGCTAGTATAGAGATAGAATGTTAGAAAATATACCTTTTTGGAGGCATACAAATGAAAAAACATTATGATATTGTTGTGGTTGGTGGCGGTCCAGCTGGAATTAATGCTGCCATTGCAGCAGGACGTAAAAATAAAAACGTACTATTAATAGAAAGACACGGATTTCTAGGGGGAATGTCAACCATTGCGAGCGTATACCCTTGGATGACGTTTCATACAGAAGATGGTAAACAAGTAATCAAAGGAATTGCGGAAGAGATTGTTCAACGCTTAAAAGACCTTGGTGCATCTCCAGGTCATCTGCGTGACACATGTGGGTTTGTTTATAGTGTAACTCCATATGATCCTGAAGTGTATAAGGTGCTTGCCGTAGAGATGTTAGTAGAAGCGGGTGTGGAGTTACTTGTCCATAGCTTTGTAGATCACGTAAATGTTGAAAATGGAAGAATTCAATCACTTGAAATCTCTTCAAAGTCAGGTCGTCAAACAATAAGTGCGGATATGTTTATTGATACTTCTGGCGATGCGGATGTTGCCTTTTTATCTGGAGCTACAACATTAAAGGGTAGAGATGAGGATCAAAAAACGCAGCCGTTAACGATGAAATTTAGAATGAGGGGTGTGGATCTAGAAAAAGTAAAGGAACAAATGATACAAAACCCAGAGAACTTTTTCCCGAAAACACCATTTTCAGAACTACAAGACATTCCGTTGACAGCAGTGCAAGGCTTCTATAAGGAATGGAAAGAAGCGAATGTACCGATTAATCGTGACCAAGTCCTCTTTTTCGCGGGCCCTGCTCAGGATGAAGTGCTTGTCAATATGACTAGAGTACAAGATTTGGATGCAACAAAAATAGAAGATTTGACACAGGCTGAATTTGAAGGACGTAAACAAGTCTTGATGGTAGCTGATTTTCTGAAAAAATGGATCCCAGGATTTGAGAAGGCTTCGATTTCAAGTACGGGCACTCAAATTGGTGTCAGGGAGTCTCGCCGAATTAAAGGAAACTATATCCTAACAAAAGAAGATGTTATTGCAGGACGTAAGTTTGACGATGTCATTGCCAAAAGCGGGTATCCAATTGATATTCATGCACCAAGTGGAAATGGTATGCAGGTTGCTTGGGTGGAAGGTGACGGTTCCTTTGATATCCCTTATGGCTGCCTAGTTCCAGAAGGAGTGGACAACTTGCTTGTTGCTGGACGTTGTATGTCGGCTTCACATGAAGCATTAGCAACGACTCGCTTAACACCAAGCGCAATGGCTACTGGACAAGCGGCTGGAACGGCTGCTGCATTAGCACTTACCACTCACACCACACCTGCAAACATTAACGTAAAAGAACTTCAAAATCAGCTTTTGAATGATGGGATGGTTCTATAAGGAGTGCTGAAAGGTATAAAGATATTGCTATAATTGAAGCAACCATTTATTGAATAGAGGAATCAACCTTAACGAACTAGGTGTTTTATTACACCAACATTTGTTAAGGTTTTTTCGTTTTTAGAGGGAGTTACGTGATAGATGATTGTCTTGAATGATCCCTTTACATATCGGAAAGGGTAAACACACTTGAAAAAAGTTTTACGAGTGATGAATGAACTATTTGAATTTTATGTTAAAATAGTGCAATATCGAAGAATAAACAGCTAGTACAGTCTTAGTAATCGATGAATACAGATTAAGACAGGGGGAATACCTGTGCGCAGGCTTGTTATTAGTGATATACATGGGTGTTTGGATGAATTTAATGATTTATTAAAACTCGTAAACTATGTACCAAATCATGATCAATTAATTTTACTTGGTGATTATGTGGACCGTGGAACTAAAAGTAAAGAAGTCGTTCAAAGAGTAATGGAACTATCTGAGCATGAACATGTAATCGTTCTACGTGGGAATCACGATGAGAGGTTTCTACAGGTCCTCAACTGGGACTCTGAATTATACGACATCTTTATAAAATACGGTGGAAAGGAAGCATTACAAAGTTATTGTCCTGACGCAGGAAACATGTCTATTCATGAAGTGATTCAGTATATTAACCAAGAGTTCTACAACCATATTGACTTTCTTCAACAGACAAAACTGTATTATGAAGACAATGATTTTATCTATGTTCATGCAGGTTTAGATCCAGCATATCCAAACTGGAAGGAACAGCCACCTTCAACTTTTTATACCATTCGTGATGAGTTTGTGCATAACAAAACCAATGTTGATCGGAAAGTCATTTTTGGACATGTCAACACGAATAAAATCCACCAATCATCTACTATTTGGTTTTCCGATGATAAGATCGGAATTGATGGCGGATGCGCAATGGGCCATCGATTGAATTGTTTGGAAATTATTGATAGGAATACGTTAAATGAGTATTATGTGGAGAGTAGTACACATTATGTTTCTTCAAAGTAGAGTATCTTTGACAGATTAAAAGTAACTTGCTTTATAGCTATGTATCAGTTGAAGTCAAAGTTAATAACTGCATAAAAGCCAAAAGATTACCCGACTGGGTAATCTTTTTTACATACTTGTCCATTGGCAAAGTATTTTTTTCGATATTCATTTGGAGTCATTTGATATATTTTTTGAAAAGTTTTTGTAAACGATTTAGGATCCTTATAGCCTACTAGTGTACCAATTTCATATATTTTCAGGTTTGGATTTTTTACTAACTCGCGCGCTTTTTCCATTCGAACTCTAGTTAAATAAGTTAAAAAAGTTTCTCCCGTTACGGATTTGAAGACTTGCCCAAAGTAATGGTCTGTCAGATGTAATCGATTTGCAATTTCCTTCAATGTTAATGGTTTTCCTAAATTAGTTAAGATATAGGATTGAGCACTTAATACAAGTCTTTCGTGATAAGTAGTTGGATCATCGTTCGTATTGGTATCTTCATTTTCATGAGGAGGGAGGTCCTTAAGTATTCGGTCAATCGCATTCATTAGTTCGTCAGTATCTATTGGTTTAAGTATATAGCCTTTGGCATTATATTTCATTGCTTTTTGAGCGTAAGAAAACTCTTCATAACCGCTCATAATGATAACCTGGATGGGTAATTCTTTCTCATAGATATACTTCGTTAGTTCAATACCGTCCATTTCTGGCATTCGGATATCCGTTAAAATGATGTCTAATTTCTCATTCTCCATCCAAAAAAGAGCTTCTTTCCCATTTTCAGCAGTACCAACCACATCGATATTCCGTTCGTGCCACTCATCCATAGATTTTAAACTATCGGAAATCAGCCAGTCATCATCCACTATTAACATTTTTAACATCTTGTACCTCCATCGGTATGGTAATCGTTACGGTTGTACCGTTGTTTAACTCGCTATCAACTGAGATCCCATAGGAACGACCATAATGTGCTTGTATTCTAGTTTGAACATTATAGAGACCGATTTTATTCTCATATTTTGCTAGTTCTTTAGAATTAAATCGTAACTGATGATTAATCTGTTGCAGTGTAGAGGAATCTATTCCAACTCCATTATCCTTAATCGTAAAAATAATATTCCGACCCTTCGTTTCCCCGATGATATCTAGACGTCCTTCGGATTTAAGGGGATCTATGCCATGAATAATGGCATTTTCAACAATTGGCTGCAGAATCAATTTTACTGATAAATAATCTTCTATCTCAGGGTTAATGGAGAGTGTGTAATTCAAAGGCTTTCTCATTCGAGCCTTTTGAATTTCTAAATAGTTTTGTATATAATTCATTTCTTGTTTAATGGGAATCTTTTCTTCAAAAGAGCTTATGCTAGATCTCAGAAGTCTACCAAGGAGAACAATTAATCGGCTAATTTCATGTTCTCTTTTTTTACGAGCTAATGAATTGATGGTTTCTAAGGTGTTATAAATAAAATGTGGATTAATTTGTAATTGCAAGGCAGTGATTTCTGCTTCTTTTTTTAGTTTTTCTTCATGTTTGACTGCTTGAATGAGTTTTTTTAATTCACCAGTCATTTTGTTAAATCCTTTTCCAAGCTCACCAATTTCATCTTTAGATTGTATCGTAATCTTTTCATCAAGATTACCTGACTCTACCTTTTTCATGACCTTACCTAGATTTTTTATTGGTGATGAAATTCTGTGAGAAATAAATAATGCCGCAAGTAAACAAATTAATGCGGTCGTGAGTGTAATGATAATAGAAATTTTTCTGAGTTCGGTGATCGGACCATAAAATGTGTCCTTTTCAAAATACTCTGACACATACCATCCTGTAAATGGGAATTCTTTGGTGAAGACAATGAATTCTTTGCCAGAATCACTTGTAATAGTAGAGCCAGATACTGAGGGTCCTATATTTTTAAATTCTAGGTTAATCTCTGGCGCTAACACAAGCTTTTCTTTGTCATGAATAAATGTTCCAGAATTTTTAAAAGTATTTCCTCCTTCACCTTGAAGTAATGACCTAACCAAATCTTCTTTAAAATCAATGATAAGGTATCCAAACGACTTTAATTTACGATCCCAGACTTTTTTTACATAGGAATAAACTCTTTGTTCCTTATTTACGTTTGTATATGGACGATTATGAAGGTACGAAATATGTGGAGTTGAGAAATTTATAAGTTCCAAGTCTTTAACCCATGGAAGATTTTTGAAATCCTCGTTTGAAAAATGTATGTCATGAGAGTATCCATAGTTATAAAAAAATCCATTATTACTAACAATCATAACCCCAGCTATTTCGGGTCGTATATTTTGAATACTTAAAAGTAGATCATCTAGCTCCAAAAAATACCTCGGGTGGTCTAAGGGATTTGAGTTTGTTAGAAATTCAGAAAAAACTTTACTTTCTGTAATACCTTTTTCCATCCTTTCTAAATCATATAAAAGTTTGGAAAGAACGCTCATCTTTTGTTCTAAAATATCATCAGCATGCAATTGTAGATTTGCATGTAAATTATTAAAGTATCTATCATACGCAATCCATCCTATAGCTCCCATTGGGATAAAAGAAAAAAGAATAAAGGTCATAAATAGTTTGAAAAAAATCGAGTTGATAAATTTCATTTCAACACCCCAATTTTAGGAAGTTTCTTTGAAACTTTGAAATATACCCACGATTCACCCCCCTTTTTTCCATTTTTTACTCCATTGAATGAAAATTTGTATGATTTACAATTATTAATAAATAAAACTTACTTATATTCTATGAAAAGGAGCGTGAAATGTAAAATAGTATTTTGTGAATCTCTTAGTGTTCAAAATGAATAATAGAAAAGGGATGGGGATGTTTATGAAGGGGATCAATCAAAAAATTTCTTTTTTACTAGTACTATTAATGTTTTTTACAGTAGCGTGTCAATCGCCGACATCATCAACTGGTGAGCAATCAAAAACAGATACGACAGAGGAAAACAACAACGAAACAGCAAGTGGAAATAGTGATGCACTTGATCTTATGATACCCAACTTCTACAACGATGTTGAGAAGCAGCAATGGGAGACTGTTGTTGACAAATTTAAAGAGTTAAATCCTGGGATTGAAGTGAATTTAACAACTGGGGATGTGCAAGTAGAGTCTGGTAAGTTGCCAACATTATTACAATCAGGAATTGAGCCACCAGATGCAATCTTGATGAATGCAGGTCCAGGAAGGGTCTCTATACTATCAGATGTTGATTTAATACAGTCTCTCAATGAGCTCTATGAGAAGAATAATTGGAAGGATGAACTTAGACCTTTTGCATATGACCTTATTTCAAAAGGGGAATACATTTACGAGGTACCACACATGATTGATGCGATTGGAATGTTTTATAACAAAGATGTTTTTGAAGAGCATGGGGTAGAGGTACCAACTACTAAAGATGAATTTTTGAAAGCGCTTCAAACCTTGAAAGATGGAGGAGTTGCACCAATCACTGTTGGAGCAAGAAATGGATATGCAATTGGTTGGATTTTTGGAGTGATGATGGAAAGTGTAATGGGAACGGAGAAAGTAGAAGAATTACTATATGGGGATGGAAAATGGAATGACCCTGAAGTAGTAAAAGTAGCGGAAATGTTAGCAGAATGGGTAGATGAAGGCTATATTACCAAAGAGTCAGTTACACAAACTCAGGCAGATTCTAAGTTCAGATTTTTATCAAAACAAGCTGCTATGGAATCAGAAGGTACGTATCTCATTACCGATTTAGCAGATCAAAACCTTCAAGACAGTGTGGATATGTTTATGATGCCATCTTTTGTTGATGGGAAAACAGCGAAGCCTGTTGGGGGTGTTGGACAGACTTGGGTAGTTCCGACAAAGGCAGTCAATGTTGATTATGCTGAAAAATGGTTGGGATTCATTTTATCAGAGGATTTTAGCAATATTGTATTAAACTTCCCGGATTACAACTTTATTCCAGCATCTAAGGCATCTATGGACATTGAACCTGTTGTAGAAGTATTAAAGTCTGCAATGAAACAAATAGAAGAAGGTTCTGGATACAATCCTAGTGTATTTATTGGTGTTGAAGCGAAGGAAGCTTATTATCAAAATCTTCAAGGACTTGTAGGTGGGTTAATTTCACCACAAGAGGCGATGGAGAATATTGAAAAGGGTGCAGAAAAAGACCGAGCAAATGGATTTAGTTTAAAATAATGACTTTTATGGGGCTTGGTCAATTCAATCATTTGACCAGGTCCCGATTAAGAAAGGAGGCCATCGATGAGTCAATCACCACCTGCGTTAGAAATGGATAAAAAAAGTGTATTAGCCGTTAATAACAAAACGAAAATGAAAGTCAAGAAAGCTATTACAGTCGCTTCTTTTCTTCTACCAGGCTTGACATTGTACGCGATATTTATGCTATATCCAATGATTGACGCAATACGTTATAGCTTCTTCGATTGGGATGGAGCATCACCATCCATGAATTTCGTAGGATTAGAGAATTATGTCCAACTAACAAAAGACACTATTTTCTTAAAAGCATTAGGTCATAACTTATTATGGGTCGTACTCAGTCTTACTTTAATGGTCGTTCCTACCTTAGTATTGGCAGTATTAATCAGTAGAGTGAAGAAAGGTAAGATGTTTTTTAGGGCAGGGTTTTATTTACCAAGCGTTCTATCTTTGGCTGTTGTTGGAGTGCTTTGGTCTAAAATCTACGATCCGATGATGGGACCAATCAATGTTTTTCTAAGAAGCATAGGATTAGAGAGTTTAGCAAAAAACTGGTTAGGAGAGCCTTTCTTTGTTATCCCAGCTTTAGTTATCGCAAGTACTTGGGCGTTCTATGGATTATATTTAATACTTTTTCTAGCAGGTCTTCAAAGTGTTGATTACAGCGTATATGAAGCTGCAGACATTGATGGTGCTGGTCCAATCAGTAAGTTTTGGCATATTACGATTCCTAGTTTGAGAAATACATTAAATGTCGTCATCAGTATGGTCATTATCCATGCACTAAAGGGATTTGCATTAATTTGGATCATGACACAAGGTGGACCATTCTACATGAGTGAAGTTGTCTCCACATATGTGTATAAAGCTGCATTCAGTATGAACAAAGTTAGTTATGCAACTGCTGGAAGTGTGGTATTAGGAATTATCGTAATTGCATTTACGATTGGCTTTAACTATTACAGGGAAAGGACTGAATAGGATGGTAACAAAATTAAGGCATTTAAAAGGATCCCAAGTAACTCTGTGGATTACATTATCAGTATTGTTACTTTTCATAACATCTCCTATTCTATATGCCATATTAGCGAGTTTTAAATCGAATATGGAGATTTTTAATTCACCTTTCTCATTGCCAAAATCATGGAATTTCGATAATTACATCGGTGCATGGAATTTAGGAAACTTTAAAACCTATTTTCTAAATAGTGCATTTATAACGATAGGTGGTATGGTCCTAGTTGCATTAGTGGCTGCACCAGCTGGATACGCATTTGCACAACTTTCATTTAAAGGAAATAATTTAATCTTTTATCTCGTTTTATTAGGGATGGCACTCCCAGTTCAAGCAATTATTATTCCGATCTTTTTTCAACTGAAAGCGATGGGAATGGTGGATACTCTAACAGGTGTAACGTTAGTATCAGCAGGACTTGCACTTCCATTTTCAATATTTCTAATGAGAAATACGTTCCGAGACGTGCCAAGAGAATTGCGGGAATCTGCGGCTATTGATGGTGCGGGGGAATGGAGAACCTATTGGACTATTATGTTACCACTTGCCAAACCAGGTTTAGTAGCACTGCTAATCTTTACATTTATGAATATCTGGAATGATTTCTTACTTCCACTTGTTCTATTAATTTCGCAAGAGAAATTCACAATTTCATTAGGTCTTTATTCATTCCAAGGGGAACAAACGACAAACTTTGGATTAATCTTTGGAGGAACTGTAATAAGCATGATTCCAAGTATTATTGTGTATTTAATCTTCCAGCGTTCCTTTGTTGAAGGGATGGCAAGTGGAGCAAATAAATAATAGAAGATTCAGCGTTAGAAAATAAAACAAAAGGAGAGATTTTTAAATGGCTACAATTACAGATTTATATGTGGGGAAACACACAATTAAGAACGATTGGGGTTCCATTCAATGGCTTAGCGGTCAAGAAATCGATCCTGATTCTGAAATGACGTTTGGAATGGTCTATATCAATGCTGGTGAATCAAACCCACGACATATTCATCCAAATTGTGAAGAAGTTATTTTCGTTATATCAGGTGAGTGTGAACACAGTTTAGGTGATGAAACTTACCATCTAAAACCAGGAATGATGCTCCGTATCCCAAGAGGTGTACCTCATAATGCAACCGTTACCAGTTGGGAACCATGTAGAATGATTATCGCTTATTCGGCACCAGATAGACAAACAATCGGTGAATAAGATTAACAAAAATATTCTCTTCAATCTAATGAAAAAGTTTAGTTACGTATTATTACGAATCCCTATTTTAACAACTCAGACTACTTTGTTGAGGAGTATAAGTGGATAGTCGTTGGATATTTAAATCGGTGAAATATTAACAAAGGAGAGATTTTAAATGGCTACAATTACAGATTTGTATGAGGGAAAACACCTGATTAAAAATGATTGGGGTTCCATTCAATGGCTCTGCGGTCAGGAAATAGATCCAGATTCAGAAATGACGTTTGGAATGGTCTATATCAATGCTGGTGAATCAAACCCACGACATATTCACCCAAATTGCGAAGAGGTTATTTTCGTTCTATCAGGAGAGTGTGAACATACGTTAGGAGACGAAACGTATCACTTAAAACCAGGCATGATGTTACGTATTCCTAGAAATGTACCACATAATGCAACGGTTACTAGCTGGGAACCATGTAGAATGATTATCGCTTATTCAGCTCCAGATAGACAAACCATTGGTGAATAAACGCAAACAATTCGAAACAAAAAGGAGACCAGATGATGGAACCGATTAAATTTAACTATGAATATACGAATAAAGTTCGCATCGGATTTATAGGTTGTGGAGCACATGCATATCGAAATGTATATCCTACCTTTGATTATGCACCGATAGAACTTATTGCCGTGTGTGATTTAAATCAAGAAAGAGCTGAACTTTACAAGAAACGTTTTGGTGCAAAAAGTGCGTATACCGATTATATGGAAATGATAAAAAAAGAGGATCTAGATGCTGTATTTGTGGTGTTGAATTTTGATAAAAATGGTCATCCAATTTATCCGAAAATTGTTCCAAACATTCTTAAAGCAGGACTCCCTGTTTGGATGGAGAAGCCGCTTGCACAAACTGTAAAAGAAGCAGAGGAGCTACTAGAAGTAGAAGCTCAGACTGGCCAGACAGTACTTGTATCGAATAAACGTTTTTTCTATCCGACTTTTGTAAAAGCTAAGCAAATTTTACAATCTAATAGTTTTGGAGAAGCCGTTTCAGTAAGTGGTAGATATCCTTTAACATTATCTCCATTCGACGAAAAACTTGGAGAGAGAACAGGATTACATTGGTTCTTAGACATTTGTCACCCGATGTCAGGCATTCAATTCCTTATGGGCGATGTGAAAGAAATGATGTTTATCGAACATCAGCCAAGTGGGAATGTTCAAACTCTATTAAAATTCAAGTCTGGTGCTATAGGAAATCTAGAATTGCCTTCAACACAAGCAGATACAAGTCCATTTGAACGTTATGAAGTGATTGGGAATAAAGAAAATATCGTAATCGATAATGCAATTCGACTAGCCTATTACAGGGGATCAAAGGGTAGTGGAGAATACGGAAAAGCTCCAATCTACATTGGAGATAATCCTGTAGAAGGTCCAGTACATTGGGAGCCTGAATTCTCACTAGGGCAAGTATACAACAAAAACTTGTTTTTGCAAGGAATGGTTCAGAGTGTAAATCATTTTGCCCATGCAGTATTAAATGATAGAAAAGTGGAACTAGCGACATTAAGAGACGCTGTTCAGCTAACAAAGATATTCGAAGCATATAAAAACAATCGTTCAGGTAAATGGATCACAATCGAGTAGACAGGGGGACAAAAAATGAAGTTTAGTATTTTCACTGACATGTTAGGAACGGAATCTTTTCAAGAATCGCTATTACATGCAAAAAGCTTAGGATTTACAAATGTTGACCTAAGAGGAAAGTTAAATGGATCTACGATTGATGATATTACACCAGAAAAAGCACGAGAATTAAGTGCAATGATTAAAGAGCAGGACTTACAAGTAAGTAGTCTTAGCTCTTGGGCTGTTAATTCTTGTACATTCTCAGGTCCTCCAAAATATGACAACTATGATGAAGAACACCATAAGCAAATGGGTGAGGTGTTGAACCGACTATTTGATTTAGCAGATATCTTTGGTTCAACGTATATTCGTATCTATTCTTTGTATCGCCAAGAGGATTTCAATTTACTTTCAGACGAAGAGAAGGATGCGCAATATCGTCACAATGCGAATGTCATGCTTCGTCATGCGGAACATGCGAAAACGAGAGACAAGATTCTTTTAGTAGAGAATGAACCACCAACTCTTACAAGTAGTGCGTCAGAGCTTGGCATTCTTATGAAATATACAAATCATCCTAACCTAAAAATTAACTGGGATATTTTGAATGGCTGGAGAGCGGGAGAATACCCAACAGTTGAAGCATATGAGCATATTAAAGGCCATGTTCATCAAACACATTTAAAGGGTGCATATCGTCTATCAAATTCAATCACAAAAGATAATCCAACAGGATTATTTGGTAACTTTGCTATCGCAGGTAAGGATGATTATGACCATGTACCAGTGATGCAAGCGATTGCCGAACATGATTCAAAAGCTATTTTAACAATTGATACGCATTATCCATCATTCTATGTTCAAGACCGCATTGGTGAGGTAGAAGTAGTTCGTCAAACGAAGACGTTTTTTGAGGGAATTGTAACAAAGGAGGGTGCACATGAGTAAGAAAATTGTTTTAGTAGGTTCATTGGATACAAAGGAAAAAGAGTTTTTATATGTCAAAGGAATTATGGAAGAGAATGGACTTGAAACCACTTTAATCAATACAGGTGTTTATCCTGCTTTTACAGATGGAGATATTTCCAACGAGGAAGTCGCCAAGGCTGGCGGCTCCTCCTTGAAGGAGTTACGTGAAAAGAATGATCGTGGTACGGCTGTTACTGTCATGGCTAATGGTGCCAGGAATGTTCTAAATCAATTAGTAAATGAAGGCAAAGTTGCCGCCGTGTTTGGGATGGGTGGAACGGCAGGAACAACGGTAGGGGCTACAGCAATGAAAGATGTTCCAATTGGAATTCCTAAGCTATTGGTCTCCACAGTTGCATCTGGTAATACAAGACCATATGTTGGTGAGAAAGATATTATGATGATGTATTCAATTGTGGATATTGCAGGTATTAATAGCCTCTCTTCACTTATCCTAAAAAACGCTGCCAATGCGCTAAGCGGTATGGTGAAAGGGAATGAAATTAGTATTGAAGTTGAAGAGAAACCAATGATTGGTGCAACCATGTTCGGAGTTACGACTCCTTGTGTGAATCAAACTCGAGAAATTCTTGAGCAAAAGGGATATGATGTACTCGTTTTCCATGCCACTGGTGCGGGTGGAGACTCTATGGAAGCCTTAATTAAGGAAGGCTTCATTGAAGGAGTCGTAGATATCACGACAACTGAACTAGCAGACGGACTTGTTGGTGGAATCTTTAAATCTAGTGACGCACGACTTGAGGCAGCTGGTCAAGCAGGCATTCCACAGGTTGTTTCAGTTGGCGCGTTAGATATGGTGAACTTCGGTCCTCCAGAAACGGTACCAGAAATCTTCAAGGATCGAAAATTCTATCAGCATAATCCAACCACAACATTAATGAGAACGACAGTTGAAGAAAATCAAAAATTGGGCGAAACAATTGCTGGAAAATTGAACAAGAGTACATCACCAGTTACTCTCGTCTTTCCAAAAGGTGGCGTTTCATTACTAGATCGCGCTGGTCAGCCATTTGATGGGCCACAAGAAAGAGAAGCCTTATATAAAGCGCTTAAAGAAAATCTACAAGATCATATTACAATGATTGAAGTAGAAGAAGATATTAATGATCCAAGTGTTTCGGAGTTAATTGCTTCAAAACTGTTAGAACAAATGAATGCAAAGAAAGGGGATACAACACATGTCTAAATCAAGAGTGGAAGTCATTCAAAAATTAAAGGAAAAAATTAAAAACAATGAGGTTATTATTGGTGGGGGAGCAGGTACTGGTATTTCAGCTAAAAGTGCGGAAGCGGGTGGCATTGATCTAATCATCATTTATAATTCAGGTCGCTATCGTATGGCAGGTCGTGGATCATTAGCTGGATTAATGCCATTTGGAGATGCAAACCAAATTGTTGTTGAAATGGGTCATGAGGTGTTAACAATCGTGGAGGACACTCCTGTGTTAGCGGGTGTTTGTGGCACAGACCCATTCAGAAATATGGATGTCTTTTTAAAACAACTTAAAGAACAAGGATTTGCTGGTGTACAAAACTTCCCGACAGTTGGTTTAATCGATGGACAATTCCGTCAGAACCTAGAGGAAACAGGAATGGGTTATGACTTAGAAGTGGAAATGATCCGTAAAGCACATAATCTAGGACTTGTTACGTCGCCTTACGTATTTAGCGAAGAAGATGCGATTAAAATGGCAGAAGCAGGTGCAGATATTTTAGTTGCTCACGTTGGTCTTACAACCAAAGGTGCAATAGGAGCACAAACTGCAATGGGTATCGATGATGCAGTTGAACTCGTACAAAAAATTCATGATGCGGGTAAATCGGTTAACCCGGATATCATCGTATTATGTCATGGTGGTCCAATTTCTGAGCCTGAAGATGCAGCCTATGTATTAAGTAGAACAAACGGTGTGTCTGGATTCTTTGGGGCATCTAGTATTGAAAGACTACCAACTGAAAAAGCTATTTCTGGTCAAGTAAAACAATTCAAAGATATTAAACGAAGTTCAAAAGTTCAAGCATAAGGGAATATCTACATTTGAAATAAACACGTCACCATATTCGTAATCAGGGACCACTGTAATCTCGTATTTTTGTGAGGAATTACAGTGGTCTTTTTATGGAGTGAAGGTGAAAAAATGATGGAAAGGGGAGGAATGTGTGAAGCAGACGAATCTCTACGTACTGTTAATTGTCATGATGGCTGCATGGGGTTTTAATGTGATTGCTGTAAAAGTCGTTGTCTCTGAGTTTCCACCTGTCACAATTACAGCGATTCGTGTATTTATAGCATTTCTTGCACTAGTACCATTCATTTTGTATAAAAAATTGTATCGAAAATTAACAAGAAAAGAATGGTATTACGTCATCGGAATTTCTGTTTTTGGTATATTTGGTTTTCAGTACTTTATGTCAGTTGGTTTGAACGATACAACGGCAACAAATGCGGGAATTATTTTGGGAGCATCACCCATTGCTACGGCAATTGCAGCGGCAATTTTTCTAAAAGATACGTTCACGATACTAAGAGGATTAGGCTTTGTTTCAGGTTTTATTGGTGTGACTACCATCATCTTGGCAGGTAGTAATGAGGGATTTACTGTTTCAATCGGTGATGTGTACCTTTTAATCTCAGTCATTGTTCAAACCGTTAGCTTTGTCTTGATCAAGAAGGTCTCTGTAACACTCCATACTACTTATTTAACAGGAATTACCCTATTAATCGGTTCATTTATTCTCCTGATAAATGCGCTTATTACTGAACCGAATGGCATCTCTCGAATTCCAGAGGGGAGTGCTGTTGCTTGGGGTCTATTGATTTTCTCTGGTTATGTCGCTACAGGATTAGCATACTTAATTGTAAATGCCGCCATCCATAAGGTTGGAGCAGGGAATTCCGCCATCTTCTTAAATCTATCACCATTTTTCGCTGTGATTTCTGCCTATTTCGTTTTAGGTGAACGGATTTATTTGTCACATTGGATTGGCTTTGGACTGATTGTGATCGGTGTACTTCTAGGAACGGGAGTAGGGAAGTTCAAACATAAAAAGGAAGGGACAATCAGTTCGACTATAAAAGCATAAAAATATGAAACAGTCTTGAGGGTGTTCCATTTTCCACCTGATGAAAAGTATTTCTATTTAAAACCTAAAGAGAAAAGCACGTTACCAAAACGTGCTCAGGCTGTCGAGAAAGTCTCGACAGCCTTTATTCTTTTGATACACTTTACTAATTCACCGCATTAATATGTTATAATATAGTTAATAAATTAGGGTTGGTGATATTGTGTTAAATACTAGGGAAAATACACAAAATGAAATTGAATTTGTATCAATTGACGAGCTTGTTCCAGATAACCATCTGTTACGAAAAATAGATAAATACATAGATTTTTCTTTTATAATTGAGAGAGTAAAACCTTACTACTCTGAAGATAATGGTCGACCTTCGATCGACCCTCTTGTTCTTTTTAAAATGATGTTTATTGGATATTTTTATGGTATCCGTTCCGAAAGACAACTTGAACAAGAGATAAAACTTAATGTCGCATATCGTTGGTTTTTAGGTCTCAGATTTAAAGATCCTGTACCACATCATTCCACAATAAGCTGGAATCGCCATAAGCGTTTTAAAGATACAGACATCTTCCAAGAAATCTTTGATGAAATTGTTCTTCTTGCAATGAATCACAAAATGGTTGGCGGAAGAGTCTTATTTACGGACTCCACTCATCTCAAAGCTAATGCGAATAAACATAAATTTACAAGGGAAGAAGTTGAAGTAGAAACTCGTGAATATTTAAATGAGTTAAATAAGGCAATTGAAGAAGATCGTGCTGAACATGGAAAAAAGCCTTTAAAGGAAAAGGAGGAGGTGAAAGAAACAAAAGAGATTAGAGTAAGTACCACAGATCCAGAAAGTGGGTTTATGTCGCGAGACAATAAGCAAGAGATGTTCTGTTATTTAGACCATCGGACAACAGATTTGAAGTTTAACATTATAACTGATGCATTCGTAACTCCAGGTAATGTCCATGATTCAATACCATATCTTAGCCGTTTAGATCGTCAAATCTTACGATTTAACTTTAATGTGGAAGCTGTTGCTCTTGACTCTGGATACTTAACTAATCCGATTTGCAAAGGATTATCAGATCGTAAGATCTTTGGAGTTATTGCCCATAGAAGGTATCAACCAACAAAAGGACTCTTTCCAAAATGGAAGTTTAAATATAATAAAGAAAATGACATTTATGTTTGTCCAAATAGCGAGGAACTAACATATCGTTCAACTACAAGAGAAGGTTACCGAGAGTACAAGTCAGATCCCAAGAAATGTTCAACCTGCCCTCTTCTTGAACAATGCACTAGATCCCAGAATAAGCAAAAAGTTGTTACTCGTCATGTTTGGGAAGATCATAAAGATAAGGTGAGGCTAAATCGCCTCTCTCCAGAAGGGAAAATTCTTTATAAGTTTAGAAAAGAAACCGTAGAGCGAAGCTTCGCAGACTCAAAAGAGCTGCATGGGCTTCGCTACTGTAGGTTACGGGGAATTAAAAATGCTAGTGAGCAGGTATTACTTACAGCAGCCTGCCAGAACATGAAAAAGATTGCCAACCACCTAGCCAAGCAAGGCTAGATGGTTGGGAGTGATATTTTCAAGATTTTTGATAAAGAATAATGTCAACTTACAACTACAAAAACCACCGAAAACAAAAAGTGTAGAGAAAAAATACCCCTTTCTCTACACTCTGAGCACGTTACCAAAACGTGCTTTTCCTCTTTTCGAATGCTAATCCAGCTTATGACTTTCCCTGATCTCTTTTCCATGGGGGATCCGCATAGTAATGGAGTAATCTGTTTATCCTGTAAATCCCCCATGGAATGAGTGCAGATAATAGGGCAAGTGTAATCGTAAATAAGGAAGGCAGTCTATCGATAATCATACGCCACATATACGTTTCTCCTTTTTATTTAACGGTTTCAATGGATGAACCAATTTCTCTTAATTTAAAATTCACTTTTACTTCGACTTCAGCCTTTGAAAAATAGTTCTCTCCTTTTTCCCAATTATCTTTGACGGATTCCCATGTTCGATAATGTTCTTGCTTTAAGTGTTCACCCAAACCAATGACATCGGCATTAAATTCTTGTTGTAGCTTTTCGATGACGTGAGTGATAAGTCGTTCTATTTCGTTTTTGGCATTGTTTTCAATTTCACGTAATGCTTTACGATCCAGTAAGTCTAGGTTTCCGTAAGATTCCCCAACGTTTCCATCAGAGTTTATTTCGAGTGAAAATTTCATTCGGTTCTTGTCCAAATTATTTACCGTGATTTTATTTTTGGTATCCTTGATTTCAACTGCAAAATATTGGTTCTTAACTAAAAACTCGATGACTGCACCTGTCACATCACTATGAATGAAATTCAGGGCGATTGTTTCTTTTTCATCTAACGTTCCAAGCATTCTTTGATCATGGGCGTCAAAAACGGCCGCACCAGATATATCTGCTTGTTTATCTTTCACGACAAGTCTCGGTACAACAAAACTCGTTCCAATTAATAAATTCTCATGAACTTCCCCTAGGTTGGTGGGGGGTAGCATTCTAGCTGTTTTCACTGTATTTTGAGTGATCGCTTCAAGGAACATTATTGGGATGGGTTCGATTTTATGGTCAATATTTAAAGCATCTCTTGCTTCACCATCTGTCACCATTACCTTCGCTGCACGTCTCATCTCATGATCACGTACAAATAAATCAAGTGCATCGTATAAATATCCTTGTCTGGCAAGCTGCTCTGACAATACAATAATTTTCACATGTTGCAGGAAGGGGGAGCGGCTAAGTCTGGTGGAGAGCTGTCTTGTGATTTGGAAAATCGTTTTCCCTTCGGAGGTGACATTTAAGTAGGGATTGCCACCAGATGATCCACCATCTGCTTGCCCACTCGTTCCATTCCCTTGAAAGCTAGAAGGGACTACAAATTGGTAGGTCAATCTATAGTTTTCCTTTCTGACACCTTCAGGACTTTCTCCAGAATTCTCTTCTGTTGTATCAATGGCAAGACCCACCACAAACCCTCTCTCTTCAATTTCTACACGATCCCAGCACCCTGTAAGTGATAAAAGGATGAAGAGGATTCCTGACAATTTTAAGAGTTTAGCCATTGCCCTTCACTCCTCGTAGTTTTGCAATCAACAGTAGTAGTACGGGAAAGAACATACCAAATCCAATTCCGATATAGCTAATCAATTCACCAAAGATTGCTAGTTCTAATACATTCTGAGGTACCATCGCAATGATAAACATGATGGGTGAAAGGATAAAAATCAATGTCATACGTTTTACCTTTTTAAATACAGCGTTCAATGCAAGCAGGGTGATGTCGTATGCCATGGCTGCCGTTGTAAAAAGTGTCATCACCCAGATCGTAAAAAAGAGTGATTCAAATCTCTCGAAAAACCCACCTGGGATTTCAACTAATCTTGCTAATTCAGCTGTGGGGTAGAGTAAATTTTCAGTTACATCTGTACTGAAGACACCAATGACAATAATAAAGACAATTATATATAACAATAAGGGGATAGAGATCCCAATCATGACGGACTTCACCATTTTATTTGGTTCGTTCATGAACATATTATAAAATAAGAAAATTTCAAAACCTAAAAATGAGAATACCGTTTCCTTTGTAGCTTTAAAGATCCCACTCCATTCGGTGACAAAAAAGGGCCTAACATTTTTGACCTCAAAAAAGTTAATATTTAATAAAATTAAGACGGCCAATATCAAGAGAACGATAGGTAAAAACATTAAATTGAGGCGAAGAAGCACAACACTTGGTCCAGAAACGGCATAAATCACAACCAGTAGAAACGTGAAACAAATCACCTCAATGGGCGTGTTATCGAACAAGTAGAGTTTTGAAATATCAGCCGTACCCCTCATTTCGTAACTAACAAATAACATCGCATAGAGGGCAAATAGAATCGTTATAATGGTTGCCGCTTTTTTATTTATAATTAAACACACTACATCATATAGATTTTGCTTAGGGAATTGAGTCGTAAGCTTACCTAGCACCCAGGTAAAGAAAAGAACGAGCATGCCTCCAAAAGCAATTGAAATTAATCCATCAATTGACTTTGTCGTACTAACAATTGTACGAGGAAGTACAAGGATTCCAAATCCAATGACCATACTTGCGATACCCAACGTGACTTCTTTACTACCAATTTCATTGTCACCGTATTCAAACGTTTTCAAGAGTGTCCATCCCCTTTATTCGAACGTGTATCATCAACGGTCTGTAAATGTTGAGGTCGTTTGTGTTGTGCTGTTAATGGTGCACGTATGAATAAATCCTTCCAATCGTGATAAAAAGTAGGAGCAAATGGCGCCGAATAAGGTATACCAAAGCTCGTTAAACGTGCGATATGAATATTAATCATAATGTAAATGAGAATGATTCCATAAAGACCTAAAGCACCTGCTGCTAACATGATAAAAAATCGCAAAATTCGAAAGGCAATTCCTGCACTATAGGTTGGAATAGCAAACGAAGAAACAGCCGTTAATGCGACAATGACGACCGTGACAGGACTCACAATTCCAGCTTGAACAGCAGCTTCACCAATTACGAGACCACCGACAATTCCAATCGTTTGTCCAATGGTTTTCGGTAGACGAATCCCAGCTTCACGGAGAAGTTCTAAGGTTGCTTCCATTAATAACGCTTCAATGATGGCTGGAAAGGGCAGTCCTTCTCTTGAAGCTGCAAGGGAAAAGGCTAATTTTGATGGAATCATCCCTTGGTGAAAGGAAACAAGTGATATATATAATCCAGGTAGAAACACCGCAAGAAACGCTGCGACATATCGAAGGATTCGGATCAAACTACCAATCATCCAGCGTTCGTAATAATCTTCAGGTGATTGGAAAAGAGATACGAGTGTTGTCGGTGCCAATAAAGCAAAGGGTGTACCATCTAATAAGATGGCTACTTTTCCTTGTGTAAGCGAAGAAGATACCTTATCTGCACGCTCTGTATGTGTAACCAGTGGAAAAGGTGAAAGAAAACTATCTTCAATCCATTCTTCAATCGTTCCACTTTCTAGTGCATCATCAACATCAATATACTTTAATCGACGATTAACTTCGGCTAAAATGTCTGGATGAACAATCCCTTCAATATAACAAACAATTAAATCCTTCTTAGAGCGGCGGCCAATCTTACTAGATTCAAACCGAAGATTTGGATCCCTAACATGTCTTCGAATAAGCACGGTATTTGTACGAATATTCTCAGTAAAACCTTCGCGCGGTCCTCTAATTAGCGATTCAGTCATCGGTTCCTCAATCCCACGGCCAGCCCAGCCTTTACTTCCGATAATAAGTGCCTCATTCGTACCATTTACAAAAAGAGCAGTGTCACCAGATAAAATAGAAATCATCACTTTGTCCATCGTTTGTACCTTCGTTAGTTCATGGATGGAGAGAATGTCTTTCTCTACTTTTTTAAGAATCTCTACTCCTGTTGCTGGTATCTTCTGATTCCCATTCGCAAATTGTTGTTGAATATTTTTAACCACTTCTTCATTCACTAATTCTTTATCCACTAAACCATCGATACAAACAATCGCACAGCTATGTCCGTTTTCACCGATTGTGAGTTCTCGTATAATTAAATCAGCGGGAGAGTCTAAGATTTTTTTTATATTAGCTAGATTTTCGTTGAGATCAACATAGATTGTATCTGGTATGTCATGATCTTGATTTGAGCCCTCTTTTTTCGGTTGTTGCGGTTTTGATTTTGTTAAATGTTTGAATAGGTGCCGTAGCATCTCCATATCCCCTAACTTGCACAATTAGGCAGTGTAAAAAAGACTGTCCTTCCTCATAATTTCTCCAATTGTGCCTATATTATGTAGGGGAAGCGCAGGAAGAGTGAATTTAATTGAATTAGGAAGAACATTTTACAGCCATTCTTTGCGAACGAATTCGTCATCAAAGTCTAAAAATTAGGACACACGGTCTATACTGATAAATAATACAATATGTAAAATAGGAAATTGAGGTGTTATTCTGGAACTGCTTGAAGTACATGGCTTAGGTCATTATTCCAAAGCTGAATTAACGTCACACATTCTGTCTCATCTTGACGAGGCACTGAATGACTTCCAAATTGAAGTGAAAAAGGTAGCCATCATCGGTAGTAGACTATACAGTCATTATCATCCTGAAAGTGATTTAGACATTGTCATCGAGTATGCTGGAACGGAAAGAGAAGAAGATGTATCTCTGTCTTTGATGCATGAGGCCCTATACATTGACCATATAAAGGTGGATTTTCTACCTTTTTGGGATGTGAATGGGGAGAAGATTGGCAATCGGAAGCATGTTGTTTTATATGAAGAATCCTGACTGTTTGTAGGTTTATTAAAAATGAATGGGTAGAAAGACTATTCCTATCAATATACTGAATGGAAACAATTGGATTGAAACTTCCTCCAATTTGAAACGTATATAAGATATGCCGCAAATTGGAGGAGATCAAGTGAAGAAACGATTTTTAGTTTTTTCTCTCATAGGAATGCTTTTTCTTGGAGCTTGTTCCGTTCTGGATGATGTGAATAATACGTTAACATATGTGAATGAAGCAACAGATTATGTCAATGAGGTGAGTGCATTCGTAAATGAAGCACCAGACCTAGCCTCGCAAGCAGTTACGGATGAACAGGCTCGAGTAGAACTTGAAACGATGCTAACAGAAATGAAAGAAGACATCGAAATATTTAATGGTCTTGAAGCACCTGGAACCGCTGAAGACCTACATCAACAAATTGTTGATTACAACACCCAAGCGGAAGAAGGAATCAACGTCGTATTGGAAAATGTAGAGAATGGACAATTTGATCCAGCATTATTTGAAAATAGTGAAATCTTTCAAACGTTCCAGAACATAACCAATACAATGGATCAGATTCAGCAGCTAGGAGAATTAGGGGAATAGAACAGCAGTCACGATACATGTAAAACAGCTGTGATAATCGAGTTTTTGATTGTCACATTTTTTTATGTAGAAATGTAGTCAATGCATTTTGGTGTATATTCATTACTGTGGAAGACGTTGGTAATGTCTGCTAACTTTTTAGACGATTGTAGGGTCTAAAATATAGGATCCAATTTCTAATGGTTAGTTATACAGATACAATGATTTTACAAATGTAAAAGGTTGGAATATAATGCAGGTATATTTTCAAAAAGTGAATATGTAGCAAATAGGTTTCTTAATGTGCTCATGTTGAGCCATTTAAGACTAAGAGGGAAGTTGGTGCAATTCCAACACGGTCCCGCCACTGTAAGCAAGGAGGAAGGTTACACTTGATCCACTGTGCAACGAGCATGGGAAGGCGTATCCAACCGTTGATTTGTAAGTCAGGAGACCTGCCTATTTGTTTTGTTTAAGCTTCCTCGAGGAAAGGAATGTTTAAAGTGCGGCAATCTCTAAATTGCATTTGTTTGCTATTTGTTTTTTAGATTGCAAGTTATATATACGACAGGTATATACTGCCCTTTACACAACGCTTTCGTGAGGAAAAGCGTTTTTTTGTGCTCATAATCTCTAAAGAGCTACTTGGTATGGCGATTGAAGGAGGCGAAAGATGGGAACTTGCTATCATGTGGATTTATTTCTTGTTCGACATGGGATAACCGATTGGAATCAGGAAAAAAGATATTTAGGACATACGGACCGACAACTTATAAAAACTGAACTATATCAGCTTATCGATCTGAAAAAAGACCTTGTAAAGCAGGAATTTGATTCAATCTTTACTAGTGACTTACGACCTTGCCAAGAAACAGTAGACTTTTTAAATATCTCTTTGGAGGCTACCGTAGATTCAAGATTAAGAGAAATCGATTTTGGTGATTGGGAGGGCAAAACATATCATCAGTTAAAATATGAGCAACGTTATCGGGATTGGCTTGATGATTGGGAAGAAGTGCCAATTCCAAATGGTGAGACACCTGTATCATTCAAATCGAGAATTGATGCCTTTCTCGATGATTTATTTCAACAAGTAATGAAGGATCCAACAGGTGAGAAAAAACATGTACTCGTAATTACTCATGGAGGTGTCATTCGTTACATCGTCTCAAAATACCTCGCTTTAAAAACTTTTTGGGAAGATTCGGTTTCATATGGTCAGGGTGTAAGATTATCCATGCAGTATGAAGGGGAATGGAAATGCGATTCTTTAATGGCAGTGCCTGCTCGGAAAATAGAAACTTTGTTAGAGAAAGAATGAATTGATGTAATGAGGTAACTCTTATACAGACCATTCGCTAGAAGAGCAATGGAAAAGTGATTACAGTTGAACTTACGAATTGTCAAAACGATATAGATATTCGTAATGGGTTTAACGAATTATTAGGCATCTATCTTATCGAAGATTGTTAATAGTGCGAAAACGACCTTTCAAGTTTTCACACTCTTTGCTATAATAGGTATAAAGTGAAACGTTCAGGTAAAGGCGCCTTAACTCCAAGCCAATTCTATGGCTTGTGGTTAAGGTGCCTTTTTTACGTTATCAAAAAATGTGAACGCTTTCTTAACTCTGGATTGTAAAGGAAAACAAATAAATTGGAGGCTTAAAAATGTTTAAATGTACATTGAAAAATGAAGTGTATCAATTTCATTCCATTAAAGAGATTTTAGCAAAAGCAAGTGAGGAGAAATCTGGGGATATTATGGCGGGGATTGCAGCCCGTTCGAATCTAGAACGAATGGCAGCAAAATTTGTTTTAAGTGAATTAACGTTAAAGGACATTTACGAGGAACCAGTGATTCCATATGAATCCGACGAAGTGACAAGGATTATCTATGATGATATCAATCAATATATTTATCAAGAAATTTCGGGGTGGACGGTTGGTGAATTAAGAGAATACATCCTCTCGCACAATACTGGTTCTTCCCAATTATTACGAATCAGTAAGGGCCTAACAAGTGAAATGATTTCTGCTGTTGCAAAGCTAATGTCTAGTATCGATTTGGTGTTGGCTTCACAGAAAGTGAGACCGACTGCTCATTGCAATACAACAATTGGAGAACAAGGACGATTGGCGTTTCGTTGTCAGCCTAACCATCCCAATGACAATCTTGAAGGCATTCTTGCTTCCTTGAAGGAAGGACTATCTTACGGGGCAGGGGATGCAGTTATTGGAGTGAATCCGAATAATGATTCAGTAGAATCGGTATCTAGGATTTTACATATGACACATGATTTTATGAGACAGTGGGAGATTCCAACACAAAATTGTGTATTAGCACATATTGGCACACAAATGAAAGCAATTGAAAAAGGGGCCCCTAGTGGAATCATTTTTCAAAGTTTAGCTGGAACAAATGCAACAAATGATGATTTTGGAGTTTCAAAGTCTATTTTAGACGAGGCGGCAGACCTCATGGCGAAACACGGCACATCAGCAGGTCCGAATCAGTTTTATTTCGAAACAGGTCAAGGTTCTGAGGTATCACTTAATTCACACCATGGTGTGGATATGCAAACGCTTGAGTCAAGAACGTACGGTTATGCACGCCACTGGAAACCATTTATGGTGAATAATGTTTCTGGCTTTATTGGACCAGAAACTCTTTACGATGGAAAACAAATGATACGAGCAGATCTAGAGGATCTGTTTATGGGGAAATTGCATGGAATTCCAATGGGAATTGCACCTACTTATACAAATCATATGCAAGCGGATCAAAATGACCAGGAAATCGCTGGAATGTTAACCACATTAGCTGGTGCAAATTTTTATATGGGAGTTCCTGGCGGGGATGACGTCATGCTTAGCTATCAGGATACAAGTTACCACGATGATGCGAGTTTAAGAGAAATGTTAGGTTTACGTCCATTAAGAGAATTTGAGATTTGGTTAGAAAAAATGGGGATTATGGAAAATGGTCGCTTAACGGAACGAGCAGGAGATTTATCTATTTTTAAATAAAAGGAGATAATGGAATGGATATTCAAGACATTGTCAAACAAGTAATAGAAGAATTGGAAAAAAAGAAAAAGGGTTCCAGCAAACATGATCAACAAGACAATACCAAGAACCATATTATCGTTGAGAATAAAAGGGAAGTTGGAGTAGATAACCCAGTGGATTATGAGATCATTCAAAAAGCAAGGGCGATAACACCAGCTAGAATTGGTGTTGGGCGCACAGGGACACGATTTAAAACAAAGGAATATCTCTATTTTCGGATTGACCATGCAGCTGCACAGGATGCCGTATTTAATGGTGTATCAGACGAGTTTTTAGAAAAGATGAATCTACCCGTCCTTCAATCAAAATCAGAATCGATGGATGAATACTTAATGAATTTAGATAGTGGGCGTTTTTTAAACGACACGTCTAGAGAGTGGGCTGAAAAGAATCTATCAAAAAATAAACAAGTTCAAATTATCGTATCGGATGGCCTAAGTTCAACTGGGATCGAAGCCAATATACCAGATTTGCTGCCAGCATTAATACAAGGACTACAGGTGAAAAATATCTCAATCGGAGAACCTGTTTTTATTAAAAGAAGTCGAGTGTGGATCCAAGATGAGATTGCTTCGATCACAAATTGTGATGTCGTGATTTCCTTGATAGGTGAACGACCAGGGCTTGCTACATCCAAAAGTATTAGTGCCTATCTCATCTATAGACCAACAGAAAATACGGTTGAGGCGGATCGAACGGTCATATCGAATATACACGATGGGGGGATACCTCCAGTCGAAGCAGGTGCCTACCTCGCTGACATTATAGAAAAGGTCTTAACACATAAGGTAAGTGGTGTGAAGCTTACTCAATTATCCTAAACGTTGTCGTAACAGGTATAACGAACTGTCTGTGAACATTCGTTGTACCTGTTTTTTGTCTAAAAGTCTATGAATCTCATTTATTATTAAATTCACAATATTGACATAAAAATATAAGACTCTTATAATACTTATTATATATTGCTCTCAATAGAAATAGGAGATAAGTACTATGACAAACAACAAGATTGAAGAGTTGTGTACCCTCCACACAAATCTATCTGAGGAAGACATTGAAATAATTAAAGGTGTAGCTACGAATTTAGGCTTGATTGCAGATTTAAACAGGGCAAATGTATTTGTTGATTGCCTTACCAAAGAGGGAAAACATGCAATCGTCGTAGCGGAAGCTTCGCCAACAACTACTAAATCAATCTATTCAAAACCTATTGTTGGTAAATTTGCGTATGATGTTTTTGAACCTTCTGTATTGTCTTCTTTGAAGACAGGAAAACCCATTTTTCTAAATCGTGCCTTAACACAAGAGGGTAGAACCGTAAATCAGAGCGTTGTCCCAATCAAAAATAGTAGGGATAAGGTTATCGGTACCTTAATCATGGAAAAAGATATCACAGAACAGTTAAAAACACAGGAAAAAATGGAAGCGTTATCAGAGGCGACCGAGACTTTGAGCGAAATTTTGGTTGGAATCACACAAAATCGTCCAATCATTCCAGAAATGCTTGAAGAATCTCTGTTCTTACTTAATGATCGGGGTAGAATTGTGTATTGCAATCCTTCCGCATCAAATTTAATCCAAGAGACTTATCTGGATGGTCATTGGGTTGATCGAAAGTTGATTGAGTTTTTTCCCGAAATCAATCGCATTCTTGAAGATCCAGAAGACCTTCTTATCAAAGAACTAACCATTCTAAATCGGGTTTTTCAAGTGAAAAAGATCAGACTATCTTTGAAGGAAAGTGAATACGGTTTCTTTGTCATCTTAAAGAATATAACAGAATTACGAGAAAAAGAGCGTGAACTGATCGTGAAGTCAGTTGCGATTCGAGAAATTCATCATCGTGTGAAAAATAATCTCCAAACGATAGCAAGTCTACTACGTTTACAAATGAGAAGAGGGCTTCCTGAAGAAAGTAAAATTCATTTTGAGGAAAGTCTCAATCGAATCACAAGTATTGCGTCTGTATATGAAATTATTCTATCGAATTCAACGGTAGATGATGTGGATCTCTATCAATTGATTGAAAAAATTGGAAATGCACTTGTGATGGAATCAGGGGTAGATATGAATATTTCGATTTCATATTCTGGCCCAAATATACAAATCAAATCCGATAAAGCTGTAACTGTTGCACTCGTTGTCAATGAATTAATCCAAAACTGTGTAAAACATGCATTTAAAACAATTGAATTTGGCGAAATAGAGGTCTTATTACAGCAAATGGACGGTCAAATTATGGTTCAAGTAATCGATAATGGGGAGGGTTATTCACCTCCATCCAAAACATCATTAGGGTTAGATATTGTGCAGACCCTCATTGAACATGATTTGTCAGGTCAATTTAAGATTCAGAAGGCTGAAAATGGGACTGTTGCTTCAGTTGTTTTCCCGTTAAAGGAGGGAAATTAGGCATGAAAAAAAGGGTATTGGTGGTTGAGGATGAGTCGATTACTCGGATGGATATTGCAATGATGCTTGAGGAAAATGGCTATGAAGTCGTTGGGCAAGCTAGCAATGGTGAAGTGGCATTAGAAAAGGCTTTCTCGCTGAACCCTGATCTAATCATTATGGATATTAAAATGCCTAAATTAAATGGTTTAAAAGCAAGTGAAATTATCTCAAAAAAGTTACATACTCCTATACTGATTTTAACGGCGTACAGTCAGCGTGAATACATTGATAAAGCAAAGCAAGCAAATATTATGGGTTACCTAGTGAAACCTATTACAGAGGCGAACTTAATTCCAGCTGTGGAAATTGCCTTAAGACAAGCAGAAAATGCTCATTCATATCGTGAACAAGTACAGAATATGAATAAACAACTACAGGAAAGAAAAGTAGTTGAAAAAGCCAAAGGAATTATCATGAAAAAGTTTAATGTTCACGAAGATGAGGCATATAAAAAAATGAGAAAGATTAGCATGAATAAACAGGTTACTCTGGAGAAGGTAGCAAAGCAGATCATATTAAAATATGATGTGTAACATTTTTTACAAGTGAATAGACGAAGCAAAGGCGCTGTAACGGTATAATCCATCATTATACCGTACAGTGCCTTTTTGTCTTTTTATAGGGTGTCGATCTTGTAAAAAATATACGTATTCTCCATCTATATAAAATAAAAACGAAGAACAGGGAGTGAATTGTATGGAAATGGTAGGGCAAATTGTCATTTATATCATCATGCTTTGTGCGGTTGCAGGAGCTGTAGCTGCAATTCGAAACAGTGATGATGGTTTGGGCGCTCAATTTATGGAAGGATTACATGCGGTTGGTCATATTTTTGTACCTGCTGCGGGAATTATGGCATCCATTCCATATTTATCTTGGTTCATTGATAAAGTATTTGGCCCCGTCTTTTCAGCGATTGGAGCAGATCCTGCGATCGCAGCGACGTCTATTCTAGCAACCGATATGGGAGGCTACCAATTAGCGGATGTCTTAAAAGAAACCCATGAAGGCTGGATCATGGCCATGATTGTTGGATTTATGGCTGGGGCAACCATTGTCTTCTCGATTCCAATGGGTCTAGCCATGCTTGACAAACGTGACCATAAATATATGGCGCTTGGAGTCATGGCAGGGGTATTAACGATACCAATTGGTGCACTCATTTCAAGTTCAATTATTTTATTTACAAACTCAGCGGTACGAGATTTTATCTCTACATCGGGTGATGCAACTTATCAATTTGCCATCGGTTTTGGTCAAATTTTATTAAACTTAAGTCCTTTAATCATATTTGTCGTACTGATTGCAGCTGGATTATATTTCCTACCAGATTTAATGATCAGAGGGTTCATGTTGTTTGGACGATTGATGGATGCAGCCATTAAGCTTGTACTTGTCTTCTCGATTGTTGAAATTTTCACAGGGTTCTTCTCAACAGTGTTTGGTGCATGGGGATTCGATCCAATCATGGCTGATGCAGACGATCAATTCCGAGCTCTAGAAACAGCGGGTTATATCGGGATTATGTTAGCAGGTGCATTCCCGATGGTTTATTTACTACAGAAGTATGCAGGAGGTCCACTTGAGGCACTAGGAAGAAAGCTTGGCTTGAGTAAAGAAGGAAGTGCTGGGTTGATTGCGACAATTGCCAATATCCTCGCGATGTTTAAGCTAGTCAAAACAATGCCACCAAAAGATAAAGTAATCAATATTGCATTCGGTGTGTGTGCTGCTTTCTTACTTGGAGATCACTTATCTTTCACAGCAAATTTCCAACCTACATTAATTCTTCCAATTATTGTTGGTAAAATCTCTGCTGGTGCCATTGGTATTGGTTTAGCGTATTGGTTATCCGTACCAAAGGCATTGGAATTAGAGAAGAAAGATCGTGAAGCAGGAATCATTGGAAAAGACGAGTATTTACCGAAGGAAGAAATAGTAGAAGAAAAACGCAGCTTAGAGGCATAAACCAAGGAGGTTGTCAGATTGAGTGAAGATAAAAAACGATTTATTCAAGAATTTGTTCCAGGCAAACAGGTTACATTAAGTCACTTAATCGCGAACCCAGGCCCTGATATGTTTGAAAAATTAGGCATACAGCAAGCAGGAGCTATTGGTATTCTCACATTAACTCCAAGTGAAACCGTGATCATTGCAGGCGATCTTGCAACGAAAGCGGCAGATGTTGAAATTGGCTTTTTAGACCGCTTTACTGGGAGTCTCGTAATTGTTGGAACCGTATCTTCCGTCGAAATGGCCATGGAGGAGATTAATAGATTTTTATCAGAAACGTTAAAATATACCCCAGCAGCCATTACTAAATCATAAAGGAGTAGTAAGATGACTAGAAAAAATAGAGCGATGTTAATTGGTTCGATTGGGGCTGGGAAATCTACGTTAACAAATGCTCTTCTAGGTCGAGAAGTTAAAGCGGTTAAAACGCAAGCATTAGTATATTACGACTGGATTGTGGATACACCTGGTGAGTACACGGAAAACCCGTTATATTATAAAAATATAATGGCGACATCACTGGAAGTGACCCATGTATTGTTTTTACAGGATGCGACAAGGAACAAAACGATTTTCCCGCCAGGTTTTAGTACAGGTATGAATAAACTCCCAATTGGGGTCGTGACAAAAAGTGATTCTGAAAAAGCTGATATTGATTCAGCGATTCAACAATTAAAACGAGTGATACCAAACGGACCAATAGTCATTAGTTCCTCTATGACAGGTAAAGGTATTCAGGAGATTAAGGATCTGGTAAACTGTCATACGATGCGAGATATGAAAGAATATGCTCAATTAAACAAAAGTGAATCACTGATTTTTGATTGAAAACCTTTACATTTAAAAAATAATAGATTATAATATTACTATAACAAATGAATGTACTAGGCAAAGGCGCCTTATATAATCTGTCAACCTGACAGATTGTATAGGGTGCCTTTTTTATTTTTTAGAAGCTTGGAATGAGGTGAGTTACATCAAAAAGTATCAGCCTCAAAGTGAGGAAATATTAAGTGCTGGCATTGATATTGGGACCAGTACGACGAAGATTGTGATTAGTCGATTTTCATTAATGAATATGGCTGGCGGTACGCATATGCCACGAATTGAGATAGTGAATAAAAAGGTCATCCATCGAAGCCCAATCTATCGAACGCCATTATTGAATGCAACCACCATCAATATTGAGGAAGTCGAAGAACTTGTCAAAAAGGAATATGAAAAGGCGAGTATTACCGCAAACGATATTAAAACAGGGGCAGTCATTATCACTGGTGAAACAGCAACAAAACAAAATGCCCAACAAATGGTTCATCAACTATCCGATCATGCTGGTGATTTTCTAGTCGCAACTGCAGGACCAGATCTAGAGGGGATTATTGCCGCAAAAGGTTCAGGCGCATTTGAGTTTTCGAAAAAAACAGGAAAAGTGATTGCCAATATCGATATCGGTGGTGGAACGGCAAACGTAGCGGTCTATAAATCAGGGAAACTATGTGGAACATGTACGCTACATATTGGCGGACGTCTAATTGAATATAGTCAGGCAAGAGTGAGAAGTATTTCTCCACCAATTCGAGAGCTATTTACTCAATGGGGCGTTTCAGTTGAAGAAGGAGATGCCAAAAACAAGTCTGTAGAGAAAAAGCTAACGGACTATATGGCAAATGTTCTTTCTAGAATGCTAGAAAGAAGACTGACGGACTCAGATAAAGTCCTGCTTTTAGGACATGAGCCAAATTGGAATGAAGAAATTGAAACGATCATGTTCTCAGGCGGGATTAGTGAGTGTATCTATCGTCAGGAATCCGCATCTACAAGTGAAACTCACTATGACGATATCGGAGAAACGCTAGCTAGTTCATTAAAAGAAAGTAAAGAGTTAGCTAAATGGACTTGGATTCATCCCGATGAGACTGTACGAGCAACAGTACTGGGTGCTGGGACACAAACGACTGAAATTAGTGGCGCAACCATCCAGGTGGACAGCCATGACTTACCGCTAAGAAACTTACCTGTTTATCAAGTTCCATTAGGCAACAACTTAGAGACAGGATTGAAGCAACTCGTAAAGTCGGTTGAACAGGCAAATGAAATGTATGACCCAAATAAAGAGGGACAAAACTTTGCCTTGTATTTTACAGAGATCCCATATTTAAGCTTTAAGGATATCCAATCATTTGCCAGAGCCATTTTGGATGCAATGAAAGAAAAAGTAAACACCAAACAGCCACTCGTTATCGTTCTTGAAAGTGATCATGCAAAGGCATTAGGGCAAACATTGAAAGTTCAACGTCCATCACAAAGTATCATTTGTATTGATCAAATTCGGGTGGAACATGGTGACTACATTGACATTGGGCATCTTCTACAAACGAGTGTAGTTCCAGTCGTGATAAAAACCTTAACATTCCACCATTAAGGAAGGAGGGGGCCAAATGAGGCTAAAAACGAATTACTTAGGTAAAGTTTATCAATTTCATTCACTAAAAGATTTATTTGCAAAAGCAAACGAAGAAAAATCAGGAGACCGTTTAGCTGGTATTGCAGCTGAAACCGTACAAGAACGGATTGCTGCCAAAGAAGTACTTAGTCAATTGACACTTTCAGATATTCGGGAAAATCCACTTCTCCCTCCTGAAAAGGATGAAGTATCAAAAATCATTGAAAGTCAGGTAAAAGAGCCCGTCTATCAATCAATTAAAAATTGGTCTGTAGCAGAGTTACGAGAATTTATTTTAAATGATGAGGTAACAGGTGAGGATCTGAAACGCCTGAGTTTAGGGTTAAATAGTGAAATGATTGCAGCCGTTACAAAAATCATGTCCAACCTCGACCTGGTACATGCTGCAAATAAAGTAGAAATTATCACAAAATGTAATATTGCAATTGGACACAAAGGAACCCTTGCATCCCGTCTTCAACCAAACCATCCAACAGATCATGTAGAAGGTATTATTGCTTCATTAAAAGAGGGACTTTCTTATGGAATTGGAGATGCTGTGATCGGGATAAATCCTGTAGATGATTCTGTTGAAAGTGTCAAACGAATGCTACATGCGACACATGATTTTATTGAAGAGTGGCAAATACCAACCCAAAACTGTGTATTAGCACACGTAACCACACAAATGAAAGCGATTGAACAAGGAGCGCCAGCAGATATGATTTTCCAAAGTATCGCTGGAACGGAAGCTGCCAATCGTTCCTTCGGGATTTCAGCAACCATGCTTGAGGAAGCGAGGGACATGGCTAAAACCTTAGGAACTGGAACGGGTCCACAATGCTTATACTTTGAAACAGGGCAAGGTTCTGAATTATCAGCAGAAGCTCATTTTGGAATCGATCAAATGACATTAGAATCGAGAAACTATGGTTTTGCGCGTTACTATGACCCATACATCGTCAACACGGTTGTTGGGTTTATCGGCCCAGAATACTTGTATAACAACAAGCAGGTAATCAGAGCAGGGTTAGAGGACCACTTTATGGGGAAAATGCATGGAATTCCGATGGGTGTGGATATTTGTTACACCAACCATATTAAAGCCGACCAAAATGATATTGAAGATTTGAGTGTTCTTTTGACTGCGGCAGGAGTGAATTTTGTCATCGCTACACCAATGGGGGATGATTGCATGCTTAACTATCAATCACTCAGTTACCATGACGTAGCGACATTGAGACAAACATTGAACAAAGGGGCGTCCCCACTATTTGCGGAATGGCTGGAAAAAATGGGCATATTTGAAAATGGAAAACTGAGCAAAATTGCTGGAGATCCAACCATTTTTTCACGTTAGGAGTTGAATCAAATGAATGCAGAGCTAATTGAGATGGTCACGAAGCTCGTGATTGAAAAGTTAGAACAAGAAGGCACGGATCAACAACAGTCCGTAGATGATAAACAAAAAGAAACTGCTGTTACATTCTGGGATCATTCTTCCCATTCAAAAAAGAAAAAGACCGTTACGTCTACAGTTCAAGAAGAGAGTGTGGAATCTGGTGGCGATGTTATTCACATTAAGCCCTATACCAATCATTCAGAGGTTCCAACCGAACAGGAACAAGAAGTACCAACTAGCCTTGAGACATCAATCGGAATTGAAAACCCTAAAAATCCTGATGAGCTAAAGGAATTAGTGTCAAAAACACCTGCTCGAATTGGGATTGGAAGAGCGGGTCTTCGTCCCAAAACGAATACATGGTTGAAGTTTAGATATGACCACGCTGCAGCTGTAGATGCAGTCTATGGAACGGTGAATGATCAACTCTTAGAAACCTTGGATTTATTTAAGGTGGAAACGAAGGTAAATGATAAAGAGGTTTATATACGCAGACCTGATTTTGGAAGGAAATTATCAGATGAAGCCAAGAAGACCATTCTTGAGAAATGCAAGAAAAACCCAACTGTTCAAATCATTGTATCTGATGGGTTAAGCTCAAGCGCAGTCGAAGAAAATGTGGAAGATGTGTATCTCTCTTTACAACAATCGTTGAAAAGTCTTGGCATTGATACGGGGACCCCTTTTTATATTGAAAAAGGCAGAGTCGCCGTAATGGATGATGTTGGTGAGGTCCTTCAACCAGATGTTGTCGTTCTCTTAATTGGTGAACGCCCTGGACTGGTTAGTGCGGAGTCATTGAGCGCATACCTGTGTTACAGGCCAAGAATCGGAACGATAGAAGCCGATCGGATGGTTATTTCAAACATCCATAAGGGAGGTATTCCTCCGGTAGAAGCAGGTGCGTATATCGGAACTGTGATTCAAAAAATACTAAAATATGAAGCTAGTGGCGTATCACTGGTTCAGAAAGAATCATAGGAGGTAATCAATTTGGCTTTAGAACGAATTTATGCTGATATTTTAGCTGTTCGTATCATACCAAATGTAGATCCTGTATTGGGAAAGGAATTAAACCTTGAACCTCATCAGAGAAGTTTGGGAATCTTTACATCAACAGTTGATGATATTGGATACACAGCTTTAGATGAAGCGACGAAACGGGCAGCTGTTGAGGTCGTCTATGCGAAATCGTTTTACGCAGGATCTGCTCATCCGTCAGGTCCTCTATCTGGTGAAATGATCGGGATCTTAGCTGGTCCAACACCAGATGAGGTGAAAAGTGGAATTGAAGCGGTTCTACAAACGGCTGAGACGGATGCTTATTTTGAAGCACTTGATTCTGCCAAAACGCATGCTCTATTTGCGCACGTGATATCAAGTTCTGGTTCTTACCTCTCAAAAGAAGCAGGAATCAATCAAGGAGAACCGATTGCATATTTAATCGCTCCTCCACTTGAAGCTGTATATGGTTTAGATGCAGCATTAAAGGCTGCAGATGTAGAATTAGTGAAGTTTTTTGGACCACCATCTGAAACAAACTTTGGTGGGGGCTTGCTGAGAGGTTCACAATCTGCGTGTAAGGCAGCAGCCGATGCGTTCCGAGATAGTATTCTACGGATTGCTGAAAACCCTTTGAAATTCTAGATAGAAAGGAGTTTATCCTGTGCAATTTGACCAAGATCTCCAATCCATTCAAGAAATGCGCCATGCCGTTAAACGAGCGAAAGAAGCGCAGCAGAAGTACTTGTCCTTCTCGCAGCAGCAGGTTGATGAAATTGTTGAACGGGTCGCAAAAGCTGCTTATTCAAAATCTCTTGAACTTGCAAAAATGGCTGTTGAAGAAACAGGGATGGGTGTTGTTGAGCATAAGAAGATAAAAAATGAAGTCGGTTCGATGGCCGTCTATGAATCTATTAAAGATGAAAAGACAGTTGGAATCATCAATGAGGACAGAGCAAATAGAATAACTGAAATAGCGTATCCCTTCGGAGTGGTAGCTGGGATTATCCCCACAACAAACCCTACTTCGACAGCTATTTTCAAGGCATTGATTTCCCTGAAAACAAGAAATGCCATTGTTGTCAGTCCACATCCACGTGCCGTGAAATGTACAGTTGAGGCATTAAAAATTTGTGAACAAGCAGCGATTGAAGCGGGAGCACCAGAAGGGCTAATTGGTTGGATTTCAAACCCTTCGATGGCTGCAACCTCTGAATTAATGAAACATCGTGATATTAACGTGATTTTAGCAACGGGCGGCGGTGGTTTAGTAAGGGCTGCCTATAGTTCTGGCAAACCAGCTTATGGTGTAGGACCAGGAAATGTACCTTGTTATATTGAACGAACAGCCAATGTTGCGAAGGCCGTTTCCATGATTGTGGATAGCAAATCCTTCGATAACGGTACCATTTGTGCAACAGAGCAAGCGCTTGTGGTTGATAAGAGCATTAAAGAAATGGTCATTCGTGAGTTGAAAAACAATGGATCATACATCTTGAACGAAAGTGAAAAAGCAAAGCTAGAAAAACTTATCTCGCCAGATCCAGGAAAATTGAATCCTGCTATTGTCGGTCAAAGTGCCGTTCGAATTGCGGAGATGGCTGGATTTACGGTACCGTCTGATACGAGAATATTAGTGGCTGAAGAAACAAATGTGGGAAAACATGTCCCATTCTCAATCGAAAAGCTATCTCCAATCTTTGGTTTCTACACAGCCAATAGCTATGAAGAAGCAAAAGAATATTGTATTAAGCTTCTCAATATCGGTGGAAGAGGTCATAGTTTAGCCCTTCATACCAATGATGAAAAGGTGGCAAATGAATTTGCCCTCGAAATGCCTGTCTCAAGAATGATGGTTAATACACTTTCGTCAATTGGGGCAGTCGGTGCAACAACAGGATTATTACCATCGTTGACCTTGGGGTGTGGTTCTTTTGGCGGCAATATCACGTCTGATAATGTAACAGCTCGTCACCTGATTAATATCAAGAGAATGGCATATGGAATTAAAGAAGTTTCAATTCCAAAACCATCTCAATCAAATACAAGCATCAAACAAGAAACAAGTAAACCACCAAGTGTGGATGAAATTGTTAAGAATATCTTGAACAAAGTACCATCGAAAAATCAAATCGATGAAAAACAAATAGCCGAAATGGTCAACCAAGTTATCAAAAAATATCAAATGAATTAAAAAAATGAACCTATAGGAGGAATTTAAAATGAGTAGAGAATTAACAGCATTAGGAATGATTGAAACAAAAGGATTAGTGGCATCTGTAGAAGCAGCTGATGCGATGGTAAAGGCAGCTAATGTTCACTTAGTAGGGAAGGTACATGTTGGTGGAGGAATTGTAACAGTTTTAGTTCGAGGGGATGTAGGGGCAGTAAAAGCTGCGACTGACTCTGGAGCTGCTGCGGCTCAACGTGTTGGGGAAGTCATTTCTGTACACGTGATTCCACGTCCACATAATGAATTGGAAAGCATTTTACCAAAATTAGAAATCAAAGAATAATAGACAAATCGGTTAGGAGCATGGAACATGGATCAACGACTCATAGAAACGATTGTAGAGGAAGTTGTTACCCAATTGAATGGGAGAAAGACAAATGCTGATTCCATTCCAATCGCAGTTTCTGCTCGACATTGCCATTTGAGTAAGCGTGATCTTGAAGAACTTTTTGGTGAAGGATTTGAGTTAACTAAAAAGGCGGATTTGTCACAGCCTGGACAATTCGCAGCAAATGAATTCGTAACAATTGTAGGACCAAGAGGCAGCATCGAAAAAGTGCGCATTCTTGGTCCTGCGCGTACTATGACTCAAGTCGAGATTAGTCAAACAGATTCGATTAAGCTTGGTGTAAAACCACCACTTCGTGAGTCTGGTCATCTTGAAGGATCAGCACCTGTTACGATTGTCGGACCTAACGGAAGCATTTACAAAAAAGAAGGGTTAATCATTGCTCAGGCGCATATTCACATGAATCCTGATGATGCACAAAGACAAGGTGTAGAAGATGGAGAATATGTGAAGATTGAGATCGAAGGCGAACGACCAATAACTTTTGGTAAGGTGCTCATTCGTGTTTCACCAAAATACAAACTCGAAATGCATGTCGATACAGATGAAGCCAATGCTGGGTTTATAAAGGGGAAAACATTTGGGAGAATTGTGAAATATGAGGAGAACAGATCATGATTGATCGAGAGATGATTGAACGAATTGTAGGAGAAGTAGTGGCGAGATTATCGACTGAGAATTCCCAGATACAAGCAGTCGAAAAACCAAATTTACTAGTGGTTGGAGATATTTCATTTGCAGAGCCTGAACAATTATCGAAATTACAAGCAAAATGGTCGATTAGTACGTATGTCGGCAAGGAAAAAGTAAGATTGGATGAGATCAGTCATGTCCTATTTATGCACGCCACACAGGACCTGCTTGTAAAAGGAGCTTTGGGAATCTTTGACACACCTGAGAGCAAATTACTTTCTCGATGTTTGATGGAGTCAACTCCAGTTACAATTGTACCCACTATCTATTTAGAAGACCATTTATTTTCCAAGAGTCCCATTAATCATGCCTATGTTGCTCAATTAAGAGGATATATGGAAACACTCGAAAAATTTGGAGCAAGGGTTGACAAGTTTGAGAGATTTGTAGAAACAAAGAATGAAGCCACTGCTCTAAAGCAGGAGAATCAGCCAGCATCCAATAAGAAAAAGATTTTGACAAGGCGTGATATACAGGATTGTAAAGGCAATCTCATTGAGGTGGATGCTAATACCATTATTACACCGCTAGCGAGAGATACGGCGAGAGAAATGCAAATAGACATCAGGATACTTGATTCAAAAGGGGCGAACAGGTAAATGGAATTAGGGACAGTGATAGGAAACGTTTGGGCTACAAGGAAAGAAGATGAGTTACAAGGATTAAAATTCTTAATTGTGCAACCTGAACATGCAGACCGCACGAATGTTGGCGTTCCATTTGTTGCAGTAGATAGAATTGGAGCTGGCTTTGGTGATCAGGTTCTTGTCACGCGTGGAAGCGCAGCTGCGAATCTATCTAGTGAAAAAAAGATACCAATAGATGCCCTGATTATAGGAATTATAGATTCGGTTGATGTAGAAAAAGAGGTGAAATGAACGTGGGTAGAGCACTAGGAATGATTGAAACGAGAGGATTAGTCGGTTCGATTGAGGCAGCAGATGCGATGTTAAAATCGGCTGATGTGACATTGGTTAAACAAGAAAAGGTCGATGCAGCCCTTGTTACAGTTTTAGTTCAAGGGGATGTGAGTGCTGTCCAAGCTGCAGTTGATGCTGGAAAAGAGGCGGCGAAAAGAGTCGGAGAACTGGTTTCGGCACATGTCATCCCACATCCAGATGAATCAATCAACTCTTCATTATTTGTTGAGCAGAAGGAAGAAAAAGAAAAAAACGCACCAAAAACGACAAAATCAACAACAAAACGAAATACAAGAAACACGAAAAAGAATGCAACGAATGCCAAGACTGAAACAACGAAAGCTGAGCCTAAGCTAGATGAAGAAAAATCAGAAGAATAGGTCTCTAATTGACTAGACAACATGACAGAGAACGGAGGGAGAAACATGGCGTTTACACGAAGAAAATTAGCTGTCATAGGTGCAGGCTTTACGGGTGCAACAGCTGCTCTGATGCTTGCTCAAAAAGAGCTAGGAGATGTTGTATTAGTTGATATTCCTTCACAATCAAATCCTACAAAAGGAAAAGCCCTTGATTTGCTAGAGGCAAGTCCAGTCCAACGATTTAATGCAAACATTACTGGAACCTCTAATTATGAAGACATACAAGATGCTGATCTCGTCCTCATTACCGCAGGTCTTCCACGTAAACCAGGAATGAGCCGCGATGATTTAGTCGCTACAAATGAAAAAATTATGATAGAGGTTTCTAAAAATATTAAGAAATATGCGCCGAATAGTTATATTCTTGTACTAAGTAATCCAGTTGATGCGATGACCTATGTGTGTTACAAAACAACAGGTTTTCCAAAAAATCGAGTAATTGGCCAGTCAGGTGTACTGGATACAGCGCGTTTCAATACGTTTGTTGCGGAGGAATTAGGCATTTCAATTGAAGATATCTCAGGATTTGTTCTAGGCGGACATGGAGATGATATGGTTCCACTGGTTCGTTACTCTTATGCAGGTGGAATTCCTCTTGAAAAGCTCCTCCCAGCTGAACGAATCGAAGCAATCGTAGAAAGGACACGTAAAGGTGGGGGCGAAATCGTTAACTTGTTGGGGCAAGGAAGCGCCTATTATGCACCAGCTGCTTCGATGGTTGAAATGGCTGAAGCCATTCTTAAAGATAAAAAACGCATCTTACCATCTATTGCTTATCTAGAAGGTGAGTATGGTTTTCACGATATTTACCTAGGTGTTCCGACCATTTTAGGTGGGAATGGTATTGAAAGTGTCATTGAAATTCCGTTAACAAATGATGAAAAACAAGCGCTTGCAAAATCCGCACAATCTGTAAAAAATGTCTTGAGTATATTGGAAACAAAGTAAATGAGTTTATGGATTGTCAAATATCATAACTAAAAAGACCACTATTAAGAAAAAGTGGTCTTTTCTAATGCTTACATCTTTAATTGTCAAATCGCAACATCTCAGTACACAAAATAAATCAAAATCGACGTCACAATCCCAATCCACACACTTAGTAAAATACAGTATCCCATAATATGACGGATATGGAGGCCAACAATACTTAAGATAGGTAGAGCCCAGAACGGTTGGATGAGGTTCGTCCAAGCATCTCCCCAGCCCACCGCCATAGCGACAACAGCCGGATCAGCCCCGAGTTCCAATCCTGCAGGTACTTGAAGAGGACCTTGTAACGCCCATTGTCCGCCACCCGATGGCGCTAAGATATTGACAAGGCCAGCTGTCCAGTACGTAAAGACACCGAACGATTCGGCACTAGACACGGACGCCATGCCTTGAATGATTTGATCAGCCAGACCTGAGCTTCCAAGTAGTGCGATAATCCCCGCATAGAAAGGGAATTGTAGAATGATCGGCGAGATTGAACCAGCAGCTTCTTTAAAGGCTTTCCCGTATTGGGCAAGAGAACGGTGAAAAATCAGTCCCAATGATAGAAACAAAAGATTAATGAGATTCAAGTTTAAATCGATACTATTCGAGAATTGTAGCACTACATAAACGATACCGACTAATCCAATAAGAATTCCGAGGATAGGTGTGTGTTCTAGACGGTATGCGGGAGTATTTGTTTCCCCTGTATCTTCCAATGTTGATTGAGAAGTCGTCTCGGTTTTTGCTTGATATGGAATGATATTCTTTTTTGGAGCCATTAATAGGATAAAGATAGGAATTGTGATGAGTAGTGTAAGGAAAATAATGATCGTTCCTGGGTGAAAGATGGTTTCAGAGGTTGGGATGACTCCCATTACATCGGCTAGAAAGTGATCCTTTGTTGCAATCGTTAGAAGGATTGAGCTTGAAAGCCCAGCTGTATATAGGACAGTAGGAGCATAGGCACATGCGACCAATAATGGAAAATGAGCATTTTTATTTCGTTTTCCCACCTCGCGAGCGACGATAGCGCCGACAACAACAGCGAGTCCCCAGTTAATATAATACGCAGCGGCCGAGATTAAGAACGTAAATAAATATGCCTTTGTTGCCGTGTTTGCTTTAGCTGAGATGGCCTCTAATCCTCTTCGGATAAAAGGAACAGAAGCTAGCACCATCCCCGTCATAAGCAACAAGACCATCTGCATCGTAAACGCTAAATACGTCCAGAAACCATCTCCATATGACTGAAACAAATTCATAGGGTCAGCGGGAGTTGTAAAAAAGGCTAAGATAAAAACGAATAAGGTCATGATTACGGCGATGACAAACGCATCAGGCAAATACCGCTGAATCACACGTGAGAAACGCTCTGACACTCTGTTTAACATGTATCATCCCTCCTTTTTTATTACCAAAAGTATGAGGGGAGATGGTGTTTTATGCCATAGGTATAAAGGGGGAAACGCGAAGTGGTCAATGTTTTTAGTTTTCTTCATCGAATAAGTATATTCATTTGGAGGGAGGTACCTAAACTGGCGATGTTTAGGCACCTAGTTAACTATCATCTATTCTTTTCGTTTCCTTTTTCGATAGACAATCCAAAGAACAAATATAATAACAATTGGAACGATGATAGGGGATAGCCCAACGAGTAGTACAACCACACCTGAAAATACGGAAATGATTCCGTTAATTGTATCGACAAATAGACTTTTTCCTTTTTGCCATGTATTCAAGGAATCGTTCCCTTTGATGGAATCAATCTTCACTAATTGTTCTTCTAGATAAATCGTAACGGTGGAATAGTCTACATTGTTCTTTAAATATTTCATTCTTCCTTGAATTTGCTCTTTTTCTTCTTGTACTCTTGAAAGGTCGTTCGAGATTTTTAAGAGATCCTCTGTTTTCGTGGCTTGTTCCATTAAGGTTAAGAGCCTATTTTCTACAGCTTCTTTTGCTTTTAAGCGGGACTCGAGGTCCACAAATTCTTCACTGACATCATTACCTGTAATGCTTTTCTGCACCACTTTTATACTCTTTTTTTCTATTTCGGTTAAGTATGATTGAAAATAGGACTGTGGAACTTTAAGAATAATCGTTCCAGTAATCGATTCTGAATCATGGTCATATGTCGTTGATTCTACGATATATCCACCAAGCTCAGTCGCTTTCTGCTGGATGTCTGCGGCCACAGCATAATAATCTTTCACTTCTATCGATAGATTGGCATGGTAGATAAACATTCGGTCATGATTCATGCTCTCACCAATATCGTTACCTACAACTGCATCTTTAGCTTCAACAGGTCGATCCACCATCACGTTCTCTTCACGAATGTCCGTCCGAGCCATTTCTGGCTGTGGTGCAGCCATATCCATACTTTTACTTTCTGAACCTTGACCACTACATCCAGCTATGAATAGTAAGAATATCATCAATATTAGGTTAAGGAACCATTTCTTCATCATTTTCCCCCTAGCTCTATTTACCAATTAGACGGATGTTTTTATAAATGGTTACAGTGATTGGATGAAAATCCATACTCTTCAAGATTGAAATCCGACCAAACAAAGGGGGGATCCTGATATAAAACAATGCCTATTATCTGCACTATGAAAAATTTCAACAACAAAAAGGTAGAAAGCATGAGATATCTTGCATTGGAAAATACTGTTGTAATGGTATATAGAAGGGGAAAAATGGTATTTGTTAAGTTATTTAGAGTAAAACAAACGTAGTCCCAAGTGAATTACACTTGGGACTATATTAACTTGTGAGAGATTTTTGATTCTGATTTTATAATTGCCACGGTCGACCTGAAGGTTTTGGATTTTTCCTTGGTGTCGTTCCGAGTTCTTCCCTTGTCATTCGACGTGGCTCAATTCCTTTTTCAATTCTAGTACGTATTTCTTTTGAGTAAGAAAATAGATTGGGAGGAAAGAAAACTCGTTTTGATTCTAATAGACATGATGGGCATTCTGCGGTTGCTCGATTACCAGTGCTAGATTTAAAAAAAAGGGTAAATTCGCCACATTCTTTGCAGTGAAATGTATAACTTGGCACGATTGATTTCCTCCGATCCTTTCTTATTTTGGTGTGATATCCTTATCAAAGATTTGAGTTGGAATGGCAATGGTGCAGCATGCATTAGGGATATCAACGATACCAGCCACGCGTCCTTCAACTGGGGCACTACCTAAAATCATATATGCTTGCTCACCTGTATAACCGAGTGTTTTTAAATAGTCAATGGCATTTAGGCATGCTCTACGATAGGCAATATGAGCATCTAAATAATGTTGTTTTCCAGAAAACTCATCCACTGATACTCCTTCAAATACTAGGAAATCTGAGTAATGTGGATCTACTGGACCAGGTTTAAATACTGGATTTTCTTTGATGTTATACTTGGCCATTCCACCTTTGATGACATCTACTTTTAAATCGATGAATCCTGCCATTTCAATTCCACCACAGAACGTAATTTCACCATCGCCTTGTGAGAAATGAAGGTCTCCAACGGATAGCTTTGCACCATCTACAAATACAGGAAAATAGATTCTCGACCCTTTTGATAGATTTTTAATATCACAGTTACCGCCATTCTCTCTAGGTGGAACAGTCCTTGCACCTTCTCTAGCGACACGGTCGAATTCCGCCCCTTTTAAAGTGCCTAGAACAGCATTATCAGGGGTAGGAGCCTTCGCTAATTCAGGAATACGATTTGGATCCGTATCGATTAATTCTTGTTCACGTTTGTTCCATTTCTGTAGTAATTCCATTGAAGGGGCGACACCAATCAATCCAGGATGCATAATACCAGCAAATTTCACACCAGGAATATGTCTGGATGTTGTATAAATACCCTCGAAATCCCAAATAGATTTCGCAGCATGAGGATAGTGCTCTGTTAAAAAGCTTCCACCATTTTCTTTTGCAAAAATTCCATTGAATCCCCACTCCGCCTCTTCAAGAGGACCAATATCTAAAATATCAACTACTAGCAAGTCACCTGGTTTAACACCATTCACATACACAGGCCCACTTAACACATGAACTCTTTCTAAAACTAAATCTCGGATATCATTTGGATTATCATCATTCTTTACTTGTCCATCGGTCCAATCCTTACATTCCATACGGAAAGAAGTCCCAGGGTCGACAGCAAAAGCGGCTGGAATATCTGGATGCCAGCGATTATGTCCTGGATGGGCTTGTTCCTCCATTGGCTTATTGAGGTCAATACTAAACATCTTTTTAGGCATAAAAAAAATCCCCCTTTATCTCCTGAAAGGAATAATAGAAGTACTTCCAATACCAAGTGTATGCTCATTAGGAAAAGCTATGACTCCAAAATTAATAATTATTCTCAATTAAACAAGGGACAGAATGTTAGTTTAGGAAACTAGAGGTAGAGGTAATTACATTCTTTAATGTGATGATAAGAGAAACTCCAACATTCTTAAATATACACTTCATTTAACAGATGTTACCGTTCATGGGGATCAAAATGCTTTGGATTTTATATAATTATTTGCATAAAATTGTCTGTGAAGAGGGGAGTATCCTTCTTATGAAGGACCGCGTCTTACAATGGTTCTCGATGTATTCAATACGATGATGAAATGATTAGATGTATAAGACGCAGTTAGTAATCTTTAGGTTGTTCCTCAAATACTCGTACGTTATGATAATAAATATCCCAACAGTAATGAGGTAGATAAAATGATATATCTTGAAAATACACCTAATGTAACGGGCGTTACCGTTTATGGGGATCAAAATGATTTTGATTTGTTATATAACTCTCTGCATAAAATTGTCGGTGAAGAGGGGGAGTATCCTTCTTATGAAGGACCACGACTTCGAGTGTTAGGAGTGTGTTATGATATTCGTCATGCGCTAATGGGTGGTAGAGAAATCAAATTAGTCGACAATGGACTAACACCTGACATCATGAAATTTCATTCCATCATTGCTCCGAATCATAATACGTATTTAGGATTTAATGTACTGTGGCCTGAACTTTTGTTTGTCACGATGGTGTTAAATGATTTTGTTAGCCTGTATGCGAGAAAAATCTCAAAAGATAATTACAATGGAACACAAGATCATCGTGTCATCTGGGATCCAGCTGTTGCATCTGTTAGGGGGTTTCAGGCGGCCATTGCAACCCATCTTATGAATTCGATACCTGAAACGTCGCACGTCCGAATCCTACGTTTAATGAATGACAGGTTCATTTCATTTGATTATTATGCAACACAATATGTGGACAAGCTTAACGGTAAATTTATTCGTATGACAAAGGAAAAGCGAGAAAAGAACATCACCATCATGGTAAAACGAATTGCGGAACAAGGAGACGACTATCAAAGAGTAAGGGAAGATGTACTAGAGGCAGCAGAAGAATATAACTGTTCCATGACCGAAATCCGTCCAATCAAAGATGAGTATCCAGACGATTTTGAGTGGTAATCAGGAGGAAAACCATGCCAAAACATATCAATGTAGTAGCAGCTGTAATCATTGATAACGATAAAATCTTATCTGTTCAAAGAGGTCCGAATAATCAACTTCCTCTAAAATGGGAATTCCCAGGTGGAAAAATCGAAGCGGGAGAAACACCCGAAGAAGCACTCCGACGCGAAATCAAAGAAGAAATGAAATGTGAGATCGAAGTTGAATCCCAAATCGAAGAAACGGTCTATGAATATGAATTCGGCACCGTTCATTTATCAACCTATTGGTGCAAAGTAATAGAAGGAGCGCCAACGCTAACTGAGCATGTGGACCTACGTTGGCTGACACAAGAAGAGCTCTTTAGTTTGGATTGGGCACCAGCGGATTTGCCGACGGTGAGGAGAATAATGGATCGAGTCAAGATTAAGTAAATTTTTATAATACATTTTTTACTGTAAAGGTAATATAAAATATAATATTTTTCATGTTTGTAAATAACATTTTAAATTGACTTTAAACAATTACAAATTATGATAAGATCTTTAATTTATAATTTGTGCGAATGTGTTTTTAGATGCCAAACTAGATTTGTTGTAATAAAATAGGGAATATATTACAATGTTTAGAAGTTGAAAATGTTTACAATAGGTATAATTGTCTATTTTCCTTGAGAAAATTATACAAGCTTTAAAGGAGAATTAAAGTATATGGGGATTAAGAATTTTGGTTTTGAAACAATTGAAACTTATTTACAAAAAGGAATATATTACATTCCGGACTATCAAAGAGAATACTCCTGGGTAAAAGATGAACAAATCGATGATTTCTGGTCAGACTTAGTGAATGCTATTGAAGAGGATAGAGATACTCATTTTTTTGGTCAAGTAGTTATACATGATGATAAAGTTGAAAATCGAAAATATATTATTGATGGACAGCAAAGAACAACTACCTCAGTTATATTTTTGGCTGTTCTTCGGGATTTATTTGAAGAAATATATCAAGAATCAAATAATCTAAGCTCTCGTAATAAATTTGAGGATATTAGATTAAAGTTTATTGGTCGTTGGTCAGAAGAAGAAAATGAATTAAGACTTACTTTAGGAAGAGTAGATAGGGACTATTTTAGAGAAAATATTCAGATTGGAAAACCAAGTGTTTTAGATCCTGAGGAAGCTTCACATAACAGAATAAAGTATGCATATAAAGTTTTAGAAGATAATCTTAGAAAAGAATTAAAAGGACATAATGAAAGTAGAGAAAAACATAATCTACTTGTTCAGTTCTATAATAAGTTTGTAAAAGGTTTTCAATTAATGTATGTTGAGACTGATGAAATAAATGAAGCATTTATAATTTTTGAGACATTAAATGCTAGGGGTAAAGATTTGGAAACCTCAGATCTTCTTAAAAATCATTTGTTTAGATCAGCTGGGAGTTTAATTGATAAGGTGAAAAATGAATGGATGAGTACTGTTGATAATATCGAAAATATAGATATTACAAAATTTCTTAGACATTATTGGAATTCTCAATTTAAGTTTACTCGTGAAAAAGATTTATATAAAAAAATTCGCACTCATATAAACACCCCTAAAAAAGCTGAAGAATTTGTTGAAAACTTTAGAAAGATTTCAGATCCGTATAAAAACTTAGTGAATCCATCTGAGGAATTATATTTTGTTGACCAAGATATTCAAAGAGCACTCATTAATTTAAAAACTCTTAATGCAAGCTCATTTTACCCAATAATTTTATCAATGGTAAATAGTTCATTTACTGAAAATGATATTAAATATGTTTTAAAAGCTATTGAGAGTTTCATTGTAAGGAATAATGTCGTGGCAGGTAAGGTTGCAAATAAATATGAAATATTATTTGCAAAAATTGCCCATAAGATATCAGAAAAAGAATTAACAACTCTTGATCAAATATATAATGAAATAAAGCCAGAGATGCTTAATGATGAAGAATTTGAACATATATTTGCAACTTTTACTGTTAAGTCTGCGAAGGTTGCAAAATATATTTTAAAAGAGATTAATGATTATTATGAAAATGAAGTAAATGTGATTTCAGACAATAAAAGGGTTCATTTAGAGCACATTATGCCAAAAAAACCAGCAGAATGGAATATAGACTCAGAATTACATCAAAAGTATTTAAATAGGTTGGGAAACCTTACGTTATTAGGTCAGGAATTTAACACTAGTATTCAGAATAAGCCATTTGAATTGAAAAAACAGGTTTATCAAAGATCAAATATTAAAATAACTAAACCATTGAGTAATTATCATCTCTGGGATAATAATTCAATAGAAGAAAGACAAAAAAAATTATTTAAAATTGCTGTTAATCGTTGGAATATACCCAAGGTTTAACATATTCCTGTCAAAGAAGAACGTAGTATTTATTTATTAAATAATTTCGTTCTTCTTTTTATGTGAATATTTGAGAAGAAAAAACTATTGTTATTATATCAATCTATCTAAAGGAGTTAATTATGCCAGTACACAATAAACTAGTCCGAGATAAAATACCAGAAATTATAGAAAGTACAGGGAAAAAATTCATCACTAAAGTTCTATCAAATGAAGAATATTTTGAACAATTACGAAAAAAAAGTTATGAAGAACTTGAAGAATATATGAATGCTTCTAATAACGAGAATGCCTTAGAAGAGCTCGCAGATCTGCTTGAAATCATTCATGCTTTGGCCGCTGCTCATGGATCTTCGATTGAAGAAGTAGAAGAGATACGTGAGAGGAAAGCACAAGAACGTGGAGGCTTTCAAGAGAAAATCTTCTTAATAGAGGTTGAAGATGACTAAAATTGATTTAATTACAAGAAATCTAGTTGAGCATTTACATGTTCAGATAGAAAAATCGTCAAGTATTTTTATTTTGACTTCTTTTGTAATGAAATCAGGTGTAGAAGTTTTAAAAGAATCTTTAAAGGGAGCTGCTGAGCGTGGGGCAGATATCAAAATTTGTACTGGTGATTACCTGTTTATTACCCAACCAGATGCATTGAAGAGCTTAATTAATATACATAAAAATATTGAGGTTAGACTCTGGAGAAGTAATGGAACTTCCTTTCATCCAAAATCCTATATTTTTCAAAGTGAAAATGACGGTGTATTAGTAGTTGGATCATCAAATTTATCCCGTTCTGCATTAACAAGTGGGATTGAATGGAATTTGTCGATTGATGCGTCCAACAAAAATGAAACGTTTCTGAAGGCGATAAATCAATTCTCATACCATTTTCTGAATGAGAATACCGTTAGAGTTAATCTTGAGATTGTAAAATTATACCATCTGGAGTATGAGTATTATCATAAGAAAAATCCATCTTTGGTAAAAGCCTGGACTCAACGAGAAGAATTGGAATTAATGCTCCCACATCAAAAACCAGATATAAATTATGAAGTAATTAAAGAAGAGACGACTGTCTACGGGGACATAAAGCCTAGGTATGCTCAGGTTGAAGCACTTGAAGAACTGGAAAAAACACTTGAAGAAGATTATTCAAGTGCATTGGTAGTTATGGCAACTGGATTAGGAAAAACCTACTTAGCAGGTTTTTTTGCTCGGAATTTTAAACGTATTCTATTTATTGCACATAGAGAAGAAATTCTATATCAAGCACAAAATTCATTTGACAAAATCATTTCTAATAAAACAACTGGTGTTTTTAATGGAAGTAAAAAAGAGGGAGATGCTGACATTGTTTTTGCATCAATCTATACTCTATGCATGAAACACCATTTAGAGAATTTCTCAGACGATGAATTTGATTTGATAATAGTAGATGAGTTTCATCATGCAGCCGCCGATTCATATCAAAGAGTAATAGATTATTTTAATCCAAGGTTTCTGTTAGGAATAACAGCTACACCAGATCGAAATGACAATAAAGATGTGTATGCCATTTGCGCCGGAAATGTGGCTTATCGAATAGACTTTCTCGAAGCAATTCAGAGACAGTGGTTAGCACCATTCAGATATTATGGTGTTTATGATGAAACTGATTATTCACAAATTACTTGGTTGGGGACTAGATATTCCGAAGATGAGTTATTGCAGGTACAACTTCGTGAAGAAATGGCAGAAAACATACTACAGTCGTGGGTAAAGCATAAACAAACGAGAACGATTGTATTTTGTTCATCCATTAAACAGTCTGAATTTCTCTCTTCATATTTTAATAAAAATGGTTATAAAACTGTTGCAGTTCATTCCCAACAGCAAACAATTGGCCGTAAGCAAGCAATTACGATGCTAGAAGATGCTGAATTAGATGCTATTTTTACTGTAGATTTGTTTAATGAAGGTGTGGACATTCCATCAGTAGATACATTATTATTCGTGCGCCCGACAGAGTCTTTAACCGTCTTCACTCAACAAATTGGTCGAGGACTTCGTCTTCATCCTGATAAAGAATCTTGTGTAATTATTGATTTAATCGGAAACTATCGTAACGCTGATATTAAACTAAGCTTGTTTGATACTCAAGCAAGAGACAAGAAAAGATTAACAAACGGTATTGAACCAACATTACCAAAATCATGTTCATTAAATTTAGAAGTAAAGGTAATCAATTTATTAAAAGAACTTGCGAAAAAAAGAAAACCTCGTAAAGAAAAACTTCTTCAAAGTTATAAGGAATTAAAGATAACTCTTGGTAATAGGCCGACCTATTTAGACTTGCATTTAAAGGGTGAGACAGATGCTTCACAGTATAAGTCTGAATTTAAGTCATTTGTAGGCTTTTTATATTGGGCGAATGAATTATCAGACAAAGAGCAAGAGGTATACAAACGGTACGAACAATGGTTGATAGAGGTAGAAAAAACAGGTATGGCTAAAAGTTACAAGATGGTTGTACTTCTTGCCATGCTTTCCAGAGGTGTAAACCATTGGATTGATCCTATTACTCCCGAAGAAGTTGCTCCATTTTTTCATCGATACCTAACCGAAAAAGAATATCGTAAAAATATTGATTTCTCAGATGGTGAAACTAAAAGATTATGGGAATATGATGAAGCAAAAGTAGCAAAGCTTATTTCCAAGATGCCAATGACCAAGTGGAGTGGAAGTTCAAAAGGACTGGTTACCTTTAATGATAATCAATTTGTTATTGGATTCGAGGTACTACAAGAAGATCTGGAATTGCTTTACAATTGGACAAGAGAAATATGTGAATATCGTCTGCATTACCATTTTGAACGAAAAGCGAAGAAGTAAGAAGGGCTTATTGCTCTTCTTTTTTTATTTTTTATAGGTATATTTGAATATTGCCACCCAGTAGACCCTCCTTTGCCATGTTTTTATCCCATTAATGACAAGTTTTAGACCCACCTCTGCCAAACTGAGGACCACCCTCCTATATAATGGAATTGCACTATGCTGTGCAAATCTATTATATAGGAGGTTTTTTTGTGGTTAAATACCGAGAAATCCTTAGGCTACATGCCCAAGGAGTAAGTCAAAGGGGGATCGCTTCTAGTTGTGCCAACTCGAGAAATACAATTAGAGAGGTAGTTAAAAGGGCTCAAAAGTTAAATATTTCTTGGCCATTCGAGGAGGATATGACAGATAGCGATCTTCAAGAACTTCTGTTTCCAGAAAAGCATGAAGCATCTAATTTCAGGAGAAAACCAGATTGTGAACACATCCATAAGGAATTAGCTAAGCCGGGAGTGAACTTAGCTCTCCTGTGGGATGAGTATTGTTTAAGTTGTAGGGCGAGTGATGAAATCCCCTATAGCTATAGGCAGTTTTGCCGTTTCTATCATGATTACGCTAGGAAAACAAAAGCAACTATGCGTATTAAACGTAAGCCAGGCGAACAGCTGGAAGTGGATTGGGCTGGTCAAACTATGAGTCTAACAGATAATTTGACTGGCGAAGATATTCCTGTCTATATATTCGTCTCTGCCCTATCGTGTAGTCAGTACGCTTATGTAGAGGGTTTCTTATCTATGGACACCGAAAATTGGATTACAGCCCATATTCACGCCCTACAGTTTTTTGGTGGTGTACCTCGGATTATTGTTCCTGATAATTTAAAGACTGGGGTAATCAAAGCCTCTCGATCTGAGCCTATCATTAATCCAACCTATCAAGAGATGGCTGAACATTATCAAACAACGATTATTCCAGCACGTGTACGTCATCCAAAGGATAAACCGAGTGCTGAAGGGGCAGTTGGAGATATATCAACTTGGATTATTGCTTCACTACGAAACCAGAAATTTTTCTCTCTGGCGGAACTAAATGAAGCTATTAAAGAAAAGCTTCAAGAATTTAATACAAAACCATTTCAAAAGAAAAAGGGGAACAGGCATACAGCCTTTACAGAAGAAGAAAAGTTTGCGCTAATGCCGTTGCCTGTTTCCCCGTACGAGATGGCCACTTGGCTAAAGGCGACCGTACAATATGATTATCACATAAATGTAGACAATATGTCTTATTCTGTTCCTTATGATTATATCCAACGTCGTGTAGATGTTCGTGTAACGAGAACCATTGTGGAGGTTTTTTATAAAAATTTTCGAATTGCATCCCATAAAAAACTCACTGGTAAACTCGGACAGTCAATTACTATTCCAGATCATATGCCAAAGGAACACAAACAATTTCTTGAATTCAATAAAGAGTATGTTTTGGATTGGGCAACCTCTGCAGGTGAAAGTACACTAGCCACGGTTAAGAGTATACTAGCTTCTTATAAAGTGGAAAAACAAGCCCTGAAATCCTGTCTTGGATTAATAAAACTGTCAGATAGGCATTCTATAGAGCGTGTTGAAAAAGCGTGTGAAAGAGCTCTATCTTATACTCCAAGACCTACACTTAAAAGTATACAAACGATATTAAAGACTGGACAAGATAAACTATCTGAATCGAAAGAAACAAAAGATCCAAAAAAGGAAAAGCAGACAAATGATTATGGATTCACTCGTGGATCCGAATATTATGGAGGTAAGAACAATGACAAATGAAAGCACATTAACTAAATTAAACGAAATGAGAATGTCTGCCATGGCAGAGATGTATGTAGAGCAGTTAAAAAACCCTGATTATCAAGACCTATCTTTTGAAGACCGTTTTGGAATACTTGTTGATTTGGAATGGACCCGCAGACAAAATAGTAAACTAGAACGATTGATTAAAAGTGCGGAATTGCGTGACACGCAGGCTTCTATTGAAGATATCGAATATCACCCAGATAGAAAGCTAGATAAGTCACAAATTCTTCGCCTAGCCTCTGGACAATATATTGAGGACCACCACAATATCATTCTTAAAGGGGCTCCAGGAAATGGAAAGACATATCTAGCTTGTGCATTTGGCATTGCAGCTTGTCGCCAATTCTACAAAGTTCAATATACTAGATTGCCAGATTTATTAGATGAACTCTCTATCGCAAGAGGAGAAGGTGTTTACCGCAAGGTAGTGAAAAAATATAAAAAAGTCGATTTACTCATCCTTGATGAATGGCTTCTTACACCATTAAGGGAAAGTGAAGCTAGGGATCTCTTGGAGATTGTAGAAGCTAGACACCAACAAGGTTCTACAATATTTTGTTCCCAATTTGACCCTAGAGGGTGGCATGAAAAGATTGGAGAAGGTACTCTAGCTGACGCAATTTTAGATCGCATTGTCCATGACTCTTATCAAATTTTGATAGATGGTGAAATATCCATGCGAGAGCGTCATGGATTAGGTGGACAAGCTTGATATGACTAATATAACGAGAGATGACCTAATGAAAATAGAGGATTATTATTATAAGACTGGATACAAGCACTGGTGCCGATTCCCTGAGGAACTAAAGACAAATCTATTAGATAACCATTCCCCCAGATCTGGACTGAGCAGGATATTTATAAGGGCTTAAGAAAAATAATTATGGGGTATTTCAATAAAAGGTTTAATTAAGGTTTTATTAAGAAAGGCCCTGCAGATATAAAATTGGCCCTGTAGGGCTTTTTCTAGGCAATGGTACTCTTTATGTCAGTAGTGGGTCATTTTTATGGCAGAGGTGGCTCAAAAAGATGGCAACACTGGAACTATCCCATGACAATATTCATATTTAACTACTAATTTACAGAGATTTGTAAAATTTTGTGGTATAATTTAGAAAAATGTAGAAATTTTGGAGTGGGTAAAATGGCGCAAACTGTCCCTGAGTCTATACGATCCTCCGCTACAACTGGCGAAAGGTTATTATTCCGAACTTTGAAGATGTATTTACCTGATGATTATATTGTTTATTATGAACCAGAAATACATGGTAGAAGACCTGATTTTGTTATCATTGGCCCAGATTTAGGCCTTGTCGTATTAGAAGTGAAGGACTATACCAAAAGTACTTTGCTTCAGATTAATCCAGACGAATGGGCAATTGTTAGTTCAAGTGGTCAACAGGCAGTGGTGAAGAGTCCTATTAAACAGGCACGAGATAATATGTTTCATATTGTAAATGTCCTTAAAAAGGATAAGAGTTTAGTCCAATTAGATGGCAAATATAAGTTTCAATTAAAGTTCCCTTACGGGTATGGAACTGTATTCACAAGGTTATATCAAAAGGATTTTATTCAGGAAAATTTATATAGTGTCATTGATCCAAGTCTTTGCTTAACACGGGATGAAATTGATCCTGAAAAGGATGCATTCTCAGAAGAAAATCTTCATGAAAAAATCCTAAATATGTTTATTGTGCCATTTCGCTTAAAACAGCCACTGGAATATACAGATATTAACGCAATTCGTTATCACTTATTTCCTGAAGTTCGAATAAGTGCAGAATTCAAGCCGCCAGTACCTTATCAAGATCAGTTACTACTATCATTACATGATATTAAAGCTATGGATCTACATCAAGAGAACCTGGCAAAACAAATTGGTGATAAGAATAGGCTGATACGTGGTGTGGCAGGTAGTGGAAAAACATTGATATTAGCTAGTCGAGCAAAGTTATTATCAAAACAAAATCCGAATTGGAAAATCCTTATTCTATGTTATAACATCTCGTTAGCGCAAAACATCCGTCATATGGTTACTCACATGCTAAATGAACCAGATAATCTCTTTGATTTCGATTTCAGTAAAGAAACAGATGCACTAAGTAAAAATGGAAATATAGAGGTTTATAATTTTCATGAGTGGTTAAAGAAAGAACTTCATATACATGAGAAACAAATACCTACTATACTGGAAAAACTCGAAAATAAGGAAGCAATATTACCAAAATATGATGCGATTTTAATTGATGAGGGTCAAGACTTTGAAGCTGAATGGCTTTCGCTTGTTAGTAAACTTCTGAATGAAGATACACAATCATTGCTATTAGTAGAGGATCGAGCTCAAACAATTTATAAAAGAAAACGAAGCTATCTTCAGGATACAGGATTAAGCTTTCAAGGACGCTCTAAAATATTGTCAATAAATTACCGTAACACTGCTCAAATTGTATCATTTGCTTGGGAATTTTACCGAAATAATTCACAGTTTAAAAATAAAGTGGTTAATCGTGAATTTGAAGGTGAAATTATCGCACCACAAAGCACAAGGAGAAAAGGTCCAGAACCAGTAATTATTAAAGCAGATAACTTCGTTAAAGAAATGGTTATCGTTTCCAAACTTATAAAAAAACTCAACCATCAAAGAAAGATACCATTTTCAGAAATGTTGATTTTATACAGAGTGAAAAAAACGAACAAAATTAATATAATACATGTGATTCAACGAATACTAAAACAGGAAGGAATTCCTTACTTTTGGTTGACAGAAGATGAAAAATCTAAGCGTTCTTATGATAAAGATGAGGAATCTGTGAAAATTAGCACGATTGATAGTAGTAAAGGATTAGATTTTCAATCTGTCTTTATTGTAAACATCGATAATATGCCTTTTGCTCTTGAAGATGATAAAGAGCGTGAAGCATCACTTTTATACATCGGCATGACAAGAGCAAAACAGATTTTATGTCTTTCATATTCTGGGGTGTCAGAATTCACAAAATATCTGGATGAAATTGAAGAGGGAAAGGCTAGATTAATAGACACATCAAAAAAAAGTAATGGCTGATCCCTATAGTAAGATACTTTCGATTAGTGAAACTTACTTTATTTCCATTTTTGAAAATGTATATCATAGATTTGGATTTATACACCCCAGATGAAGATTTTTAATAAAAGGTAGAACCGAATTGGAATCACAAGAATAAGTTATGAGGGAGGTTGCGATAGAAACAACCTTCCCAATAAGTTATTATGACTACTCTGCTTCGCACGTTTTTAGATGAAGAAAACTGCTAGACATAAAATCATTAAAATAAAAAGAGGGTAAATAAATGGAACTACTAGCAATACTGCTAATTATAATTTTTATAGTTTTAGGTGCCCCAAAAGTAAAAGGTTTTATAGGAGAAGCGGCCGTACGAATTTATTTAAACAAGCTTGATAAAGAGAAGTACATGGTGTTTAATGATGTCCTAATCCCACTGAAAAATAAAAAAACATCACAAATTGATCATGTTGTCGTTTCGCCGTATGGAATATTTGTGATAGAGACGAAGAATTATAAAGGTTGGATTTATGGTGACTCTAAGGACAAGTACTGGACACAAGTTATTTATAAACGGAAGGAAAAGTTTTACAATCCGATTTGGCAAAACTACGGCCACATAAAAGCATTGAAGGAATACTTAGAAATTCAGAACGAAGAAATCTATCATTCTATTATTTCCTTTAGCCATCGTGCTACAATTAAAAAAATTGAAACGGGCAATTCGGATGTAAGAGTTGTGTATTCCACAAGACTTGTAAGTACCATTCTTGATCATAAAAGTAATTTATTGAATGTTGGTGAAGTCCAGCATATCACTGCCAAATTAGAGAGAGTACTAAAAGCTGATGGAAACAAGAAAAAACAGCATGTAAAGAATATTAAAGATTCACAACGATTTTACCAATATAAAATAAATGCTAATATTTGCCCTAAGTGTGGTTCGGATCTTGTTGAACGCAATAGTAAATTCGGAAGATTTTTGGGTTGTAGCACCTATCCAAAGTGCAGATTTGTTCTGAAGAACTAAAGAACATATTTTGATTTAGTGTTGTTGAAATATACTGATGTGCTAATCAAATTAATAAATAAAAATAAAAATTAAACAATTGGTCTACTCAACATCAAGCCCTAAGCCTCTCCTCAAACAGCCTTTTCTTTTCTTCAAATTCCATTTCAAATATGGGTTTAGGTTTATTAGGTTGTGTATCATTTTTTAGCCAATCTGGAATCATCTCTTTCCGTATTGGCTTTTTATTGCTTTGTTGCAGTTTTTGCCTCTTGTATGTAAGACGTGCTTCATGTATTTCGCTCATCGTCTGGTATCCCTTGTTACTCCAATCTTTTAAAACCGTCTCCACGTAATTCCAGCGGGTCGATCCATTTTCGAGAGCTACTTTCATGGCCTCTATGACCAGTTCGCAGGACATATTGGCACACCACGTTCTTATAATCCTCGTATAATAATTTCCGATTTTTCCAAAGCCATTTTGGATGAAAAATTTGAATACTGCTTCTATTTCAACTTCTGCATTTTTTGAAGAAGAAGTCTCTAAAGTATTCTCTGTTGTAATCTCTGAAGTACTCTCTGGTATTGCTCTGTTCACTTTGGACACATCGTTTGTCCAGGTTGAGCACTCCTTTTGCTCATATTGAACAGGTGGGCTGTCCATTTTGAGCACATCGTCTGTGCTATTTGGAACATTCAATTGGATATCATTGTTAGATTCTGAACTTACTTTTTCTATTGGAGGATGTTCAGAAATTCCACGACTGATGACATCGCCCGTTAGTTCATATACACCCTCATAATTAATAGTGTACCATTTTGTATGGTCCATTTTCATTTTGTTAAAATTGTCGGAAGAGATATAACCGTAGTTTTCCAATTTAGAGATTGTTCTTCTAATCGTGCTTTTTGACAAGAAGGGGAATTGCGCCTCTAATTGGTCATACGTAAAATAAACCCATTTCTTATCGTTATACACTTTCGTACTTCGCATCAACCAGTAATGGAACTGTTGAAGAATAATACTTTCGTTTAATCCAATCATTTTGGCAAGAGTAGGGATGATGAGTAAGGGTCTGTCATTTACAATTAAATTTCCGTTCATATGAGTAGCCGTCCTTTTTGCGATATTTTTCGAGGTTTGTTTTATATGCTTATCATTGAATGCGTTTGCAAATGATCAGGGATTGAATATTGCAAAATGCACATAGCAGTACGTTGATATTGTTTATGTAGGATATAATAAGATTCTTTCATTGGAAGTGTTTGATTGTCTTTAAAATGAATCATAGATTGAATCGTTGGATGTGTATGTTTAGGTAGAGTGATTGATTTGACTTGATGGAAGAAAATCCAGTGGCACTCAAAACTTGTTGGGGAATGAGTGGGGAAGGCGAAGATTTTTCTTCTAGGATTTACAGGAATAGGGACTTTCTGAACAGCGCTAGTTAAATAGGTTACGGCCTTACGTCTACCTTCATAGGAAGCGCCACCTTTTAAACAAGCAGCCTTAATGATCTGTAAGGGGGTTTGTCTGACCTTTATTCTCTTCTCTCCCTCCATGACCAGGGCTGAATATTCAACTTCAGCAACCGGTAGAATGGCATTTGTTCGGTCATTAATTTCATATTCATTTTGAACTTGTGACATGAGGTTCTCTCCTTTTGAGGTTGTTGTTTTGGGGATATTTCCTAGGGTGATTTCTATGTTGTATCAGGTACAAGTAAAACAGAAGTTTACGCTATTTTTTTGAGCGAAGATGATGAATTGAATCAATTACTGCTATATTAATGTTCAGTAATTCTTCGAGAACTTCGGTAGGCTGGTCTTCCATTAGCTCGATGATTGATAAAAGAGCAGCATTATTTTTCACACGTTCGATATTTTCAAAGTTAACAAAAATTTTTTCAATCGATATATCAAGTGCGAGGCAAATCTTCTCTAGAGTTTCTAGTGTAACTGCGGCCATTCCACGCTCAACTTGACTGATGTATTGTGATGAAAGATCAATCTCTTTAGCAAGTTCTTGTTGGGTATAATTTTTCAGCAATCGATACTTTCGGACTCTTTGACCAATTAGCTTAAACATAAAAATCCCCCCTAAAACTAGTAAATACTAGATTAGGAACAACGTACACGAACTGATAGATTGTATTTTTCTTGAAAGTAAAACTAACAGTTTGTATATTGTGACGAAATTGTGAATTTATTGGACTGAGATGGCTTATATGCAAAACGTCCACGATACGTGACAACTCGTCATACGATATATGCACGACACGTGGACAAAATAAACAACAACAACTACTACAACCGTAATAGGGTTGATGTACTAAGAGGGGAGAACCATCTAAAGAGATTGTTTGTGGTTGTTATAAAAAAATATAAAAAGAGGATGCCCCTTTTGCCTCCTTACTCCTCTATAACAGTAGTGAAAAGGAGGTGAGGGACATGGCAGTAACACAAGATATTCAACGTACACAGTTACGCTTTGTGTTTGAGAATGGATACGATGAGAAAGGGAAAATGACGTACAAAAACAAAAACTACAACAATATTAACCCTGTTGTAGCTGCTGAAGATTTATATGCAGTAGCGGTTGCAATCGTCGATCTTCAAGAATTACAACTAACAAACATTGAGCGTAATGATAGCTTCATGCTATCAAGTGATGGTGAGTAATCGTTTTGGAGAATAAGAGGAAAGGAGGAATAACAGATGGCAAAGACACTTGAAATGCAATTCATTAATGAGGATGGAAAGACGGCAACGGTTTCGATTGAAAACCCAATTGAACCTGTTGATCCAGCGGCAGTATCAGCTGCGATGGACACCATCGTTTCATCCAATGCGTTTCTAACACCTGGTGGACCGATTGTCTCTAAAAAAGGCGCACGAGTTGTGGAACGTAATGTAGAATCAGTTGAACTTTAATGTAGGTAGCCAGCTCTCATCAACGGGAGTTGGCTTTATTTATAGGAGAGGAGGAACTTTTCGTGGAACATCTACTGCCTTTTATTCAAGAGGTTGGCTTTCCTGTCGTCGTGACATTCTATCTACTACATCGCATTGAAACGAAGCTTGATAGTGTCATTGACTCGATCCAAATGCTACCCCAAAGCATGAAGGCCGAACAGTCGTATGAAACGAAGAAGAGTATATCGTAGGATATAGACACCTGACTATAGAGGAGGGCACTGAAAAAGTCCCTTTCTAAAATTGGTGTTGATTTCCGCTGCAGCCACTCGCATTCCGCGGGCGGTCCGGGAGCCTCCTCGTCGCTGTGCTCCTGCGGGGTCTCCCCTGGCCACGCTTTTCCCGCAGGAGTCTCGTGCCTTCCGCTCCAATCAACATTAGTTAAAAAGGTATTATTTTCTCTGAATTTGAGAAAATAATACCTTTTTTCATTGTATAATGGTTGTATCAATTCTATGTGGGTGGGTTCTATGATTCAAAAACAACAATCAATGACTTTTAGTCCGTTTATGCAAATCTATGATATTGTCGTTCCGCAGGATAATATGCTACGGAAAATTAATGAACTTGTGGACTTCTCTTTCGTATATGAAGAGCTTAAGGAAAATTACTGTCATGATAACGGTCGAAATGCTGTCGACCCTATTCGCATGTTCAAATATTTATTGCTAAAGACTATCCATGACTTGTCTGATGTTGATATTGTCGAGCGTTCTAAGTACGACATGTCCTTTAAGTATTTTTTAGATATGGCTCCTGAAGAGCCAGTGATTGATCCGAGTTCTTTAACTAAATTTCGAAAACTGCGTTTAAAAAATGTTGACCTATTAGATTTGTTAATCAATAAAACTGTAGAAATTGCGATTGAAAAGGAAATCATCAAAAGTAAAAGTATTATAGTAGATGCTACCCACACAAAAGCACGGTATAACCAAAAATCACCTAAAGAAATCTTAATGGATCGCTCAAGAAAGTTACGAAAAGCTGTATACCAAATAGATGAAACAATGAAAGATAAGTTTCCTAATAAAACTACAATTGATGCCCTAGAAGATGAAATTGAGTACAGTCAAAAACTTATAGATGTAATTGAGAAGGAAGAAACTCTTGTTCAGTACCCCAAAGTTAAGGAACAATTAAATTTATTGAAAGAAACTGTCGAGGATGATATTGAACACTTACAGATTTCCGAGGACCAAGATGCAAAAATAGGGCACAAAAGTGCCGATACTGCCTTCTTTGGATTCAAAACACATCTTGCGATGAGCGAGGAACGCATTGTCACAGCCGCGGCAGTTACTTCAGGTGAGAAAAATGATGGAAAACAACTTGAGACACTCATAGAAAAAAGTAAAAAAGCTGGAATAGATGTTGAAACGGTTATTGGTGATGCAGCCTACTCTGAAAAAGGAAATATTGAGTACACTGAGAAGAATGAAATAAAACTAGTTGCTAAATTAAACCCATCTGTTACTCAAGGTACTCGTAAGAAAGAGGATGTATTTGAATTTAATAAAGATGCTGGAATGTATGTCTGTAAGGCAGGACATATGGCCATTCGCAAAGCTCGACAAGGTAAAAAAGGCGTAGCTGCTAATCAAGTGGATACCTATTATTTTGATATCGAAAAGTGTAAACACTGTCCAGTTAAAGAAGGTTGTTATAAGGAAGGTGCTAAAAGTAAAACTTATTCTGTTAGTATTAAATCAAATGTACATACTGAACAGATGGAATTTCAGGAAAGCGACTATTTTAAAGAAAAATCCAAAGAGCGTTATAAAATAGAAGCTAAAAATAGCGAATTAAAACACAGACACGGGTATGATGTAGCGAAATCCTCGGGTCTAATTGGCATGGAATTACAAGGTGCCATGGCGATATTTACGGTAAATATAAAGCGGATTTTAAAACTATTAGGGTAATAACCCAGGGTGAAATGGTATCATATGCATAAAAAAGACGACTTTTAATTCAAAAAATGAATTTTAGTCGTCTTTTTTGATTTATCAATTTAATCACCTATAAAAAACGTAAGTTTTTCAGCTGCCTCCTATAGAGTTAGGTGTTTTTTTAAAAGCCATTTTTATCAATCGTCTCATCGATAGTTCTTTTTTTTGTGAAAAGTTCAAATCTCCAGTATGACAGAGTATATGGGAGTATTTTATATGAAAATGTAAGGATGCGTGAGCTCATGTTACTCATATACCTTCATATACAAGGAGGGTATGACATACTTAAATTTACAGAATTTTATAAATAAGTGTGAACTTGGTATACTTTACATATGCATAGTGAAGCGAAGGGTCGACCTTATTCGTTTCATAAAATCAAATGGAGTACTCCTTCTTAAAACGTTAAGGAGTGTTTAGATGAATAACGAAACAGTGAAAAAACCTACGTTAGTCTATTCATTGTTTATTTTGGCAATGGTCGTAGTCATCATTGCGACAGGGATGCTTGTCTTTGGGGCATCGATACAGATTATGATGTTTATCACGTTAATCACATTGATTCCTTTTGTAAGTAGGCTAGGACATTCCTATCAGAGTGTGGAAAAAAGCATCTTTCAGTCCATGCTTCAAGCCTTGCAGCCATCGATGATACTGCTAGCCGTTGGGGTTTTAATCGGATCATGGATGGCCTCTGGAACTGTGCCCGCCTTACTCTACTACGGAATCCAAGCGATCTCTCCACAATTTTTCCTCGTGACCACTCTTTTATTCTGTTCCATTGTTTCGCTGGCGACTGGTTCATCTTGGGCTACATTAGGTACTGCTGGAATCGCGATGATGGGTGTTGGTCAAAGTTTAGGGATTCCTGTAGGGATGACCGCAGGAGCTATTATCAGTGGTGCTTATTTTGGTGATAAGTTATCACCGCTTTCAGATAGTACCAATTTATCAGCGACAGTCGTTGGTTCAGATTTGATGGTTCATATTAAGCATATGCTGTGGACAACCGTACCAGGCTATGTTCTTACTGCGATTATATTTACATTCATGGGTTTAAGGTATGGAAAAGGATCGGTTAACTCAGTGGATGTTGAAACGCTAACCACTTATTTAGCAGAGCATTTCAATCTTGGTGTAGTTCCGTTCATTCCCGTTGTGATTTTGTTTGTTCTATTGATCACGAAACGCCCAGCGATTACATCGATCTTCATTGGAGCGCTTGCGGGTGCTGTCGTAGCGATCTTGTATCAATCATCAACAATTACACAAATTCTCCAAGTGTTTTATGATGGCTATTATGTGGAGTCAGGAATTGACATTATTGACACACTCTTGCAGCGTGGCGGACTGACGAGTATGTTACCATTGGTTGCACTCTTCTTATTTGCGCTTGGTATTGGAGGTCTTCTCCAAAAAGCAGGGGTTCTTGAAACGATTGTTGTATCGATTACAAGTAGAGTCAAGAGTAGGGGAATGTTGGTGTTCGTCTCCATTCTCACGGCATATTTTACATTAGGGATGGGAGGATCCTTCTCCTTCTCAGCGGTGATGACGGGGACATTGTTGAAACCAATCTATGAAAGATTTAACCTGCGTCCTGAAAATCTGTCAAGAATCATCGAGGATTGTGCGACACAAAGTTGTGCGTTACCGCCGTGGACGGCAAGCGGAATCTTTACAGCTGCTGCATTAGGCGTATCACCACTCGTCTATATTCCATTCTGTTTCTTAGCGATGATTACTCCATTGTTCACTCTCATTTATGGTATTACAGGATTCACTCTTAAAGAAACAGCAAAAGGTTCTAGTACGAATCGTTATAAAAATAAAACAGTGGAAGCGTAACGGATGAATTTCAAATAGCTACAGTTTCATCCGTATTGCAAACGAATAGCTTGGAAAAGGGAAAATCCTTATCCAAGCTTTTTCTACTTTTAAAAGTTGAATACTTTACGAACTTCATGATTCTCAGTGTTTGTTGTTTATTATTCTTTAGGAGTCTTGCAGGAAAAAAGTACTTTGTATCGAATATGATACTTTAATTTGATAAAGAGAGAATGTATGGATGTACTTGTACCTCAATGGAAATTATCCACCAATTCTATCTAATATTTTCTTACCTTTATTGATGATGATTGTATGAACTAATTATTGTAATCCTTGAGGAAGTACGAAATACATCAGTTAATTGAAAGGATGAAAGAAGATGGCAATTATAGTAGATGGGTGGAGAATTGTTTCACAATACCGCAAATGTGGAAAGGATACTTGTAGCACTTGTATGAATGGAAAGGGACATGGTCCTTACTATTATGGTTCAAAGGTGATTAAAGGAAAAAGGGAAAGGAAATACTTTGGAACGAAACTTCCGCTATCGCGACGAACTACTGAAATTCATCCTCAAAGTAATCATCAACACCTTAATCAAAAAACTAGTACACCTCCTGTCAATTCTAAAAAAATTACGAAGAAACAACAGAAGAAATCAGTGATTGTAAATGAAGAAGATATCTATCAGAAGATTAGAGAAGCGATTCTTTTTCAGAAATTACGACCGAATATGCAAATGAAGGAAGAGGTTTTGGCAGAGGTGTTTGGAGTCAGTCGAACCCCAATACGAAACGTATTACGAAGACTCGCTCATGAGAAAATAGTGAAGAATATTCCGAACAAAGGGACTTTTGTCTATTGCCCTACAATAGAAGAAGCAAAAGAAATATGTGAAGCACGAAAGGAAATTGAGACCGTTGTTATTCGTAAAGCATGCCAAAAACTAACGGAAGAACAGTTCGAAGAGCTTGAATTGTTTATTAAGGAAGAACATGTGACGCATGATCAGGAAGATTTTTTTGAAAGGTTGCGTTTAACATGCGATTTTCATGTACGCATTGCTGAAATGATAGAGAATCCTTACTTTTATCGCTATTTAGATGAATTAATCTCCTTAGTTTATGTAGTTTTTTCTTTCTATGGTCCTCGAAAAGTAGTCTGTAATTGTAAGGAACATCTCGGACTTTTATTTGCTTTAAAACAAAGGGATGAACATCTTGCGGAACAGCTCTTGATTGAACATCTTGATCAAATTGAATCGAGTTTCGATTTTGACAACGCACATATAACTGAAGGGGAAGTGAGTCTAGAAACGATCTTTAACGACATATAATTTATATTGCTAAGTTGAGTGAAAGGTTTCAATTAAGCAAAATAAATCTTCAATGATTAAAGTAGTGAGGTCCTTAGATTAAGGTTTTTATTAGAGGGATTGAAGGTCAATTTTTCAATTTTAACTAGTGTAAATGTTGTTTATCAATTGAAGAAATAATGATATAGAAGAAAAATGATAAAAAGAGCTACCGTTGCTAGAAACTTTTAGTAACTGTAGCTCTTTTGAATATTAAAAAATATGAATATAGTTTTACAAGGTATATATAAGGATTATTTAGTACAAATCTTGTGTCAAAACTATCAACTATCTTGTGTCTTTCTTGTGTCATTCTTGTGCTGTTTATTTTGTCAGTAAATTCAAAATATTATTGAAAAGTTATGGCATACTTGATATTATAAATCCAACGAAAGGGGTGGTTGAAAAAGAAAGTAAATATTTGTTAATTGTATACAATGTGAAGTTACTATCTTTTTAAATGGATGGATGACAATTGTACAAAAAAGTAGTCGATATGCGAGAATGCAAAACTCTAATAAGAAGGTAAAAAATATTAGGAAACGGCCTTAGTTTTTACAGAACTATTAAAATATATAGGAGGTTTGTAAGATGTCGTTAATTAAAATCAAAGCAGGGAACTACGAATTTATTGCAAAACTGGAGGAAGAGAAAGCTCCAAAGACATGTGAAGTTTTTAAAAAATTATTGCCACTATCGAACAAAACCATTCATTGCCGTTGGTGTGGTGAAGCCGTTTGGGTTCCTCTAGATGATATGGAGTTAGAAAATGAAAATCATACTACATACCCTTCGAAAGGTGAGATTCTGTTTTACCCAGGAGGTTCGATTGGAGCTGAACTACTTCTACCGTACGGAAGTTGTGTGTTTACTAGTAAGGTAGGCAATCTTTCTGGAAATCATTTTCTGACGATTATTTCTAACTTAGAAAATTTAGAAAAACTTGGCGGGGAATTACTTGAAAATGGTGCAGTTGATATTACGTTTGAAGAATTCGTAGATGCAAATCATCCAGCTACTACACAATTTGTTACGAAGTAATTCTTTAAAGTGATTTAGAAAGCGCTGTCATTCTAATAGGGAAAGGGATTTGAAAATCTCAAGGATCTGTATGATGAAACAATCCTATTCTATGTACTTAAAAAACATGAACGATGTAAATATTAAGGAGGAAATGAGTAATGAGAAAGATTATTAAAAATGGCGTAATTGTAAGTCCTTCAGATATTTATAAGGCGGATATCCTGATTGAAAATGGCAAAATTTCGATGATATCAAATGAGATTACTCCGAACGTGGATGACGACGTGATTGATGCAAATGGTCAATATGTCTTTCCAGGAGGAGTCGATGTCCACACCCATTTCGACTTCATAGGCACCGCAGATGATTTTGAAAGTGGTTCAAGAGCAGCGGCTGCTGGTGGAATCACAACAGTTGTAAACTTTGTTGAACCAGAGAAAGACCTAGATTTGGTGGAGAATTTCAGAGATTGGAAAAATAGAAGGACAAAGAATGCGTGCATTGACTATGCGCTTCAACCAATTATAAATGCTGATTACTATGATCGTTTACTTGAAGATCTGCCTGTTTTGGTCAATGAAGGTGTAGCGATTATTAAAATGTTTATGTCTTACCGAAAAGCTGGATTAATCGTAGATGATGTCCAGTTATACAAAGTCCTTAAAAAAGCAGGAGAACTAGGGGTTTTAACGAATGTTCACTGTGAAAATGGGGACGTTATTGATCAAATCGTTGAAGAATCAGTTGCGGCTGGAAATACATTGCCAGTTAATCATGGATATACGAGACTTCCAATCCTAGAAGCGGAAGCAACTTTCAGAGCAATCTCTATTGCTCAAGCGGCTAATGCGCCAGTTCGTGTCGTACACGTATCTTGTACAGAGGCAAAGGAAGTCATTGAACTCGCTCAAAAACGAGGAGTGAATGTTCTGGCGGAGACTTGTCCTCATTATTTAGCGAGAGATATTAGTTATTTTAATCAACCAAACTTCGAAGGAGCAAAGTATGTTTGTGCACCACCGCTTCGCGAAAAATGGCATCAAGATGCCCTTTGGGAAGGTCTGAACTCAGGCGTCATTACAACCATTGGCTCGGATCATTCACCAGTTAATTTTGAAGGCGAATATTCAAAGCAACTTGGTCGAGATGTATGGGCAAAGATTCCAAACGGTATTCCTGGTGTTGAGGAAATGTTCTCCATCATTTATCACTACGGTGTTCACGAGAAGCGTATCTCTTTGCAGAAATTTGTTGAAGTGTTATGTGCAAATCCTGCTAAAGAGTTTGGACTCTATCCGAAAAAGGGAAGCATTAATGTAGGAAGTGATGCTGACATTGTAATTTTTGATCCTAACCAGACGAAGACGATTACGAAAGCAACTCAGTATCACAAAACAGACTATAGTGTATTTGAAGGGGAACAAGTTCAAGGCGTTATTACTTCTGTGTTATCACGTGGAGACGTGATTGTAAAAGACGGTACATTTATCGGGAAGGTAGGACATGGAGAGTATCTAAACTGCAAAAAAATGAAGAATGAAAATTCACAGCAAGATAGCTACGCATTAACTTAATTCCTTACTTATCGTCATGTGAAGATAGAACAAGCGAAAAATACTTTTTGGTAGTTGTTTTTTATGGAGTAGTTGTGCTTTGCTTTAGGGTATTCTCTCTAGTCATCACATCATCTTTTAGTGAATATTTGCCGATATTTTATCAGTACTAGTTGGCTGCTAACAATTGAATCTACCATTTTTCACGCTACGAACTTCGGAAGATAGTGCCCTTGAGCATCTCTATCATTTCTGTTTCAAGTATACAAAGCTAAGTACAGTCACGAAAGACAATGATCAATTGTTTTAAAATGACTACTTAGATATATAAGTTGCAATTTAAAGTTGAGTAAGGAGATGTGAATACTATGAAATTTAGTAACGCAAAGCTATATGGTCAAGAAGGAAATTGGGACATTGAAATTAAAGAAGATACAATCGTTGGCATCACTCCTTCTTCCAATGTTGATGTAAAGGAAGGCGATCAGGTTATCGATCTTGAAGGAAAGGTTGTATCGGCTCCATTTGTTGAGCCACATGTCCATTTGGATTTTGCCTTGGCCGCGGGTACACCTAGATGGAATCAATCTGGTACTCTATTCGAAGGTATTCAAATTTGGTCGGATAGAAAGAAAATCTTAAAAGAAACAAAAGAAGAAGTAAAACAGCGCGCGTTAAAAGGTACGCAAATGCTTATGAAACATGGTGTGCAACATATTAGAACACATGTAGATGTTACAGATCCTAGTTTCATAGGATTAGAAGCTCTACTAGAACTGAGAGAAGAAATGAGACCTTGGGTAGACATCCAAATTGTTGCATTTCCACAGGAAGGATATTATGCCTATCCGAAAGGTGATGAATTAGTAGAAGAAGCTTTGAAGATGGGTGCAGATGTTGTTGGAGGAATCCCACATTACGAATTAACTAGAGAAGATGGGGTAAATTCTGTAAAGAAAACGATTGAACTAGCCTATAAATACAACAAATTGGTAGATATTCATTGTGATGAAAATGATGATGATCAATCAAGATTTGTCGAAGTATTATCAGCTGAAGCATACAAACTAGGTATGGGGGAACTTGTCACAGCAAGCCATACTACTGCAATGGGTTCTTATAATGATGCGTATGCAGAAAAGCTTATTAGGAAACTACAACTATCTAAAATAAATTTTGTCTCACTACCAAAGGCGAACTTGCATTTACAGGGAAGAACCGATAGCTACCCTAAGAGAAGAGGATTAACAAGGGTAAAGGAACTATTAGAAGCAGATATCAATGTATGCTTCGGCCTAGACTCTATTATGGATACTGTGTACCCATTAGGTGATGGTAATTTAATTCGTGTCGTTGAAATGGGACTACATGCATGTCATATGACAGGGTACGACGATATAACAACAGCGTTGAAGCTAATTACAACACATGGAGCTAGAACATTACGTATAGAAGACAATTATGGTGTAAAAGAGGGCAATAAGGCGAATTTCATTGTACTTGATACAGAATCGGAATACGACGCCATTCGCTGTCTATCTCCAGTACTTTATTCCGTTCGAAACGGAGAGATCATTGTTGAAACAAAACCAGCTAGGACGAAGGTAAACATTCCAGTCTTGTCTAAATAGAGTTCTACATGAAGGTGAATATCTAAAATTAGAAAGTAAGAAATGATTCATTTAAAAGGAATCGAAGCAGAATGTTCAGAGAAACATGCCTCAAGTCACATTAAATTGGATTTGGAAGATGTTTTGCTAACGATGAGATTACGTTCTCTAGTATTTATACACACTGAGGTTGGGAATACAATGCAGGAAATATCTTGCTAGTTTGGCAGGAAATTCGAGAGTTATAAAGGATCTTATTTTATTAATATTTAGGAGGGAAAAGTATGATTGGTTTTCAACCAAAACCAGAACATGATCTCTATAGTGAATCGTTGGCTCCAATAGAGTTTTCCAAGAGAACAATCAACCCATTTGGTCTAGGTATGATATGGTTCGGAATTGCGGTACAAGTGACAGGCTTTATGGTTATGACTCCTTTGATAAAGTATTATACAATTGGAGAACTTGTCTGGATTAATTTAATCGGTCAAATACTAGTATGTCTAGCATGCTTTGCGACTCAAGAGATTGGACTAAAATATGGTGTTTCCTTTGCCACGTCGATAACAGCTGTAGCAGGGCCGCTTGGAGGTAAGATTGTTGCGGTTGTGCGGGCATTGCCGGCCATCATTTTTGTCGGCTTAAACGGGTTTGTCGGTGCAACTGCGGTCAATATGTTTACCACGGCTGTGTTTGGATTTGATAACATAATCGTCGGGATAATTATTAACGCTACTCTACTCATACTTGTAACAATTACTGGTGCAAAAGGAATTGAACGATTTACTTCTTTTGCAGCACCTCTGATGATTATTATTGGTGCTATTATGTTCTATGTATTAATGAAAACGCACGCTGTTTCCATATTTGATATTTGGGATCAGGGTGTTACAGGAGGAGAAAGTAAGAACTGGCTCTATGGATTTGGCGTCTGTTTAGGTGGATATGCGGCTATTGCAATGGGATTCAATGACTTTACGAAGGATTGTAAGATAAAAAATGGCAACATGAAAAAAGCATCTAGAAATTTCTTGTTTTCGTACATGGCTTGGTCTGCTCCTGCTTTTATGTTCTTTACAATGCTAGGTATTGTTACCGTTGTTCTGGTACCTGGTATGACAGGTGCACAAGTGCTCCCATACCTTACAGATTTACTTGCTGGTGGAAATAATGCGATTATTGCAGTCTTAGCTATATTCGTTTTTGTAGCTCAGTTATCCACAAACACTGCTGCAAATCTATTCCCATCCGTGTATGTTATATGTGCACTTGCACCTAAGAAGCTTAATTTCAAGACAGCTACTATTATTGTTGGTGTACTTGCGTTTGTTTTACAACCGTGGAAATTTGGTCCTATATTGGATGTGTTCTTGGCTGTATTCGGCGCAGCGGGTGGTCCAGCGCTAGCAATCGTAGTAGTGGATTATTACTACTTCCGAAAACGAAAATTAAGTCTTGGGGATCTATTTAATAGTAAAGGAAAATATTTCTACTGGCATGGAATCAATCCCGTATCCTTGTTCTGTTATGTAGCAGGAATCGTAATGGGCCTTCTGTTCTTGGATTATAATTACTTTGTTTCCTTAGCTACTACGGCATTACTGTATATGGTTGCTGGCAATTTATTTGCGAAAAAGTTTCCAGAAATGGCATCCGAGTCGGCAGAGAATATTACAGATTTTTCAATTGAAGATGAAACGAAGTTATCTGTGTAAGTTCATTAGATTTGCATCAAGCTAATTCTTCTAATCTAGGTATTCTTTGTAAGCAATTTTTTAAAAAATATACTCCCTCTATAAATGTTGATTTACCAACGGTTTGATCCGTTAGTGGGTTGTCAAAAAAATATTTTTCGACACAATTCCTAACAGTATTTTTAAAATATGTGAAACTATTCCAATACATGGGTACGCTACGCGGTCACTACTGGATAATGCTGGTAAGTAGTGCTAGGGAATTATACGATGCACAATGGATCTCTGCGTAGCTTATGATGACGTACCCTCCCATGTCTCTTGGCATCTAAGTGCCTACATTCCTTCGTTCGGTCTAGTCATAAGGCAGAGGCTAGCGAAGCTCCTTTAGGGACTCTAGGTCGAATGGAAAAAAAAGTGCCAGCTTCTCCGTGTCATCCTGATGTCTAAGTCTAATTTAGGGGTGTAAGGACTTATACAGCCTCTTCGAGACCAGGAATATCCCTCATCATTCGCTGTGCGTCAAACGCTTTGTGCTTCGTGCAAATCCCGTGTAATACTTTTAATAGTTTTCCGCATAGAACCACGATGGATTGCTTCTTACGTAAAGGATTAACCTGACGGTTTGTGTAATACTCGTGTAGCTTTTTGAAAGCTTCATTGTGACGAATCATGGGCATCATTACTCGGAACAGGAGGGCACGTAGTTTCCTTCTGCCTCGTTTAGAGATGCGTTTTTGTCCTTTATGCAGTCCAGAGGAATTTTCGCGTAACGTTAATCCCGCAAGTTTGATTAATTGGCGTGGATTCTCGTAGTCTGAAAAGCTTCCTATTTCGGCTAATAGATCGACAATAGTGTTATCTCCAATTCCTTCAACCGTTGATAGCCATTCGTATTCTACTGATGTTTTTACAAGTTCAACTAAGCGTTGAGTAATGCTTTCAATATCTTTTTCTAGTTGATAGTAACGGCGGACAAGTGTGGTGATTTCAATTCGAGCCATCTCATGTCCTTCTGTTACTCCGATAGAATTAGCAGCGACTTCAATAAGGCGCACTGCTTTAGGCCTTTGGGGAGATTTAAGCCCCTCAACCTTTCGATAAAGGGATAAAACTTCATCGGGTTGTTTCTGTTGAAGATCACTTGGAAATGGAGTACATTCAAGTGCAGCCAAAGCCATTTTTCCGAATGACGGAAACACCTGAGTGAATTCAGGGAAATAGCGATCTAACCAGCGAATCATCATGTTTTTGACAGCGCCTAATTCCTCAGTCAGCTTACTTTTGAAAGTTGATCCAACGCGAAGTTCAGCTTCCATACCTTTTAAGATACGGGGATAGCTGAAGCGACCATCTTTTACGAGACGAGCAATCACTAATGCATCCTTACGATCATGTTTAGTCGGAAGATTATCATCCAACTCTTTTGACCGTCTGACATGCATTGGATTAACCATTACCAAAGGTATGCCTCGTTCCTCAAGGAAGTAAGCTAAATTCAGCCAATAGTGGCCAGTTGGTTCAATCCCAATGATAACCTCTGTTTTTTCGTTTTCTTCCATTGCATCCAGAACGCGTTTATAGAAATAATCGAAACCATTTCCAGCCTGGGATACGGAAAACGATTTTTGGAGCACACGGCCGCGATCATCAACAAAGCAAGCAAAATGTGTTCGCTTAGCAATATCGATTCCGACCACTAGTGTTTTTTCAGTGACTTGATTAATTTTTTGATTTTGTTTAAAATCCATTATGGAGTCCTCCTTGGTTAACAAATTAGGGGTCAATTTCTGCAGATCTTGACACCCCGTATCATACCAAGAGGGCTCTTTTTTGTTCAAGTCCCCGAAAATCCTTCTAACAGGAATGCTCCTTATAACTAGGTTTAGTAGTCTAGTCAGAATTTCTAAATTAAATAATTTTCATCGTAAAAAGGGGAATTGAAATAATGAAACTACTAACTTTTCGAACAGTAGAAGGGTTAAGGCTAGGCATCAAAACTGATAAAGGTATTTTGGATGTTTCTCAAGCTCTAACATTATTTCCTACTCGTGATATACCTCAAACAATAGATGAGGTACTTCAGGCAGAGGATAATAGTATTTACTTACTTCAACAATTTGTTAGGAAAATGGAACAAAGTAACAATAGTGAGATCTTTTTGAAAGAGGATAGTTTAAATCTTGGTCCATGTGTGCCCAATCCAGGAAAGGTTATTGGTGTGGGACAAAATTATTATGGTTATTTGGAAAAGGTAAATATGTCTAAACCTGATTTCCCACATTTATTTAACAAGTTTAGTAGTGCGGTTCGGGCAAGCGGTGATCCTATACTTATCCCATCTAACTCTACAGAAGTTGACTATGAAGCAGAATTAGTGATTGTAATTGGTAAAAAGGCAAGACATGTTTCTAAAGAAGAGGCATTAGATTATGTGATAGGTTACTGTAATACGAATGATTTCTCTGCACGGGATTTGCAATACATGACCACATCATGGGTACCTGGAAAATGTTGTGATAGTTTTTGTCCAATAGGGCCATATCTAGTTACTTCCGATGAGGTGGGGGACCCTAATAATCTAACATTAAAAGCGTATGTAAACGGAGAAATAAGGCAGAATGCTAACACTAATGATATGATTTTTAACTGTGCAGAACTAGTAAGTAGCCTTTCAGAACTTTTTACCTTAGAGCCAGGAGATATTATCCTAACAGGAACACCCGATGGAATCGTAATGACTTACCCTGAAGAAGAAAGGGAATGGCTTAAAGAAGGCGATGAAATCGTAGTAGAAATTGAGAAACTTGGACGTTTATATAATGTCATGAAACAAGAGGAGCCACAACGATAACCGTAGTTGTGGCTTTTTCCTTGTTACTGTGTGAAACCAGAGCGTTTCTTTTAAGTTGATTTTGTTTGATGGGACTTAGCAAAGTGAGAAATTAATTCATTTAATTTGTTTGCGGCATCTGTTGGAATTTGATGATCGGCTTTTTCAATAAACGTTAATTCATTATTAGGTAATTGTTGATGCAGTTGCTTTGCGTACTTATGAAATGGCTTATCTTTTTTTCCATAGATTAATAAAACAGGAAGAGAGATCTGGTGTAATTGATTGGTACAATTATATTTCAAGCTATATTGATAGTATTGTTCGATGTTTTGTGCGTCACCTTTTTGAGCTTCTGTACGCATTTTGTTAAACAGTTTTAGGGTGTTTTTTGAATTGCTCCAAGAGATAGACCAGGCTAACAATGGGACAGCTCCCGCATGCGCTAGTTTTACACCTAAAGCAATTTTTTTTCTTAAATGTGGATCACTTGCTTCGGGCATTCCGCCGATTAATATTCCTCCTAATGCTCGTTCAGGTGAAGATATCAAAAATTCTAGTACGATTGAACCACCAGTTGAATAACCACATACATAGGCTTGTTGTATCTCAAGATGATCCAACAAACGTTTGATATCCTCCACAATCAAAGGATAGGTAATTGGTTGACTCGAATAACTGCTTCGCCCGTGACCTCTAATATCAAAGGTTATAACCTGAAAGTCTTTCGATAATTCTTCTACTTGAAAGTGAAAATTGACTGAAGTAAGTGTAGGGGGATGAATAAACACAATGGGTATTCCTTTTCCCTTAACAGAATAATATAGACTCGTTTCATCAATCGTAATGATGGGCATTGGTACTCCTCGCTTCATGATGTATTAGTTATAAACTTACCCACTTATCCGTTTTTTATGAAGAAACGTAAGGAAGAAAGGATGTCTCACACTGATTTTTTTACACTAAAAACGACAGCAAGCCCTGTAAAGGGATTTACTGTCGTTTTTCTAATTCGTTCTATTACAGTTGTGCCTTTTCGCCACCTTGAGCAGCCAGTTCTCGTTCTTCTTTTACTTTTTGTTGGAATCGTTTCGTTTCATAAATAATTACACCTGATAATCCAAGTAACCCAATTAAGTTCGGGATCGCCATTAATCCATTAAGTACATCCGCTAAAGCCCAGACGGCGTCAATGGAGGCTGTTGCGCCCACAAAGATAAAGAGGACAAATACGAAACGATAGATTTTCACGGCTGTTGGATTCTTGACCAGATATTGGAAGCATTTTTCTCCATAGTAGCCCCATCCAAGGATGGTTGAAGATGCAAAGAATAATAATCCAAATGTAACCATGTATGGACCAACGCCACCTAATAGTGTTTCAAATGCAGATGATGTCAGGACACCAGCTGCGATGGATTGATCTTCCCATTGACCAGACATTACAATGGTAATACCTGTAATCGAACAAATGATGAACGTATCAATGAGTACTTGTGTCATGGATACAAGTGCCTGTCTTCCAGGTAAATCTGTTTTCGCAGCTGCTGCAGCAATTGGAGCAGAACCTAGTCCAGCTTCATTGGAGAATAATCCGCGCGCAATACCAAAGCGAATTGCCGCACCAATCGCTCCTCCAACCGCGGCTTCGCCTGTAAATGCATATGTGAAAATGATGCCAACAGCTTCTGGTATCAGATGAATATTCAATACCATGACAATTAAACCAGCAAGGATATAAAAGAGTGCCATAATCGGAACAAAGAAGGCTGTTACGCGACCAATCCATTTAATGCCTCCGAGGATAACCAATCCAGCAAAAAGAACAAGCGCTAATCCTGTTACCCAGAAAGGAACAGAAAATGTACTATGCATCAAATCAGCAACGGCTTTTGACTGAGTACCATTACCTATCCCAAATGCGGCAAGAGCCCCAAAGAGTGCAAACAAGACACCGAGCCATTTTTGTTTTAATCCATGTTCTAAATAATACATGGGACCTCCAGCCATGTTGCCTTCTGGGTCTTTTATACGATATTTCACGGCCAAAATGGCTTCTCCATACTTTGTAGCCATTCCGAATAGTCCTGCGAGCCACATCCAAAAGATTGCACCAGGTCCACCCATTACAACAGCAGTGGCAACACCAACAATGTTTCCTGTTCCAATTGTGGCTGCCGAAGCTGTCATGAGAGCCTGGAAGTGAGAAATATCTCCATCTGAATCCTTATCCTGGTTTCTGGAAAAAGCGAGTTTTAATGCATATGGCAATGATCGAACTTGAAGGAATCCAAGACGAATTGTCAGATAGATACCTGTACCGACTAAGAGGACAAGTAATGGTATCCCCCAAACAATGTCACTCATTTGACCTAAAAAAGCTTCGATTTTCTCCATCCATTTCCCCCTCTTTCTTCAAGTATGTCAGATACTTCTCTAAACACCTAAGCCTCCTCTCAAGCTAAGTTTTTAATAATCTAACTATTCTCATTAAAACGAAAATTTAAGAGTGGGTCAAGGTCTAAAGGATTACGCACACGTACAATTGAAGTTGTTTCGATGGGAGGAGTCAGGAATCGACACGATGAGTAGAAATAAGGAAAAGTCACAACAAATAAGGGACAGCGGTTATTAACCGATGCCCCTTAGACTTTAGGAAGGATATTTTAAAAAACGATTACACATTTATCGACAATTTGCTTAGATTGCATTTTTATCAGACGATTATTAGTAAAATCAACCCATGGCCTTACATTTTACCCAACTCCATTACTCGACAACCTTAAGTTTACGGTTTTTAAATGAACCAGAGTGTTCCAGGTTGATATGGGCCTCAATGGTTGAAATACTGTCTTCTCGGAGGATCGTGTCTTGATTCTTAAGTTTTTTCCAATCAGCAGGGTATTTTCTGTATATCTTATGCTCCAGGTTTAAAAAATCGATATCGTGTTTTAATCCTAGTTGATATAATTCCCTGATTTCTTTCATGATTCCTTTTTTGACGAAATCTTCCATGGCGACTACCTCTTGGATCTTGTCTGTGATCCGATTACTTACAACTCCATTGGCCAAGTAGAGAATTGAAAATTGAAAGTTTCCATCCTGTTTTTTCTCAGGTCGGATTTTTACCACTTGACTCTCCAGTACGGCAATAAATTCAGGATTTTCTTCAGATGGCAAAATGATGGATGTCCGTTGTGTTTCAGGTGTTATCCAACGTATTCCTTTGATTTTTTCAAAGGGAAAAAAGCCTTTGTATTCCTGGTTATCGAGAAAGAACGCCCCATCAATTTCTAATTTACCCTCTGGCTTTTTATTATTCTTCCATTGTGTTTCATTAATAGCTAGTGAAGGAATATAAGTGGTTTGACCAGGCTCGAAAAATCCACGTGCTAAATGATTTAATTTAATTGGTCGGATCGTTGAACTTTGACTATATGAACTTTCTGGATTATGAAGTATGGTATTCAACGAATTTTGATTAAAAAAACCTGTCGATGTTAAAATATCCTCGATGGGGTCCTTTGTTGCAAAAATCCATGGCGTCGGACGAAACTCGTGATAGCGGGTTAAGCCATCATAAATGGCAGCGAGTCCATTTTTTAGTACATTTTCACTTACAACAATGGCGGTCACATGTGCCCAAATAAATCGTTCTTGCGAAGAGGTATAAGCTTTGAAAAACGAATCAATAAAGGTTGTTCCGCTCGTTTCCGATACATATACCTCAGGTTCGGCTTTTTCTCCGTTTTCATGTTTGGCAACAGAGGATAAACCAATTAATTGGATGGATACGTAGTATTTCCCATCTCGATAATCGACTCCGATAGCGGTTGCGAAGTTCATGTTTTCAATTTCGCCCATGTCATGCTCGCAAGCGGTCATGAGGAGGAGACATAGAAATAGGTTAAGACAACAAGCTTTTGTGGTTATACGTTTCATTCTACTTTCTCCGCTTCTGTAAAAAAGATATTTCAAATTTCTTTCTATCAAAGGGATCCACAAACAGCGCTTTGAGATATTCCTTGTATGTTATGGAAGCTACAGGCTCAAGATATGCCACCTTAAACGACTCTAAATTAGCTAAGTAGATGAGTACACTAAATAACCCAATGATAAGCCCATAGACGCCCAAAAATATGGAAAGCAATAAGGTATACACACGGAGGATACTTACCGTTCCAACCAGAGACTGGTTCACAAGCGTGTAGCTCGCGACTGCGGATAAGGCAATGATGACAATCATGGTCGGAGAAGCAAGGCCTGCTCGAATCGCAGCATCCCCAATAATAATACCTCCGACAATTGAGACCGTTTGTCCAACAACAGTTGGCATACGAATTCCAGCTTCTCTAATTAATTCAAACAATGCGAGTATGAAAATCGCTTCAATTCCGATGGGTAACGGTAACCCTTCCCTTGAAACAACTACAGTGGCAAGTAATGCGAATGGTAATTGGTCAATGTTAACAGAAGAGAGAGAAACCCAAAATCCTGGTAGGAAAATGGATATGACCAAGCCGATGATTCGAATCAACCGTCCAAATAGAACAAAATAGTATGGAAAATGAACATCCTCCGGTGATTTTAGCAATTCAAAAAGATTGATTGGCCCAATTAACACTGTTGGAGACCCACTTACAATTAAACAAAATCTCCCCCGTATCATGCTTTGGATGGCAAAATCAGGACGTGTTGTATAGTCAAAGAGCGGAAATAAGGAAAACGTAGAATCCGATAGCCATTGCTCTAATTGACCACTGCTTGACACATTTTCACTGTTGAATTCCGTTAGTCTTTTCCTTACTTCCTCTAATATGTCTGGGTTGGCTTTATTCTGTAGATAGAGCAGGGAAACATCCGTATTGCTTATTGTTCCAAGCTTAAAAGACTCACTATAAAGCTGTGCCGTCTTGATTCTTTTTCGAATTAATGCGATATTCGTATCGATTTCCTCTGTAAAACTATCTTTAGGTCCCTTTATCGAAACATCTGTTGTCGATTCTTGTGGGGAGCGCTGTGGCACTTTACTAAGATCGAACACGTGAAAGTAAGGTGTTCTTTCCCGATACACAATGAATGAACCCGAAAAGACGAGAGTTGCAATCTCTTTTATACTACTCACATGCTGAACAGGAGGCAGCATTTCGGAATGACTCCGCGATACCTCCTCTTCGATACTTAGGAGGATTCGGTTATAATACTCATTTAGTTGTGTCGTATCCAGCATCCCTTTGCAATAAAACGCTTGAAGATCCTCCCTGTTTTCAATCGGTAAAAAATCGATATCTGCATAATGATTGAACATTTCTTTTACTTCCATACAAGTCAATTCTTGGTTTGCCAATTTTTGCTGTAATGTTTCCACGTTCATATGTTTTGGGTTCCTTTCCTTGTAGGCAAATAGCTAATGATCCACAAAGCTAACGTTATTAACACGCCACCTATACATGCAGATGGATAAAAATATCGACCTATTAATGTCTGCACCCACACATCACTAAGTGGTATGAATGAAAACAATCCTAAGAGAATGGAAGCAACGGTAAAGATGTGCTTTTTTTTATCGGGGTGTAAATGACCTTTTACCATATCTCCAAGTAGGTATAACCCCAATGAAACCCGAATGAGTTCTCCGCTCAATAATTGAAAGACAGCCAGAAAGTCAACATGTGAAATATAATTCCCCAACTTAACCAGTCTCCATTGTTCAAACGCTGGAAACCGAATATTAGACGCGATCGCAGGACCAAAAGAAGACAGGGAACCCATGGTAGGACCTAGGATGAGAACGGTTAAAAATGTGATTAGAAAAAAAAGATTAGGAATCGAGAACGATTTTTTTACATGATGCTGTAGTAACAAAAGCACAAGCAAATCTGCACTCCCTCCAAGAATGATCATTGCCCCTTTTAGAACGGGTTGATAGCCGTCAGCAAGGATGGGGAAAAGATAGCTATAGTCTTTTACGGGAAGTGTAAATGTAGCGACAAAAATACCAAGTAGCGAAACAAATGGTAATAAGATCGCCGAAACATAGACAATCGATTTTAACCCATTATAAGCAGACCAAATACAAATCAACAGAAATGGTAGCATGACCACAAAAGATGGTGTACGTGGTAAAAAATAGATGTTAATGGACTGAATGAGATCATAAAACGAAATGGTACTAATAGCAAATACATAAACCAAAAAAACAGTCATAAAAATCTGTGAAACAATGCTCCCAGCACGCGCTTTAATCCAATCTGAAAGATGGAGTTGCTGTTGATTTTGCTTCATGATCAAATAGAGGACTAGCCCCCAAACCAAGGTGATTGCATAGGCAAATAAGGCTGAAATCCATGCATCACGTTTCCCTGTTGTAAGTAAATGGGGCAAGATCAGCACATGATTTGAGATTCCGATAAAAAGTATGAGAACATATAAGATCTGTTTACGAGAGAATTGCATTCCACTACCACCCAACTAGAGCATCTACTGTTAGGGTTTGTATGTCTTTCCAAATTATTCATTATCTGGGAAGTGGAGTGGAATGAATGCATATGCATAGGTATCCATTCATGGATGGAGTTGGGACATAGGGAGAGTGAGGAATTTAGCTTGACTAAAATGTGTGATTTAACAGAATAGGTTTGTACAATAGAAATTACAATTGAATTCTTCAGTAGAAGGGATCGTTTCCTTTTTGTGAGCATGTAATCTTGACATTTTTAAAATCAAAATGTAACATATAAATTGCATATGTAAGATATATATTGCATAATGTAGGTGAATGTATGAAAAACAATGTGAAAATCAGTCGAATTAAAAAGTCAATTACTCAAGAACAGTTAGCGAAAAGAGTCGGTGTAACTAGACAAACAATTGGGTTAATTGAGAAAGGAGAATATAATCCTACGCTACAACTTTGTATTGCAATTGCCAAAGAACTTAATAAAACTCTAGATGAATTATTTTGGGAGGTAGAGGAGTAATGAAATCATGGATATCAAGTATTTTACCAAAAGATGAGTATAAGGAAAAAAAGATGTTATATTTTTTAGCAGAAGGGGGAATCATCCTTTTGCTCTCACTTATCATAGCGGTTTTCTGTAATATGTATTTTCAAATCCACGAAGGATTTCTACTTTTGTTACCCATTGCTGTATTCCTCTTTTATGTCACCACAAGGTATATCGCATCTGGGATTGAATATACCGATATTGTGACTGAACATGCGTACAAGCGAGAAATAAAGACTATTGGGACAAGGACAATTAGCTTCGTCGTAACATTTTTTCTGTTATACATTTTAGTTGATGGTGTACCAAATAACCTACATGGGTGGCTAACTATTGTAGGATTATTATTGATTATTAGTTTCCTTTGGTTTTTCACTAGTTTTCTATCATTAAATAGATCCTATAAGAAAAATAAGGAATTATTATAATAGAAGCTTATGAATATCTACATAAAAGATAAGGTGAAATCGTTAATGGAGCAACCAATTCGTAAGAAGCGTTGCTCCATTAATTTTGTAGAACTAGTTTGGTAAATCTCCAAACCGTTGTTACACGAGGCAAAAAGAACAGACCGAATGATTTGCGAAGGGTCTGTTCTTTTGAAGGCTATTGGTATGTGTCAATAAAAGGTTAGTTTGTACCTGTAATTGTGAAGGTAGGGGTAATTTCTTTCGCATAACGTTAGTTATTTGTTGCCAATCTCCCAAGTGGACCATTCTCATCGATAATATCTTGGATATCATAGACAGAAATCGGAAACATCGGGAAGCCAAATACATAAGGCGTGATTTCATAGAGTTGAAAATAGATCACGAGTGTTTTATCGGCAATGTAAAAAAACTGGTCTGGACGGATTGTGGTAAATTCGGAAATTAAGCCAATATCACGTTCTTTGATTTGGACGTGAATCAATTCGGATAGCCTTTTGACATAATCACTGCCAGGTTTAAAGAGATCTTTGAGATTCACTCGTCTGCCGCGTTTTAAGTCAAATGTCAACGAGTGAATGATGGTGTTCCCATGAGCTGCCCTGTCATGGTAGGTGTAGTTTGATTGGGTTAGGCTTAATACTTGCCGTTGGTTGTTTTTGATTTCGTATTCACCAATCATTTCTTTAACGGTTGTCGGGGAATTCCCAACTTGAACGGAAATCAATCCTTGTGCTTGGCGGACAATCGATTGATTGATAGAATGCTGGAGTTGTTGATTTCTCATTCTTTCAACTTGTGGGTAATAGACTTTTCTTTCGGAATCAAAGCGAAACATATGTGTTGTTATACTCACTGGAAATGAAATAGGCATCTGTCACAATCCTTTTTTTCATATCGTATTCCAGTTGACAAAAAGTGTGCAGAATAAAAAAGGAAATTGCTTATACAAACAATTTCCGTTGGGAGTTATAACATTTTATTTTGGATGACCGTCACGACCTTACTGCCAGCAGGGATGCTTTTTGTCAACCAAACATTCCCACCAACAATTGAATCTCTTCCAATCACAGTGTCTCCACCAAGAATGGTTGCACCCGCGTAGATTGTGACATTGTCTTCAATGACAGGATGACGTCTTTTTCCACCCTTGATGATTTCTCCATTTTTATCGCGATCAAATGAAAAGGCACCGAGCGTTACCCCTTGATAGAGGGTGACATCGTTTCCAATAATCGTCGTTTCCCCAACAACAATGCCAGTTCCATGGTCCATAAAAAAACTATGTCCGATTGTGGCGCCAGGATGGATGTCGATGCCTGTTTTACTATGGGAATATTCGGAAATGCCTCGAGAGACTAGTGAATACCCCATCTTGTGTAGTTCATGAGAGATCCGATGTACCATGATGGAAAAGACACCTGGATAGGTCAATACAATTTCCTCATAGCTTTTGGCTGCAGGGTCTTTTCTGAAAGCCGCATCCACATCTTTCATGATCATTTCCCTTAATCTAGGTAATAATTCTAGGAATTGATATGTATCCTGTTCGGCAGTCATGTTGTCATTTTTATAAGATAGCAAGTGTTGTAATTTGTTTTGAAGGCTTTCTAATTTTGCTAGACTATTCTCGATTGTTCGTTCAACACTTGTCACATAATATTCTGGTAGTAGGACTTCACGTATATTGTCAATAAAATCAGGAATTAGCTTTAAGTTGTGATTGATTTGTGAGCACTTCTCCCGATGTTGTGTTCCAATCACTTCATGTAAATGTTGATTAATTTTCACTAAGTCATTTTTTCCCATCAGTATCATCCCCATTTGATAATTCTACTTTTAAAGTAACGCAAAATGTTGATAAATGCAAAGCTAATAACTTTTTAGAATAGAAGATGTTTAAAAAGGAAGTATTATTCGAATTTTTAAAACCTTTATTTATCAAACTTGCATTATTTTGTATACTTTAAGTAAAGATTACGCATAAAGGTGGTCGGTTATCATCGAAAAGCCTATTGTCATTGACAATCGGAAGGGGAAGAAACTCGTAGGAATCTTACATATTCCACCTAGTCGTTCCTCTGGTCCGCTCGTTGTGTTTGCTCATGGGTTTCAAGGGACAAAATCAGCCCCGCACCGATTATTTACCAAAATGGCACGGAAATTAGCCAATCATGGAATCGCGGCATGTCGTTTTGATTATTATGGAAGCGGGGATTCAGAAGGAGAATTTTCAGAATCCACCATATCAAGTCAAATTGAGGATGTAGTCGATGTCTTTTCTTATGTTAGTAACATGGAGAATTATGAGGTTACGAAAATTGGCCTCATTGGTTATAGTTTAGGTGGTTGTATTGCTTCAATTGCCCAGTCAAAGTTATCTACGAATCTTTCAACCATTGTGTTGTGGGCACCAATCTCAAATCCTTATTGGAATTTCGTTCATCTCCTAGGGATGGATCGAGTCATAAACGGGTTGAAGGGTGAACCAGTTGAGTTTGAGGGGGAACAAATAGGGAGAGCTTTTTTCGAGGAACTATTAGAGTTTGATCCATTAGATTGTATCAATCAATACGAGAATCCTGTTCTCATCATCCATGGTGAACAAGACCAAGATGTCCTATTTGCAGACGCGGTCGCCTATAAACGAATGGTTCAACATCTTTCAAGTCAGTTGATTTCTTTTCCAGACACAGGGCATCTATTTCAAGAGCATGAAACCGAAACAGCCTTGTTTAATCACACATTAGAGTGGTTGAAGAGATATTTGGTTACATAACGAAAATGTATCCCATAAAATGGTATAGTTGTTAATATAGGTGAAACTATGAAGAAGTTTAGTAGATTGTCAATAGGATTGATGGTGTTAGGATTCTTATTCTTCGGATTCAATTGGATTATAGAGAATTTTTCTGAACCCATTGTCTAGTTGGGGATTATTTCTTTTTTGGTTGGAGTTGTATTACGTTTTATTGCAATTGCTCAACAAGAAAAAAGGAAATTCAAAATTCATCTCACTTATTACTTTCTTCGTTGTCATGTTTTTAATGACTTGGTTTGGGCCCTTTCAGTTCGTTCAAGTGTTGACTTGGCTAAAAAATGTTTCTTAAAGAAAAATGATCTAAAGAAAAAAATGGGGAATCCTATGGGGTCTCTCTAATTTATCCAATCTTAACATTATATTTTAAGGGAAGAGGTCGGAAAAATGGAATTTGTACTGACTTTCGCAGTTATTATTGTGGCCATTACGTGTTTATCCATTGATGGGAAATTGAAGAAAGTTAGCAGTCAAAACAAAGAAATAATCGATTTATTAAAACAGCGGGATGAAAAGTAAGAGCCGATGAATATTGAACAAACGAAGCAGGCTACATGAAGAGGGGTTATCATGAACGTAACATCTATTGAAGTTTTACCGAAACATAAAATCATTGAATTTTTTAACGCGCATTGGGGAAGTCCAGAAATGGTTATTTCTAGTGGAGTGTATGATTGTAGTGCATTAGATGGTTTTACCGTTCTAGATAAAGACGGTAAAATAATCGGCCTAATTACATACATCATGAAAGATAATGAATGCGAAATTATATCATTAGACAGTATCGAGGAAGGAAGAGGAATCGGTACTTTGTTAGTTCAAGAAGTCGAGAAACTCGCTAGTAAGAAAAAGTGCAAACTTCTTAAACTCGTAACGACAAACGATAATGTAGTAGCATTAAAGTTTTATCAAAAACGAGGGTTTGTTTTGTCCCGCATTTTAAGGAATGCGGTTGAGAAAGCAAGACAGATCAAACCTGAGATACCATTAATGGGTTATGATGGTATTCCTATCAGAGATGAAATTGAATTAATCAAGGATTTGAACCAAGAGTAGCTTTTGATGAACAATAAGATAGGATTAATACATAGTTTAAGACTAGGATCAGGATAAGATCCTAGTTTTTTCTTTGCTAGTAAATGACTTTTTAAATGTGACAAATTTATGTTTGTACAATCATATTTTTTGTATATCTGTTCGGCTTCTTTTTCATAATCAAAATATAATCACTCTGAATTTTTCTGTTAATAAATGGACACCTTATGAATAAATAGTGAGGTGTGTGAAATTGGATCAACATTCTAAAGTTAAATTAACTTCTGCTGAGATTGCCGCACTCTGGGTTCAGTATACGAACGAAACAGCGAGTATATGTATTCATAAACATATGATGGAACATGTAAAGGACAATGATATTAGAAGTGCATTTGAATTTGCCATGTCACTTAGCACGAAACATATCGAACGTATCAAAACGTTTTTTAAGAGCGAAGGTTTTCCGATTCCAATTGGATTTTCGGAGACTGACTACATAAAAGGAGCCCCCCAATTATTTTCTGATGTCTTTGCCTTAAACTATTTGAATATCATGTCCCTTCATGGTTGTCATGGATATAGTGGAGCAATCACAACATGTACACGTGAGGATATACGAACCTATTTTACGGAATGTCTCGTGAGTGCGACTGAATTGTGTAATCGTACAAAGGATTTGTTGTTAGAAAAAGGACTATATTATCGACCACCTGTGATCCCACCTTCTTATAAGGCAGACTACATTGATGATAAAAACTTTTTAGCAGGTTGGTTCGGGGAAAAAAGACCTCTAAGTTGTATCGAAATTACAGATATTTATTTTAATTTAAAGAAGAGTATGTTTGCTAAAACCTTTATGGCGTCAGCCTTGCAAGTGACAAAGTCAGATAAAGTGAAAAACTTCTTAAAGAAAGCATTAAAAACAAAAGATGACCATATCAAATTGTTTTTTGAGGTGTTGTATGAAGATAATCTTCCAAGTCCACCTATTTTTGATGCTGAAATTACAAATTCTACCGTGTCACCATTTTCGGATAAACTGCTGATGTTCCAAGTTGGCTTCTTATTCTCAACCGCCATGGTTTATTACGGAACGGGATGGGCCTCCTCGCTTAGAAGAGACTTATCACCAAAATACATGACGGCAATGATGGAAGATTTAAAAGTAGGGAATGATTGGGTCAACCTCATGATCAAGAACCAGTGGCTTGAGGAACCTCCATTAGCAGAAGACAGAAGTAAGTTAGCGGATATGTCAAAATAATTCCTCCTGTAGGGTCGCTTTGTATGACTCTGAGAAGACAGTTGCGATTGCGGATGAACAATCATTTTTTTGTTACATTCAAGCACCTACATTCATGGCGAATCATTTATCAACAGCAAATCCATCAACTATTACATAAAGGATACTGGAGGTTTTTTAAAGCGTAAATCCCGATAGGATTTACGCTTTTCTTTATTAAATGATTAAGTCTCAAGGCTTATCAAAAATTAATCCAAAGCCTAATTGGATGAGAAGTAGAGTAGTAGTACATTTATTTAGTAGAAATTAAGCTTTAGTCAATCAAGATTAGAAAGGAACAAGGACTTATATGAAGAAGAAAAGTAAAAATCTACTAACACCTACTACTGCAACACGAAAACTACAGATATTCATCGCCATATGTTCAGTCATTTTTACGATTGGTTCTGTATTACAGAACTTTGTCATTGTCGACATATCGTTAATTGAAGAAATGATGAAGATGGCAGGCGCACCTGATCCAACTGGAGAAGCACCAGGTTTTACTTATGGTTTTAGAATTGTAGGATGTATTTATATTCTTGGGAATGCATTAGGAATACTAGCCATAAAAAGTCGTTCTGAAGCATTATGGTGGGCTGTATTTGTCATTAATATCACTCAAGCGCTCGGTTTCTATATGATTCCGTCATCGATGTGGGCGGCTGCCATGGATGCTTATGGATTTTGGGGTGTTCTTCCATCAGCGATAACTGACGGTGGTGCCATCATACTATCATTCGTGATGATTATTTCTATGGTGAAATATAAAACAACATGGGCACAAAGCTTTACACTACAGCAATAAATGAGTTTATTATGAACGAGGTAGCTTTGATAAAAGAGTGGTCTCTAAGTTTGAAGTCAATGTATTTCGGTCTTAATTTGAAATAGCAATATTGAAGTAAAATCAATCATTTATTAACTTCGTCCAAAACTCAACACGATGCTCATTTTTGTTTATTGCTTCCGTTGTTCATGCGTTTTACACTATTCATTGTAATGAACAGGATGTTCAATTTTGGAGGGAGAAACAGTCATGAATAAAAAAGCAAAAATCATCTTGTCAATTTCATTAGCCATTGTTTTCATAATGATTGGGAAAGCCTTTATTTTAGACGAAGCAGTGAAAAGTTATTTAGTTACGTTCTTTTTTGTGGGTGCTGGATTAGCACTTCTACGTTTATTTGTTAACGGGATGATCCGCAAAATGAAAGGGAAGCACATCGGTGTCAAAGTCGCCTTTTTTGCAGGTTTATTAAGTGTAGGTTTACCATTCCAAAACTGGTTCCGTACAGATGTGTTATTCGCAATGAGTAAAACGTTTATTGTCCCAAGTGTTATTGTGATGGTAGCAAGTGTCGTCTTGATGACCGTTGTATATGGCGCTATTTATGAGCGAGTCCGTGTAACATATGTAGAAAGAAAACAGGTTGTATAACGTAAATAAAAAATCGGGGCTGTCCAAAAAGTCACTGAAAAATGACTTTTGAGGACAGCCCTCATTTTTTGTTTTTTGGGTTTACTAAAAAATCTGGTGTTGATTTCCGCTGCAGGCACTCGCTTTCCGCGGGCGGTCCGGGAGCCTCCTCGTCGCAAGCTCCTGCGGGGTCTCCCCTGGCCACGCTTTTCCCGCAGGAGTCTCGTACCTTCCGCTACAATCAACAAGGTTACAAAATTTAATAGTATTGACTCGTAACTTTTAAAAAAAACACACAAAAAAATCATCCTTTTTAGTAAAATGAAGTTACCACACAACATTCCAGAAAGGATGATTTTTTATGAGCAATCAATTAATTACTAATGAAAATTATAACACGCAAACTTCCCTTTTTCCAGAGTTCGAAGAGGAGAAACTAGAAGTTCAAAATGAAGAAAAACAAAAAGAACCTAATCCAAGACAATTAGCCCCTACTTTCAAACCCTGCGATAATCGACAAATTCAAATGACTTATGATATCGAATCTCTTATTCCACAACATCACGAGGCCCGTGTAGTAGACGAAAAGGCAAGGGAGAAAAACGGTCGTTTTTCTCCCTTGCCTTATTTTTTAGGACTTATCGGACAGCCCCTTTGATATTAATTAAAAAACAGAAAAATGTATCACTTTGTGATATAAAAGTTGTTTACAACTGTATCATAAAGTGATATATTATTTTTAGATATATCACAATATGATATAGGAGGTTATGGATTGAGTAAATCAGAGCAATTAACAGATACGATGTTTTATATTATGGCAACGTTAACTGTTCCTAGGCATGGTTATGGGATTATGAATTTAATTGAAGAAACATCAAAAGGGGCTATATCAATAGGTCCAGCTTCAATGTATACGATTATTAAAAAGTTATTAAAGCAAGAGTGGATTCAGTTATATGATGGATCAGATTCAAGACGAAAAACGTATTTACTTACGGATAAGGGCAGACGGGTACTAGAAGAAGATTTGAGAATAAGAAAGGTAATGATTGACTTAGCTGAAGCTGGGTTGAAGGAGGGGAAAGAATGAAAAGTACAAGATATATTACGTCAGGTGGGTTAGCATTCTCAGAGGGGAAGGACATGGAAAAATTACGCCGATTTTCTTTAAAAGGTTGGCATGTTAGTGATTTTGCATTCATGGGATATACACTTGAAAAAGGCGAGAGTGCAGATTATATCTACAGTATCGATTATCGATCGTTAAAAGAGGACGAAAAAGAGGAATACTTGACCTACTTTTCGTCTGCTGGATGGTCCTTGGTTGCCTCACAAGCGGATATTCATTTATTTCGAGCAAAATCCGGTACAAAACCAATCTATTCTGACCGTGATACAATGGTTGAAAAATATGAAACGTCAAATAAGAATATGAAAACATTGACCATTTCTTCTGTCTTATTAACAATACTCGCGTGGGCTGGAGCAATGTTTAGCTCTGGAATCTTACATTCCATTCTTACTGTTGTAGCCTTTATCCTCACTGTGCCTACCTTACCAATTGTTTGGACTGCAGTCTCAACCTATTCCAACAAGTGGAAAGTTGAAGGAAGAAGTGGACTTGTCCATACGGTAAAAATAATACCTACCCTACTTGCATTAGCATCCATTCTGATTTTGTTTTTTGCCAATGACACAGACAACATCGTTCGCCTCATCGCGTATATCATCATTGGAGCAGTAGGAATTCCAACGGCTGTTTGGGTTTTCATGGCTCTTTATCATATAGTGGGAAAAAGAGCCTAATATTGAGGATGAAACAAGGGTGAATGATCAGCTTGTACTATCGATCAATATAGAAATGAATTTTCTATCGCATTGTATCACTGAAGGATTCCAGGAAAGGAAAACGAGACTAGGGGCGGCATATTTGCTGCCTCTTTTTATCATGATGGGAGAATTTACTACTTTTATTGAATGCATTATTGAACAAATGAGTCAGGGGAGAGAAAGAAGGATAACTACTTCTCCTTGGAGAATTACTAGAAAAATGCTTTACATGGGGAGAGGTTTGATGGAGCAATCATTATTAGCAGAGCATATTCTTCATCTTGAAAAGAGATTAATGAACTATCAGTATCAAGACTTTGAAATGCTTCTTGCTGATGACTTTGTAGAATTCGGCAGTTCAGGAAAATCATATGATAAAAAGGCACTACTCGAAGGGCTTAAACGAATGAGTACGACCGATACAATAACATATACGGTGACTGATTTTAAAATAAAGCAGTTAGCTTCTGATGTGATATTGGCAACGTATCAAACATTCAGACATAATGACAGGAAATACGCTTTACGAAGTTCGATTTGGCAAAGAAAACAAGGTGAATGGCAAATGGTCTTCCATCAAGGAACGCCTACTAAATAATACGTATTCCTACATATGAACAGTGCGTAAATCCAAATAGGATTCGTTATGTTGAAGTTAGTGAACGGACGAGAAAGGGTAGGGAAAATGCATCTTTCATTTTCCAAGTAAGAGTTGTACAATAAAAAAGAACTGGAAAATTGTAGCTAGGGTTCCGCTAGAGATAGGTCAAGTGACCGAGGGCTACATCTTTTACACGATGTAAAAGGCACCTATTGACATAAAAGGTCCGAGGGGAAAGGTTCAGCGTATTTGTGATGCGTTGAAACCTTTCTCTTCGGGCTTTTTTTATTATTTTAAGGGAGGTTTATTAGATGAAACGAATTGATGATTTAAAAGCTGGGGTTGCAGTTATCATTTTGAATGAGGAAAAACAAGTACTGTTACAGAAAAGATCCGATGTAGGACTTTGGGGTATTCCTTCTGGACATATAGAAATAGGAGAAACCGTTTCTGAGGCAGCTATTAGAGAAGTAAAAGAGGAAACAAATTTAGATATCAAAATTAATAAGTTGATTGGAGTGTACTCTGACCCTGATTCACAGGTGTTTGCCTACCCAAATGGAAAGGTAGTGCATTTTATCACAACTTGTTTTCTTGCTGAAATTACAGGTGGTGAACTACGCTGTAATTCTTCTGAGTCGCTAGAATTAAAGTTTTTTAATCAACAAAACTTACCTCAAGACTTATTGAAAATGCATCCTCGATGGTTACAGGATGCACTTGCGAACAGAGACTCGGCGTTTATTCGGTAGTAACATTCATCGGGTGCGTTGATTTAAGAAGGATCATGCACCTTTTTGAAAAAATTTACCTAATGTAACAGAATTGTTTAATAAAGGTCGTATTGTAACAATAAAATTGTATTAGAATGAGGCTTTCCATGAGGGGGAATGGTGTTGAGCGAGAAAAAAACAAAATCAGAATTGACGAGGGCAACCGTTATTTTAGGTTTCTGTATACTTATTTCTGCGTTTACAATTTCGAGTGCGATTCGATATTCGACAAATGAAGGTGGTACAAAATCAGAAGACCTCTATCGATATGAGCTTATTTCAGCGAACGAACAAAATATCATTATGTTCGATAAGAAAACGGGCGATTATTGGAGAAAGTATATCGAACCAAACGAAGGACCAACTGAATGGGAAAAGCAAGTGTCTCCAGTTGGAAATTGATCTTTTTATAAAGAACGAATCGTTGCTTTAGTGGAAATAACATGATGACTAACTAGAATTTCCTGAGTGGAGGTTCTTTTTTTATATCAACGTTAAATATTGCCCAATAAATATGTTTCAAACAGTATCTGATTTTGAACTATCTTATATTTTAAGAAAAAATTCCTTAATCGACGATGGGAAAATTAACATTTTTTACTAACAGATACATGAATGCATGAAGGATTTACGCATTTTTTATTGAAATTAGTAAAAGAGCGGGGCAGGTTCGTTGATGATAAACGATTAACACCTGTTCCATTTGAAGAGGACACGACTATATAAAACTCAAATTTTTTTCAGATAGAGGGTAAAAAAATGGATAGGAAAGAAGCCAAAAAGATTAGAGAGCGTTTAAAAGCAGATTGTTCAGCGTGCTTTGGATTATGTTGTACAGCGCTAAATATTGTCGCATCGAGTGATTTTCCAATTAACAAACCAGCAGGTACACCTTGTACGAATTTGCAGTCTAATTACAGTTGCCAGATTCATAGTCAATTAAGGGATCATGGATTCAAAGGTTGTACAGTATTTGATTGTTTAGGTGCTGGACAGGTTGTTTCTCAAGTGACGTTTAAAGGTCAGAGCTGGCGGGAAAATCCTGAGATTGCGAAGAACATGTTTGACGTTTTTCCGATCATGGAACAAATCCATGAAATGATTGCATACGTAGCAGAAGCTCTGACTTACGAAATACCAGATGATATAACAGACAAGCTGGGAAAACAGTTAAAGGAATTGCAGGATGTAACAAAGTTGGATGCTGAGAATTTATTGTCACTTGATCTAGTGATGTACCGATTCTCTATTAGTGAACTGCTTACATCTGTGAGTGATTTTGTCAGAAGAAGAACAATCGAAACACTGCCCGGGAAACGGAAGTTTAGCGAGTTTAACCATGCGAGAGCCGATTGGATTGGTAAAAAGGTAAAAGGAAAAGACTTAAGAGCAACTGATTTTAGAGGAGCTTACTTAATTGCGGCGGATATGAGAAATACAGATTTAAGGGCAGTCAATTTTATTGGTGCAGATTTGCGAGACGTTGATTTTAGTGGTGCTAATCTGTCCACCAGTATGTTCTTGACCCAGATGCAAGTGAATTCCGCTAAAGGGAATGTAAAGACACAATTACCTTCTCATATCCATCGACCTTCTCATTGGAACTAATCTGATTTGATTATGCTTAGTCAAGAATCGAGTGCGACTGTGAACAAGTGACATCCCTAGAAATGCTGTAGAATCTACTAAAAGTAACGAGTGGTCCTTAGAATGGGGGAAGTGATATATGTGGTTTGTCAGGGAGAGTACGAAAAATCGTTGGAAGAATCAAATGAACAGAACATCTTCAGAAATAAAAACATCGAAAGACTTTTCATTTATAGACCGCTATATAAAAGATAAACGATTCATTCTGCTTGGTGAAAATTCTCACGGAATCGCAGACTATTTCACTACTAAAATAGACTTAATCCGCTACTTACATCAACATCACGGGTTTAATGTAGTCGTACTTGAAAGCGGCCTTTTAGAAGCAACATTGTGTAAGTCGTTTTTACGTGATGATCCCCCTGAAAAACAGATTCAACATTGCTTATTAGATATTTACCATAATGAAGAAATGATGCCGCTGTTTGTTGAGAAATGGGCTCAATCAATAGAAATCAGTGGGATGGACCCTCAACCTACATATCCGTTAATCTCCGAGAAGATAATAGGATGGATAAAAAATCATTCGGATAATGAATTCTATCAATCGATAAAAACAGTTGAAAATAACTTTTTTAATATAGAAAAAGAAATGATGGTAAAGGTAACAAAACCATTAAAAGAGAGAATGAAGGTCGCCATTCGAGATTACGAAACGATCCTAAATATCATAGTTCACAAACAAAAGAACGAAACGGATCCAGCATTACAAAGGATGTTACGGTTGATCCATCGAGGTATGCAAAATCGGCTGCAATGGTTACAGGTGAATCTAAAAGGGTATTTGTCCTCTGGAATTCAAAGAGGTTTTCATATGTTTCAAAATTTAGAATGGCTGATGAATGACTTTTATAAAAATGAGAAAATCATTGTATGGGCTCACAATTTCCACATTCGTAAAAGCCGCCCGCTCACGGCAAAACTATTAGGGATTCGTTCAGTTGGGTATTGGTTGCAAAAGAAATACCCTGAAGACTTTTATTCAATTGGTTTTTATGCGGGGAGTGGACAGTTTGCAACGCAATTACGAGTTGAATTAGAACTAGATGTAAAGAAGAAAAAACACTTTCAACTAGAAACATTACTCTATGAGACATCCGAATTTGATTTATTTCTGCCTTTAAACGAGAACGATCAAAATACGGATAAAAAAATGTGGTTCAACAGAAAATGGTGGTTGTTGGAATCTGGATTTTCAGGTTTATCGCCAATGGTTGTGTATCCCCAAGATCACTATGATGCCATCATTTTTATACGGGAAGTGACCTCACCGACATATTTGAAACGCCCTGAGGAGGCTCATTGAAATTATACGAACGGGGAGATCTGAACAAGGTTTGTGCTACTTCAACAGGGCAGGTTAGATGAACCAAAAACTGGTATTATAGGTTGGGTTAAAAATTCAAAAATAATCGGAAGAAGCTCGTTTTTGAAGAGGATTAGGATATGACAGTAATAACCTTAATGAAAAATGAAGAAGTTGAAAGTGTCGCTAAATTTATTTCACATATGAATAGTATTCAAGAATTTCATATTGGCTATTGTGGTCAAGATTGTTTAGAAATTGCTCACACATTAAGAGAAGACATGACAGATATTCCGTACAATAACAGTTTTTTGACTGTGTATGAGGAAGGTGAACTGATTGGTGTAGTAGGATTTGATGCAGATTTGGAGAACAATAGTGCTGAAGTATGGGGACCATTTATTAAAGAAGATAAATGGGACATTGCGATGAGCGTGTGGAGAAAGATGATTGATTTACTACCTAATGAAATAAACTCGATTAATATGTTTCCAAATAAGGAAAATAAAAAAGTTCTAGAACTTGTAAATGAGCTTGCTTTTAATAGACACAGTGATCAAACAATCTTGGAATTTAGTCGAAGTCGAGTAAAAGAATTAGAAGATGTTGTTATCCAAGAATTAACGAAAGACTATTACTCGGAATTGGTACAACTGCATGATAAATCATTCCCTAATACTTATTATAATGGTCAACAAATTATTAAACGGCTAAATGAGGAGCGAAAAGTATTTATTATTGTAAATGACGGACAATTATGTGGCTATATTTATGTAGAAGCTGAACCAACTTATGGAGAAGCAAGTATTGAATTTTTTGCTGTTGAAGAAAGTGAGAGGGGAAAAGGAATCGGGGGAAAACTATTAACGGTAGCTTTAAAATGGCTTTTCACTTTTGAAAGTATCGATTCAATTACACTATGTGTCAATGCGAGTAATCAAAATGCTATAAATCTATATAAGAAAGTCGGGTTTCAACAGAAACATGAGTTATGTTTTTTCACTAAGGAAATATAAAAGTTGTTCAACAAATAACCAATCCAATAACAACTAACAAAAGAAAACGTATGTATAGAAATTGGTCAATGACAATAGAAGATATTTATATATATGGAGAGGAAAATGCGATAAATAAAATAAAAATATGGAAAGAACAAGTTAGAAAAGATTTGGAAAAATAATATAGTTCTGTTATTCAACGATTGGGTGCTTTAGATGAACCTATTGCACTGCCAAATAAATAGTAAAACCTTACAAACTGACTCGGAGTTGAGTCAGTTTTTTTACGTAATTGCTCAGTCTTGTGAACAAAGACCCACCTTTCCGCCATTTTCCGAAATGCGTCCAGCTCAATTCCGCAAATTTAAGGTAGATAGCATTTTACTAAAAACACTATAATTAACATGAAAATTACAAAGATTTAGACTACTGTATGAAAAATAGACATAATGGAGGGGTTTACCTTGAAATTTAGCCAAATTGGTGTGGTTGGTTCAGGAACGATGGGTGGCGCGATTGCTCATCAAGCAGCCATTTGTGGATACGAAGTAGTGCTTGTAGATGTCGATCAACGATTTTTAGATCGCGCACAAACTCGAATGGAAAAATGGATGGATCGATCCATAAGTAAAGGGAAATTAACAGAGGATGATAAAGCGGTCATTCTTTCAAGAATCAAACTCACAACAAACATGTCTGAGGTCAGAGACTGTGATGCTGTTATTGAGGCGATTATTGAAGATTTAGATGCAAAAAAAGAAATCTTTCAGCAGCTAGATGAAATTTTAAAACCAGAAGCATACATTGCATCAAATACTTCCTCCATGTCAATTACCGTCCTTGCAAGTGCAACCAACAGACCAGAACAAGTAGCTGGAATGCATTTCTTTAATCCCCCGCAAGTGATGAAACTAGTAGAGGTCATTAGAGGGTACAAAACAAGTGATCAAACGATACACGCATTCAAAGAATTAGCGATTGCAATGAAAAAAGAACCAATTGAAGTGAAGAAGGATGTACCAGGATTTATTGTTAATCGAATTATGATTCCTCAATTTATTGAAGCGATCCGCTTAGTGGAAGAAGGAGTAGCTAGCCCAGAAGATATTGATAAGGCTGTTACTTTAGGGCTGAATTATCCAATGGGTCCGTTTACTTTACAAGACTATGCAGGAGTCGATATTGGGCTTCATGTGATGGATTACTTTTACGAAGAATTCAAGGACCAACGATTTGCAGCACCCCTTACATTGCGGAATTTAGTACGCGCAGGACGAGTTGGAAAAAAAGCAGGAGCAGGATGGTACGACTATCATAACTAAAATATCGGAAGGTTGTGTTACAAAACAATGGATACTATTCAATATCTTACAAATAATCAACATATCGGAATCGTCTATCTTAATCGACCTCCATACAATCCATTAAGTAGCCAAGTCTATCATGAATTATTTACGTTATTTGAGGAACTTGAAAAGGATTCAGAAGTTCGGGCTATTATTCTAACAGGAAAAGGTGACCGCGCTTTTGCCGCAGGGGCTGATATTAATGAAATGGTGAATTTAGATGGGGCAGACATGATGGAAATGTCAAGAATCTCACGCCTTGCCTATGACAAAATCGAATCCATTTCAAAGCCAGTCATTGCCGCAGTGAATGGGCTTGCTCTAGGTGGTGGTTGTGAATTAGCACTGGCCTGTGATTTCCGAATCGGCTCACCCACAACAAAGTTTGGATTACCTGAAATTAATCTTGGAATTATCCCAGGTGGGGGTGGAACGCAACGTCTTCCACGTTTAATTGGTCAAGCAAAGGCAAAAGAATTGCTTTATTTTGGAGAGATGATTGATGCCGAAAAAGCACTTGAAGTAGGTTTGGTCAATAAAGTAGTAGAATCAGAGCGTGTACTGGAAGAATCCATTCAGTGGGCTGAAAAACTAGCACAAAAACCACGGATTGCTATGAAAATGTTAAAGACATCTATAAATCGTGGGACAGAGGTGGACTTACAGGCGGCCTTAGACCTAGAAACAGCTTGCTTTGGTAATGCCTTTGCAAGTGAGGATCGTGTTGAAGGAATGAAGTCTTTTGTTGAAAAAAGAAAGCCTCAATTTGTTGGAAGGTAAGGTGAAGTATATTGAGTAAAGATATTGTAGTGATTGATGGTGCACGTACTGCTTTTACAGAATTCGGTGGATCGTTTCGTGATGTATCTGCCATTGACCTTGCTGTACATACAACAAAGGAAGCTATGCGCAGGTCATCCATTCAGCCAGAGGAAGTAAATCAAGTAGTAATCGGAAATGTTATTCAATCTAGCACTGACGCAATTTATATGGCCAGACATGTAGGATTAAAATCAGGCATTCCTGAGCATGTACCTGGATTAACGGTTAATCGACTATGTGGTTCAGGCTTACAAGCTATCGTAAATGCCGCGCAATCTATTAAACTTGGAGAATCCAATGTCAGTATTGCGGGCGGTACAGAAAATATGAGTCAGGTTCCACATGTTGTTCGTGGGGCTAGATGGGGGTTACCGCTAGGAAAAGCACCAATGGAAGATTATCTGTGGGAAGCTCTCTATGATCCGTATGGGAAATGCTCAATGGCTATTACAGCAGAAAACCTGGCAGAAAAATATGAGATTTCAAGAGATCAAATTGATGAGTTTGCATCCAACAGCCATAAGCGTGCATTAGAAGCTCAAGAAAAAGGGGTCTTTGCAGAGGAAATTGTACCCGTAACGGTGAAATTGAGAAAAAGTGAAAAGGTGATTGATGAGGATGAACATCCACGTGATACTCCGCTCAATGTTTTAAATCGATTACCAGCTCGATTTAAAGAAAACGGTGTTGTTACAGCAGGAAATGCCAGTGGTATTAATGACGGTGCCGCAACAATGGTGGTTACTTCTAGTGATTATGCCCAAAAACGAAATCTAAAACCCTTAGCAAGATTGGTTTCATGGGGAATTGTTGGCGTTGAACCAAAGTACATGGGAATTGGCCCTGCCCCTGCCATACGTCAAGCATTAGAGCGTGCAAATATGAGAGTCGAGGATTTGGATTTAATTGAAATAAATGAAGCTTTTGCTGCTCAATATCTTGCTTGTCAAAAGGAATTAGGCTTTGACCCGAGCATCGGAAATGTCAATGGTGGTGCTGTAGCATTAGGACATCCTCTCGGAGCGAGTGGAGCAAGAATTAGTTTATCCCTCATTTACGAACTTAAGAGAAGAAATAAAAAATACGGTGCATCTGCATTATGTATTGGCGGAGGCCAAGGAATCGCGGCAATTTGGGAAGTCTTGTAGGAGGAAACATTCGGGGGTAGTACCTACTAACCTAAGAAATTTTAGTATTGGGGTGAATGACTTGAAAAAAGAATTAAGCAAACAGAGTGTTTCGGAACTTTTGGAAAGCGTTTGCGTAAAAAATCCTCATCGCGAAGTTTCATACGATGGTTACACAAGGCTTTCCTATCAGGAGTTGTGGGAGAAATCTCTACTTCTAGCATCCTCCCTACAAGAAATCGGGATTACAAAGGGCGATAAGATTGCAGTTTGCCTACCAAATTGGAATGAATTTGTCGTGATTTATTTGGCAGTCTCTCATCTTGGAGGTATCATCGTACCTTTCAATACTCGTTATCGACAAGATGAAGTTGAGTACATTTTACGAAATTCTGAGGCGAAGATTGCCTTTTTTACCGAAGAATTTGGTGGAGTTAACCATTATGAACAATTTACGTTAGCGTTTCAACGTGTTTCAAGTCTTGAAAGACTCATTACAGTTCGGTGTATAAAAGATGAACTCATGAGTTATGAACAATTGCTTGAAAGAGTGGACGATCAAACAATCTCTCCTGTTCCAATCGATTCGGCGGATGATATTTTCTGTATCTTATATACTTCAGGTTCTACAGGAGCGCCAAAAGGAGCAATGTTAACCCATAGTAACTTTGTAAACACGGCGATGATTACAGCTGAAGAGATGAAGTGTACGGAAGATGATGTCTTTTATGTAGCTGTTCCACTTTTCCACGTATTTGGTATGGTGCCTAGCATTCTAAGTACGATTGCTGTAGGTGCTCGAATGGTCTTAGCAGAAAAATATAATGCCAAGGATGCGTTGGAAACGATACAAAACGAAAGGATCACCGTTAAGCATGGTGTACCGACGATGTTTATTCTAGAGCTGAATCATGCTGAATTTAAAAATTATGACCTGTCTTCATTAAGAACGGGAATTATCGCAGCAGCTCCATGTCCTGTTGAAATCGTGAAGCGTATCCGCACCGAGATGGGCTGTGATATTGTCGTTTGCTATGGGTTAAGTGAGACATCACCAACCCTAACGATGACGGCTTTTGACGATGACGATCAAATTCGTGCCGAAACTGTTGGAAAGGTACTTCCAGGTGCCGAAGTAAAAATTGTTAACGAATTTAGAGAAGAAGTAGGTCTTAACGTGGTTGGTGAAATAGCTTGTCGTGGTTTCGGTGTTATGAAGGGTTATTACAATATGCCTGAAAAAACGCGGGAAGCATTGGATGAGGATGGCTGGTTTTATTCAGGTGACCTCGGGACATTAGACGAGCAAGGAAACGTAAGAATTGTCGGACGAAAAAAAGAAATGATCATTCGAGGTGGCTACAATATCTACCCTAGAGAAATAGAAGAAGTTTTTTATACACACCCAGATGTGATGGAAGTGGCAATAGTCGGACTCCCTGACACTGTATTAGGAGAAATCTCTTGTGCTTGCGTGAAGGTTAAGCCAAACACTTCACCTAGTGTCGAAGAACTTTTGGCATTCATAAGACCTAGAGTAGCGGACTATAAAGTCCCAGATAAATTGCTCATCTTGGACGAATTTCCAATGACAGCCAGCGGGAAAATTAGAAAAATTACTCTTCAAGAACAATTAAAAGAGAAGTTGGGGGCCGAATTGCGATGAAAAAACAAAACGAGGGTCTGGTCATTTTTGGTCATTTGTTTAAGTATATTCCTCACTGCTGGTTGTAGTGGTGGTTCAAACCAAACGCAAGGTGAAAACAGTGAAGTTAATGCAAATCCGAATGAGGAATCTTCAGATACGATTAAAATCGGTGTTATTGTTTCTAAAACGGGTCCAGCATCTGCGTTAGGGAAACCTGAAGCTGACGTTATCCACATATTTAGATTATACAGAGAATGTCATATAGAAGGGTGATTTATGTGAGTTTTATCGTAACTGACGAACAACAAACAATTAAAAGCTTTGCACGTGATATCGCTACGAATGAAATTACGCCTTATGCAAGAGAGTATGACGAAGAGGAAAAATTTCCGTTAGAAATCATTAACAGATTACATGAGGTAGGTTTATCTAATCTTGCTATTCCAGAGGAGTATGGTGGGCCTGGCATCGATAAGGTCTCACACGCTTTAATTGTTGAAGAGATTGCTAGAGCATGTGCAAGCGTTGCAACAAGCATCGAGGCTAACTCTCTTTCATCCTATCCCATTCTCGTGGGAGGAAGTGAAGAGCTTAAGAAGAAATATCTAACCCAACTCACAAGGGAAGGAAAGTTTGCTTCTTTTGCCCTGACTGAACCAGGCGCTGGGAGTGATGTAAGTTCTTTGAAAACGACTGCCAAAAGAAGTAGTGACGAATACATTATAAATGGGGAAAAGTGTTTTATTACGAATGCAAGCTATGCTGACTTTTTTGTTGTATTAACCCATGTAAAAGACCGTGGTTTTACTGCATTCGTAATAGAGCGGGATTCCGATGGGGTACAGGTAGGTGTTAAGGAGAAAAAGCTTGGTTTACGAGCTTCTAATACAGCCTCGGTTATTTTTGAAGACGTTCGTGTTCCAGTCTCGAATCGAATCGGAGCGGAGGGAGATGGCTTAAAAATCTTTTTGCAAGGGCTTATGAATGCGAGACCTATGGTAGGGGCGCAAGCAGTAGGTATTGCACAAGCTGCCTATGAAGATGCCCTTTCTTATTCAAAGGAAAGAATTCAATTTGGGCAATCGATTTCTAATTTACAGGCGATTCAATTCATGCTTGCTGATATGGCTATGAATATCGAAGCGGCAAGACTCCTTGTTCATCAAGCTGTTCAATATGTACAATCTGGAACCCCATCTATCAAGCATGCTTCCTTTGCAAAATGTTTTGCCTCTGATACCGCTATGAAGGTAACAACTGATGCTGTGCAAATTTTTGGAGGTTATGGATTTATCCGTGAGTACCCAGTAGAGAAATATTTTAGAGATGCAAAAATTATGCAAATTTACGAAGGTACGAATCAAATTCAACGAGTTGTCATTGCGAGAGAAATACTTAAATAGGTATTTCTATATAAATTAGTTGCTTTAAGAAGGAATTCGAATCATCAAGTGGAATGTATATAGAAAACAATGGATAAGGTGGCGATTTCTTTGAAGTTAACGAGTGAGCGAGAAAAGTTAATGAAGAAAATTGATAATCATTTGCGCACGATGGCGCGCCACCTTGTTACATTCGATACGATTGAAGAAACACTAGATTACTTGTTAGAAGGATTTTATAAGGAATATGCATGTGATCTAGTGGGAGTCGTCCTATATGAAAAAGGAAAGCTTGTTCCTAAGGTTTGGAAAGGAGACCAATTCACTATCGACCAAACACTCCACTTAGATGTTAACAACTGCTCTCCTAAGCTCCTTAAAAAAGCCATTTGGTGGCAGAAGGATAAGCGTGAAGAAACCAACTGTGCTTTTCATTCTGCGATTAAAAATGAAAACCTATCAACATGGTTTACAGTCCCCTTACATAATATAAACGAAAGCTTTGGACTTTGCGTGATTGGCTTTCGAGAATTCATTCCATTAATTATAGAAGCAGAGCAAATCTTTACAGAATTCGGTCATGATGTCGCATCATCACTAATCATTGCGCGTGAGAAGGAAAGTCAAAAACGTAAAATGAAGGGAATTGAATGGATTAAGGAGAATATCCTCCCAAACTCTTCAATTGAACATATTATTGAGAAAGTGGTGGAACGAGCATGTAAAGGAACAAAAGCAAATAGTGCGTGTGTCTTTTTATATGATGAAGAAAACACATGCTTTAATCTCCATCCGCCATGGTATGGGCCTGTCGGACATCCATTTAAGATACATATCAATTCGGATCAATCATTAGACGCCTATTTTCCATATGTTGAGGTCACAGGAGGAACAGAACTCACAGTTCCATTACTAGTTAATTTAAAAACAATTGGCGTAATCTATGTCACAACTGGTGGAGAAGCCTATTTTACGGAAGAAGATTTGGAATTTCTGAAATTTGTTTCAGACTTCGTGTCCATGCAAATCGAAAACGCAAGACTTTATCGATTTGAATATGAAAGTAAAAAAAATCTTGAGACCATCATTGAGCATCAACAAGAATTAGTGAAAAAGACAGTAAAAGGTGCTGATTTAGTTGAGATTACAAATACAATCAGCGCTATGATCGATAGTACCGTCTTTTTATATGATCGTTTTCTGAATCCCATCACCTCAAAGGTAAAACAAGAGGAAAAACATCTACAAAATGAATACGAACATGAAATCATTTTGAATAAAAACGATATTACAAACTTACATACAGAAGACCTGACTATTACAGTGAATGGCACAGACTTATATGTATTCCCCATTTTGCAGGGGAATCAAGGATTAGGGTACATGATTGTGAGTTTATTCAAGAAAAAAATGAACCGCCTAATTCGCCTTACGATTGACCATGTCTTAAACGTGTATGCGATTGAATTCATTAAACAGAAACTGGTTCTTGATACAAAAGAACAGATACAGGAAGGGTTTATCAATCAACTGTTTACAGAAACAATTGAAAATCAAGAAAAGATTATTCAATACGCAACTTTGACTAATTGGAATATACTTAAACCCCATACGGTTGTTGTAGGTTCATTTCATCTAACGGAGGCTGATGGGGAGAATGTCGTAGCGATAGAAGCTAAAAAAACACGAGTATGGGACCAGATAAAATCTGATTTATCTTTTCATTATTCAAACATGATCTTCAGTCGTAAAGGTGAAGATTTTATCATGATTGTTCCAACACCGAGTAATCAAAGTTTTTGGGAACGTCTTTATAAACACCTCTCGGATTCAACAAAAAAAGAAGGAATCACGACTTATATCGGAATCGGTGGAAGTACAAACGCACTCGAAGACTATTATGATTGTTACATGAAAGCATCCAAAGCGAAAAATGTCATCATGAATCGTAATCCTGATGGAGGCTATACATTATACGATGATCTCGGTGCTTATACAATTCTAAGCAATACGAGTGATTTGGCATCGGCCAAACTGTTTATCAAGAAAAACCTTGGGATATTGATGCAGTATTCGAAAAAAAATAACGTCGATCTCTTCGGGACACTAAAGGTCTATCTACTCCATAATGGCAACGTAAGAGAAGCCTCTAATGCACTATTCATTCATCGAAGTACATTGGAATATCGAATGGAACGTATCTCAGAGCTACTAGGTGTCGATTTAAATCATGCAGAAGTTCGATTTGAACTCTTGATGGCGTTTAAACTTTATAGTCTTTTTGATTTTGAATCAACTGAAATAATGTAAAAGAAAGTATAAATTTTCCACACTGGGGGCGGAAGATTTATACTTTTTTTATTCATTCTAATAACTAAATGTATGTTTGATTTAAGGGCATTTCTTCTTTTCCCACTTTCCAAAAACAGTCTTCCTATCTGTATATTACTATGTTTCAAGTGATAAATAGCATACCGCACCCGTCTAGAATGAAATATCCCAAAGCCATATAAATATATTTATTATAAAAATTAAAGATTATTTTCGATAAATATTAAATAAAATTAAATAAAACCTTTACTTTATTAAAATTTATGTTAAACTAAAGTTGAATATAAAGGAGTGAAGCATATATGGAACTTAAAAAGGTGCCAGATTGGATTTTAGCTCTAGACGAGGAAGATTTGGAATTTATTAAAAGATTTGTCATGAATTCAGGGTCTTTAAAAGAAATCGCAAAGATTTATGAGGTTTCTTATCCAACCGTGAGAATCAAGTTGGATCGATTAATTGAAAAGATTAAATTAAATGACGCTGCAGATAATGAGGAATTTGTAACATTCATTAAACAACTGTTGATTGATGACCGCATTAATTTAGAGGAAGCAAAGCTAATTATTGAAAAATATAAAAAAGAAAAGGGTGAAAGATGATGTTTGGTTTTGGTTTTTATGATGTTTTTCTTATTGCTGGGATTCTCGGTGTGCAATACTTTTTATCCACCAGAAATAGTGTGTATTGGGGAGCACTTATCCCATTGGTTTTCGTGAGTTGGCGTACTTGGATATTCGTTAATGAAAATGAAAAGTTTCTTGCATATGCATTAATTCTTTTAGTTGGTCTTGCTTTTCTTATTGGAGGCTGGATTGAGGGGCGAAAAGCACTTCATAAAAAGAGAATGAAAGAATTAGACAAAATGAAGTCGTTTGATTTGAGATAAATCACCAATCATAGAAAAGGTAATGGCGAGCTTATGAAAAAGTATTAAATGATAAATGAAATGTCTGATCTGATAGTAGGGTTATTTGGAATATACAGTAATGGGGTAACGAAATGGATATAGTATTAAATTTAAAAAGGAAATACCGCGTGGAGCTTTCCTTTTCCAATTTTATAGAATGCTATCAACACGAAGTGTACCAACTTTGTTTTTATATGATTGGAAAGAGAGAGGTAGCTGAGCAGATTGCTCAAACTGCTTTTATCGAGGCATATAGGAACATAAGAGTTTACAACAACTGTGCTAAAGTTCGATCGAAGCTGTTCCGTATTACCGTAGATTTAGTATTGGAAAGTCTACGAGAGACAACCAATCAAATCACAGAAATAGAGAATGCTGAGTCTATAGATGCAATTCAAAGAGAAATCTTCATGTTAGAAGCCAGTGACCGTTTAGCCTTCGTTTTGAAGCATATCGTTGGCTATTCAGTAGAGAAGATCAGTGATATCATGCAACTCCCTAAATCTAATGTAAGGAAAAAAATTCACTTTAGTCTTGAGGTACTTCGTAAACAAATGATTGATAAAGTGTAATTGTTCAAGACGATTTGTAAAGCAACATTTCCTAGAAAATATGATCTTTGTATCTTGTAATCACAAGAAACGAATGATCCGAGAGGAATTAGGCCGAACGAGAAGCTTAAGTTAAACAATTCGATATCAATAAAATGCAAAAAGACTAGGATAAATGGAGAATCCTAGTCTTTCCTTCGTTAAAATGGATGGTTCATTTATTACATGTCTAAATGGGTGTCGGTGTTTGTATCAACTGTCTGTTTCTTTGGAGAAGAACTTTGTTCTTGTTCATATCGTTCTTCCCAATAATCCGCATTCTTAATTCCTAATGCTTTCGGGTTGAAGATAGGATCTAGACCTTGTTTCTTTTGAGCCTCGTAGTCTTTTAAGGCAATTAATGCAGGTTTCGCAAGGATGAGGATGGCTATGACGTTAATCCAAACCATGACTCCTACACCGATATCTCCAAATCCCCAAGCTAATTCGGCAGAACGAAGTGCACCATAATAAGTAATAACAATCATCCCAATTTTTAATAGACTGAATGCCCATCTTTTACTTGTACCCTTTAGTAAATAAACGAGATTCGTTTCAGCGATATAATAGTAGGCAAGTAGAGTTGTAAAGGTAAAGAGAATCAATGCAACCGCTACGAAACCAGCACCGAATCCAGGGAATACCGTATCAACGGCAAGCTGTGTATAAGCTGGGCCAATTTCTGCATCACCAGCATTATTTACAAGTAAAGTGCCGTCTGGTGCTTCTGTATTGTACATGCCTGTACTGATAATCATAAATCCTGTTGCCACACACACGAGCAATGTGTCAACATACACGGAGAATGCTTGAACAAACCCTTGTTTTGCTGGGTGGGAAACTTCAGCAGCTGCAGAAGGGTGAGCACCAGAACCTTGACCAGCTTCATTGGAGAAGATTCCACGTTTTACTCCCCACATGACGGCCATACCAAGAATTCCACCGAATGTTGAATCTAAACCAAAGGCGCTTTTGATAATGATCGAAATGACTTCTGGAAGAGCAGAAATGTTCAATAACATCATAATAAATGCCATTAAGATATATCCAAGTGCCATAAATGGAACAATGACTTGAGCAAATCTTGCAATACGTTTGATTCCACCAAAGATAATAATAGCAAATAGCAATACATAAATTGCGCCAGAAATATAAGGGTTAAAACCAAACGCATTTTTCATTGCTGCAACCGTTGTATTTGATTGAGTCGTTGGTAGAAGGAATCCCATTCCGATAATCCCAGCAATGGCAAACAGAATGGCAAACCATTTCCAGCCGATTCCTTTTTCAATATAGTAGGCTGGCCCCCCGCGGTACTGTCCATCTACTTTTACTTTATAAATTTGTGAGAGGGTTGACTCAACATAGGCAGTGGCAGCTCCTAAGAATGCCATCACACACATCCAGAAGATTGCTCCAGGTCCACCAAATGCAATGGCAGTCGCCACCCCAGCAATGTTACCAGTTCCAACACGTCCTCCAAGCGCAATCGATAGAGCTTGGAATGATGAAACCCCAGCTTGCGAGCTTTTTCCATCAACTAGTAAACGCACCATTTCCTTTATTTGTCGAATTTGAAGACAACGAGTGACGATGGTGAATAGTACCCCAACTGCTAGTAAAATATAAATGACCGGGTTCGACCATAAGACATCATTAATCCCATTAACAACAGTCTCCATAAAATCCCCCTTAACATATCTTTTTTAAAATAATAGGAATAAAGTTCAGTCCAACATGTTGTGAATCTTAGAAGTCATATATTTTTGGTCCTTACCATTCTTCACCTCCTTAAAACTCAACGATCAAGTTTTCTTTTTAAAGAACGATTTGATTGGTAACGCTTACAATTTAAGTGATTAGCTTTATGTAATATGCACAAGATGTGATAAACAACACGCAAGAAGTAGGATCGAAGTATGTAATAGAAATGAGAGTGTAGTGTAATTTACGTGAATATAATCTGATTATACAGAAAAAATCACAAGAATCAATCATTTTTATAAAATTCTATATTTTTAGTTTAGTAATAAATTACCATTATGATGATTACTATAAAGTAAATTCATTCAGTATAGTGAAAAGTTTGAATTGACAGAAAAATAGTTCATCATTATAATAAAAATTAAATCAACATAGTGAATAATACTTCTGTAAGGGGGGAAGAGAAATTTGTCTGTGACCCAGTCTGTTGAATCATGGAAGAAACATCCACTGATTCAACGAATCATCCAGTATAAAGAAGTCTTTTGGGAAAATGATACATATTCAGAATTTCAAAAAGTCTACGATAGTCTACCACTCGGTAAGAATGATGTAATGACAGCAGAGGCAAGGTTAAAACGATTTGCCCCTTACCTTGCAGAGGTTTTTCCTGAAACGAGGATGAACAACGGCATCATTGAGTCACCTTTAGTACCGATTCCTTCAATGAAAAAACAACTAGACCAAATCTATCAAACGTCGATTAAAGGCCAATTGTTTTTAAAAGAGGATTATCAGTTACCAATTTCAGGTTCTGTTAAAGCAAGAGGAGGAATCTATGAAGTTTTAAAGCATGCCGAAGACTTAGCGCTAGAGGCTGGCATGATTCATCATTCAGGTGACTATCGAAAGTTTGCGAGGAATGAGTTTAAGGAGTTTTTTTCTACACAATCAATTGTATGCGGTTCCACAGGAAATTTAGGATTAAGTATTGGCATCATGGGTGCCATGCTTGGTTTTAACGTCACCATTCATATGTCAGAGGATGCAAAACAATGGAAAAAGGATTTGCTTCGATCCAAAGGAGTCAGTGTTGTTGAGCATTCGGATGACTATAGCAAAGCGGTCGAAGAGGGGAGAAAGGAATCTCTCGCCGACCCAAACAGTTATTTTATTGATGATGAGAACTCAGTCAATCTGTTTCTTGGATATGCCGTTTCTGCCCGACGATTAAAAAATCAATTAGAAGAACGAGGAATTTCCGTCAATGCTGAACATCCACTTTTTGTTTATTTGCCGTGTGGGGTCGGTGGAGGACCTGGCGGGATTGCCTTTGGATTGAAATGTGCGTTTGGTGACGATGTGCATTGCTTCTTTGCCGAGCCTACCCATTCACCGTGTATGTTATTGGGGCTAATGACAGGGGAGCATGACCAAATTTCCGTTCGTGACTTTGGACTTGATAATAAAACAGACGCAGATGGATTGGCTGTTGGAAGAGCGTCTGGGTTTGTAGGAAAGTTACTCAATGAGCTAATTAGCGGGGTATATACGGTTTCTGACGAACAATTATTTGTCCTATTACGTGAAATAGCCGACCAAGAAGGGAAAAAGCTTGAACCCTCTGCCGTTGCTGGAATTCCTGGACCAGCCCTATTATTTTCCCAAAGTCAATATTTATCCAACAATGATTTATTCCCTTATATGAAAGATGCGACGCACATCGCATGGAGTACGGGAGGAAATATGGTTCCAGAAGACGTGTGGCAATCGTATTACGAAAGAGGAATAAGAAAAGAAGAAGCTTAGGCTTTTCCAGACACATTTTATATAAATCACAACTGTTTTTTTAAAAATAAATCCAAAGAGGTGGTAACGATGTTACAAGCTACGAAACTAGCAGATGAGGAATTGTATAACATTGTTGTAGGAGAGTTAAAGCGTCAAGAAAACAATATTGAAATGATTGCATCTGAAAGTACGGCTCCCATTCCTGCATTAGAATTACAGGGCTCAGTGTTCACAAACAAAACGTTAGAAGGGTATCCAGGCGCTCGTTATCAATCAGGTTCAGAATATGCTGACCAGATGGAAATTTTAGGTGTTGAAAGATGTAAGGCTTTATTTAAAGCAGAACATGCGAACATTCAACCGATTTCTGGTTCTACGGCGAATTATAGTGTGTATGCAGCTGTCCTTAAGCCAGGCGATACCGTCCTGTCCATGCGTCTCGATCAAGGCGGTCACTTGACCCATGGAAGTAAGGCAAGCCAAACAAGTCAATATTATCATTTTATCCATTACGGCGTTCACGAAGATACGGAACAAATTAACTACGAGGAATTAGAAGAGTTAGCATTGAAGCATAAACCAAAACTCATTATTTCTGGCGGAAGCTCGTATCCTAGATTAATTGATTACGAGAGAATAGGTGATATCGCGAAAAAAGTAGGCGCTTATTCAATGGCGGATATTGCCCATGTCTCTGGTTTGGTGGCGGCTGGAATCATTCCGAGTCCAATCCCGCACACTGATTTCGTTTCATCTTCCACAACGAAGACAATCTGTGGACCACGTGGAGGAATGGTCATGTGTAAAGCAGAGCACGCCAAAGCATTAGACCGCGGCGTATTCCCAAGAACACTAGGATCCATCCATGTTCATACGATGGCAGCGAAAACTTATATGTTTAAGCGAGCCGCAACAGAAGAATTCAAACAATTAATGATCCAAACGGTTCAAAATGCAAAGCATTTGGCATCCTGCTTAGAAAAAGACGGGTTCCGTATTGTGAGTGGTGGAACAGATAATCACCTCGTGATGGTGGATTTACGTCCGAAAGGAATCACGGGACTAGAGTTCCAAGAGGCACTAGACTTTGTAGGAATCACGGTTAACAAGAATATGATTCCATTTGATCCGCAAAAGCCGTCCATTACAAGTGGCGTTCGGATTGGTACAACAGCAATTTCACAACGAGGACTGAAGGAAGCGGAAGTAGAACAAATAGCGGCAATCATGAACAAAGTTGCACAAAATATTGGGAATCAAGAGGTGCTAGAAGCTTGTAAACAAGAAGCACGCGAGTTGATTAGCAAATTCCCACTCTATCAAGAAAAATTTGATGCAGTGACAATTTAACAGTTTCTGAAACAAAGGCGGTTTAGAACAATTCTAAACCGCCGTTTGTGTTACTGATGGTTCAGTCGAATGATATGCACAACCCAATGAACGTCATTAATTTTCCTTGCAGATGGATTCTACATGATAACGAATTATATCCTTTACCTTTTCTGGAGAGTATTCATCAGGTCTTAACAGTGCATGAATGGACAAGCCTTCAATCAATGCTGATAATCTAGATTCTTCTAATTCAACCTGAGAGGAATCTAATAACAACCCTTGATGAGCCAATATTTGAATCATTGAATGTGCTAATTCATATGTACCGTTCGTCATTTCAACTGTTTTTTCTTTTAATGTTTCACTCGTAAGGGAACGTAGTGCCAAGATCCACCAAACACTCGTTTCAATTTTCCTTTCTTCATCAATAGGTACAAGCTCTAATAAAACTTCCACCACTGCCTGTAATGGGTTTTCAGACCATTCCTTTGTTTGAGTGCGTTTTTTTCCTTCCTCCAAGTAGTAATTCATGATAAACAATAACATCTCGTCCTGAGTTGAAAAATAATGCCTTAATGCACCTGCAGACATGCCTGCTTCAGCTGCAACTCTGCGAATAGATGCTTTTTCAACGCCTTCTTTTTTTATAATGTTCCAAGCTGCCTCGGCAATCGACTTCCGCTTTTGTTCGTGATTCACAATTTTTGGCATAGATAAATATCACTTCCTTATTTTAGCACACTGTGTTATTATGTTTTTAGCACGGTGTGTTATTTTAATAATACCACATCAAGGAAAGGGGGACCATTCATTTGATTGAAACGATAGAAGCCTTAATGCCTGCTTCATCCATAGATTTGTCTATGGTTATTATGATTATTTCCATTTGTGCATGCATTGATATAGCTAGTCCTGGTGTACTTGCTGTAACTGCCTATCTATTATTGACACAACCCAATCAATTAACTTCTCGTCTACTTGTTTTTCTTTTTGTTACTCAGTTAGGTTACTTCATCATGGGTTTATTCCTATACTTTGGTGGCATTCCTTTCTTACAGAGGTTAGAACAATTATCTGAAATCGAATTCATCAATTGGTTCTATATCCTGTTTGGAGCTGTTCTTGCTCTCATAAGCTTCAGTAAACCAACTAAGGCTACAAAAAAACGTATCATTTCATTTATTCCTAAAAGAACAACCAATAAAGGGATGCTTATAGTAGGATGCATTGTTTTCCTTATTGAATTTGTGACGGCATTGCCTTACGTTTATTCCGTCTTTTTATTAGATCATCTAACAATTAAGACGACACCTTCTATCCTACTAATCATTGGATACAATCTAGTCATGATCCTTCCATCTTTGCTATTGGTAGGCGTAAACCTTATATTTAAAGAAAGACTACATCAAATACTTCATAAAATTAGATCGAAAGTTAGTGAAGCTCCAATTTCATCACTCTTAGTTGCAACAGGAGTCATCGGAGCAGTTTTTTTCAACATCGGTCTTAGAGGCATAATAAACTAAAAAATTCGTTAGAGGTGATTCATTGTGAAGGAAATTATTAGTGGAATTAGCCTTCTATTTCTTATCCAAGGAGTAGGGGGATTCATCAATCATTTAACTAATGGTGGAAAAAGTTGGTTTTTGGTAAATTATATTGATGCCTTTCAGGGAATGGAGATTGTGATTGACATTGTATTAATTGCCATTGGTGGATTGATCGCTTTAGCTTCTCGAAAAATCTCGTCAAGTCAAAGTGACAATAACAATTAAACGGCTTAGAATGGTAAAACAGAAGAAGAATATCTTAATGGATTCAAATCAGGGTGAGAAATTGTAAAACACCTTCAATTAGTAGGGTGATTAGAAATGTAGCAAAAAAAATAGACTAGGTTGATCATTTTCAACTAGTCTTTTTGCTGTATTTTAAGTTGTCCTAATGTTCCCCTTGAGCACCATGATGCTTTTTTCACAATCGCAAACTAGAAGATTTTTTTGCTTTTTACCGTTTCAAGGTCCTTTGTCATTTGGATGATTTGTTTCTTTAGCCATGTCGATTTTTTAAAACTTAATAAATACAATATTTTAAATAAAAATAGGTCAATTTTAGAAGTACCAAGCTTATCTTGATTAGCGATGATATTCATAAACTCACCTCCAAAATTACGATTTAGGTTCTCCTTATATAGTAATTCAAACCAAAGATTGGTTCAAATGAAATACTTCATATGCGAAATAGGACATTTATTCGATTTGACAATCGCATACGTAACTACTATAAACAAGTAGATGTTCTTTTGAAATTATGCGATGGGGGTTCCATTTTTAACAGGTTCATCTGGCTTTAAAAGTACAACGTCACCTTCTTCTGGTACACCTCCAATTACCAATACCTCCGATTTAAAACCAGCGATACGTCTTGGAGGGAAATTGACTACTGCAGCCACCTGACGGCCAATGAGTTGTTCTGGTATATATCTTTTGGTAATTTGTGCCGATGATTGTTTCATACCAATCTCTCCAAAATCTATTTCTAATTTGATGGCAGGTTTTCGTGCTTCTGGAAAGGGTTCAGCTTTCATAACCGTACCAATACGTATATCCAATTTTAAAAAGTCTTCAATTGTTGCCACTACTTTAGCCTCCAATCATTTACAATTAGTACCATTTTAACAAATTGGATAAATAAGTTAAACCTTCAATAACAAATGGAGGATGAATTTATTTTCTAATTCATCCTCCATTTGTTATCTTATTTCATGTTTTCTCTCTATCCTCAATATATAAGGCGTATTTCAACTTTACCGAAAAGTAACGGTGATTGAAGGGGACCATGTAAGTATAGTGAGTGATTTAATAAAGTAGGGCTACACATTAGACTTGTCAACTGTATGGTTGAATCGAACTCTGAATAGTGGTTTTTTGAATGTGAACTGAGCGAGTAATACACCAATCATGATAAGAATGGCTCCGATGTATCCATTTTTGTGAAGTGTTTCACCAAAGAAAATAAAAGCAAAGAAAGCTGCAAAAACGGGTTCTAATGAAAAGATAAGGCCTGTATGGGTTGGGGTGGTATATTTTTGCGCGAACGCTTGACCGATAAAACCAATTGCACTACACAGAACGCTTAATGCCATAACAGAAACCCATGAATCCGTTGTGCTAGGTAATTGTGGCTCTTCGAACAGGAATGAAAACACCAGTCCCCAAGCCCCTGCAACACCCAATTGTAAAATTCCGAGTGTGATCGAATCAACACTCTTTGTGAATTTATCTGTCACAATAATCTGTATGGCATAAAAGATCGCACCCAATATGCTTAGAAAATCTCCAAAATTAATACGTAATTCATTTTTTAAAGTTAATAGTGCAATCCCTGTAATGGCGATACAAACTCCAAAAATAACGTTGAAATCAGGTTTTGTTTTAAAAAACACTGCTACTAATATTGGGACAAATACGACGGAGAGACTAAATAAAAATCCTGCGTTTGAAACAGACGTGAACTTTAATCCGAAGATGACGACTGACATGACAATAAATAAAATGGTACCAAGTATAAAGCCGTAAATGAATGTTTTCAAATTCATGCGAATGATACGTTTATAGAATACAGCTCCAGCTAAAAGAAAGGCTATGCCAAAACGCAGTGCGACTAAATTAAACTCTTGAAATGAATCGAGTCCCATCTTCATAAACAAATAAGAAGAACCCCAAAGCATCGTAACAAGTAACATCATGAGATTTGCTTGTAAATGTTTGTTTGTTCCGATCCCTGATAATTTACCATGCTTCATCATTAAACACCTCTACTATCCAAAATTGATTAATAAATAGTATAGATGTAAAATTAGGATTAGAAAAATGAATGTTTATGAAGTATAACATTAAAAAAATTCATGCAAAAGGAGAGGTTACATTGTCTCTAGTCAAATTTGAGATATTTAGTACGGTGGTGGAATTAGGAAGTCTCACAAAAGCAGGAGATACACTTGGTCTAACTCAATCTGCCGTGAGTCATGCCATTTCAAGCCTGGAATCGGAATGGGGTTTTTCTATCCTGAATCGCGGTCGCTCAGGCATTCATTTGACTGGTAATGGGGAGAGGTTGCTCCAATACGTACGTGAAATACTGAAGTGGAACGAAGAATTGATGCAGGAAGTTGCGAACATCAATGGCCTTGAAATTGGGACCGTGCGGATTGGGACGATTTCCAGTGTGTCTATTCACTGGCTGCCAGAAATCCTGAAGATTTTTAATGAGAACCACCCTTCGATTGAGGTTAAGCTGCTGGAGGGTGATTATCATGATGTCGAGCATTGGATTTCAACGGGGATGGTTGATTTTGGTTTTGTATCTCTACCGACGCTACATCATTTCGAGGTCATTCCATTAAAGAAAGATCGAATGCTATGCATCCTTTCAGAAGATCACCCACTTGCTGAGAAAGAAGAGATCCAGTTTGAAATGATCAAAGAGGAGCCTTTAATCAAGTCAAAAGAAGGGAGCGATTATGATTTAATCCGAATATTAAAAGAAAACAATGTTACACCTTCTGTCAGATTTGAACTTTCTGACGACCAAGCCATTATCTCAATGGTGAAAAATGGTATGGGGATTAGTATCCTTCCTGAAATGGTATTACATCACCTACCTGCCAATGTTCGAACTCTTCAGTTAGAGGGAGAATATTATCGAACAATTGGAATAGCGGCTTCATCTATAAAAACACTTCCCCCTGCTACGAAAAAATTCATTGAATATCTGAAAACATGGATAAATGAAGCCCACACGTAAAGTATGAAGGAGGTCATAACCATTTTTTTGGATTAGAGGTAAGAGCTCCTTGAAATGTTTACAGGATTTCTTCCAAATTATAGTATTATTTTAATTGAACATACTGATTTGGGAGGGAGATACATGATTTTTGAAATGACAACTCAGGTTAGAGTTACTACTATTAAAGAAGGTCAAAAGTGGTATGAAACACTGCTAAATAGGAAGCCAGATTTTATTCCACATGAGGGATTTGCTGAGTGGGAACTCATTCCCGGTTGTTGGTTGCAAGTCGCAGAAGGCACACTGACCTACGGTAATGGACCTTTACGTCTAGGAGTTACAAACATTGAGGCAGAAAGAGATCGACTTATAGAAGAATTAAAGATTGATGGTTTTGACATACTTTCAAGACCTGAAGTACCAGTGAAATGGGGAACTTTCACAGACCCTTGGGGAAATCGACTAGGTTTTTTCGAATACGTAGATAAGGGAGAAGAATTAGAACGTATTAAAACAATTATGAAACAATAGAAGTTTTGTTACAAAGGGTCAAAAGGTAAATATTCAACCATTCAACGGGTGCGTGAATCTTAGAAGGTTTCATGCACTTTTTTTGTATCAAGTTCTCATGAAACACTGTAACTTGCCTCAATAAGAAGGAATAAGTCAAAGCATGATTGAATTATATTCTACAGAGATGATTATGGAAAAAAATGGAGGAGATACTCATTTTACCTACTTTTGTTCGTAATTCGTTAGGCGTGATTGGATTTCCTTTGACACTTTGGAATATCATGTTGGATCGTAAAAATAAGGTTGACCCACCAGGGAAAATGATTAAAACAAGACACTCAAATGTTCACGCAATTGTGACGGGGGAAGGACCTGTCACTGTAATTCTTGAAGCGGGATTCGGTTCAATCTCAATTGATTGGTGCTATGTTCAACCAGAGATTTCTAAGGTTGCTCGTGTTATTTCCTATGACCGAGGCAGCTACGGTTGGAGTAAAACGAAAAGGAAAACGATGACCTCTATTGATAGTGTTGAAGAAATGAGAGAAGTCTTACGTCATCTCAATCTAAATCCACCTTATCTCTTAGTCGGTCACTCCTATGGCGGTCTTTCCATGAGGCTCTTTGCAAGTATGTATCCTGATGAGGTGATAGGGCTAGTCTTGGTTGATACGGCACACGAGAATCAATATGTCCTTACTCAAGAAAATATGAAACGAATGAAGAAGTTTCAAAGGCTTGTAACGTTTGGATACATGACCTCATTAGTCGGTATACCTAGAATGTTTAAACAGAATATAGGTAGGAAGTTTCTTGGAAAGGAATTTGATCCTGCACTCAACTACATCGGATATACAGTAGGTGCTTATAAATCAGCCTATCAAGAATATAGGGATTCGGTCACATCCGCTACACAGCTTTTACATGCCAAACCCTTGCGTAAGGAGTTACCCGTCATTGTCATAAGTTCAAAAAATCAACCTGAAAATTGGAGGAGAAACCAGGTTTTATTAACCCATTTAACCGATAATACTGAACATATTGAAACAGATACGGGACATTCCGTTCACCTTGAGAAACCTGAAATTGTAATAGATTGCATTCACAAACTAGTCCAAGATTCGTTATAACTAAACCGATTTTTAAAAGTAAAAGAAGATTCGAGTTTTATAGGTCTCGAGTCTTAGGAGAAAATATAATTAAGGTCTAATAACGAAATAGTATTCTTGTTTTAATATGGAAATATAAGGAGTTTAATGGAAATAACGTCTATATTGAAAAAAATATTGAGAATTTGTCTTCAAAATAATGATGAAAGTTAAAGGGTGATAAGATGAAAACGCTTTGGTTCTTTTGGTGGGTCGCTAACTTATTTTGGGCTGTTGTTTTTGTAATTGGAACAGCATTCGTTTGGCTTAGGGAAGTTGATGGGACAGGTGCTGTTCAAACACCTGAATTAAAATTCATAGCATTTATTGTTTTACTTATAGCCTTCATCATACCAGCATCCATTCAAGGTGTATGGCTAATGGTTAACTTGAAAATGAGCAGAAATAAGAAAGCAAAAATACAGCAGGTTTAAAAAAGTTATGTACGACCTATTGTAACAGGCATAAACAAACATTAATTTGGCGCTTTTCTTTCATGAGAAAGCGCCTTTGTTTCTATTAAAAAAACAACTTAAATAGCTGTTCAGTTATTCATAATTATATCTATAATTTAAAATTTTCTAAAAAAGACCTTGAAATATAAAATGGAATTCATTATACTAAATGACAAAGATAACCAACTAGTTTATTTATATTTGAAACCGATTACATTTTGTGTGCTTTAAATGTAGTAGTTTAATAGTTTACTAACATGATTATACAGGAATGATGAGGAGTAATAACATGGCCAAAATGAGTGATGTTGCAAAATTAGCAAACGTATCAAAAGCCACTGTTTCAAGGGTGTTGCGAAATCCAGAGACAGTGAAAGAACAAACGAGACAAAAAGTGCTTATTGCAATTGAAAAACTAAACTATCAACCGAATTTACTTGCCAGACAATTTCGTAGAACAGAAACAAAAACGGTGCTTGTTGTTGTTCCAACTATTATCAATAATGTGTTTCCTCAAATGATTGGAGGAATCGATTTCGAAGCAACGAAGCAGGGGTATAAAGTGCTTTTAGGCAACACCAATAAAAACCCTCATAAAACAGAAATCTTTATAAATGAGTTAAAGCAAAAACAAGTGGACGGAATGATTCTATTAACCATACCCCTCGATGAAAAGGTAATTACCGAGGTCGCTGCAAACTATCCTGTTGTTCTGACATCAGATTATAATGATGGATTTAATATTCCGACTGTATCAATTGATAATATTAGTAGTGGACGAGAAGCGACGGAACATCTTATTAAACTAGGGCATACAAGGATTGCTCATATTTCTGGACCACTTGAAATATCAATCAGTAGAGATCGATTAAAAGGGTATCGCCAAGCATTGCTTCAGCATGAATTGGAATTAGATAGTTTGTTAGTACAAGAAGGAGACAACTCTTTTGAATCAGGCTACAATCAGATGCAAAAGTTGTTAGCTATCGATTATCCGCCAACTGCTGTGTTTGCAGCTAACGATCTAATGGCAATGGGGGTGGTAAAAGCTGCGAAAGCACAAGGTCTTAAAGTACCTGAAGATATTGCGGTTGTAGGTTTTGATAATATCATGTTTTCAGATATTTTTGAGCCTGCTTTGACGACAATCGAACAACCATTTTTTGAAATGGGGAAACGGTCAATGGAGTTATTACTCCAACAAATTAATGGAGAAAAGATAACCAAAATTAAGCATGTGTTAAGTACGAAATTGACAATAAGAGATTCATGTGGGTTTAAAAAGGCATCTTTTTAGCAAAGGATGCTGCATCTGATGTAATCGGTTTCAATCAAATCCTGTAAATTTCCATTAATAATCGCATTTAACGCTATTTTATAGTGGAAAAATGAAACCGGTTTCAAATTCTTTAAGGAGGTGAAAACAGCGAATCATGTACATAAAACGAAAAAATGAAAAATGATCTTAAAGGAGTGAGTTGAAGAATGAACATTCCAATTGGACTACAAATGTATACACTACGAAATGAATGCAAAGCTGATTTTTTAGGGACTTTAGAAAAAGTCGCAGACCTTGGGTATCAAGGAGTTGAATTTGCTGGGTATTATGGACTTTCTGAGACGGAATTAAAAAAGGCTTTGGATCAACTTGGATTAAAGGTTACATCAAGCCATATACCTCTTTCCTCATTAGAAGATAACTTAAGTAAGATTATCACCTACGAACAAGCAATAGGAAACGATAAAATTGTATGTCCTTTCCTTCCTCCAGAACGACGCAACGAAGAAGATTATCTACAACTGATCAAAAGCTTAAATCATATTGGCCAAGAGTGTCATAAAGAAGGCATTACATTCTGTTATCACAATCATGATTTTGAATTAGAGCTTCTTTCAAATGGACGTACTGCACTTGAAACCATACTTGAAGAAACAAATCCTGAATGGGTAAAAGTAGAGCTTGATATTTACTGGTTAACAAAAGTTGGAGAAGATCCAGTCCAGTGGTTACAACGGTATAAAGGAAGAACACCTCTTGTCCACTTAAAGGATATGACTACTGACGATGAACAATTTTTCGCTGAATTAGGAACAGGTGGAGTAGACCTAGAAGGGGTACTAAAGCAAGGACCAGATTCAAATGTGGAGTGGTTCATTGTTGAACAAGATCAAACAAGGATCTCCCCACTTGAAAGTATTGAAATCAGCCTAAATTATTTGAAAAAGCAATCTGCTCTAGCGTAACAAAATTTCGTAAGTTTGAGGTAGTTAAGGTAGACACTTACTTTCTTATTCGATAAACAGGAGGGAAAAGAATGAAAAAGTTGTTTCCTATATTAACAATTTTATCTGTTTTATTATTAGCTGCATGTGGTCTAGGTGGGAGTAGTGATACAACAAGCAATGAATCAGCGAACGAGGCCGAGGACAGCAAAAGTAATGAAGGTAAGAAAGTGTTAGAATTCTGGCATATTGATCCAGGTGAGAAAGAAAAGGTATATGAAGAAGCTGTTGCTAGATTTGAAGAAAAACATCCTGATGTAGAAGTGAAAGTACTTCGAATTCCGAATGATGCGTTTAAACAAAAGCTCTCTGTGGCTATGTCAGGTAATGAAGCCCCTGATGTCTTTAGCAACTGGGGTGGTGGCTGGTTAAAGAACTTTGTTGACCAAGGAAAAGTGTTAGATATTACAGAGGCGACTGATAAGTCTCATTTTAATGATCTTGCCCTTGCCAATACAACTTTTGATGATAAAGTGTATGGTCTGCCTTTAGGTTTATCCATTGATGTTGTGTTTTACAATAAAGAAATCTTTGAAAAGTACGGATTAACAGCTCCTAAAACGTATGATGAGTGGTTAACTGTCATTGATACATTAAAAGAAAATGGGATTATCCCGATTGCATTGGCAAATCAAACAAAATGGCCAGGGGCTTACCTGTTCATGAACTTTGCGAGTCGTATTGCAGGACCAGAACTATTCGAAAGTGCTTTTAACAGGGAAGGTAGAGGGTTTGATGATCCAGGCTATGTTCAAGCAGGGGAATATCTACAAGAAATGGTTGAAAGAGGTGCATTCAACCCAGGTTTTAATGGAGTTCCGTATGATGAAGGGCAAGGTCGTCAATTACTCTATTCAGGTCAGGCTGCAATGATGGATATGACGATTTCTTTCCTAAATAACGTAAGACAAGAAGCACCTGAGTTCGAAGAAAAACTGGACTTCTTCTTATTCCCAACAGTTGAAGGTGGTAAGGGAGATCAAACCCATGTTGGTGCAGCAACAGGACCTGTTTGGTCAGTAGCAAAAAACACGAAATACCCTGACTTAGCAACTGAATTAGTTAAAGAACTTACAAGTGCAGAAACCGCTCAAAATTATATGGATCGTACAGGTTCACTTTCCGCTATAAAAGTTGTTGAGCCTAATGATGAGTTTACAAAACGTTTTTATGATGTTGTTCAAGGAGCAACCCATTTACAAATGCCATATGACCAAACACTTCCTCCAGAATTAGCTGAACTGCATAAAGATACGACCCAAGCGATTTATGGATTGGAAATGACACCAGAAGAAGCTGCTAAGAAGATGGAAGAAAAAGCAAAAGAGGTACTAGAGTAGCACATAAAAGGGGAGGAGAATTCTCCTTCCCTTGGATATACCTAAAAAGGAGGGGACTGTTTGTTGGAAACAACAGAAGTGAAAGTAGCGAATACTAGATCAATGGTAAAGCCAAAGTCTCGAGCAAAACGCACAAAATTTAAACAAGCCATTACCATTGGACTGTTTGTCGCACCAGCAATCATCGTGTATTCGATTTATGTTTTATATCCCATTTTATCCACGTTAATCTATAGCTTTTATGATTGGGACGGAATGGGAGTCGGGGTCTTTGTTGGATTACAGAACTATCTGAACCTATTCAATGATGCTATTTTCTGGAAAGCACTCACAAACAATTCATGGGTCGTTTTAACATCCGTGTTTGTTCAAATTCCTTTAGGGTTAATCATGGCCCTTATGCTGTTTGCGCCAATAAAAGGGATTCGGTTTTTCAGTAGTATTTACTTCTTCCCGTTTCTCATGTCAACCGTTGCAATCGGTATGTTATGGGTGTTGATGTTTGATCCAATTAACGGATTGATTAATCAGCTTATTAATACCTTAGGATTTGAAAACGTTGCATGGCTAAGTCAGTCGAATACTGCCCTTTTTGCTGTACTACTCGTCATTGTTTGGCAGTTTGCACCCTTTTACATGATTCTATTTAAAGCGGCAATAGTTGGTATTCCAGAAGATTTGTATGAAGCAGCCGATATTGATGGAGCGAATCCGTTGACGAAGTTTTTTCGCATTACACTCCCGTTGTTAATGCCAACAATCGTCAGTTCTTCCATCTTAGCCATTGTAGGTTCATTAAAGGCGTTTGATATTTTCTATATCATGACTGGTGGAGGACCTAACCATGGTACAGAGTTATTAGGTACATATATGTTTAAGCAAGCATTTATTAATTTCAATATGGGATATGCTAGCGCAATTGCCTTTGTAATGTTCTTTGTTGCACTTTTTGTCACCATCATTATTCAAGTGATGGACTATTATCGCAAGAAGAGAGGGGCCTACGTATGACAATTGGATTAAAAAAGATACCTCTTTATATCATTGCCGTTTTGTTGCTCGTCTTTACAGGGTTTCCCTTTTTATATATGTTCTCAACAGCTTTAAAGACGCAGAGTCATTTTTTTGAAAAGCCATTTTCATTGTTTTCTTCTTTTAATCTAGAAAATTTCCAAACTGTATTTGAAATGGGATTAAGTCGTTACTTTTTTAATAGTATATTGGTTTCGACCATCGCTGTTTTTGCCGTCATGATTATCGCATCTTTAGCAAGTTACCCTTTAAGCAGAATGAAATTTAAAATTAATAAGCTTTTGTTTTTACTGTTTATTTCAGGAATGATGCTTCCTATTCATGCAACGCTTATCCCGATTTTTAAACTTTCGCAAAGCATGGGAGTACTTGATACGATTTGGGCGTTATTAGGCCCTTATATTGCATTTAGTTTGCCAATTTCCATCTTTATTTTAACTCAATTTATGCAAGAAATACCGAAAACACTTGAAGAAGCTGCCAAAATCGATGGTTGTAATCATTTTCAGATCTTCTGGCGAATTATACTTCCAATGCTAACGCCAGCCTTAATGACTGTTTTAATTTATAATTTCATTCATCTGTGGAATGAATTTATCTTTGCATTAGTCTTAATTTCTAGTCCAGAAAACATGACATTACCATTAGGACTACAAGATTTTAAAGGGGAGTTCTCTGTCAATATTCCTGGCTTGATGGCAGCTTTGACACTTGCTAGTCTTCCAATCCTAGTTGTCTATCTCTTCTCACAAGAAAAAGTGGTAAAGGGACTTGCTGGGGGTGCGGTTAAAGAATAAAGCCAATCATAAAATAGTGAAAATCGGTGTAGTCACCTGTGTCAATAAGAGAGATTCATACTTTTAAAACATAGTAGGGAGGATTATAGAATGAGTAAAGTTAGAGTTGGTGTAATTGGATGTGGAAGTATCGGGAGACGTCGTCATCTTCCAGAATATGCTTCTCAAGAAAATGTTGAAATAGTTGCTGTTTGTGACATTGTAGAGGAACGAGCTACTGAAATGGCGAAATTATACGGAGCAATAGCATACGTAGATTATCAGGACTTACTGAAAAATGAAGACATTGATGCGGTAAGTGTTTGTTTACCAAATGTTCTACATGCACCTGTTACAATTGATGCCTTACAGGCTGGTAAACATGTGTTATGTGAAAAGCCGATGGCTACATCTAGACAAGAAGCTGAGGAAATGATTCAAGCAGCAAAAAATAATCATAAAAAGCTAATGATCGCTCATAACCAGCGCTTTGTGGCATCCCATGTAAAAGCAAAGCGACTGCTTGACAGTGGAGAAATTGGCAACGTGTACAGTTTTAGAACAACATTCGGACATCCTGGACCAGAACGATGGAGCATTGACGGGGCGACAAGTTGGTTTTTTGATAAGAAACGAGCATTTATCGGTGCAATGGGAGATCTCGGTGTACATAAATCAGATCTCATCCGTTATTTACTCGGTGAGATTGTTGAGGTTGGCGCATTTGTTGAGACAAATGCAAAGGAAAATACGGATGTAGATGATAATGCTGTTTGTATCCTTAAAACAGAAAACAATGTGATCGGTACACTGACTGCCAGCTGGTCCTATGTATCGGGAGGCGATAATTCAACGATTATATATGGTGAAAAAGGAGTCATCAGGCTGGAAGATGACCCAGTACATTCCCTGATTGTTGAATACAAAAACGGTGAAGTGGTGAAATATGAGCTAGATAAAATCCAAACAAATGAAAAAGGCGGGCAAACAAACTCGCATGTCATTGAAAACTTTGTGGATTGTATCATCCATGACACCGTCCCACCTATCAGTGGGGAAGAAGGCATGAAGTCACTGCAAGTCATATTAGCAGCACTTGAATCAAATGAAACAAAGCAAATTGTTCGTGTAAATACAGAAACAGCTGCTGTTTCAAATTAACTCTTTGTACAAACCTATAGGATATGAATGTTATTAATAGGTGCGATTAAAGCAATCCTTGTCGAATGCTTTAATCGCGTTTTTGATTGGGTTAAAATGGAGAAAAAGGAAGAAAATTTATACAGCTAAAAGGAGAGAAAGAATGAAAACGAATTTTATTGAAGGTTTTACAATAAAGCTGGCTATGAATGAAAATACTTCTCATGTTAGAAATATGCTAAAACAAATCGCTTTATGGATGAAAATTCGAGACATCAATCAGTGGGGGTTTCTATTAGAAGGTGGTGACGATAAAGAGATTGAACAAGCCATATCGAATCAAGAAACGTATATCGTTTTAAAAGAGAACGAAATCATTGCCACATTTACACTTTTATCTAAACAAATCGAATGGGATCGACATATTTGGGGAGATGATCAATCCTCTAAAAATCTGTACTTACATAGACTTGCGATTATTCCTACATATATGAAGAAAGGGATCGGTAGAAGGATTCTAGAATGGATAGAGAACAATCACAGTAAGCAAAAATATCTTAAATTAGATTGTGTTGCGGATAATGTAAAGTTAAATACCTTTTATAAGAATAATAGATTTGAGCTTGTTGGGATCAAAGATGGGCATAGTAAATATCAGTTGAGGTTAAATGAGGATCACGAATGATAATGTAGAAGATGGATACGTGAAACAGATAATGGAGGTATCATTATGTGGCTACTAATAGGACTTATTGCCATAGGAGCGACGGTTGCAAATATTTTGTTGTTTCGTCTAGGTAAAGATTATAAGTTAGCAATGGCAATGGGATTATCATTCACAGCGCTAACACTATGTGCTAAATATAGTCTTGTGTCAAGTTGGGTAAAGGTAAACGATTGGACAGCATTAATGGATGTCGTACCTGCAATGGAATGGGCGCTATGGTTACTGACGATCATATCAATCTTTTTAAATATCACACCGATTCTTTTAGAACGAAAAGTTGAAAATTAGGTTAAGTGAACCTTGAGAAGGAGCGAAGACTTTGAAGAAATTATTAGTGGTAGTTGTTTTGGCTTTTTCAATTTTTTCGGCTTGTCATTCAACAACATCGAGTTTTAGGGAAGTAGAAGATGTGCCGAATCATGTACAAGATAAAATCGATCGTACCTATAAACTTCAATCGATTAATAATAGCGGTAAAGGTTATTATATTGTGTTTCATTCAAGTGGAGATGTAGAAGTAGAGGTAGAAACACAGGGAGAAAGCGTAACGATCCGTATAAATGAAGCCAATCTACATAATGAAAGTGTCAAACAGTATACATATTATTTAACTACGGACCAAGAACATGATGTACTAAATGTTTTGGTGAATGGAGAGTCCATGCCATTTGATAATGTAACGATTTTATAATACTGAAGAAGCCAGGAACTGCTTTGCATCTCAAACCAAATACAACGAAAGAGTCTTCGCTTATACTTCCTTAATATAAAAAAGGAGGGGAGACCCCTCCTCAAGTTGTATTATTTTGTGATTCCTGTCATTCCTTGTGACGCGCTACCTGTATCATTGTCTCGGTTCCAGAAACGGCCCTGCGCAATGGCTGTCACAAAGTTTTGCTTGAAATTTGGATTATTTACTGCAAGGACAACACCTTCTACGTTTTCCAATCCTTGTAGTGCAGTCATTTCCTGACCTGTTGACGCAATGCCAATCGGTTTGTAGAGTTTATAGGCCATGTTCACAAACTCTAAAACATTTTCTCTGAACCTTTTTTCATTCGGAGAATGTCCTCCGACAACGTAAACAGAGTCAACTAAATAAGGGCTAGAAGTGAGAAACGATTTAGTCACTTTGATTTTTGCCCCGTTGGCTCCAGTGACGAATCCAAGTCGTTCACTAATAATATCGTAAAACACTTTTTGCTCGTCAAAGAATGTAAGGACTTCATTCACTTCCTGATCATTAAACCCATCGCCAATTAGGATCCCAACTTTTTTCGTATATGCACTAGGTGGTGTGTTGTACTGGCTTAAAGATGGGTAGCTATCAGATACTGGAACATGACTACCTGTTGGCCGAGCAACACCGATATTGTCTGCAACTGCTGATGCTAGTTCCACATCGACATTCGCTAGTAGGTCCACATTTTGCTGACGAACGGATTCGTCCATGACGTTACCGAGTTGATAACTGAATGCTTCAATCGTGTGCATTTTTTCAACAGGCGTTAAGCTATTCCAAAAGATTCTTGTCTGTGAGAAGTAATCACTTACTGAATCAACCCGTTTCCGTGTTGTACGACCACCGACTTCTTTTGGGTGATGTTCATAACCACCTTCTTCAATCGGTGTTTCGTGTGGGGTATTATCTGCTAACGAATTATTATGGTAGTTCACATGGTCCACATCGATTCGATAACGCATAGGTCCACGTCTTTGGTTATTATGGAATGGGCAAACCGGTTTATTAATCGGTAACTCTTGGAAGTTCGGCCCGATCCGATATAGTTGTGCACTATGATATGCAATTAGTCGACCCTGTAATACTGGATCATTGGAAAAGTCAATCCCAGGTACAACGTTGGCAGGATTAAACGCGACTTGTTCGGATTCTGTATGGTAATTTTCAATATTGCGGTTGAGAGTCATCTTACCAATAATTTCGACTGGAATGAGTTCTTCAGGCCAGAACTTAGTCGGGTCAAGAACATCGGCATTATATTTGTCTTCATCTTCGACTGGGATTAGTTGAACGCCTAATTCGTATTCTGGATACGCACCACGTTCAATTGCCTCCCGAAGGTCTTTTCGATGAAAGTCAGGATCAATTCCACCGATTTTGATTGCCTCTTCTTGAAGTAAGGATTGAACACCAAGAACAGGTTTCCATACAAAGCGTACATACGTTACTTTGCCTTGATCATTCACAAAGGTATATGTATTAATGGACCATGATTCCATATGACGATAACTTCTAAGAACTCCTCGGTCCGACATAATCCAAGTGACCATATGAATCGCTTCTGGGTTATTCGCGACATAATCCCAAAAACGATCGTGAGCGCCAGTTGCCGTTGGAATATCATCATCTTGTTTTGATTGGTATGCATGCATCGCATCTGGGAATTTCATCGCGTCAAAGTTAATTAGGACGGGCATTGCGATGGTTGTCAAATCATAATTTCCCTCTTCGGTATATAACTTTACACCCTGACAACGTAAATCTCTCGCTGTATCATAAGACCCTTTTGCCCCTTGAACGGTTGAAAAACGAATTGTTAACGGCGTCTTTTTCCCAGGTTCAGATAAAAAATTTGCTTTTGTTACATGCTTCATTGATTTGTAGCACTCGAACTCCCCGTGAGCACTATAACCTCGGGCATGTACGACACGCTCAGGTTGCTCCTCATGGACAAAGTGTGTGATTTTTTCAAAGTACTGCCAATCCTCATGTAAGGTCGGACCGCGTTCGCCTGCTTTTAATAATTCCCTGTCATTCGCAATCGTCCTCCCTTGATTGGTCGTCAGCGGTTTCCCGATGTTCTGAACTCGATACTCATCTAGTTGCTGTTGTTTAATGTCTTTCATCGGTTCATTGTTCAATATCCTATTCCTCCTGAAATATATTATTAATTTATTCCCATTGTTAGATTTCACCAACGTTCCGTAAATATGCATACTTGAGAAAAAATGGAGTGTGGAGAGCAAGGTGGAATCTTTATGTTAAGGGGTATTAAAATCTGCGGTTTGCATCACAGACACTCATATATTTTTAAAATTTGAAAATAATTTCACTAAATCGGTTGACATTGAGAATCATTTTCATTTAAAGTATTGGTAAATGATAATGTTTATCATTTAAGGTGAAAGGAAACGTCATTTAAAAATAAGTTAATTAACAAAAAATGTACAACAATAGAGGAAATCAATAACACAAAGAGTACGCAAATAGCCAAGAGAAAATTAAAAGGAGGGAAAAGAACCATAAAATGATTTATGAATGGTGTGGTCTTATCAATGACGATGAATGGATAGACAATACAATTTTCAATGACAATGATCAATGTCCGTGTTGTGGGTTGCATGAAGCTGAAATAGGTGAGAATCAAAAAAATATATAAATGAGGAGATATTCATGAGTTCATTACTTATTATAGGTGCTGATCATTTAGGCGAAATTCAGGACAAATTAACCTCTGTGGGATTCAATGAGATCTTACATATTAATGGAAGAAAAGGAAAAATGGTAAAGAAAGAAATACCAGCCAATATTAGCTGTATTCTTGTCTTAACGGATTACGTGAATCATAACCTTTCAACTGTGATAAAGAAACGAGCGAAAAGTCAATCCATTCCTATTTATTATGCCAAGCGTTCTTGGTGTTCCATCTATAAAGTGCTTAAACAAATGGAAAAACATTAAATTTTTTTGAGAACCATTGAGAATGTTTCTCAATATTATCGAGAGCAAAATTTGCAATCATAACCAGTAAAACAAACATGAGTTCAATGGCGATTGCTTGAAGGGAGGATAACTAGATGATAAGGAGACAACCAGGAATCCCTGTAAAAACGATGACGGATTATTCCCTAGATTCATTTATAAAGTGCCCTTATACATTCTACTATCAACATATTTTAATGCTACATCCAAGTCAAATAGAATGGTGGCAGATGACCCAATGTATGATTAATCATGTGGTCCAACATTATTATCAACTTCCACAAGAAGAACAAAACAAATTAAACATAATGAAACTAATTTATAATTATTGGGAGAATATCGATTCAGGGTTGTTTCAATCTCAGGTTCATTACTACACGGTTTTAGCAAAAACAACCGATTATTTACTTCGGTTTTTATCAAATACTAAAAAGAATAAGCCTCCACTATTTTTGTATCAAAAATTCAGTACGTATATTGAGGAACTTGAAACCGACCTTACTGTTACGCTTGACGTCGTCGAATGGGCAAGTCATTCCTTTACAGTTAACACGTTTCTTGTTGAAGCAGATGAGGAAATCATTCTTTTTTATCATTATTTACTTGTAGTGTTTACGAACGCTGCATTTGGAAAACTACCAGTAAGGATTGAAATCAATACTGTATTGGATGGAAAAAAACATACGTTTTTACCAGAAAAGAATGATGTTGTAGAAGGGATAAACTTTCTAGATAATTTCCGATCATGTATACGAAACCACATTCACTAATAAAATGCGGAAGTTGTTCATATTCGACACCGACTATTGTTTATAAATTTGTATGTAATAGGAGAGATGACAATGTTTGCACCTTATATTTCTACAAAAGAGTTTGCACACAATATTGATTGTTTTTGCCCAGATACAACTCATGAGATGGTGATGACCATAAATAAAGGAGATATCATTGAAGTATTGGGCGAACGTACATTTACGATGACAAACGGGTGGTATTTCTTAGTGAAGGTCAATAACCAAGAGATGTTCTATATGGCGATGGAAGATTTGGAGTACTATGTGATGAAAGAGCGGCTTATATCTCTGTTAGACCTCGCGCTCAAGATGAATTATTCACAATTTAAAATAAATCAATCCCTTGAAGTAGGCGATAAGTCCTTATTTATGACGTCCACTAATAATTTAAAAGAATTAAGTAACCTTAAATTAAAAATGGAAGAGTATGTCAGTCAAGTTGCAGTATTTTAATGAATATGTGAGGGCCAAATTTAGCTGCTACGAAACCAATCAGTGCTTTGCTTCGATATGGAGCAAAGCATTTTTCTGTGTAAAAAGAAAACCCTACGCTAGGCGTACGGTTCCGGAAAGCTTACAGCGATGTTTATTAATCCGTTTACTGGTCAAGAAGTAAAGAGAAAAAACAAAAAGAAATAGGAGAAACCCTTTAGGGTTAGCTGGAAAAGTAGTGCGGTTGGCGAACTTTCAGAGCCCTTTGAAGGGCTGGCCAGTAACGAAGGCTTACAGCCGCAGAACAAACCACCCGTTCTCACGGGTGGTTATGATTATTAATATGACAAAGCATTCCGTTTTAAGAAGGAATTCGTCCCTTTTTACAGAATAAAGTATATTAAGATAATGAAAACAGGACGAGGTGATTTTGCTTGGTAGGCGAATTAGAACTGGTATTGGATGTAAAAGCGACATTAGGAGAAGGTCCGTGTTGGGATCGAGAAAAACAAATATTGTATTGGGTAGATATTTTAGAAAAAAAGGTATACCTATTTAATCCAGAAACAAATGAAAACCGTGGTATTCAGTTAGAACAATATGTTGGAGCCATTGTTCCCCGAAATACAGACGAAGCTGTTGTGGTATTGGAGGACGGTTTTTATTTTTTAAATTACACTACAGAGGAAGTTACTCTCATTGAAGAACCAGAGAGCCATCTGAAAAACAATCGATTTAATGATGGGAAATGCGATGCGTATGGACGTTTTTGGGCAGGTACAATGGATAAAACGTTTGTTGATAAGCAGGGTGCTCTTTATTGCTTAGAGCCAAATGGTACCGTAACAAAGAAGCTGTCAAAGGTAGGATTATCGAATGGACTAGCCTGGTCCCCAGATCAAAACTTTATGTATTTCATAGACACCTTAGCGAAAACGGTTACTCGTTTTGATTTTATAATGGAAACAGGGGATATTGGTAACCCAAAACAAATAATCAATTTCTCAAAAGAAGAAGGACTCCCAGATGGGATGACGATTGATGAAGAAGGCATGTTATGGATTGCGCATTTTGGTGGCGCAAAAGTATCGAGATGGAATCCTAAAACAGGAGAACAAATTGCTACGATAGATGTCCCAGCATTGAATGTAACCTCGTGCGGGTTTGGAGGACGAGATCTAAATGAATTATATATTACGACAGCAAGATCAGGACTAAGTGAGGAACAGCTTCAACAATACCCTTTATCAGGCGGCCTTTTTCGTATGAAATTGGATGTGAAAGGAATGCCTGCTTATTCTTTTAGAGGGTAGGAATAAAAGATGGACCGAAGCCTAGTAGATGTTTCAAAAGTAAGGTGTAGCTTAGTTTACATATAAGATAACGAGCTCAAAAGGGTGAGGATGTTGAAATTATCAATTATAAAAAGCATAAGAACCAATAATTTTAATGATGAACGTATCATGCAAAAAATCACAGACCTTTGGCAAGAGGCATCTGAACAGTTACCGAAAAACGAAAATACGTATGGTGTCTATCATAATTATGAAAGTGACTATAAAGGTGATTATTCGTTAAGTATTGCGATTGAAAATCATAACGGAGAATCTATGATAGAAATACCGAAAAACAATAAATATCGTATTTTCAAAGTAGACACAACTGATCCACAAGGTATTTTTTATACTTGGAGTAAAATTTGGGAACAAGAAGAAGCGGGTATCTTACAGAGAGCGTACTCATTTGATTTTGAAAAATACTACCCTAATGGAGAGATTGAAATTCACATAGCTATAAAGTAACAGCCAATAATGTTCGAACTAGTTTTTTTAATGAAAACCTTGATTCTTCAATGCCAGTACAGAAGAATCAAGGTGAATTGAAAACATCTCTACTTGAATCACTTTGTCGATTTACTATGTTCATGTAATTTAATTCTTCCAGAGTAAAGAATATTCACTTCAACATTTACATGGCGAAGGGAATCTTTATTTATAACGAGTTGCTTTTTTCCTTTTGCAATGTGTTGCCATTGTTTTGGATGTTTGCGATACAATGATTCCCCTAAGTTGTAAAGATCTACCCCTTTATTAAATGCCGTTTGATACGTATCTCGGATTTGTTTTTCTATTTCCTTACTGGCCAATTGTGAGATTTCCTGTTCGGATAGATCAGCATGCATTTCATTGATTCCAGCTTTCACTTTTACCCTAATATCGAAAAACGCTTTGTCTGATTGAACGTTGGGGATCACTTCAAACTTTGGTTTTTCCGCGACAATAATAGCAGCTAGTTTCTCATCAGCAAACAGTTCAAGAGGTAATCGGACCGTGTGACTATTTAGCCAGGGAAGTCCGGACAATTCCTGGAGATCGATTCGTCCATAATAATTGTTCCGGTCATATACATGTATCCCTGAATATGTAAGTAACTCTTTTGGTTTATGACTTTCCTTCCACTGGCCTTTACGGATCGATAACTCTGGGATAAAACTAGTTCTAGACTTTTCGTTTGAGTCTAATACAAATTGTTGCAAACGAATTGGCGTAAGAATGGAACGCTGCCTGAAATTTTGTTCGGGGTTGTGAAGAATTGATGCTTTTGGTGATAATCTAAAGAACGGTGTTGCGAGAAAAATATCTTCAATGGGTTCACTTGTACTAAACATCCAAGATAAGTATCTAATTTCACGATAACGGTTAATCAATTCTAGCACTTCCCCGACTTTGTTCGCTTGTAACATTCTCTCGCTAAATAAGATAGCCGAGATTTGTCCAAAGTTTAAACGCTGTTGTGATGTAATATACAAATCATTTGCTGCCTCTGTAAAAGAGGAACCTTCTCCTTTGCCTACCCAAACGGGGGGCTGTTCGGCTTTTTGCTGCCCCTCCAATTTGGCAACTGTCGAGAAATCAAGTAGTTGCACATAAAGAATGTATTGGTCATTTTGATAATCAATTCCTAGAGCCGTCGCATAGTTCAAGTTTTGTACTTCATATCTGCTCCAGCATCCAGTAAGGGTGAGGAGGAGGAGAATTACGAACATACTTTTATATCCCCTCATTTTTGCCTATCCCCTTGGTTTGTTGGATCTTGAGTATTCAACATTTTTGGTCGTGTTTTTCTCCATTGTAAAGGTAATCGTAGTAACGCGTTAGCTACGTCTTTATATGGAGGTGATACTGGAGCCAGGTAAGGTAAGCCGAATGAATGCAAAGAGGCTAAATGGCTGAGCACAACAAATAATCCAAGGAAGAACCCATAGATGCCAAGCACGGAGGAAAGTACGAATAGAAAGAACCGTAGGATGCTAATCGTCCCCGATAAGGCCTGGTTGGATAACGTTGACCCAAATACATGAGTAAGTGCCCCGATAACAACAATACCAGGAGACAAGAATCCTGCACGTATGGCCGCATCTCCCAGAATAAGTCCTCCTACAACCGTTACGGTGGAACCGACCGCAGAAGGCAATCGGATACCAGCTTCTCGTAGGATTTCCAAGAAGACAAGTGCAATAAACATTTCCACTACTACATCAATCGGTATTCCCAACCGATTAATTCCCAACATTGCAAGTAGGTAATAAGGGAGTTGGTCTTGGTGATAGGCAAGAATAGCCACCCAAAATCCAGGTAGAAATATGGAAACGGATAACCCGATTAAACGAAGAAATTGACCAAAAGTAGCAGCAAGTGCACTATAGTGAATATCCTCTGGTGTTTTCACGAGTAGGAACAAATTAGCAGGCGCGATTAACGCAGCAGGTGTCCCATCCACAATCAAGGCTACACGGCCATTTAAGATACAGTTAACGGTAAAGTCAGGTCTACCTGTATACGCCATCAAAGGAAACAAAGCTTCTATCGGTTTCATTAATTCCTCAAGTTGAGTGGCACTTAAAGCACCATCAATTTGAATCTCATCTAATTTATTCTTTATAATTTGAACAAACTTTGGTTCAGCAATGTCACGCATGTATAGAATCGCTACGGTTGTTTTCGTGCGAACGCCCACTTTTTTCGTTTCATACACCATGCTTGTTGTCTTGATGCGCTTGCGAATTAACGCTACATTCACTCCTAATTCTTCTACAAATCCATCTTTTGGTCCCTTAACGGAGACCTCAATACTAGATTCTTCTGGATTTCGTGACGGTTTTTTTGAGATGTCGAGGGAGAACAAGGTTTCTATATTTGGAATAAACAACAGCAGTTTGCCTTCAAAAATATCCGTTTCTGCCGTCTGCTCCCACTCCTCAGGAGTAATAAATTCTAATTCTAATTGACTCGACTCTGTCACTTCATTGCGATGCTGAAAACCATAGTTTTCGTAAAAACGAGTCAAATGAGGAAGGACCGTTTCATGCATTAACGTTTGGTTGTCACTTAAACCTTCACAGTATAGGAATAGGATTTTAGATTGCTCATCATTTGGTTTTAATTTGTATACATGGTGTTTTACGTCTTGACACACATTAAAGTGTTGAATCAGTGATTGTTCATTGAGAGGTTGCATGGCTTTAGTTTCTGTCTGAATGGATGAACTTTGACCTCTTGCCATCTTATTTTTGAATAGTTTCATGATCCGCTGTTTCTCCTTTTATTCTGTCTAGAGAATTTGATACGAACGACATACAAAATAAGGGTACCAATTGTAAAAATGCAGAAGGAAGGAAAATAATATCTTCCTAACAGGTCTAAAAAAGCCATGTCACTAATCGGCAATAAAATGGCAACAAGCATGGTTAATGTGCCTAGTAACATGGGAACCCACTTATGCTTTTGTAAATTCCATATTTCACCCAGGAGATAAATCGAAAGCGATACACGAATGAATGTACCAGATAGCCATTGGTAAATCGAAAAGAAATCAACATGTTCCACATATTCCCCCATCCTAACGATTCTCCATTGAGCGTAAGGAGGGTAACGTTGGTTAGCGGCTTCATCTGGTCCAAATATGGCAATCGAGCCTATCAAAGGTCCTAATGCAAGAGCTGTAAGGAACAAGCACAACAGCATCAATCCTCTGAATCTTGGTTTCTTTGTTAACTTATGCTGAAGCAGCAACATCAAGAAAGACACCTCTAACAATCCCCCAGCAATGTAAGGAATTCCTTTCCAGATTGGAGTAAATCCGTCTTCCAATATTGGTAAAAGCAAGGTATAATCTTTAAATTGAAAATTGATAAACGATACTAGAAAACCAAGGATGATAACAAAAGGCAGTAATATCCCACTCACGATTGCAATCGTGCTAATTCCATGCCATGTAGCAAAAAAACAACCGACAAGTGTTGTTATCGCAAGGAAAAACATGGGTGTTTGGGGCAAGTATGCCGCAATTGTCCAGGTCAGTGTATCTTTTAAGGAAATAATGCCTATGAGCAAAACAAACAAGCTATAGATCATGAGTAACGGTGTAGATAAAAATTTTCCAAACTGCTGCTCTAGCCATAATTTAAAGTGTAGATTCTTCATATTTTGAGTGATATAAATTAAACAGCCTATTAATAGAGATGAAGAGACAAAGACAAGTAGTATGACGAGCCAAGCATCTCGCCCTGATGCTCCTAATAATAATGGGACAATAATAACGTGGTTCAGCAATCCAACCGAAAGCAAAATGATCATGTACGATTGAAGAGGAGATATCTTAGGCAAAACCTCACCTCATTTCCAACAAATGACAACTGAATTTACTATGAGCTATAATGCCCTCAACCACTTTGTTCTATTCATTATGCAAACTGTTGATAATGTCTTAATCAAAAGTATCTACACACTTAAATAACGTTAACGCTGTATTGTGATATTCCATCTGGTTACGAGTGCTGTGACTCTCCTAATAAATGGATAATGGTGGTAGTCCAGCTCATTTTGAGTACAGTGGCTTTCCTAATAAATGGATAATGGTGGTAGTCCAGGTCGTTTTGAGTGCTGTGACTCTCCTAATAAATGGATAATGGTGGTAGTCCAGGTCGTTTCGAGTGCTGTGACTCTCCTAATAAATGGATAATGGTGGTAGTCCAGGTCGTTTTGAGTGCCGTGACTCTCCTAATAAATGGATTATGGTGGTAGTCCAGGTCGTTACGAGTGCTGTGACCCTCCTAATAAATGGATTGTGGTGATAGTCCAGGTCGTTTTGAGTGCCGTGACCCTCCTAATAAATGGATTATGATGGTAGTCCAACTCGTTTTGAGTGCTGTGACTCTCCTAATAAATGGATTGTGGTGGTAGTCCATCTCTTTCCGAGTACCCCAACTTCCTAATATCTGGATTATGGTGATACTCCAGCTCGTTTGGATTACAGTGAATCTCCTAATTATAAGTTGATACGTATAAGGTAAGAAACGTCGAAACAGCATGTCCATTAATGGTGAATCTTAACATAACGAAATAAAATAACCTAAAAAAAGGAAAAAATGTTAACATATAGAGTTATATTTGCGTGTGGGGGACAGTAGTGGTGAAATTTGTTGATGACTTAATAGGAGCTATATATGATGTGTTTAAATGTATCCTCAAGTCTATGGTCTATTTACTTGCAGGAGGAATAATGGTTGCGATTCCAATGTGCTTTTTTGTTTGGTTGATGGGTATAATTCAGAAATAAGATTCAACTGTCAGATTACAATATACAAAACTTGCAGGTTGATTATTGCGATGATTGGTAATTCATTTAAGAGAAACAGTAAAGGAGCTACCTATAACAGTTTAGTCGAACAATTATAGGTAGCTCCTTCTTATTCCATAGATTCTGCTATTGATATTAATTCTTGTCCAGATAAACTCCCTTCTATGATGACACTGGTATTCATATGAGTGAAGGTTAGCCTACTTGTCTGATCCTTAAATGTATACAGGGTTGCCCTTTCTTTATGAATCCTCATGGCTTCTACCTTGATATCTTCATTATCAACGATGGATGTACTCCTCATTTCCTCTTCAAATGCAATTTGCTGGATCTTGAGTTGGTTGCTGTAATTTAAAATAACATAATGACTCGTTTCATTCATGTCGTAAAACACAGTGACATCTATTAGTTCGGTTCCTTGTGGCAAAAAAGTCGGGAGTAGGATATCAAAATCGACTTCTAGTTCTGCGTCAGCTAAACTCATGGTCTCTTCTTTCGAAAAAGAACCTATCTCGATTAAAGAGTCAGGAGAAGGGAGGGGGGTATGAGTTGGCCCGCCAGTGCTCATTGATTCTTCTATTTGAGGAATCGAACCATTGCTTCTTTGAAAATATTTCATAATCCAACCAAATGCACTACCTGGTCTATTTTCAAATATTAATGTTCCAATCAGGCATGCGATTAAGATAGACGCAGCAAATAGGCCTGGTTTAAACCTCAGCTTCTTCTTTTTATTTTCTGTCATTCCTTGTTTTATGTTTATCCATGTTTCTTCTTTCGATGAGGGTGGTGAAGGGATGTTTTGATAGTGACATTTCAATGAATCTCCAAGAACGTGATCCCTTCGTGGATCGGGACTTTTCATAATACTTCACCATCCATATACTGGTTAGAGTTTTTACAAATTAAAATGTCTCTTAATTCTTTTCTAGCTCGAAATATTCTAGATTTCACTGTTCCTTCTTTTAAATGAAGTAATTCCGCTATTTCTTTTTCTTTTAATTCATGAATGTATTTTAATAGCAGGATTTCTCGATACTCGATTCGAAGTTCAGAAAGTACTTCTCCTACTTCTTGTAACATAAGCTTTATTTCAACCTCTTTTTCAACGGAATTTGTATGATTATCTTTATCTATTTCCAAATAGACGTCTTCTGTCGGAATTCCGTTCCATATTTTTTGTTTGCGTATTAAATCGATTGCTGTTCTGGTAGCAATTGTAGATAACCAAGCACCGATCTTAGACTTATCCTTTAAATTATCTAAATCTCTAAACCCTTTAATAAAAGTGTCCTGAACAACATCCTGGGCTAAGTGTTGATCTCTAGTAACGAAATAAGCATCGCGGTAAACACGGTCATAGAATAAATCATAAATCAGTCGGTATTCATCATCTGAATGTTTCTTTTTTGGGCCAAAAAGTTTATTAAGCAAGTCAACATACCTTCCTAACTATATTAATTCGAATAAACTTTACCAAATATGGGTATATTTTACTTTTATATTAACATATTCCAAGTTTAGGAGAAGAAAAAGATTCGTATAAATGCGATGGGTTCATAACCGAATTGGGGGTAAATACAATAGTTTGTAAGGGGCAATACTCTCGGTACGTGAATTGAGAGGATCTATTAAATTACGGATCTATTGAATTTGAGTGAATCAAGTAAGTGAAAAAATGGTATAATTATACAGAAAACTTAGAATTTTAGGGGGATATTATGATTAAGTCTATAAAAGGACAATTAATTTTGTTTATCTTCGTTGCGATTTGTCTTATTTATCATTCCTTATCTAATATTGAATTTATTGGTGACGAGAGGTTTTTGTTCGTTCGGGTATTCTTTTTCTTTATTATGATTTTTTCGGTGTTTAATGTTGGATTCCTCACGCAAAAATACATTCAATCTAGAAAAAAGTAAATCTCTTTATTAACTAAAACCTGCGGTGTTGAAGAAGACAAGTCGTAGATGGACTGTAAGTCGTCATGTTCTGTGATAAGAGAAACCAAGGGGAAATAAGATTCAGTTATCAATTAAATCATATAGAGGTGAGTCCAAGATGGTTATAGGCAGAGGGGGACTTGTAAGAGAAGATTTAAAAAAACAGTATAGAAAGTATTATTCTTTGAAAGACAAGGAAGTTGCCCTATATGTTCTTCCAGAAATGACGTATCTAACAGCATCAGGTTTAGGGGCGCGTAACATCTATCAGATGTACGATTATAAAGAAATTTGGACCATGGGAAGGTTTATCAACCGTGTCAAACATTATACAATCCATCAGCTAGAGCGAAATTTTAGCCGAATGCCCCTAGAGATGGAGTGGAAGGATATTGCACAAGAGGATTCTCTTGTACCGTACAGGGCTATGATGGCAGTACCAGAGTACATCAACCTAGATCTGTATAACCTTACAATGGAAGATTTAAAGAAAAGGCTGGGAGAAATAGATTTTAAATTGGAAATTGCCAATGTTTCTGAACGGAATTGTGCTCAACTCTTACACGAAGGTAGCTATGAATCGATCCATCTTACAAGAGAAAGACTAGTTAATGATTTACAGCAACAGGGGTACAGCCTTAAGGGTGATATGCAAGAAATCTATATGAATCATCCACATTGTAATCCTCCAGAGAAACTGAAAATATTATTGAGACAAGAAGTAGAGTAATAGTGAGAACCTTTCTGATTTGATTTTCCAGCGGTACAACACCAATTGTTGAACAAGATGATAGCCAAAAAACTAGTTATAGTCCTTTTAAATTTAAGGTTGAGCTGATTTAAGAGGGGGTTATTCAAAATTAAAACATCGAGAAACGAGTCTATACTTCTAGTATGTCATTAGTAGAGATTCCATTATCTGTTGCTTATGTGGTAATGGAATATTCAAACAAGACAAATGACAGAGTGAAGCAAAATAGATTAAGCAAGTTAGAAGGGGGACGGAAATGCTACAAAAGGTTTCGAAATCAACCACTGATAGATATTTATTTGGAGTATGTACGGGAATAGCTGAGACTCTCGGATATCCCCATTAATTGTAAGGACGATTTTTTTCGTAACTGCGGTGTTTTCTATCTATTTATATATTTTTTTAGTTGCGGTACTCCGAGATAACTAATTCGTCCCTTTTACTATGTTGGAAAGGGGTCCCTTTTTATTGAATTCCCTCTTCAACTAACTGGTCGGGCAAGCAAAGGAGGGCGGCCTCCTTGGATTCCTATTTGCTATTAAGATTTAATCCTTTTATAATTGAGAACAAATCTTGAATGGCCTAATGTTGGAGGGAAAGACGTGGATTTGTATTTTAATGAAATAAGTTATTTAGCAGTAATGATAAGTGCGGTAGCTATCTGTATTTTTGGTTCAATCTGGTACTCACCTAAAGTCTTTTGGAATACGTGGCAATCGTTAAAAGGATTAAAGGAGGAGGATCTTCCTAACATAGGAAAAGTGATGATGGGATCGATTTTGATGGCTATTGTTAATTCCTTTTTGTTAGCGATTATTGCAGGATGGGCAGGAATCGACGGTTCGGTTGATGGTTTATGGCTTGGGTTAGTAGTGGGTCTTATCATCGCCGGTACCTCTGCCACGAACACCTTCTATGAAGGAATGAAGTTGAAACTTTACTTTATAACGGCTGGTTTTCATGTTATCAGCATGATCCTTGCAGGGATAATTATCGGAAGTTTCTCGTGATCATTCAAGATATCATGGAAAAGGAAAATGTTTTAATTGCACAAAACGGTCACTCAATTAGATGGCCGTTTTGTTGTATTTGGGACAATAATATTTATATAAAATATTGGAGGGAGAAAGGTGGTAAAAATAGTAGCATTTGCAACTGACGAAGTATTACAACAAGTATCGGAACTCTAACACGAGGTATGGAATAATGAGGATCATTCCATAAAAGAACGAATTTTAAAACATAGCTCTAGGTTATAGAGGGCTCACGAATCATGTAATAGGTTGGAAGATTTGAAATTCACAACTGTCACGAGGGCAGTTTTTTTCTTTTTTATGGCCTATGAAAATTCGTAATACCGAGTGTCTTGATGGAGGAGCGGAGATTGGTTTTTCACCATTTTTCACATTCACAACAGTACAATAGAAAAAACTGCTTTCAAGTTGTATCCACCATTTTATGTAATCTATGAGGCTATATATGTAAAGTGTTCATCTTTTATTGAAATACAAAAATCTGATTGTTATAGTACGTTTAAAATATGATGGTGTATCACGGTGAAAGAAAGGAGGATACGAATTGAAAATCAAACTTGACATTCGAAATGAACGTTATGAGGAAATTAAAACCGCACTTGAGGAACGGGGAATTGAAATAGATGATCATGCCGACTTGGTATTAAGTGAAACCAATAGTTTCATTGATAACCTAACTGTAAGAGAAAATGGATCAAATGCGCGGGTTATTTTATCGGTAGAGGATATTGTGTGTATCGAATCGTTCGGTCATGTAGTAGAGGTACAAACGCAAGAATCACAATATCAAGCTACCGACCGATTATACCGAATTGTCAGTTTGCTAGACCCAACAAAATTTTTGCGGATAAGTAACTCAGTTGTCATTGCAAAAAATAAGGTAAAACGAATTAAACCTACACTCTCGTCGAAGTTTATCCTTACCATGGCGAATGGGAAAAGTGTTGATGTAACCAGAAGCTATTACTACATATTTAAAGAATCTTTTGGAATATAGGGGAGGCAATTAGATGGGTTTTCCTATTTTTATTATTGCACTGTTTGCAATTCTACTTATATTAGTCGCTACTGTTTTCGTTTATTTTCAAGTCTATAAGCGACATATCAATAAAGCGTTAGTCACAACCGAAGGCAAGCGTCCTTCAATGATCCCCCCAAATAAAGTTGCAATTGTTATGACCATCACCGTTTTACTCATTTGCATAATGATTAGCTATTTTGCAGGATATGTGAATGCCTATAAAGATTACGAAGAAGAAGCATGGTCGATGTCACATTCTGATATCCAGACATTCTACGCAGAAATAAAAGAAGTTGGTGAGAAATCTCTCATAGTTGAAGGTATTTCTCTCAATGATGAGAAGTATCGTGGGGAGTTTCAATATGATATATGGGGAGAAGTGAGTCTATATCGGCAGAATGATCTAATTCAGCTTTCTGATTTATCAGAAGGTGATTTGGTTTCAATCACAATTCTTACCGACCGCGCAGGCATAACAAATATTTTTAAAATACAGTTATTACCTGATAAGTAACTTATGTTCAAAACGATAATGGAGCAGGACTGGGGAACTAGATATCAAGAAGAGTTCAAATTTGAACTCTTTTTATATGTGAAAAAGATCATGATTTGAAGTTTCCATAAGGGGGTGTTGTGGAATAAAAATGATCGTTGTTTGGCGGATACGGGGTAGATTAACTTCCCGTTCCATTACTCGAAATGCCAACGGTAAAGCTAAATTATGGACATCAACTAAATATGTCAGTTATTAACAAATGACAAAGAGCCGATAACATGTGGTAAAAAAAATTAGTTATAGGCTCTTTTTATGATTTATTTCTTTCGTGTTCCCTTATCCATAGATATCAAATAAATAGTCGTAATCGTCCTTGTTTTTTTCGTTTGTTTTATTTAGATTGTTTTTGGGGAACTGAGAGATGGCAAATGATGCGAATACCAGAACAGAAGCACATAAGAAGATTAAGCATAAGATTCCTTTTAGGACGAACAATTTCTTCACTCCTTATCGTCTTGTGTTATTCAAAATAATTGTAATTGATGAAACGCATTTCATATCAAGAACAAAAAAATATTTCTGGGAACTTCGGCTTTGTTTACCAATAGTACTGGGCACAGTTAGTGGAAATCACGACCATTTTTTAAAAAGAAGGTGTGACTATCCAAGAAGGATTCATATACTTATATGTTGAATTTCTTAAGTAACGGGGAGAAGATTTGAATCATGATATGAAAAAATGGTTTTCTATGAAAGAGAAGCAAATGCCGATTATTACACATACGCAATTGATCCAAGCGCCTGTGAATGGATGTTTTGATTTTGCACGAATTATTGATATACATACTGTAACGACTGCGAAAACAATTCTAACTACCCCTGAGTAATTCAATTCGTTAAATACGATTTTTATAATTGGGAGAGTATAAATGATCGATTTTTTAAATGAGATTCGTAGACCAATAAAAATATCGCCATTAAGGCAGTTCTTTTATTCGACTTTACTATTGATTATAGGGGTACTTTTAGGCGTTCTTTCCAAGGTGCTTGATACAACCCCAAGTAATCATTTACCTTATTTTCTCGAAATTTTCGACTTACGTAATTTCTTTTCTCGCATGGGGGTTTGGATTTTCCTGGCGACCGTTATATCTGTTTATAGTAAATCGCCTGTTCGGTCTGCTGTAAATGTATTTTTGTTTTTCGTCGGTATGGTCGGCAGTTATTATCTATACACCGTTCTGGTAGCTGGTTTTTTTCCTAAATCGTATATGATGATTTGGATTTCTCTAACTTGTATTTCACCATTTTTAGCTTTTGTCACTTGGTATGCAAAAGGGAAAGGTGTAATGGCTCTTTCTATTTCAACAATCATATTTGTGTTCATTACAAGACAGACTTTTGTTTTTGGGTTTTGGTATTTTGATATGATTAATATTTTAGAATTTCTACTCTGGATTGCTACTATATTTGTTTTATATCAGTCTCAAAAACAAATTATCAAAGTACTTTCCATAGGACTCCTTATTTTTCTGCTTACCGCACACACCTATTTATTTTGGGGATTGTTATAGGTTACATCAAGATTGCACTGCTCAACTTTTGTTCATCTTGGGAGCAAGTACATCGCGTGGTTTACAAAATTTATCGTGTAAATGGATAGGACGGGTAAAATGATAGTATGAGTGCTTTTATCCAAGAAGGGTGAAAGCATTTTTTGTTAAAAGGTAGGAAGTTAACGAATCGGCCCACAAGAAATATGTTTAAAACTTATACATTGGAGGGGAAAACGTGTGGAAACGGAGCAATTAAGAATTTTTGATGAAAATAAAAATCACATTGGTATTGCATCTCGTGAAGATGTACATAGACTCGGTTATTGGCACGAAGTATTTCACTGTTGGTTTATTTGTGAAGAAGAGGGAACCTATAAGCTATATTTACAACTTCGTAGCAAAAATAAAAAGGATTATCCTAATCTCTTGGACATAACGGCTGCTGGGCATTTACTGGCGAATGAAAGAGTAGAAGATGGGATAAGAGAGATCGAGGAGGAAATTGGGATTGATCTTTCCTTTCAGGATTTAATCCCCTTGGGAGTCGTCGACTACACGGTTATCAGGGAAAATTTTATCGATAAGGAAATAGCACACGTCTTTTTGTAGTCCACACTACCTTGATGACTTTACTCTCCAGGAAGACGAAGTTGCAGGAATGGTAAAAGTCAATTTTCATCATTTTGAAGAACTCTGGTTAGGTGAAAGAGAAACGATCAAGATTAGTGGATTTGAAATGAAGGATGACGGAAATAAAGTGTATATTCATGAGAATGTTGGAAGGGAAAAATTCGTTCCTCATCAAGTTACATTCTATAGAACTGTAATTGAAAAAATGAAAGAAAAGCTGACACTAGAAATGCCCTAATCCATTTTGTACAAAGAAAACCTCAAGAATATTTGCATATTATGTATGAGATTAGACAAATATACCTGAAACCTAGTCTTTGTGAATTCGTATATCACAATGAATACAGGAGTTGATTGAGATTTTTGATATCACCTTTTTATTCGTTATGGCTTTAGCAGGTGGAATTGTAACAGTCATTGGTCTTTTTGTTATAGGAGGTCAACACATAACTGAACCGAAGAAGGAACTTCAGCAGAAAATTCAAAATCTAGAAGAGGAGATTCATATCCTGAAAAATCAGAAATAGTAGATAAATTGAATGAAACAAAAATGTCTTTTTGAAAAGAAAACTAACTACTATTTATTTAAGAGGAGGTAATCATATGTATGATTACAAGTTCGTTCAAATTCAGGTTGGTGCGTTAACTGGTAAAGCGAAAGAAGACTATGAAGCGATTATTAAAGAACATGCACAAGAAGGATGGCGTTTGCATACGTTTGCACCGTTAACAGTGGGTGCGGGTGGGCAGGCAACAGTAATACAAATCATTTTTGAAAGAAAGCTATAATATTTAAGAGGATAAAAGTTTTACCCTTACTCTTCTAGCGGGTGCGTTATCAATTTTTCGTATGGGATCGTTCGTTTATTTCAAAACAAATGACCTCTATTTTTGAGATTGAGAAATATTCCTTAATTCTACGTATTAGATATGGTAAAGTAATCATGTAAGTGAATAAAGAAGTCTGCGTTGGCAGGAGAGGTTCGAAATTCCATCCCTCTATAAAAAACTAAGGAGCTAGGACAGCATCTACTTAGTGTTGTCTTTTTTTATTTTGATGGATATAAGCTCCGAAAGACAAAAAAACATACGAAGGAGTGATGATTCATGTTGCAACAGATTTATCCAGTTACACAACATCCTTACGCATATGAGTTAAATAAAGATTTTCAATTTGCTGCAGCTCATTATGTTCCACATGAAGATGCTGGTAACTGTCAAAATATGCATGGACATACCTATTTTACAAATATCACCATTGCTGGTGATAAGCTAGATCACACAGGGTTTTTGGTTAATTTTAAACAGATTAAAGATTTAATTCACAAAAGATTTGATCATCGTGTCATGAATGAAGACAGCAAATTCTCCGACCAAGATTCTACTTATTTCCCTACAACAGAGGTAGTTGCTAGGACGATATATGAAATCATTCAAGAACATCTCGATTCTCTTCCGAATCAGCCAACTTGTGTTCAGGTATTTGTAAGGGAGACACCTACGAGCTATTGTATTTACCGACCCAAGGAGAAATCATTATGAGAAAAATACCTGTACTTGAGATTTTTGGTCCAACCATTCAAGGGGAAGGAATGGTGATCGGCCAAAAAACAATGTTTGTTAGAACAGCTGGCTGTGACTATTCCTGTTCGTGGTGTGATTCGAAATTTACCTGGGACGGTTCTGAAAAGGAATTGATACGAATGATGGAACCACGTGAAATCGTGGATGCGTTATTCGAAATGGGCGGCGAACGTTTTAATCATGTTACGATCTCTGGGGGAAATCCAGGATTGTTAGCACAATTAGATAGTTTGATAGATTTGCTTCATGAAAAGCAAGTGAAGGTTGCCTTGGAAACCCAGGGTAGCAGATGGCAGCAATGGTTTACAAAGATAGATGATTTAACCATTTCGCCTAAGCCACCTAGCTCAGGAATGACGACAAACTATGAAACGTTGGATTTTATCATCCATTCATTGAAGGAAGAACAGCAGGGTGACTTCAGTCTAAAGGTGGTTATCTTTGAAGAAGATGATTTACAATATGCAATTCGCATACACAAAAGGTACCCTGATGTAAAACTGTTCCTGCAAGTAGGGAATGATGACTTGGAAACAGAAGACCAGGAAAAGTTGGTACCGCGCCTAATTGAAAAATACGAACGATTAGTTGATGTTGTCATGAATCATGCAGAATTGAATGATGTACGAGTATTGCCTCAGCTTCACACGTATTTATGGGGGAATAAACGGGGTGTTTAATAAAAAATCGATACCTTTCATCTTCCTGATTAGACCTTATCATTCAAATTAAGTTATCTTTATTAAGTAAGGTATTCAACAAAAAGTGCATTAATCCTAGAAGGGTTAATGCCTTTTTTAGTGAATGTATTGAACAAGCAGAGCAGTTTAGTACAAGAGAAGGAATTTCATATTGAGGTGAGCGAATGGATAAGTCCGTTACCTTTTCATCTACTAGTACAAGTTACGAAGGTGTAGAGGCAACCGAAACATTTACTCTTAAAGAATTAGGTATTGTCGAGGAATTGGAGGATGATGCACTAAAAAAAGAAATGGAAAGAGTTTTTCAGGAGTGAGTTTGGGAAAAACTTAATATTTCATGTAGTATAGTAATTGAGTAAGATAAATGCCCAATGGTAGTATATACAAACTTGAGTTCTTGATATTTCCCATAAGTACATAGCATCAAACAATCGAAATGAAGGAGTTGTAAAAATGAGTGAAACCAAAGCTACAGAGCTAGACCGCTCATCAAAAGCAGAAAACATTCTATCACAGATCGATAGTAAATCGAAGCTAGGTGATTTACGAAAAATCGCAAAGGACATTAAACAAGATCACGAACTTGCCATGGAACTCTGGTCTACCGAAGAGTTCAAGCCTAGACTATTAGCCATCTTAATTATGGACAAAAAACTACTTGCACAAGATGTCCTAGATAAGCTTGTTAAGGATATGCTGACTCATACTTTGGAAGAGAGAAATAATTTAATGGATTGGTTAATGGCTAATCAGCTCACCAAAAGTAAGAAGACTATTGCATTGATGGAGTCATGGAAAAATAGTCCTTCGGCCCTTCAAAGGAGAGCTTTCTGGTATTATCAAGCGCGATTGAGATGGACTGGACAAACACCTCCTGATAACACGGAAGAATTGCTAGCTGTAATCGAAGCTACTATTACGCAGGAAGAACCAGAAGTTCAATGGGCGATGAATTTCACAGCAGGCTGGATAGGAGTTTATGAGGAAAAACATCGTGAGCGTTGTATTAAAATTGGAGAGAAAACGGGTCTTTACAAAGGCCAAATGGTGGCTAAAGGATGTACGCCCGACTATTTGCCAGAGTTCATAACGATTGAAGTGAATAAAAGACAAAATAAATAAATTCCACTAAAAGATTGGAAAAGCTCCTCTATCATCCATTCAAGGAGAGTCACATGCTCACGATATTACAAAAAGAACGATTTGATGATCTTTATCATTTATTTGAAGACTCTTTCCCACGTGATGAATTTAGGCCATATAACATACAACGGAAATTGTTGTCCCACCCACATTATCAAATCTTTGTTTATGAAAAAGATTGTGAGTTGGCTGCCTTTTTTGCCACTTGGGAAGGTCCTGACTTTATATTTTTAGAACATTTTGCTGTGAAATCAAGCTTTCGCAATGGTGGCCTAGGTTCGAAACTCCTTCAAGCATTTCTCGAACAACAGGTTAAACCTGTCGTGATTGAAATCGAACCACCAGAGGGGGAAATCGAAAAAAGAAGAGCCCGCTTTTATGAACGAAATGGATTTAGCCTTAGTAAGTGGGGCTATGTTCAACCAGCGCTTGCACAAGGGCAAAGCTCCGTTCCACTTGTATTAATGTCTTACCCCAAGCCATTACAGGAAGAAGCATTTTATGCTTTTAAAAACTGGGTTTTTCAACACGTCTATTCATAAGTAAATTAGACGAAAAATATATCGAAATCAATATTCATTCGACTTGGTAAAATATGTAATGATTTTGTAAACAGAGAAAGAAGGTTTTTCAATGAAATCAATATTGTTAATCGGGCAATCAAACATGGCTGGTAGAGGATTTATTGAGGATGTCCCACCGATTTATAATGAGCACATCAACATGTTGCGAAATGGCATATGGCAAATGATGGCAGAACCGATTCATTTTGATCGTCATATAGCGGGTATTGGACCCGCATCGTCTTTTGCTCATGCTTGGACAGAGGATCACCCAGGCGAGTCCATTGGGCTCATCCCGTGTGCAGAGGGAGGAAGTTCGATTGATGAATGGGCAATTGATGGACCACTAACAAGACATGCCATTTCTGAAGCAAAATTCGCTATGGAAACGAGTGAATTAATAGGCATTCTGTGGCATCAAGGGGAAAGCGATAGTTACGGAGAACGTTATAAAGCATATGAAGATAAATTACTAACTTTATTTAAACACTTGAGAGAAGAACTGGATGTTCCAAATATCCCGATTATTATCGGTGAATTGGGACATTTTCTTGGAGAAGTAGGCTTTGGAAAAAGTGCTGTCGAATATAAGCAAATAAACGAGATCTTATCAAAAGTTGCTCACTCAGAAGAAAATTGTTATTTTGTCACATCAAAGGACTTAACTGCAAATCCAGATGGCATCCATATTGATGCGATTTCACAAAGGAAATTCGGTTTGAGATACTATGAGGCTTTTTCAAAACAAAAGCATGTTTTAGATCGTTTAGAGATAGAACAAGAATGGATTGAAAAGATAGCAAAACGTGAACTAACTAAAAATGAACGTATATTTGTTCAAACCACGAAGTTTGCCTTAGGACAATTGAGTTTTGAGGAATTTTACAAAAATATCTCCACCATTAATGGAAGTAAGTAAATTGCCTAAACAATAGGGTGCTTTGCTCAATAATCGACTATGGATGTGCTCTACACATAAATAAACCTGTATTCGTTCAATAAGTGTTTTGAAAAAAAGGGGCTGTCCGATAAGTCCTAAAAAATAAGGCAAGGGAGAAAAACGACCGTTTTTCTCCCTTGCCTTTTTGTTTTTTTCGATTTTTCTCTGAAAGTAGCTGGCGTATGCCTGCTACTTTCAATATATTGTGGGCTAATGCCACAATTCCAAACTCGACATATACTTTGTCGAGCCCCCGCAGAGAAAATCTGCGAAACGACCTATTGCCCTTGATGTGACCGAACACACTTTCTACTTCAACTTTACGTTGAGCGTAGATAGCGGACTTTTCATCACATTCAAGGGCTGTTTTAGCCTTGGCTTTCATTTCTTCAAAAATCGTATTCCAATGAATCTGACGATTCCCTTTTGCTTTTGTGCATTGTGCTTTTAGTGGACAATCGGTACAATCTTCACATTCATATATTTTAAAACTTTGCTCGTAGCCAGATTTATTCTTTTTATTCAGGTATTTTTTAAACGTTACTTTCATTCCTTTCGGGCAAATAAAATAGTCGTCATCTTCCACGTAAGTCCAATTTTTTGCGTTTTTGATGTCTTTTTTATATTTACGGGTTTGTTCCTGTACATAGCTTCCATACGGAATAAGAAACTCGAATCGTTGCTCTTTCTCATCTCCGACAGCGTAAACATAATTCTCCTCACTACCATATCCTGCATCGGCAATAACCGTTTTGGGTATTGGTAAAGAAGAAGCTGCCAGTTTCTCCATATGAGGGATGAAGCACCGAGTGTCTGTTGGGCGTTGATGTATTGTATAGTATAGAATAAACTGGTTTTCTGTTCCTACTTGTACGTTGTATCCTGGCTTAAGTTGGCCATTTTTCATATGATCTTCTTTCATACGCATGAAGGTGGCATCTTTGTCCGTTTTAGAATAACTATTACGATCACCTAAAACTTCATTATGTTCCTTATATTTAGTCATACGAGGTATAAAATCCTCACGGATTTGCTTGATTGATTTCTTTAATTGACTCCGTTCTTGCCTTTTTTCTTTTCGAACGTCTTTATCTGTTTCGCTATCAATTACCTTTGTTAATGCCTCAACTTTTTCCTCAAGTTCTTCGGCAACTTCTACTAATTCCTGTTCAGTGATTTCTTGTTCCTGATTTATTAATTCTTCTGGTTGTGCTTCTGCCCTGGTTATTTCATGGATATGCTGAAGGGTTTCCTTGATTTTTTCTTTTAATTTCTCTTCAAAATTTGAAGTAGCACGTTTCCATACAAAACTATACTTGTTGGCGTTGGCTTCAATCTTGGTGCCATCCAAAAAGTAGCTTTCGAATGTTATGTAGTTCTCTTCAATCAACTTGTGAATCATTGCTTCGAATAGTTCATCCATAAAGTCTTTCATGCGTCCCCCACGGAACTCATTAATTGTACGGAAATCTGGTTGTTGCATCGCTGACAACCACATAGCTGGGATACTTTCATTTGCTAATTTTTCTATCCCTCGGCAAGAATAAACCTTCTGGGAATAACCATAAAGGATAATTTTAAGCATCATTTTGGGATGGTAAGAACTTCTGCCACCGCCTACATAGTATGAAAATAGATTTTCATCAGGAATAGCTTCAACCATTTCGTCTACTACACGGGCCTCGTGATGTTGTGGAATAAGAGATTCGATATCATAAATCATTTGAATTTGTCGATTATCGTAGGGTTTGAAAGTAGGGGCTAATTGTCTTGGATTAGGTTCTTTTTGTTTTTCTTCATTTTGAACTTCTAGTTTCTCCTCTTCGAACTCTGGAAAAAGGGAAGTTTGCGTGTTATAATTTTCATTAGTAATCAATTGATTGCTCATAAAAAATCATCCTTTCTGGAATGTTGTGTGGTAACTTCATTTTACTAAAAAGGATGATTTTTTTGTGTGTTTTTTTAAAAGTTACGAGTCAATACTATTAAATTTTGTAACCTTGTTGATTGTAGCGGAAGGTACGAGACTCCTGCGGGAAAAGCGTGGCCAGGGGAGACCCCGCAGGAGCTTGCGACGAGGAGGCTCCCGGACCGCCCGCGGAAAGCGAGTACCTGCAGCGGAAATCAACACCAGATTTTTTAGTAAACCCAAAAAACAAAAAATGAGGGCTGTCCTCAAAAGTCATTTTTCAGTGACTTTTTGGACAGCCCCTTTTTCTATTAATTAGTTATTACTAAATAGATAATGAGACGGAATTTTAACAATTATATCTTTGTTAAGTATTCATCTAATTGACCAAAGGTACCAGCATTTCTTTCTTGAGCCATTTCTTTTGAATCCTTAAAGGCTTTCAGCTTATCCTCCAACAGATCTATTTATTCCCAGAAGGATGACACGCTTTTTGGCAGATTATTTGAAAAAGAAATGAAACTCAATTAATTTTAAAACGTATAATAGAACGGGGGATGTGAGATCCACTTATTAGAATAAGAAATAGAGGTGAAATCGTGCCAATGCTCATAATAAAAAGAAACGTTAATCTACAATAGAAAAACACCTTTTCCCTATTAAACAAACGGAGCTGGATATGTAAGAAGGATGAGATAAAAGATGAACATTATGTATAAATCAAATGCTGTAATCGATGAGTATGGTGATGTCATGTTTGAAGTGGAGGGTAATAAACAAACCTTTTCATTTCGGGCTGGGATTAGTGATATGGTTTTACCCGTATTTTTTTCCGATTTGACAGCTATGTTAAATGGAGAAATACACTCTTTTGAAGTAGATGGCAATGAAGCAATGACATTTTATAAGTTTATAAGAAACGGCAGTTCCATCAGAATTGAGACAAAACATCATCATATTCGTGAAATCTATGAATTTTCCTTTTATGCATTTTGTCATGCATTGCAAGTAGCATTTAGAAAGTTTTTTAGACAACAGAGAATACATAACGAAGAAGTTACCAAAGAGATCTTAGAACAATGGAATTCTTTTAATAAGACATGTAGTTCGATGTATTAGTGCTTTTGAATCAAAACATCTTCAACCTCCAAAAGTACAGTAGAAAAAACAATTCTCCAAAAATAACAATTTTAAGTGACTAAAACGACATGAAAAAGGCGTGATGTATAGAGGAAAACAAATATGAATAGGTGGGAATATAAAATGGATTGGAGCATTAGAAAAGCCTCACTTAGTGATGTTGAAGCGATTACTGAATTAAGAATAGAACTCTTAACTGCTGTTGGTGACGTAAACGAAAAAAATCGGCCACAGGTCTTCAAAGCAAATCAGCATTATTTTAAGGATAAGTTGTCTAATGGTGGTTTTTCTGCATGGGTAGCCGAAGCAAGTGGGGCAATTATTGCTATTAGCGGTTTAGTCTTTTTTGAAAGACCTCCCCATGGTGAAAATATAAGCGGGTTAGAAGCATACATCATGAATATGTACACAAAATCAGAATACAGAGGCTATGGTATAGCTCGTTCGTTATTAGAACAGTGCATATCCGATTGTAAAAGGATGGGGGTAGGACGGATATGGCTACATACATCTAAAGAGGGTTACCATCTATACAGGAAAATGGGTTTTATTGATAAGGATTTAGAAATGGAATTACTGTTATAAAATATTTTTGTTCAACTAAAGTATATTAAATAGACTAACAACGAGTTGCGAAATGAACGTATTGATAAGATTATGTATCGGATTGATTTTTCTTTTTATAGTAACAGGTTGTATTGGTGAGGAATATGATTTTTCTCCTCCCACAATTACACTTTCTAGTAACAGCAATATTGAATCAGAAGAATTAGTAGAGGCAAATATCGATTGGCGTGGAGAAGAGAATAAGCCGATTGAGAAAGAAACAGAAAATATTGAGGAATTAGCAAAACAGCAACAACAAATGTATTTTACTGCGGGAGAAAAAGTGGATTTGCTTTCTGATCATGCAGATTTTAAACTCGAGGAGTTACGTGTTTCGATTTGGCAAAATGATCATAAACTAGATTTAGAGGTTACGGATATTTCCTTCGATTTACCAAAGGAAAAAGGGGAATATGTAATTGAGGTAAATCTCCAAACGGATAGAGGGAAAGCTCAATATGTTGAAAATGTTGTGATTAACTAAGGGTTATAGAGCTTTAAAACGAAAAAGATTTAAAATAAAAGGTACATAAATCTAAGGAGGATTCATGCACCTTTTTGTTGAATGAATGACCAAACAGTAATAGACAGTGTTTCACTTTTTTTGGTGAAGAGTAGGAGAGAAGATATGAAATATCGTGTGCAATATATTATGGGGTATATAGGGTATTTTCTACTTGCATTTATGGCCTTAAGAGCTGTGATTATCCAAGATGATATACTAGGGTTTATTATTTTAACTGTTGGCTTACTTTTCCTCATGAACTATCTAGCATTATTAGAAAAACAACACGGAACGCCTAAATATAGTGGTTATATAAAACTAATTCTAGCTTTGGCATTACTAATTTCGGGTTTTACCATGCTTTAAATGACGTGTGGTTATTACGTAGATTCATAGAATTACCCGACGTCCAACATACGATAAGTTTAAGATGAATATACCAATACTTCGCATAAACACCCTCCAAATTCAATAGATAAATTGGAGGGTGTTTGATCCATATAAATCATACTCAGTACGTAAACTGCTGATAAGTTTCTGTAAAAGTTATCCTTCCTTCGATGTTAACGTTGAAACAACCTCAGAAATAATGATTTCACTTTCTAAAATAGGTGAGTCCTGTTCGTTATTACCTGGGCCTTGATGGGCTTCCTTAAAAGCATCGCTATTTTTCCATTGGGTAAAGTCTTCCATTGTGTTCCAATACATATTTACATGAAGCTCATCATAGTCTGTTAGGTTCTTAGTCAGTAAAACTTCGACTTTTACAAAACCTTCCATTTCTTGTAAGGCACCTGGTTTTTTGAGTTTGTGCAAAATAGAGTGACTCAATCTTATAAGGTAGCTCCCACAAAGTCATATAGAATCACTTTGTTGGTTCATTCAATTCGTTTTTTTGCACACGTACTGGTTTAAAAATAGAGAGAATGTAAATGACGAAGCCTGCAATACCAATCCCTAGTATCGTGTTGAATGAAGCACCCGTGTATAAGCCACTACCGAAATAGAAAATTTCACGTAAACCTTCAGAAGCAAAGCGTAGTGGTACCCATGGACGAATAAAGTGTACGAAGAAGCTTGGTAGCATTTCTTGTGGTGTCATAAGAACACCCATCCCTAATAGCATCACGACCATGAATAAGGTAATCGCAGGTTTGCCAATCCAAGCGGTAATCGCTGAGACGAGTAAATAGAAACAGAATGCTGCAAAGGATACAAAGAATGCCACTAAGAAGTAGCTCGGCATGTTAATCCCAGCGATCTGTGCAAGTGTCGCCACAGAAAATCCAGAGAATAGGGCAATAATGATACCAAATAGCAGTTGGCCACCCATTAAGCGTAATGTTTGTTTACGTGTTAACGCTTCTTTCTTATTGATGTTTGATGTGGCTAAAAATAGAATGAATCCACCAATTAGTGCACCTACCCAAGCGGGCACTGCCATTAGTGTTGGCGCACTACCATTCGCGGTAGAAGCGGTAATGGCATTAAATATTTTTTCTTCAGAAACAATCGGGTTCACAAGTACGGAAGCTTGGCTTGCATTGATTTCTTGTCCATCCATCTGTGCAATAAAGGTTTTCGAATATTGGTTGCTAAGCTGTGTGATTAAACCGTTTAATGCTGTCTGCGCATAGTTTGCACCAGTCATATTGTAACCTTGGTTAAGATAGACCTGCAATGTTGCAGAAGAGTTGTTGGAGATGGCATTTTGTAGTGACTCATTATATCCTTTTGGAATAACTAAAGCGGCATAGTACTTTTTATCATTAAATAAATCTTCAATATCCGCTTCTTTTACAATTGTAAAAGCGAGTGTAGGCTCCTTGCCATCGATCCCTTTACTCATTTGTTCAACTACTGATTTTACAGCTTCTACATGATCGCCCTCATCATTTACAATAAGTGCTACGGGAAGATTCTTCACTTGTGGATTTCCTTGGGCGAATAAGTTTACTGAGAAGAGCGCTATAATTAATATAACAGCAATGGGAGCAGCCCATGCTAATTTATTTTTAAATAATTCCAAGTGAACTCATCCTTTCTAAGTGTTCAACATGTTGTTTAGTAATGTGTTTTTATTTTATAATCTGGGAATAGGCAAAGCAATGAACAAAATGAACAGATTGTTGAATTTTGAGGAAGAGAAGGTGTTTTTTTGAGTGTTTATATAGAAAAGAATAGACGAACGAAACAACTTATTCAGGATTCATTTATGCGAGTGTTACAAGCAAAATCATTTGAATCCATTACGGTGGGGGAGATTGCGAAAACCGCAAAAATAAATCGTGGAACTTTCTATCTGCATTATCAAGATAAATTCGATTTGCTAGACCAAATCGAGCTACAATTGTTTGCGGATTTAGGAAAGCATATTGATGAATTACAATCTCGCTACTCATCTACTCATTCGTTCGAGAAGGAACAAGAACACTTAGCAAATACGCTGTTCAGTTGCATCAAGATGCATTCACCCATTTTGCAGATTTTATTAAGTGATCATGGTAGGGCGGGGTTTCATATTCGATTCAGAAATGCCATCTCAGAGAAAGTGCGTGTTAATTTAGAGAAAAATGAAAGCTTCATTGTAAACGTAAAGGTTCCTTTGGAATATTTTCTAGCCTTTATCACATCTGCTTTTTTAGGATTAATCGAACAATGGGTTCAAAATGGGTTAGATAAAACGCCTGAAGAAATGACAGTCTTATATAAGGACATCATCTCCTTTATTCAAAAGAAAGAATGAGGAAGTGTAAAGGGAGTTGTGGTCAAAAATATTTAAAGGTTTCTAGAATTAACTGTGCGATTGCAAACGAGACAATCGCATTTTTTTTTTACGGATGAGAAAAATATATGTAGATTCGGAATATTATGTTAATATTGTTGTGAGTTGGAAGAATAGCCAAAAAGGGGAGAAGTGAGTGAACATTTTTATAATCCTACCTGCGATTGTTTCTATGCTGGGTTTATACTTTATTACAATTGGCTTATGGGAATTAAGACAAGGTGTCGATCGAAAAAAATATGTGACATATATGTTTACTGGGTTAGTTCTACTTTTGATTGTTGCATCTTTTCTCACTCCATTTTTGATGATGTTTTTGAACCATTGATACTGGTTCGATGATATTTGTTTAGTAGCTGGATTAAATAAAAGGAGAAACGGATCATGTATTTACTCTTTTACCATACTGTATTGTATGGTTACACAGTTTTTAAATCTGGCTTATGGACCTGCCATGGGAATTTATTTAATAGGATTAGGATTTGTCAAAGGGTATGTTAGTGAGGAATTAAAAGATGTCTTTAATCTCAAAAATACGAAAGACTTGTACGAGGAAAATAGATGTAAAGCCTCTTTAATGGATTTATTGTCTTTATTGTTGATTTTTGTAAATTCATATGTAATAGACTATGAACCTTTCACTTTTTTCGAGTTTATATATCTGTTTTTTATTATGCTGCTAGTCTATCGCTTTCTATTTTGGGGCACGACACGAACAGTTGATAAACTATTATAGCTTGTAGTGTGAATACTAGGTTTAAAAATATCACGATTCAATAATTCTTTGATAAAAGGACCTGATTCCTATCATGTTAAAACATGAACAAAAGAGGAATCAGGTCTCCGTTTTTTATGTTCTTATGTAGTAATGCAGAGTAACAATGATCATTCCAATGTTAAACTACTCTTCTTAATTAGCTCCCATACCACCATCTACACGGTATTGTACACCAGTAATAAAATTACTCTCATCTGATGCAAGGAATAAAACTAAATTTGCGATATCGACTGGCTCACCGTAACGTCCTAATGGGATTAATTGTGTATATGTTTCTTTCATTTTTTGCGCATCTTCTGGATTTGCACCAGATTCTACAGATCGCATCATTCTCGTATTAGCTGGAGATGGGTGAATTGAATTCACACGTACATTTTTCTCAGCCACTTCTAAAGCTGCTGTTTTTGTTAGTCCGACGACGGCATGCTTAGATGCAGCATATGGAGATAAGCCAGGAAAGCCCATTAACCCAGCAACGGAAGACATGTTAATCACACTTCCTTGCTCTTGTTGCACCATGATAGGGAGTACATGCTTTAATCCTAGAAATACACCGCGAACATTCACATTCATCACTTTATCGAAATCTTCGGCAGTTTGATCTAGAATTGAATTAAATTTCCCTTCAATACCAGCATTATTAAAGAAAACATCAATTTGACCAAATTTCTTTATTGTTTCTTGAACATAGTTTTTAACATCTTCTTCTTTTGAAACATCAGCTTGAATCGTTACTACATTCCCAAATTGACTAAGCTTTGATTTGACTTCATTTAATGCATCCTCATTTAGGTCAACTAAGACTACATTTGCACCTTCTTTTAAAAACACTTCCGCAGTAGCTTCACCAAGACCACCAGATCCACCAGTAATGATCGCTGTTTTTCCATCAAGTCTTTTCACATTAACCAGCTCCTTCATTTTGTTCGTGCATTGTTGATGTTCGAAAAATAGAATAGAGGTTTTTTCACCATTAATGGCATTACTAGGATTGTTCACCCCAATTTGTAAATAGTAATTGGTGACATGGCATTCTGTCATCTCATCTACTCTTTTTTTCTACATTTTTAGTATATAGTCGGGATTAGTTTAAGAGAATAAGTTTGTGAAACATTTCACAAGTTGTTCAAGATGTTTCGTCAAAATTGTGAAAATAACGAAGAGAATGGAAGATGATGAGATGTACCCCTCAAATGTTTATTGCATGATTACTTAGCTAGCCTTTCTCACTAGGAGTGGTCCTTTTTAGTACCCACAGCATTCGTAGATCTACATACTTTCTTCCTGCGAAGCATAATTTTATTTCAACAATCCTTCGTTGAGAGAAGCTTTCTCTTGATATCAACTTTTTAGTTTAATGAGTATATGGTAAAATTAGGTAATAGTTAATGGGTGGTGAAAACAATTGGAACCAAAATGGCTAGAATGGGCAAAACAGCTTCAATCCATAGCACAGGCAGGGCTAACCTATTCTAAAGATGTGTATGATCTGGAAAGATTTGAATTGTTACGAACTATTAGCGTTGACATTATGACTGAGTATACAGACATGGATACAAGAAAAATTAAAGAACTTTTTGCAAATGAAACGGGGTACGCAACACCGAAAGTTGATATTAGGGCTATAGTATTTAGAGGTAATAAAATATTAATGGTGAAAGAAAACAATGGAGGAGGTTGGGCGTTACCTGGAGGTTGGGGAGATATTGGATTGACTCCTAGCGAAGTTGCGGTAAAAGAAGTCAAAGAGGAATCAGGTTTTGATGTTAAAGCCACAAAATTAATAGCAGTACTTGATAAAAAATGCCATCCACATCCATCTTCTCCATATCATGTTTATAAAATGTTTATCCAATGTGAAATCATAGGTGGGCAACCAAAAAGTGGGATTGAAACAGATGAAGTGGAATTTTTCGCAGAGAATGAATTACCACCTTTATCTATCGCTAGAAATACAGAATCCCAAATTCAATTAGCATTTAGACATTTACATCATCCACAAGAACCTGTCTATTTTGATTGATCATCCAATTTACTATTTTCTTGGTTGTTCAACTAACAGGTATAAGAGATTACCAGGGTTGCTACGGCAACTCCTTTTTTGTATACGGGGCAGGTTAATGGAAGATATACAAGACAAATCAAAAAAAGAATATTGAAACTTTTCATGTCTGGGTTCCGTAAGAATACTACAAGGAGGGAGAAGAATGAAAAAATTAATGGAGCTATTTATGGTTGTACTCATTTCAGTAGGAATGGCTGATGTCATTCATGGAGTTGTTTTAACATTTATTTATACACCGAATCCCTACTCAACAAATGGTTTGGAATTAGCGAGTTTTCTAAAATATAGTATGTCTGCTATAACGGTGACTTTATCTCTTTGGATCGTGTCTAAGTTTAAAAATGTATTAAAAAGTTCTAAATCAGAAGTGAAAATCTCGTGAAGTATTATGCGGTCAAGCAAATTGTTACTGTTTTGACATTAATTCTTATAACATTAATAGCAGATTATTATTTTCGAGAAGTAAATATAAGGATTGAAAGTGTTGTACTAAAGCAGTTGATTATCTTTATAGGTATCTCAATACTACTTTTCATATGTAATCAAATGATTTATAACTACGCTAAAAAAGTAGAAGGGTTTATGCAACATAAGATTTGGAATAAAATGTTTAGCATTCTTTTTGTTTGGTTAATGATATCGTTTGTTCTATTTGTATTCTTGTTTTTTGCAACACCCCTGGAAGACTTTATTTCATCACACACTTGGATGATGTTCATTGTTGCTTACTACTTTTTATTTTTTATAAACCTTCTCATTCTATCAATTGTACATAAAATCGTTGATCGTTCGGTAAAGGTTGAGAAAAAAATAGCAATCACATGGGCAAGCTCTTCGTTATTTGTCGCTTTAATCCTATTTGCTTTACCAAGTTTTTAATAACGGAAAAAGACAGATTACCAATAGACAGAAACAGGAATATTCAATTCTAGCTTTATTGAAGTGATACAAATGAGGTGAAAGTATGGCGGTTGGCTTTCAATTTGAATATTTCTTTTATCAAGTAGGGCATGGGGATTTTCTTCATTCTTTCTTTTCAACAATAAGCTATCATCTGGAACCAGATGGCTGGGGGACCCAGTATCCCAAACTAATGAATGACTTGTACTACAATGAACTCTGTTGTAAAGATATACCATATGCGATAGAAGAGATAGATGAAATTAGAGATAAACTGGTTGATTTTCTACCTTCTCAAATCGTTTGGGATATCGATGATTTAAATTTAAGGCCACCATGGAAAGATCATATAAGTAAAGAGATTACAAATTTAGCAAATTACTTTAAAACGAGTGATGGAAGAGACTTATTCGAATTGTTACATACCGTATTAACTGCTGTATATGAAGATAAGTCTAACGTGAAAATAGTATCTTTATAGGATGAAAGTAAGTACCATTTTTGTGTACTACGAGCAATTTCGTCCCAAAAAACGAATAGATCGAGAGGTGTAGGATGGAGACTTGTATTTTTTGTGAGATTATTTCTAAATCCAAAGCTGCTTATATCATTTATGAAGACGATGTTGTATGTTGTTTTTTAGACAAATACCCTATCAATAAAGGACATGTATTAGTTGTTCCAAAAAAACATTATCAGGAATTTAGTGAAGTTGACAAAGACAGCCTGACACAAATCATACTTGTATCTCAACAGGTAGCTACAGCTCTAGAAAAAATAGTAAACACTGACGGTATAACGATCATGCAAAACAATGGAATCTTTAAGGATGTGGAGCACTACCATATGCACATTATTCCACGATTCTTGAATGATGGGTTTTCTTGGATAGAGCCAGAAGTGGAAGTTACGGAGAATGAATTTGTTTCATTACATGTAAAATTAGAAAAAGCTCTGAATATAAGTAGTTGAAGTAATGAATGGGATGCTTCAAAAAATAGTAAGGGGGAAAATGATGAAAAAGTACATACCGTCTATTATTGTATTCTTATGTTTGGTATTATTGGACAAATTTTGGTTGGCAATTGGGGATTCTTAGTAGCTGTTGTGATTGGGCTTTTATTTTTAATTTATCAGAAGCTGAGCACAATCTCATCTCTTTTAAAACAAAGTACCACAACGAAGAAAGTAGGATAACCGTTCAACTCATATGTTATTGATTCATTATAAATAAAGGCACTTTTTTTTATTGAAAGAGGGAAGAAACATGATAGATGTGAGACTGATTGAACCAGAAATGACATACAATCTTAGGCATATAGTTTTGCGTCCTAATCAGAGCATTGAGGAATCAACATATGACACAGACCATGAAAAGGATGCATTTCATGTAGGTGCGTTTTTTCAAGGGAAATTAATTAGTGTTGCTTCGTTTGTCATCGATATAAATCCTGATTTTACAATTGAAAGACAATATCGTTTAAGGCAAATGGCTACTCTAGAGGATTATCGAAAGATAGGAGCTGGAAGGGCAGTGGTACATTTTGCTGAAGAAATCATAAAAGAACGGGGCTTTGACTTCCTATGGTGTAAAGGAAGGACGACTGTTCAAAAATATTACGAGAAATTGGGTTTCAAGCCACATGGAGATGTATTTGATTATCCACCGATTGGTTTACATATCGTGATGTATAAAAAACTTGCGTAAATGAAATAAAGGAGAATACTATAAAACTCGAGGATGCGTTTACTAATCTGTAACAAAAGGTTATCTCAAAGATTAATTGACGTTAAGGCACTTTATTTAATGAAAAGGGTTAAGTCGAAATTATTGGTTGTTGTTAATTTTACAACCTTTATAATTGGGCTTGGATTTATGTTGGGTGAGGCGGAACTTTTCTTCAAGAAAGGTATAACCTTGGATTACTTTACAAAGGGAAGTATATGTAAGAAAGCCAAATTTCGGAGCGGAACATCTCGAAACTTGGCTTTTTGAATGATATACGATTTAGTTCATCTGTCTGGTGCCCCAGGTGGTATATATTTTGGTGGAATCATTAACCAACCTCGTTGCTTCATAAGTCTTTTTAGTGGTGCGGCGTATTTTATCAAGTTCATCTGTATTTCAAGAAATAGCATGCCGACATCCGTCCTAATCGTTTGGCTCAAGGCTTGGGCACAAAAGGTAATGGATGTAGCGACTTTCACCGATACAAGATTAGCGATTTCACTTTCTGTTAATTTTACACCTTCTGGGACAAAATCAGGCTCAGATGTTGGTTTTGGAGAGCTAACTGGTGGTAATGGGACTCCTTCGTCTAACAAAAACTTTTCAATTTTTTTAGTGTCTGCTTGACTAGAATCGTATGCCGACTGTAAGGCATCTCTTAAATCTTTATCGGTAGTCGAATTTAGTCCAACTTGGTAAAGCACATGTGCTTCATTGAATGCTGTATAAGCTGTCCATAATTCCATTACTTCACCAACATGTAAAGGCGGCTTTGGCTCTTCATCAATAAATTCCTTCAGCATTGCAAGTACAGACTCAATTGGATTTGTCATGATACACCTCTTGCACAGTATTATTATTTTATATGTTTCCAAAAAAGTAGAGAATTATGAATCATATTGAAAGGTTTTGATTTATTTGTTTATCGTTGTTGTGATACAGGTTATGTAAAAAGGAGAACCGACCTGACAGGATTGGCGAAAGTAAAGGTTGAATCAGAATAAAAAATTAGGAGAGAGATGATTGAACGTGTAAGAGGTTAAAGAACGATACACAAAAGGGGGGAAGATGATCCGTTTTAATGTAGTTGTTTAGATTAAAAAGTATCAGAGACAATAGTTCTATTTAAGGATTGAGTGATCAAAAAAACACCGCCAATTAGCGGTGTAATAGACAAACATTTTCATCTGTGTATTTGCTTGCCATTCGATTGGGTAGGAACCAATCTTTGTTTCTAATTTTAGTTTTTTGTTGTCGTTAGAAGGATGGGGGTGTCACAACCCATAAACTCACACATTCGGTGTCACCGATGTTTTCATAATGGTGTGGGATGGTAGAATCAAAGTAGATTGAGTCACCTTCCTCTAAAATATAGGAGTTTTCTCCGACGGTATACTTGATTTTCCCACTAATGATATAGCCGAAGTCTTCCCCTTTGTGGCTATGTGGAAATTCTCCTGAATTCGCTCCTGGTTGTACCCTGAGTAACATCGCTTCCATTGATTTTTTATTGGTTGGAGAGAGAAGTTCGTAAATAATGGAATTATCATCTGATCTTACGATAGTAACACGCTCATCTTTACGAACCACATCTGTTACTTCTTCCTCCTCTTGGAATAAATCGACAAGTGAAATGGAGAGGGCATCCACTATTTTTCGTAATGATTCAATTGTAGGACTGTTTAGATTTCGTTCAACATTGCTTAAATACCCATTGGATAACCCTGTTTTTTGCGCTAAATCAGCAATTGTTAATCGTTTGTTTTTGCGTATTTCTTTTAATTTTTCTCCTAGGTTCACATAATTAGCCTCCTTTTTATTTTTTCGTTAATCTATCAATGCCCCTCATATATGGTCGAAGAGCTTCTGGAATGATGACACTGCCATCTTCTTGTTGGTAATTTTCTAGTATTGCCGCTACAGTTCGACCAATTGCCAATCCTGAACCGTTTAAGGTATGAGGGAATTCGAGTTTCCCATTTTTATCGCGACGGAAGCGCATATTTGCTCGACGTGCTTGGAAATCTTCTAAATTACTACAAGAAGAAATCTCACGGTATGTCTGCGAACTTGGCATCCAAACCTCCACATCATATTTCTTTGTTGCAGTAAAACCTAGATCTCCTGCACACATGTTTAGTACTTGATAAGGGAGCCCAAGTAACTGAAGGACTTTTTCTGCTTGATTTGTCAGTTTTTCTAATTCATCATACGAATCTTCAGGTCTTACGATTTTGACTAATTCCACTTTATTGAATTGGTGTTGCCTGATGAGTCCTCTTGTATCTCTTCCAGCTGAACCAGCTTCAGAACGGAAGCAAGCACTATACCCTACATAATTGATCGGTAATTGTTCATTCGTTAAGATATCATCTCGATGAATATTGATTAAAGGCACCTCAGCTGTTGGAATGAGGAAATATTCTTTTTCTGCTATTTTAAATAAATCTTCTTCGAATTTAGGAAGTTGACCAGTGGCTGTCAGGCTGTCCCTGTTTACAATATAGGGTGGAATGACTTCTTCATATCCATGTTCCTCGATATGTAAATCAATCATAAAACTGCTTAATGCGCGTTCCAAACGTGCCCCTAATCCTTTGTAAAAGACAAAACGACTGCCCGTTACTTTGGCTGCAGATTCAAAATCTAGGATGCCTAACTCATGTGCAATATCCCAATGTGGCTTTGGATCAAACGTGAACTCTTGCTTTGATCCCCAGTGACGCACGGGAACATTGTCTTCTTCAGTTAACCCTTTGGGCACGCTTTTATGTGGAATGTTCGGGATTGCGTACATAATTTGGTCGATTTCCGTTTCAATCTCACGAAGCTTTTGGTCGAACTCTTTGATTTGACTTGATACTTGTTTCATTTCTGTAATCAATGTAGATGTATCTTGCTTATCACGGTTTAACAAAGCAATTTGTTCAGATACTCTGTTTTTCTGTTCTTTAAGACTTTCACTTTTTACAATTAGCTCTCTTCTTTTTACATCTAGTTCGACAAATTTGTCAATCTCATTCAGTTGCTCACCACGGTTTGCTAGTGCTTCTTTGACGCCCTCTAAATCATTTCGTAATCTCTTCACGTCTAACATAGAGTCCACCTCAATTTTAGTTAATAAATACATTATACATAACTTTTGTTCACTATAGTGTTATTATACAGATTATTTCGGATAATTCAAATGGCTTTGATACGAAAAAACGGCTTGTCCCATCTGTTATTACCATGCATGATTTGTCCATGTTTCGAATAACTTTTAACAAGTCTTGTTATGGACGTGCATGGAAGGGAGCGAAGAGAATGGTTGAAGCGATATTGAGGTTATTTGTAAGTGAACAGCAAGCAGAGGCTGTGTTGACGAGTCCGTTGGTTGAATTAATTTTTATGGCGTTATTTGCAGGGTTTGTAGTCGCGATTTTTGCACATTTTACATTGTACAGCAAATTAAGAACGATTCGGAATTTTATTCGAGATACGAATTCATTAGAGATTGACCCCCTCAATAAAATAAAGATGGACTTTGAACAAATGAATCAAAAGGAATCGGTGAAGGTGGAGACATTTGTTCAAAATAAGATTTCTGGCTGGCGAGTGTTTCAAGTCCCTGTCGTTAATCTCATTAAACTTGTGCAAATGACTGTCTCGATATTTATTTTAATTGGAGTTCTTGGGACATTTATCGGTCTTGCGATGTCACTTGGTAGCATTGATGTGTCAGGTGACCAACTAGTGGAAAATGTGGCACTGGTACTTGCAGGGATTGATGTAGCCTTTTATACGAGTATTGCAGGGATGGGGCTGTCATTAATTATGACCATCGTCACGAGGGTTGCCAATACTGAATATATGTTAACGGATATCATGTTGAAAACAGAGTCGATTCTCGAGGGGAATGAACAGGATGGGATGAGTCGCCTCATCGCTGTTTCTGAAACCATTAATTCTTCTATTCTTGAATTGCGTGATACAAACCAAGAATCGCTTCAAAGTATTGTGAATTCTTTTAAGGGGTTCCAGGAGTATACAGTTGGGTTGCAGCAATCGGCAAAAGATTTAGCAAAATTTAATGAGGGGCTCACGGAAAATCTTAAGCAGTTCTCGGCTATTTTTCATGGCGTACAGGAATTGACGGAAGGCTTTGATCAAGGTGTGAAAAAATTGAATCAGAACTTTGGGCAAATGTTTACGTATTTTGAAAACATGGATCAGCGTAATGAAAAGATGAAAAATGCTTTTACAGAAACATATAAAAAGATAGCAGAACTTACAACAGACCAAAAGGAAACGATGAACCATTTTCAACAATCTGTCGTAGACATCAGGGAGTATTTTTCTTCAATTGCACAAAGGCAGGAATCGATCTATGGTGCCTTTGATAGACTGAATGAACAAAGTGACCATTATCTCAAACTCATGAAGGAAAATAATCTTCAGTTTGAGCGTGTGTTTGGAACAGATGTGAGTACAAAGTTAACCGATATTATTTCTTCATTAAGGGATGTTAAAAATGATTTTAAGTCGCTAGGAAACTCGATTGGACGCTTACCTCAAGCATTCGATACGATCAATAAGGCACAAAGTGAGTATAAAAATCTGCTAACCTATCGTTTTGATGAATTGACACAGTTTACTCATGAATTTAATTCTCATTTGCAAGTGCATTTGACAAATGCTCAAGCGATTGAAAGCTATTTAAGTGAAGCTTCGCGTTCGAATGAACAGGTTGGTATGAAGTATATGAAGCTATTAACTGAAATTAATCGTACGGTCACCCAAATGACAGATTCATTTCAATATAAAGAAAACCAAATAGAAGCAAGTGTAAATGCATTACGGGATACGCTCTCGAAATACGTGACAAACCTCGAAGGTACGCTTGGGGAAAAGCTAGATAAAGTCAGCAGAAATATAAATGAGTATATTCTTGAGATGAACGAATCTGTGAAAAAAGAGTTTAAGCAGATTGGTGAGATTACGGGAGAGGTGGGCCAAAGAAATGCGCGTCAGCTCCAACAAACATTAGGAGATATTGGTCAGGAATTTCAGCAATTAAATCGACAACTTCAGACGATTGCACAAAGTACGACCCAAGAAAACAGTCGGGTAAGGGTTATCACCCATGATTAATAAATACACAAGGCTGTTTCATCGGGAACAAGAGGAGAGTTCATTTTGGCCTTCCTTTACAGATTTATTAACATCAGTATTGCTGTGTTTTATCCTCATTTTTATTATCATGATGGTCATTAAATCGTTTCAAATTCAAGAAATGAAACGAACAATCGATCAAATCATGGGGGTACGAGTGGGGCTAATTGAGGATTTGAATCAAACATTTAGTGACTCCAGTATTGAGATTGATGAGAAGACAGGTGCGTTAATATTTAATACCGATATTTTATTTGAATATGACTCTGCCGTGTTAAAGCCTGAGGCATATACCTTTTTGAATGAATTTGTCCCAGCCTACCTGGATGTGTTGCTTGAGGAAGGGTATGAGGAGTATATTTCTGAAATTATCGTTGAAGGGCACGCTGACAAAGATGGTACCTATTTGTATAATTTAGAGCTCTCCCAACAGCGGGCCTATCGTGTGGCGGAATATATTCTAAGTAAAGATTTTCCGTATAAAAACATTCAAGAGCATTTAAAAACGAAGCTTACGGTAAATGGACGTTCTTTTACAGATGGACGTACGGATCCAGACGGTAGCTACAACGGTGATGCTTCTCGAAGAGTAGAGTTCAAATTTCGTTTGAAAGATCAAGAGATTTTGGAAAAGACACGAGAATTACTAGGGAAATAGGGAGGCGCCTTGAGGGTAAGTCGTTCTCTTTTGAGGTAGCGACAGTTAAGCTTAGAAGCAGTGGATTTCACGACGGAAATCACACTGCTTTATTAATTTAAATAAAGGTAATAGATGTTAAATTAACTAACGGTTGCGATGATCCAAGAAGGATTATTGCATATCTACGTTGAAGAAATTGTCCTAAAAGCGGCAGTTTAATTGAGAATACAATGGGAGTTTTTGTGTTGCATTTGAAGGAAAATACGACGGTAAAAGGGGTGAAAAAAATGAACGATACAGGTAAATCAGTAGCTAGAACGGGTATTACTTTTGGTTCAGCATTGGCAATCACAATATCTTGGAGTTTACACAAATCAATCTTATGGGCATGTATTCATGGCTTTTTTAGTTGGTTTTATGTAATCTATTATGCTTTTACTAGATAAACTTGATGAAAATTTCGGACATAATGTGTATGAGGTATTTATTATACGAACAGGTGCAATAGTTTATAAAAGAAAACAAGCAAAGCAGCTCAGTTCCTTTAAAAGGATGAGCTGCTTTATTTCATATAGATACGACCTTCTATTGTGACCTGTTTATCTTTTTTCAAAATCTTTTTGCTGGTGATCGTTCCTCTCCATACATCAGATGAAAAAGTGAGTTACTTGCATCTACTAGCTCCTCGAGAACAATAAATTACAAACATATGACAAATTAGTCGTATTTATAGTTATCTGAATTTTGTGTATCATTAAACCAAGGTTAGTCCAATAAGAAGGGGAGGAGTATTGCGATGTCTGAGACGAGAGCTTGGTCGGTCCGCATGGCTGATTCCGTGTTGCAACGATATCCCAATCTGTCAGATAAGTGGGATCATGAATATGGTGTGGTGTTAAAGTCGATTGAAGATGTGTGGCGTAAAACAAACGATCAGAAGTATATTGATTACCTTGAATCCAGTATTAAGCCGCGAATTAATGAAGATGGTGAGATTGCGGGATATCAACTGGAAGATTATAGTGTCGACCATATCAATACTGGCAGGATTTTATTTACGTTGTATGATCAGACAGGTGATGAACGCTACCGGAGAGCAGTCACTACTTTACGAAATCAATTTAAAACGCATCCGCGAACAAGTGAGGGGCTTCTATGGCATAAGCAGATTTTTCCATATCAGAGTTTCTTAGATGGAATCTACATGGCATCCCCTTTTTATGCACAATACGGAAAAACCTTCTATGAACCAGAAATTCTTGATGATGTGGTTAGGCAAGTTACATTACTCGCAAAGCATACACGGGATTCAGAGACAGGCCTCTTCTATCATGGATGGGATGAGAAAAAAGAACAAATCTGGGCAGATCCACAAACAGGACGATCACCAAGTTTTTGGGGGCGTGCTCAAGGATGGTATTGTGTTGGAATCGTAGATATTCTTGATTATCTTCCAACGGAACACCCCAATAGGGAACATTTAATTGAGATTCTTAATGGAATACTTACATCTATCGTAAACTATCAAGATCCACTATCTGGCGTCTGGTACCAAATTGTCGATCAAGGGAACAGGGAAGGAAACTATCTGGAATCCTCCTCCACACACATGTACATCTACGCCTTGGCAAAAGGAATACAAAAAGGCTATTTACCTGAAAGTCTACTTCCTGCGTTAAAACGTGGGTATCAAGGAGTCCTTGATACATTCATTGAGGTGAGTGAGGATGGGCTCGTCAATCTTCATAGTACTTGTAAAACAGCAGGGCTAGGAATCACGAACAATCGTGATGGGTCATTTGACTATTATGTAAGCGAACCTATTGCTACCAACGATTTTAAAGGAATTGGCACATTTATTATGGCCAGTGTTGAAGTTGAATCGATAAAGGAATTTGTTAAGAACGAATCTGTATGAGAAAGGGACGTTCCTTACATGTCCCTCTATTTTCAAAAGAATTATGTAATCGCTTACAATTTATTGGAAATTCATTTAGAAAGGAAGTGAATTGTTTGAAGGAGAAGATAAAAACGGTGTTTTTAAAGGTGGACTCCTTTATAGAATCAATGGCTATTTACATGCTAATGGCCATGACACTGATCGTTTCCTTACAAGTTGCCACTCGGAAAATCTTTAATATAGTCTTTTTCTGGTCTGAAGAAATCACGATCTTGTTACTCATTTGGTTTTCATTTTTAGGAATTGCGATTGGGCTTCGTGAAAAAATACATCTAGCCATGAGTGCCTTTACAAATCTATTTCCAAAATCATGGAACAAAGTGCTAGATAGAATCATTTCTGCTTCTACGTTTTTATTGGGGTTATATTTTATTGTGTATGGTTGGAAATTCTCCGTTGCGATGCACGCAAACACGCTTGCTGCCACAGGATGGCCTGTTAGTGTCATGTATATCATCATGCCCATTACTGGCATTCTGATCTGTGTGTATTCTACTTTAGAGTTCTTTGGAGTCGATACGGTAAGGCACCGATATTTAGATGAGGAGGTCGTGGAGAGATGACGTTAGGTGGAATCATTCTAATCGGAAGTTTTGTAGTTCTCCTCCTCTTGCGTTTCCCTGTTGCTGTAGTTTTAGCCATATCATCACTTATAACAGCGATTTATTTAAATATTCCACTTGAGGTCATAGGCCAACAAATCGTGCAAGGTGTCAATTCATATGGGTTATTAGCGATTCCGTTCTTCATTTTAGCGGGGCTGATTATGAGTGAGGGCGGTCTTGCCCTAAGATTAGTTAACTTCGCACAATTGTTTGTCGGTGCCATTAGGGGTGGCCTTGCGATGGTGAATTGTATCGCATGTATGCTATTTGGAAATATCAGTGGTTCCGCAGCAGCTGATGTTGCTTCGGTTGGATCGGTCATGATTCCTTCGATGAAGAAAAAAGGATATGATCCAGAGTTCTCTGTTGCTGTTACGTCTGCTGCTGCGATTCAGGGAACAGTCATGCCACCAAGCTATAATATGATTCTCTATGCTGTAGCAGCGGGTGGGGTGTCCATCTCAAGTTTATTTTTAGCAGGGATTATTCCTTGTTTGGTGATGTTAACTGGATTATTGCTTGCAACATTTTTTATAGCGAAAAAGCGTGGCTATGAGAAGGGGGAACGAATTCCATTAAGGGACGCCCCAAAAATCATTCGAGATGGGTTTCTATCCTTGTTAACGGGTGTAATCATTCTTGGTGGAATTTTTTCAGGATTATTTACACCGACAGAATCAGGAGCTATTGCTTGTATTTATGCCTATATGATAACTTTCTTTGTTTATAAGGATTTACCACTTAAACATACGAAGATTATTTTTATAAAAGCATTTCGTACTGTTTCAATGGTCTTATTCTTAATTGCATCATCTGCAGCATTTGCTTGGATTTTAACTTATTTAAAAATTCCACACTTACTAGCAGATACACTATTAACGATTTCAGATAACCCGCTCATCATCTTGTTAATCATCAATATTCTATTATTAATTCTTGGTTCACCAATGGATATGGCACCATTGATTTTGATCATGACACCAATCCTGTTTCCAATTGTGACAGCAATGGGAGTTGACCCTGTTCATTTTGGAATCATTATGATCATGAATTTAGGAATTGGTTTGATCACACCACCTGTTGGAACGGTTTTATTTGTTGGAGCAGCGATCGGGAAGGTTAGTATTGAAAGAGGATCTAAGGCGTTATTTCCTTTCTACTTTGTATTAGTTGCTGTCTTGTTGATTGTGACGTATATCCCAAGTATTAGCATGTGGTTGCCAAACTTAATCAACTCTTAATTGGTAGATTCGCATTTTATGCGTTTCATAGTTTCATGACAAATCAAAATTATAGGAAACAAGGGGGAAGTACAATTGTTGAAGAACAAAAGGTCTACAGGGTTGTTTGCATTGCTGTTTGTTTTGATGATGGTTCTTGCAGCTTGCTCAGGTGGTGGGTCAAACAAGACCGATTCTGATACGAAAGAAGGAGATGGTAAAAAGTCAAATGATGAAGGAAAAACGTATTCATTTAGACTAGCTGAAACACACCCAGCAGATTATCCTACGACAAAAGGAGATATTAAATTTGCAGAATTAGTAGAGGAACGAAGCAATGGTCGAATTAAAATTGAGGTGTTCCCATCTGCTCAGTTAGGGGAGGAAAAAGCGGTTATTGAACAGGTACAATTAGGAGCAATTGAATTCACAAGGGTTAGTAGTGGTCCACTAGCGGAATTTAATAAGGACTTTGGCGTGTTCAGTCTCCCATATATTTTTGACAATGATGAACATACATGGAATTTCTTAAATGGGGATATGGGAAATAAGATGTTAGAGAGCTTGGAAGATTCACAATTAAGGGGGCTAGCTTATTATAGTTCTGGTTCACGAAATTTCTATGCATCGTCGCCACTGACTAGTATTGACGATTTAGAAGGATTAAAGATTCGCGTCCAACAAAATAAGATTAATATGGAATTGATTGAGGCATTAGGTGCAAGTGCAACTCCAATGCCATATGGCGAGGTATACAGTTCCTTGCAAACAGGTGTAATTGACGGGGCTGAAAACAACCATCCGAGCTTTTATTCAGCGAAGCACTATGAGGTAGCACCACACTATATCTTAGATGGGCATCAACGTGTACCGGAAGTGTTGTTAATCTCTAAAACGGTTTGGGATAGTCTTTCTGCAGAAGATCAGGAGATTATTAAACAAGCGGCACTTGATTCAGTAGAATATCAACGCGAAGAATGGAATAAGTATGAGCAAGAATCATTAGAAGCTGTGAAAAATGAAGGTGCAACCGTAGTCGAGGTTGATGATTTGACTCCATGGCAGGAAAAAGTAAAACCTGTTATTGATAACTACCGTGATGAATTTAATGAAGTACTAGACGCCATCGATCAAGCCAGATAATAGGTTGATATGGTATAATTAAGCAAGGAATGAGGAGAGTCTCGAATGAGAGAGTCTCTTCTTTTCCTACTTAATTTAAATAGTGGGGATGGTTACTTGAAACCTAAATGGGGCAACATGATCGGTCTTCTTTATCGAACGATTTTACTTCGAGATAAATCATTAACGGTTAAATTATCAGTATTTTCTGCATTATTAATTATTTTCTCCATGATGATCTACACACTCATTTCCTATACTCGATTTTCTGAGGTACTCCAAGAAGAAGCACATGTTTATAATCGTCAAATTAATGAACAAATTCAATTTTATGTCGAAGGCTATTTGCGAGATTTTGAAATTGAGACCTTAAAAATTGTCAACCACCCAGACACCATTCGTTTCTTAGAAACCGAAACGTTTCAACATCTCGATGGCCAAACGGTTCCAGCAGTTCGTAAAGTCCTGAAAAATGCGGCCTACTCTAGATCGGATATCGTCAACTATACGATCATCCTCGATGATGTTCAGATCATTGATTTGGCAGATACTGAGCAAAAGCAATCTTTACTAGCATTACAACGTGAATATTGGTATGAAGATGTACCAAAAAACGGGCAAGCTCACATTATTGTGCGTCGGATCCCCAAAAGCTCGGGTAAGGGATATTCAACAAGTAGAAAAGAACAACCTGTGATTACCATCGCCAAACGTTTGGTAAACCCCAAAACCCTGCAACCATTTGGCATGTTGATTTTAGATATTAATTATAAGAGAATGCATGAAGTCGTAAATAGAGTGAGTCCTGGACACTCTGGCTATCACTATATTCTAGATGACGATGGGCGGTATGTATACCACCCAAATAATGCGATGATTGGAAAGCGTGCAGCACCATCTGAGCGAAATTTAGTTTCACCCGATCATTACCTACTGAATAAACAAGAGAATTTTTTTCTTACTTGGAGTGAAAGTGACAAGCTTGATTGGCACTTTGTCACATCCATTCCCTATTCAGAATTGATGAGTGGCGCAAATTCGATTCGAACGACTCTTTTTATTACATCTGTTGTCTTTATCATCATCGCCTGTTTAATGAGTATTGGACTCGCTACAAGTTTAATTAATCCTTTAAAGCGATTACAACACTTCATTAGAAAAGTGGAGGTAGGGGATTTCACTGGAAAAGTACCAGTTGTGTCGAAAGATGAGATTGGAATGTTAACACATGGATTTAATCATATGGTCGAGAGATTGGATACCCTAATGAAAGAGGTGTATACCTCTAAACTGAAAGAAGTTGAAATGAATCTAAGACAGAAGGAAACAGAACTGAGAATGCTTCAAGCGCAAATCAATCCACATTTTTTCTATAATTCATTAGATACGATAAGAGGTATGGCATTGGAACGAGATATGGATGATATCTCAACGATGGCAGAATCACTCGCCCAGTTGCTGCGCTACAACATTAAAGAAGAAGCGGCCATCGTAACGATCAAACAAGAATTGCAAGTAAGTGAAAAATATTTAAGGATTCAAAAATACCGTTTTGAAGAAAAGTTAACCTATCAATTTGACATTCCTGATGAATGGCTAGAGAAGAAGATTGCAAAATTCACACTTCAACCCCTCTTGGAGAATTGCATTGTTCATGGATTAGAGCCACAAACGGGGCATACAAATATTACAATTCGGGCTAAATCACATGATCCGAACACTTTTTTACTCTTGATATCAGATACTGGACCTGGTATCGAGGGAGAACAATTAGAGAAATTAAGAACTCTCTTACATAATGAATCTACTGAGTATACTGTGAATCATATCGGAATCATGAATGTTCATAAACGAATCAAGCATTTATTCGGATCTGAATATGGAATTTTTATTACGAGTAGTCCTAGATCAGGAACCACAGTTGGCATTAAATTACCACTTTAGTCACGATAAGGGGGAGAATTTATGCATCAAATCTTGTTGGTGGAAGATGAACGATGGGTGCGCACGGTTATTTGTAAAACCGTTGAAAAAACAGGATTGCCTTTTGAAGTTGTCCATGAATCTACGAACGGACTCGAGGCTTATGATTGGCTTAGCGAAAACAAAGTGGACCTCGTGTTAACCGACATTCGTATGCCTGCGATGGACGGAATCGCACTCATACAAGAAGTTCGTCGGCGTGAGATGGAGGCAGATATTATTATCGTTAGCGGGCATGATGATTTTGCTTATACCCAGCAAGCCATTCGAATGGGTGCCTTCGATTATTTATTAAAGCCTGTTGAACAAGAAGGCATGAAGGAAACATTAAATAAGTGGTTAGAGAATGAGGAAACAAAAAACGCTCCAATTGATCGGCTTAGTAAGACGAAAGATTTGAACGAACTATCTCCAATTGAGCAAGCGCTTTTTTATATTGAACAATCGACAACAAAAGATGTTTCCCTCGCAGAAGTTGCCGAAAAGGTACACTTAAGTACGAGCTATTTTTGTAAGTTATTTAAAAAAGAAACAGGAACCAATTTTAGCGATTTTATCGTGAATGTTCGACTGCAGGAGGCGGCCCGATTGCTTGAACAAACTTCTCTTCGAATTTCGGAAATTGCAGAACGACTAGGTTATTCGGACCTTGCTTACTTCAGCAATTGCTTCAAAAAGCAAAATTGCATGACACCTAGTCAATATCGAAAATATAAAACTAGCGGGATATAGGGATAGGTTCACTGTCCCTCGTAAAATGCCAGGTACCCCCATTGAGGTACCTGGCATTTTAAACATCTATAAACTTAGCTTACACTCGCTTGCAAAGTTGACTCTTCTGCGCGTTTTACCTTGATCATTTGTCTTCTTAAAATGAAAATATAGGAAAAGATGGCGAGAACAACACATAAAGCACTGTAAAGAAATACGGCACTAAAACCTGATTTCAAGGAGATAAATCCTAAGCAAATCGCGCCAACTCCGCTCCCAAGATCTTTGGCAGTAAAAAATGTTGAGTTTCCTGCACCTCTACGATCAGGAGGACAAAGCTTGATCATCGTTGCGTTTAAAGCGGGCTCGACAAAACCTAATCCTAATCCATAAAGGATACCAGTCACAATAAATCCTCCTAGTGAAGTCGCGTTGGCTAAAACCACAAATGAAATCGCCATAATGATTAGACCAGGGATCACGACAATCGAAGTCCCGTATTTATCTGACAATTTGCCACCGATAATCCGTGTAAATAAAAGCGCGAATGAATACACCGTAAAATATAAACCAATATCATTAATTCCTAATGAAAGAGCAAACGTTGGGATAAAGGTTAGGGATGCACCCATTCCCACATATACAAATGCTGTGACTAACCCAGTTGGTACAGCTGTTTTTTCAAAAAGTAATTCTGAAATTTTTCTTTTCGTTTTTGGAGCTTTCGCGACTGGCTTGGGATTTCTTTTTTCATAGTTGATCAAAAGGCTACAAATAATCGAAATCAAGCCGATCGTACCCGAAACAATGAAAAGAACCTGATAATTAAACTGTTGAATTAGATAAATCGTTAACGCTGGCCCAATGGCAGTTGCAAGTGTATTGGATAAACCATAATAGCCAATTCCTTCTCCCAACCGTTTCTTGGGAACAATATCCGATATAACGGTTCCAGCTGCATTGGTCGTCGCACTGAAACCTATTCCATGTAAACTTCTCATAATAAGAAGTAGACTAATCGAAAAGGCAACGACATATGACAGGGTAATAAAAGCGGTTACCATTGCACCAATAATAAGTACGATTCTACGACTCTTCTCATCTGATAATCTACCAAAATAAGGTCGAAATAGGATGGCAACAAACATGAAGAAACCAAACAGCATCCCTGAAATTGAATTATCTCCACCTAGATAAATTGCATATAGTGGGAGTCCTGTCATCAACATATTATTGGCAATTTGCGTTGACATGGCATAACTAAATGTGAGGAAATAATCCTTCGTCCATAACTTCTCTGAAACATTCTGTTGTTCTACCAAATGATATCCTTCTTTCTACATATAATCATATTAGCATATTAATATATTATAGAACGAAAGTTAGTAAGAATCAAAATAATCATTTAGTTAAATTACATAAATCGGTTTCTATTATAGTCAATTTTATAAATATTGTTATAATAGTACTAATCTATCAAACGGGGTGACAACATGGAAATCTCACTTTCAGAGAAAATGACAGAGTTCGGAGAATCGATTTTTAATGAATTAGCCAGCTATAAAAGACAAAAACGACAACAGGGGCACGAAATAATTGATTTAAGTATTGGTAGTCCAGACTTGCCACCACCTCCATATGTCATCGAAGAACTGTCTAGTCAAGTTCAAGATTCTTCTTTATATGGATATTCACTAACAGGAACGGATGAATTACATGAAGTAATCTCAGCCTATTATTATAGAAGCTTTGATGTGTCGGTACAAAAGGAAAAAGAGGTCTTAATGTTGATGGGATCTCAAGACGGGCTTGTCCACTTTCCGATGGTATTTGCTAATCCAGGAGATTACGTTCTCGTCCCTGATCCTGGCTACACTGCATATGGAGCAGGTATTGCATTAGCAGGTGCTATTCCTTATGGCATGCCATTAAAAGAAGAAAATCAGTTCCTACCAGACCTGGATGCGATTCCTGAGGATGTTTGTCAGCAGGCAAAAATCATGATCCTGAACTTCCCAGGTAATCCTGTTCCTGCTTTAGCAACCGAGGCCTTCTTTAAAAAGGTCATCGAGTTTGCGAAAAAATATCAGATTATCGTCTTGCATGATTTCGCCTACTCAGAATTGTATTACGATCAGAAACCAATTAGCTTTTTATCAATAGATGGGGCAAAAGAGGTTGGGGTCGAATTCAACTCACTTTCCAAAAGCTTTAATATGGCGGGATGCCGAATTGGCTATATTGTCGGGAACGCTGATGTGATTTCGGCAGTAGGTCGATTGAAGTCAAATCTTGATTACGGAGTTTTCTTACCGATTCAAAAAGCAGCGATTGCAGCATTGCGGAACTCGACAACGTTCAGTGAATCTCTGCGAGAGACATATAAAGAACGACGAGATATTTTGGTAGATGGATTAGCTGAGGTAGGCTGGAAGGTGGATTCTCCAAAAGCATCGATGTTTGTGTGGGCAAAGGTTCCAGCTGGATTTACTTCTACTGAATTTACCTATCAATTAATAGATGAAGCGGGAATTGTTGTCGTTCCTGGTAATGCTTTTGGTCCAAGTGGCGAGGGGTATGTACGAATTGGGCTTGTCCAAGAAAAGGACATCTTAAAAAGGGCAATTCAGCGGTTAAGTGAAAGTCAACTTTTACGATAACGATGTAGAATAATGTCATAAAAATAGGTGAATCTGACTAAGTATTCACCTTATTTTTATGTAAAATATTGGGTAATCTAACTATATAACTAATTCAGGAGTGTATTTCATGCACCTAGTTTATAACGCCATCCTCTTATTTGCTGCTGCGAAATGGGGTGATTGGAGGGGGTGGCGGATCTATTACCCAACCATCTTATTTTTTATCGTGGGAGATCTATTAAAAAATGTCTTGTATCATGATTGCTCGGTCTGGACCTACCAAGAAACCGTATTTGCCCAACATATTTTAATCAATCATACCTTTATTTCACTATTAATTATGTGTGTTGCATATCCTGCCACGGTTCTTATTTATCTCGGCCGTTTTCCTAATAAATGGTGGAAAAAGCTGCTCTGGATCGGCCTGTGGGTGTTGTTATATGTGATGATCGAATATATCAATTTGGAATATTTACATCTAATTAAGCACCATCATGGATGGACGATGTTGTGGTCGCTCCTCTTTAATCTCGTCATGTTTCCGTTGCTCAGACTTCATCAAAAACAACCACTTATCGCGTTAGGGCTATCAATCATTTGGATTATCTTTTTAATATCGATGTTTCCCATTCCATTGGAACATTTAAAATAAGGATCGTTCGTACTTAGGAAAATAGCATATATCCATTATAAAAGCATTTCTTATAGAGAGGAGAAATGCTTTTCTTATTGAATTATATTTTAAACAATATGTGTAGAAATGAGTGATTATAAAATTGAAGACGGAAAATAAACGGGTTCGGGCGGTAAAGATTCTGTCGATGGCTTTTTTCATATTCAGTAAGATTTACTGGTTTAAATTTCGTAAGAAACCACAGGATGAATGGAATCAGCTTTGGGAAGAGGTAGGAACTAAGTTTCGCAAAACTCTCTTTGAATTAGAAGGCTTACTCATAAAAGTCGGTCAAATCTTGAGCACAAGGGCTGACTTACTTCCGAAGCCATTTATTAAACAAATTCAAGATCTTACCGATCAGGTACCTCCATCAAACTGGGAAGATATTGAGAACATTCTTGTCGAGACGTGGGCAGCCCCCATTCATGAAATTTTTGACTCAGTTGAAACGACTGCAATCGCATCAGCCTCCATTGGTCAAGTACATAAGGGTGTATTAAAAAATGGGGAAAAAGTTGCGATAAAGGTACAACGACCACATATTCAATCCATTCTTCAAACAGACTTTCGAACATTCGCGATTATCATATGGTTCGCTGAGCACTTTGTACCTGTTCCAAAGGGATTTATTAATTTTAAAGTGCTGTTTCAGGAAATCAAACAAGTAATAGAACGTGAATTGGACTACACAAAGGAACAACAAACATTGGAATCGTTCCGTAGACGATTTAAAGATATGAACGGTTTGATTATCCCGAAGACATACCCAGCGTATTGTTCATCGAGGGTGCTTGTAATGGAATGGGTCGAAGGAGTCAAAATATCAGATGTACAGGATTTTTATGACAAGGATAAAAAAGCGCTTGCTCAGAAGTTGATTGAAATCTTCCTCCCCCAATGGCTAGAACCAGGATTGTTTCATGCAGACCCTCATCCAGGTAATGTCCTATTATCAAAGGAAGGGGAGGTCATCCTACTTGATTTTGGGATGATTGGAGAAATCTCAAATAAAGATGCTATCCATTTTCAAGGGGTAATTGAGAGCGTTTTGACTAAAAATTACGCAAAGACGGTCGAGTGTTTAACGCAATTAGGATTTTTATTACCTGAGGCCAATCAACGAACGATTGAAAAGTTAGTAGAAGACTTAATGTCATTTGAGTTATCCCAATTAAAAGAGATGGATCCAATTTCGATTAAGCGTGAAATAAATGATATTGTCCAAGCATTACCAATTCAGGTGCCAACCCGATTTGTTTTCTTAGGTCGATCATTTGTTGCTGTTGAAGGAATCGTCCAACAATTAATTGCTGAAGACGAATGGTTGGAACTCATAAAGCCTGTGTTTATAGATTGGTTGAACAAAAAAGGAAATCAGAAATGGTCCATATTTTGGCAATGGATTCAGGCACTACCAGTATTTAAAATAGTGCGCTCCGTGCAAGAATTTTTACAGTTACCTCAAAAACTAGAGGATGTAAAGGAAATCGAACAAAGACGAGAATTTCAATTTAGAGTTTTCGAAAGTCATAAAAAGCATGTATTTCAGTTATCATTAGTAGGCGTTGTCGGAATAGGAGTAGGTATAGTGGCATCACATACTCTGGTGCTATATCTCTCTAGTGGACTAACAGCTTTAAGTGGAATAGGATTTATGATTGTATCCTATAAACAGAAAAAATGGCTAAAGTATATGCAAGAAATACGTAAATGAAAATCGCGAGGATCACTCCCCGCGATTTTCCGATTCTTCCCATTGTTTATTTTGGTTATATATATACCGAATCATCTTCATGGTTTTACTGCCTTGAATCATAATCACAATTGTATAGATTGTGGTTAAAATAACCCCAAGAATCGCAATCCAAAACAGTGTTGTGATTTTCATACCTCTATTTAACATATCAATCCTCCCAATCTCTCGTTACTTTGTAGTTTTAACGACTGGGCTAAGATTATCCATTTTAAATGGAAAAGTATTTTCAAACCGTACAAATTGTTTATATGATACAATGCTTTAGAAGTAGAAAAAAGGGGAATATAGTATGTCTGAAACCAAAATAAAACCAACCATCTTAATCATCGCAATTGCTTTAGGTGCGATACTAAATCCTCTTAATACAACGATGATTACGGTAGCATTACCATCCATACAACAAGACTTTGAACTTTCTTCAACGGATATATCGTGGTTAATTGCTTCATATTTCATCGTAAGCGCGATATTCTTACCGATTATCGGAAGGTTAAGTGACCATTATGGTAGGAAACGAATTTTTCTAATTGGACTAGTCCTTGTTTTGATTTCATCCGTGTTAGCTCCATTGTCGCAAAACATGATGACCTTACTGTTGATGAGGTTAATCCAAGCAATTGGAACATCAGCCCTTTATCCTGCAGGAATTGGGATGGTTCGCTTATATATTCGCGAAAATCAAAATCGCGTCATCGGTACTTTGGCCGTGTTTGCGACTACATCTGCAGCATTTGGGCCAACGATAAGTGGTTTATTAATTCGTTATGGAGGATGGCCCGTTATTTTTTATGTCAATTTACCAGTCATTTTTCTGTCAGCCCTTTTGACATGGTTCTATATTCCGAAAGATGAACCAATGAAGGGAACTGCATTTAAGTGGGATATCGGCGGGATGGTATTATTTAGTGCATTTATCACAAGCTGGATGGTGTTTTTGCTTTCGTTAGAAGGGGGATTTAAGGTTTATTCCTTCATCTTATCAATCATTTTGACAATTCTTTTTTATACATATGAAAAGAAGATGGCAGAACCCTTGATCAATGTCGTATTTTTACGAAAAAATCCCAATATATCGGTGGTTTATACACAGTATATCTTATCAACACTGATCTTCTTTTCCATTTTGCTATTCGCACCAACCTACTTACAAGAGGTGATGGAGTTAGAATCAGAATATACGGGATTAATGATGTTGGCGTTATCTGTCTCCGCGATGCTTACAACTCCACTTGCCACCAGATGGGCAGAACGAGTAGGATATAGGATTCCGTTACTAGTTGGAGCTGTGATTGGAATTGGAGGAGTCGGGTTGTTATTTGTAACAACGAAGAATTCTACCTTACTCTGGATCATTCTTGTATTAGCCGTGTTTGGAGTTAGTAACGGTCTGACGAACATTAGCCTTCAAAACCTGCTATACACTTTTATCAGTGTTAGCCAAACTGGCATTGCGTCTGGTTTACTCATGACATCTAGGTTTATCGGAAATATCCTAGCCTCTAGTATTTATGGTGTTGTGTTTGCAGTTGGACTAAATGATATCAGTAAAAATTCAATGACACTCGTTTTATTGGCTGTTTCGCTCATCATCATACCAGGTATGTTTTATGTAACGAATCAAAAGATAAAGACAGAACAGTGGTAAAGGAAAAGCCATCATGCTTGATAGGCATGATGGCTATTTTGATGTTATTGGAATATGGAATTTCGTCAGTAATCTAGTGGCTGTTTTTCATATGGGGTCTCACGGCCAGAATCAGTGCAAGTGCAATGTCCATGGGAGCTAATCTCTGAAAACATCGTAACGTATAACAACTATTTAGGTGCATTTTTGTTAGCTTTTAAGAAAGCTTCGACAGATTCATCCAGTAATTGTTCGCGATTCATATCTTCATTTACGTCAGAATCTACTTCCATTTCGGAGTTGAATACTCCATATGTATCATCAGGATCAAAAGGATTATATTTTTCTTTCTTCATATGCTTTCACCTCTTACCGATAGTGTAAGCAACTTATTAAAAATATACTCTATCTTTTGATTGGTCGTTCAAGCGTTAATATTTCATCGTCTAAAGAGGCAAATTGTTGATCAACGACAGCCTTCACATCGTGAACGGCCGCGTTATAGATGTGTGGAGCTAGTTTTTCTTTTACAAAATGTAAGACCTGTTCTGCCGCAAACTCGCTAATTTCCTCATCTCTTTCTAAAGAGAAAAACTCTTGTATGTCAGAAATCATCATTTGTTGCTGTTCTTTTGATAGTTTTAAGTACACAAAAAACACTCCTTCGATATAAAATTAAGTTATAAAAAAGGCTTGGGTGTTTCAACCCAAGTTTTTTCATAAGTTATCTTAGAATTTATACATTCACACTTTCGGCTTGGTTAGCCTTTCTTTGATGTACTTTTTTCATTGCAAACCTTGCAATTGGTTGAGCAATGACTAGCTCAATCCAAAAGGCTACACCGAAGTTTCTAAACCAACTGTGAAAGAAATTCTGAAAAGGTTCTAGGCTAATTTGTTTCGTACCAACCCAAGAGCCAATAATTGTGAGAAGTATGGATAAAACCGTCACATTTAAAACAGTACTCAGTAATATTCTAGCATTAAACCCATCTGTTTTTCCTACGAATTTAGGCATGATTTTACCAACTAGAGGTCCAGCAACTACTTTTACTAATAAAACCACGATCACCCACATAAATGGAATAATCTTTAAGGTTTCAAAATAGCTTTCTTTACTAAAGCCACGTTCCATCCCCATAATAATTGGTGCAATTGTATTTACTGAAATGATTGACACAATAAGTAAAAACAATATACCTTCTTTCGCATTTTGTGGCAGTCGATCTTCTTTATACATACTTTTACCCTCCGAAAATAAAAATTCAGATGGTAGACGTATCTATTAAGACATATATTTTTGGTGGACGAGTGCCTACCAATATCTCTACGCACACTGATTTAACCATTATAACAATAGTTGTAATCAACGAAAAGTGATTTTTAGGAAAAAAACGGCTGTCCAAAAAGTCACTGAAAAATGACTTTTGAGGACAGCCCTCATTTTTTGTTTTTTGGGTTTACTAAAAAATCTGGTGTTGATTTCCGCTGCAGGTACTCGCTTTCTTACCTGTAGTCAAGTGTTTTTCTTACCTGTAGTCAAGTGTTTTTTTAAAATTGTTTTTCTGTCATAAATAATTTAAATAGTTTAAAGCTGCCGACAGGCCGTTACTCTCCGTTCCGGCGCTCCGCTTTCCGCGGGCATGGCTTGAGCCTCCTCAGGAGCGAAAGGACTGCTCCCTGCGGGGTCTCAAGGCTCATGCTATTCCCGCAGGAGTCGAGCGCCTGCACTACTAGGACCAGGTTTGGATAAAATAAAAATGTGTATACCAAATAGACCTAGCGAATATTTGTTTTTTTCACAAGGTCTTATGTGATATAGTGGAGCTATCCTGTTACGAAGCTTTGGCTGATTCGTAATCATACAGGACATCATGTTGAATAAGGTGAAATGCGACTTTCAAGAACTTATTCACACATGCAATCATCGCAACCTTATGGGGCTTACTCTGGGGTTGCTTTTTTAATTGGTCGTAATAATCCACAATCGTATTTTTAGTTTTTGTCCTTAATGAGATCATTGACATCACCATGAAATAAAGGATCTGCCTCAACCTTCGGTTTCCACGTTTATTTATCCGATCCTGGTACTGAAGTTTACCTGATTGGAACCGTTGGATATCAATCCCTACGTATGCATTGACCTGTTTGTGATTTTTAAAGCGGCGGATGTCGCCTAACTCGCCAATTATTCTAACTGCTGTAGATTCCCCAATTCCAGGAAATGACACGAGAACTTGAAAATCAACACGATCTTTCGATAGATCCACCATCTGTCTAATAATATCCTTTTTCTGATCCACCAGTTCCAAAATGCGTTTGGCATAGTGTCGTAGATGTTGGCAGCGTACGTCTTCCGGCCGAATTGCTGAATAGGAATTTTCTGCAGCGTTGATTAGTAATGCCGCTTTTTCCTCCGCTTTTTGATTAGATATATTCTTACGGGTTGCTTGTTTGATTTGGTTACGTAAATCCTCTTTTGAAAGCATATGTAAGCATGCAGGATGGGGATAAAGCTGAATGATATTTAAAAACAGGACTGAGCTCTTTGTAAATACCTTTTCAAGTAGCGGAAAGCTTAGTTGTAGGAAAGAGTGTAGCCTGTTATAGTGATGCCTTATCTCCTTTTCTATATCTTCATAGTAGCGTCCCAGTGCACGCATTTGTTCAAAGTATTCTTCTTGTACGTATGTTTCCTGCCGGTCCAATCTGAAATGGGATTTAGCCAATTCATGTGCATCACTAATATCTGTTTTATGTCGGCGCATGGCTGCCATCTGAAGCTTAGCCTCCAAAGGGTTCAAGCGAATATAGGGATATTGGTGTACCTGCAGGAAGTTCTCAAGCCCTTTAGAATAGACACCCGTAGCCTCAAAGACAATGTCAGGTACTTTGCCGTCCTGTTCCCTAAGTGATTCAATACGTCCTTTTAATGATTGGAATCCAGATATCGTGTGTTCTAATTCCCCTTCATATTGACAGCGTTGATAGCAGTCGTATATTACTATTGTACTTTTTCCCATACTTACGTCAAAAGCAATTACATGTTTCATAATTCTTCCCCCTGTTTACATCACATAGAAGTTCTTCACAGTGCCTCATCGATTCCACTTTCTTATACACGATCTCGAAGATCCAACATACTAAACTGATTCTAATAAGGGTGTGAAGCGTGTCGGTTTCCTTATACGGATTCTTAGATCCCAGCGAGTACACGACTTCACTTCACTTCTACTAAAAAAATAGTAGCACAAACCGTGGCCTTGGTCTGTACTACTAATGTTAGTATGTTTCCGCGGGCGGTCCGGGAGCCTCCTCGTCGCAAGCTCCTGCGGGGTCTCCCCTGGCCACGCTTTTCCCGCAGGAGTCTCGTACCTTCCGCTACAATCAACAAGGTTACAAAATTTAATAGTATTGACTCGTAACTTTTAAAAAAACACACAAAAAAATCATCCTTTTTAGTAAAATGAAGTTACCACACAACATTCCAGAAAGGATGATTTTTTATGAGCAATCAATTGATTACTAATGAAAATTATAACACGCAAACATCCCTTTCCAGAGTTCAAAGAGGAGAAACTAGAAGTTCAAAATGAAGAAAAACAAAAAGAACCTAATCCAAGTCTACGCTCAACGTAAAGTTAAAGTAGAAAGTGTGTTCGGTCACGTCAAGGGCAATAGGTCGTTTCGCAGATTTTCTCTGCGGGGGCTCGACAAAGTATATGTCGAGTTTGGAGTTGTGGCATTAGCCCACAATATATTGAAAGTAGCAGGCATACGCCAGCTACTTTCAGAGAAAAATCGAAAAAAACAAAAAGGCAAGGGAGAAAAACGGTCGTTTTTCTCCCTTGCCTTATTTTTTAGGACTTATCGGACAGCCCTGCAATTCGCTGTTAGTGATTTTTTAATAAATGCGATCACCATTAAAGATGGAGTTCTTCACCACAACGTAATCTACGTGGCGGATTGCATCTAATGTTTTTCCTCCAGCATATGATATAGAGGATTGAAGGTCTTGTTCCATTTCTTTTAATGTATCTTTTAATGAACCTTTATGTTCAACATAGATTTTCTTACCTTCAACGTTTTTCTTTTCACCTTTTTGGAACTCAGAAGCTGAACCGAAGTATTCTTTCACTAATTTACCATCGACTTCTTTTGTCTCACCTGGTGATTCTTCATGGCCCGCGAATAGAGAACCGATCATGACCATTTTCGCACCGAAGCGAACTGATTTTGCGATATCACCGTGAGTACGGATACCACCGTCTGCAATAACAGGCTTCGTAGCAGCCTTTGCACACCAACGAAGGGCTGCAAGTTGCCATCCTCCAGTTCCGAACCCAGTTTTGATTTTTGTGATACATACTTTACCAGGGCCAATTCCAACCTTAGTCGCGTCAGCACCCGCATTTTCTAATTCTCTCACTGCTTCAGGTGTACCTACATTACCAGCGATCACAAAGCTCTTAGGTAGGTGAGCTTTGATATGCTTGATCATATCAATCACTGAGTTTGAATGACCGTGAGCAATATCAATTGTAATGAATTCTGGAACTAGATTCTCCTCAGCAAGTTGTTCAATGAACGTGTACTCCTCAGGTTTCACACCAACACTGATGGATGCGATAAGGCCACGTGCATGCATGTCTTTAATAAAATCAACACGTTTTTCAGGGTTGAAACGGTGCATAATATAGAAATAGCCATTTTCAGCTAAAAATAGTGCAATCTTTTCATCGATAATGGTCTGCATGTTTGCAGGTACAACTGGAAGTTTAAATGTGTGGCCACCAAACTCAACTGTTGTGTCACACTCAGAACGACTGTTAACAATACATTTTGCAGGGATTAATTGAATATCTTCGTAATCAAATACGTTTTCCATTTAAAAACACTCCTAAAACCGAATATTATTTTCAATGTCGTTTAATAATGTTCGTGCCATTAGATAATGTACATGATTTTCGAATTGATGTCAAAGCTTTTTTATTATTTGCGAACGAACAAGCAAAAATCCACAAAAAAAAAGCCTGCAATTATCGCAAGCTTTCATCCTTACATAATATCGTTTAGTTCGGAATCAGAATAAACGGATATGAGAATCACCGCTGTTGTTTCTCCAATGTTTTTTACAAAATGGGGGACACTCGCGTTCCAGCTGAAAGAGTCTCCTTCTTCAACAACTACCGAATCTTCGCCTTGTTCAGCAAGGATTTTACCTTTCAACACTAAATGACATTCTTCTCCTTCATGGGCGTTTGGTTCTCCCATTGAAGCACCTGGTGGGCATTCCACAATCATCATTCGTAATCCGCCTTTTGAGGTAAGATGTTCTACCTTTAAGTTGTTAAAGGAAGTTGTTGTCCGAGCATCCTTTCGAACAACCCGCATATGTTCTTTCTTTTCGAGTAATAAATAGGGAAGTGGTACCTCAAGGAAATCTGCAATTGCTTTTAATGTATTAATCGATGGTGAAGTGTTATTGTTTTCAACATTACTAATAAATCCTTTTGATAGGCCTGTGCCTTCACACATTTGCGCAATGGTGATCTTTTTACGATTACGTATGGCACGAATTTTTGTTCCAATATCCATTTTTTGTACCTCGCATGTATTCGATTAGAGAACTTATTTCTATATTAGCAAAAAAGTGGTTGACAATCTACTTCATCTCTTGTTATCTTATAAACAACAAATATTCATATGAGGAAACAAATCGTAAATGGTTTCTTTTTTTGTTGCAGAGTTTTCTTATACGAATCTTTTATTCGTAAGTAAATACACTTCTGTGAGGCATACAATTGCTAAAAATAAAAAGAAGGAGGTTATAGAATTGAAATCACCATTTGTTTATGCGCTTCAACAACCTTCAAACTTTGATCCGAATAAAAAATATCCTGCCTTATTTTTAATGCACGGTATGGGAAGCAATGAACGAGACCTTCTTTCATTGGTAAGGGGACTGGAGGATACATTCTATATTTTTAGTATTCGCGGTCCACTTTCACAGCCACCTGGATATGCTTTTTTTACAATCGAAGGGTATGGAAAACCACACAGAGATGTATTTGACCATTCAATCGGCCAACTTACGCATTTTCTGGATTATGCTTCAGAAAATTATCCGATTGACCCAGAAGAAATCTATTTACTAGGCTTTAGCCAAGGTGCCATTGTTGCGATGACGTTGGGGCTTACCTTAGGAGAACGAATAAAGGGTATTGTTGCATTAAGCGGGTATCTTCCGTTTTTCGTAAAAGAGGAGTATGACATTAAGTCGATTCAAAATCTTTCAATCTTTATTTCACACGGGGTAAATGATCCTGTTTTGCCGTATGAATGGGGCGTAGAAAGCAGAACCTTTTTCGAAAAACAAGGAGCCAATGTGAGTTTTCACTCTTACCCAGAAGGGCATCATGTTTCATTACAAAATTACCGTGATTTGATGGAATGGATCACGAACAATCTAGAAATTGGAGGAAATCAAAATGGAAAATAAATTTGAAGTAGGAAGTTTCATTATTAGAGTTGTTTTAGGAATTATCTTCTTTATGCATGGTCTAGATAAGTTTAAAGGTGGAGTAGAAAATACAGCAGGTTGGTTTGAAAGCATCGGGCTTCCAGTATTTTTAGCGTATGGTGTTGCGGTTGTTGAGTTAGCAGGGGGCATCATGCTAGTTCTTGGATTATTCAGTAGAATCGTTTCGATTCTATTTGCTATCGTGATGATTGGAGCGATTGTGAAAGTGAAACTGGCAATCGGATTTTTTGGAAATGGACAAATGGCAGGTTATGAAATGGACTTAGCGTTTCTCGCAATGGCTATCATGATTGCGATCACTGGTTCTAAGGCATTTGCTCTTGATCAATTCATTTTAAAAGGAAAAGAGAATACAACAACCTCTATTAATTAAGTGAAAAAATGAGGACTGTCCAAAAGGATAGTCCTCATTTTTATATTTATTGGGTCTATAAGATATGGATGTTGATTTCCGCTACAGGTTTACAAAAATCAGTAATGGTGCAGTAAAAATTCATATAAAGCACACGACTGTCCCTTTTCTACTTAAATGTCACATTAATCATAACCACTTCAGATCTCGTTCCGATTCTTAGTGGTGGCCCCCACGTCCCAAAACCAGAGGATACAATCGAGTGCATATCGCCTTTTTTCAACCAGCCATAGTCATTTTCGTAGAGCATGTTGGTGATCAGACTTCCAGGAAATATTTGTCCACGGTGGGTGTGTCCCGATACAATCAAGTCGATTCCATTTTCAGTAGCCACATCTAGCTCATTCGGTTGATGGTCTAACATAATCATTGGTTTTGATGGGTCAAGAGCGGCAACAAGCTCTGGGATGTTTTCTCGATCTTTATCGGTATCATCATTTCTACCAATGATATAAATATCATCTTCCAACATGATCACTTCATCGGTTAAAACCTCAATACCTAGCTTTTCCATTTCTTCCACGATCCGTTGATTGTCGTTTCCATAATAATCATGATTACCTAGTGTTGCATAAACGCCAAGTGGTGCACGAACGTTCAATACTATCTCGCCCATGTTTTCTTTAATGAAGGGTTCGATATAATCGTCGATAAGATCGCCTGGAATTAAGATGATGTCTGGACGAGTTTCTTCTATTAAATGGACAAACTTTTCTAAATGCTTTTTACCAACAATACTACCAAGATGAAAATCGGAAGCCATTAAGATTTTCAGATCATTCCGTTCGACATCTTTCTTGATGGTCACATCATAAGTTTGTATGACTGGGCTCCATGCGTAATACGTCCCAATACTAAAAAGAACTAGATATACTGCAAGTACGCCAAAACCAATAGAACGAATTCTTTTCTTCTTAAATAGAAAAAATAATAGAGTTGCAATTGGAAGTAAAATGAGGCCAAATCCTGTCAGGATTAGCCAATAATATCCAAGAGTGATGAAAAAGGAAGAAGTAGTTATGTAGCCGACAAAAACGGATAACGATAAAACAGAAATGATTAATATATACGTTTTCTTAAATTTGAAAGCAAATGATCGTTTGAGCCACACCCAGCCCATATACCCAAAATAACTACACATTCCGACATAAAACAAAATGAAAATTAAAATCCCAAGGATAAACATAGTCCTAATAGCCCTTTCAAAAAAAATTAACTTTCCATTATAATAGTATAATTGAATCCAATAGAATGTGTCTTGACTTTTGCTTAAGAAAAATTGTCATATTTACATTGGGACCTACGTAATTTATTAATGTTTGTAAAAAAGGTGTACAGGCAGGGATGAAAAGGATTACAATAATTGCAAGAAAATTTCGGGGTTTTCTAGTACTCTTGACTTTTGAAATAAACATAGTAAAGTAAATGAATGTGTTGCAGATGTAAATTTTATTACGGATGTTAATAATTTGTTCATAATTTCTTGATAAAATGGTCTTTGTGTTTTGGTAGAGAATTGAATTAAATTTTAGTTTAGATTGAAGGTAGGTGCAATCATGGAAAAGAACATACTAAAACGTGGTCAAAATATCTTCACTAACTTTTTTGGCTTTTTCTTACTAGCAGTACTATTCCTTTGGATGAAAACGTATATTTCACAATTAACTGAGTTCAACTTAAATATTGATAATTCATTACAGACCTTTTTATTATTCTTAAATCCACTTGGGTCTGCATTATTCTTTTTAGGATTTGCTTTTTTAGGTAAAGGGAAAAAGAGATATAGACGTCTACTCATTATCTATTTTCTAATGTCATTCCTTTTATACGCAAATATTATGTATTACCGATTCTTTAGTGATTTTATTACATTACCAACCTTGTTCCAAACACAAAACTTTGGTGATGTAAGTGGAAGTATTGTTTCCCTGTTAAAACCGTATGATTTCTTGTTCTTTATTGACTGGATTATCTTACTTGCACTTGTTGTGTTTAAAGTGGTAAAGGTTGAAACAACTACGAAGATGAAGGGGTTAAAAGTTGCCGCGCTTTATGCATTCGCGATTTTAATTTCTACGGTTAACCTTACGCTTGCTGAGGCAGACCGTCCACAACTTTTAACACGCGGATTTGATCGTCACTATATCGTGAAATATTTGGGTATGTATAACTACACAATCTACGATGCTGTTCAGAGTACGAAAGCTTCTACTCAACGCGCGTTAGCGGACAGTAACGACAGTATTGAGGTCATTAACTATACAAAGGCAAATTATGCTGAACCTAATCCAAAGTATTTTGGAATTGGTGAAGGAATGAATGTGATTTATGTGCATCTTGAATCCATTCAAAACTTCTTAATTGATTATGAGTTACATGGGGAAGAGGTTACACCATTCCTTAACTCATTAACTAAGGACGAAAACACGCTTTATTTTGATAATTTCTTCCATCAGACTGCACAAGGTAAAACAGCTGATGCGGAATTTATTCTTGAAAACTCATTATATGGTCTTCCACAAGGTTCTGCTTTTACTACAAAAGGCATGAACACATACCAAGCGGCACCAGCTATCCTTGGGCAACAAGGCTATACATCAGCGGTGTTCCATGGTAACTCAGGAAGTTTCTGGAACCGTAATGAGATTTATAAATCATTTGGCTTTAATCATTTCTTTGATTCAAGTTATTATCAAATGAATCCAGAAGATCTAGCAGAATACGGACTAATGGATAAGCCATTCTTCGAACAATCTGCGGATCTATTAGAAACATTACCAGAACCATTTTATACAAAGTTTATTACTGTAACGCATCACTATCCGTACCGTATCAGTGATGAGGATGCAACGATTGCTCCACATACAACAGGTGACCGTTCAGTTGACCGTTATTTCCAAACGGCACGATATGCGGATGAAGCATTAGAGCAATTCTTCAATGATTTGAAGGAAAAAGGATTATATGATAATTCCGTTATCATCATGTATGGGGACCATTATGGAATTTCTGCGAACCATAACAAAGCGATGAGACAAGTTCTTGAGAAAGAAGAGATTACACCATTTGATAATGCAGCCTTACAACGTGTACCACTGTTTATCCGTGTTCCAGGAATGGAGGGTGGAGTGATGCACCAATATGGTGGTCAAATTGACCTTCTTCCGACACTCATGCACTTGTTAGGAATTGAGACGAAGGATTATGTTATGTTCGGAACTGACCTGTTGTCAGAGCAACATGATGAAGTGATTCCTTTCCGTAATGGTGACTTCGTAAGTCCAACGATTTCTTCAGTTGACGGTAAGTTTTATGATTCTTCAACTGGAATAGAAATTGAAGATGATCAGCTTGAAACGGCGAAAAAGCTACAAGATATTGTTGAAGAAAAATTAGCAACTTCAGATAAAGTTGTAAATGGTGACTTGTTGCGTTTCTACACTCCGCCAGGTTTTGAACCAGTCAAACGTTCAAATTACAATTATTTAATGGATGGAGATTCAGCTGAATAACGAGTAAGGAAGCTACCTAAGCTTGGTTCTTAGGTAGCTTTTTTTCATGCGGTTTTACCAGTCTCGAGTGTATGTGTAGTAGGAATGATAGGGCAGGCTAAGGAGTAAGGATGAATCTTACATAATTGAGAAGAGTAAGGAGTCGTGTACATGAAAAAACGAAAAATATCAGGTGATCCTCGCTTTAAAATTGCGAAAAGAGAATCACTGATTGGAATAGGAATGGCTATTTTTAATTTCATTTGGTGGTTTGGGTTCGCCTATGGATTAGGGTCAAAGCCAGTCGATGAGTATACATATATTGCTGGTTTACCAAGTTGGTTTTTTTATAGCTGTGTTGTTGGATTTGTCGTTGTTGTGTTTTTGGTCATACTACTTGTTAAATGGGTCTTTAAAGAGGTCCCCTTTGATGAGGATGAGGGAGGGGATTCCCTATGAATTGGGAAGTCATGATACCTTTTATTGGCCTGTTAGTGATCATTTTTATTGTAGGTATTTATGCGGCTAGTCGCTTAAATAAATCGTCTGGATTTCTCCAAGACTATTTTTTAGGAAGTCGGGAGCTTGGCGGGTTTGTGCTTGCGATGACAATGGTAGCTACATATGGAAGTGCAAGTAGCTTTATTGGTGGACCTGGTGCAGCTTACAACATAGGACTTGGATGGGTCTTGCTATCAATGATACAAGTGGTCACTGGGTATTTTGTTCTGGCTGTATTAGGAAAAAAATTCGCAATCGTTGCCCGAAAAATCCATGCTGTAACCGTCATTGATTTTTTAAAGGAACGTTATCATTCAAAATGGGTTGTTTTGTTATCTGCCATTAGTATTATTATTTTCTTGTTTGCATCAATGTCTGCCCAATGGGTTGGAGGAGGAAGGTTAATTGAATCGTTAACAGGATTGTCGTATACAAGTTCACTGTTTATTTTTGCGGTTTCGATTTTAATATACGTCACCATCGGTGGATTTCGTGCAGTTGCTTTAACCGAAACGATACAAGGAATTATTATGTTTGTTGGGACATTTATCATCTTAATCGGAACCATTATTGCAGGTGGGGGTATACCATCAATAATGAGCGATTTACAAGCGCAAAATCCAAATCTAGTATCTCCATTTGGACATGATCGTTCGCTTACTCCACTGTATTTATCCTCATTTTGGATTCTTGTTGGCGTTGGTGTTGTTGGTTTACCACAAATTGCGGTTCGTGCGATGTCTTATAGACATGCAAAAGCCATGCATCAAGCGATGATCATTGGAACTATTGTAGTTGGATTTATTATGCTTGGGATGCATTTATCTGGAGTATTTGCAAGAGCCGTCATCCCAGGAATCGAGGTCCCAGATACAGTGATGCCCCTCCTAGCGATGGAGGTTTTACCACCTTGGTTAGCAGGAATTGTCCTTTCTGCACCAATGGCAGCAATCATGTCTACTGTCAACTCTTTATTGTTAATCGTGGGCTCTTCCATTGTAAAGGATATATATTTAAATTATATAAAACCAGATGCATCGGAAATCACGGTGAAAAAGGTGAGTATGTCAGTAACGGCACTAGTTGGCGTACTTGTCTTTTTCATGGCAATCAATCCTCCAGATTTACTCATTTGGCTGAACTTATTTGCCTTTGGTGGGCTTGAGGCTGCCTTTATTTGGCCAGTCGTCCTTGGGTTGTACTGGCGTGGTGGAAATAAATACGGTGCGATTACCTCTATTATCGTTGGAGTGGGAAGCTATATACTTATCCATGTCTTTAGCCCAGAACCATTTGGAATGCATTCAGTTGTACTTCCAGTGCTTTTCTCACTCATTACCTTTGTAGCTGTAAGCTTACTGGTGAAGGAAAAAGATATGGAACATATACGAAATATTGATGCGAAGTTTTCATAATCTTGTAGTAGTTCGGTTAGAGTAAAATGCTCTATATCGAACTATTTTTTTGTCGAAGCGAAGAAGGACATGGTGCAAGGTTTGATGCAATGATAAAAGATTTTTATATTGTACCTAGAAGCAATTGATCTGATCAATTGCTTTTTTGGAATTGTGTTTGTGATTACTTTGTTCAACATAAGTGCGAGCATAATAAAAAGAGCCTTGTGTGATAGCCTTGTACGATGGCGCTGAAGTTTGAATCGTAAGAACGTCTAATCAGTATATATTATGAGTTTTTAATTAACTTGAGATACCTAATATGTTACCATTTGAACCAAAGGGTTTAGCTAAAAGGAGGAATCACTTATGAAAAAATGGAAGATTGCGTCGATACCAGGAGACGGGATTGGTAGGGAAGTTGTACCTGCAGCCATCGATGTTTTGAAAACGGTGTCAGATCTACATGGTGGATTATCATTTGAGTTTGAAGAATTTCCGTATAGTTGTGAATATTATTTGGAGCACGGTTCTATGATGGACCCAGATGGTCTTGATAGACTTGCAGATTTCGATGCAATCTTCCTGGGCGCTGTTGGCAACATAAAATTAGTTCCAGACCATATTTCTCTTTGGGGCTTATTGATCAAGCTACGTCGGGAATTTGAGCAAGTGATTAACATTCGACCTGCAAAGCTGTTAGATGGGATACGTTCACCACTTCTGAACCCAAAAGATTTTGACTTAATTGTCGTTCGTGAAAATAGTGAAGGGGAGTACAGCTCTGTTGGGGGCAGAATCTACCAAGGGGATGACGAAATAGCGATTCAAAATGCTGTCTTTTCTAGAAGAGCGACAGAACGTGCGATGCGCTATGCCTTTGAATTAGCTAAAAAACGAAAACAACATGTGACAAGTGCGACAAAATCGAATGGAATTGTCTACTCCATGCCATTTTGGGATGAAGTATTCCAGGACGTTGCAAAAGATTATCCAGGTATCACGACCGACTCACAGCATATCGATGCATTGGCTGCCTTCTTTGTAACACGTCCTGAAAAATTCGATGTCATTGTCGCAAGCAATCTGTTTGGAGATATTTTAACTGATGTAGGTGCTGCCATTATGGGAAGTATCGGTGTTGCACCTGCTGCGAATATCAATGTAAATGGAAAATACCCTTCCATGTTTGAACCAGTCCATGGATCAGCTCCTGATATTCTAGGCAAGGGAATTGCGAACCCGATTGGTCAGATTTGGACTGCTAAAATGATGTTGGATCATCTTGGTGAAGAAGAACTTGGCACACAGCTGTTAAATGTCATCGAGAGTGTAACCAGTGATGGGATCTATACACCTGATCTCGGAGGCGCACATACGACCTCAGAGGTGACAGCAGAAATCATGGCACGATTAAAAACATTATAAGAACGTGCGGTTTGCTAATAGGTTGTCTCTAAGGCCTGCAGCGAAAAATCAATCGTGCCAAAAACGAACACAGTCTTTTCATTAACTGCAATAGGAGAATCAGTGATGTTGGGATATTATAGCAAACTCTCATCAGAAGTATATGACATTGATAAATATATCGGACTATCATATGGGGATGTTGAGTACTATAGTGAACGATTAAAAGCTTGTGAAGGGAATATTCTTGAGCCAGGTGTTGGAACAGGTTGGATTCTCATCCCATTATTAGAAAAAGGTTTAAACGTAGACGGATTTGATATATCGGAGGACATGTTACAAATTTGTCGTCATAACTGTGAAAAGAGAGGATTAAAACCGAATCTTTTTAAAGGGGAAATGGAATCATTTTTCTTAGTTAAAAAATATCAAGCCATTATCATCCCTACAGGTACCTTTCTTCTATTACACAGAAGGGAAAAGTCAATTCAAGCTTTAAAAAATTTCTATCACCATCTCGAAAATGGTGGTAAGTTAATCCTCGATCTCTTTTTACAAGATAACTTTACGCTTGATAAACCATCAACAAGAACGTGGGAAACGAATAAAGGTGAAATGATTACATTGGAAAGTAAACGGGTTAAAGTTGACTTTATCAATCAATTCACCATTTCTCATCATCGATACGAAAAATGGAGTAATGGTCAATTAATCCAAACGGAATTAGAGCAGTTTCCACTTAGGTGGTATGGTGTTGAAGAATTTAAAATGGTACTTGAACAAATTGGATTTAAAGAGATTTTAATATCGGCGGACTATCAATTCGGGCAATATCCTACGAAATCAAGTCAAATGATCACCTTTGAAGCGGTAGTGAATAAATCATAATCATTTCTATACAGGGTGAGGAGTAGTGAAATTTTTAAAAACAAGGTAAAAAAAGTTATTGCTTAGCTTTTACGTGAAGTTCCTCCTATAATTGTCACAGTCGTCTTAATTGTTCTAAAACCAAAAAGGACTCTATAAAAAAAACATGTCAAATGGGGTTAGAGAGTGTAGGCAAGGTCAAACTTGACTTTAGTCTACACTCATTTTTTATAGAATAGTAAGATTCACTTTCCCAGACTGTCTTTGAAAACGCTTGTCAGACAAGGTGCGCTCACCGATCGAAGACGCGAATAGAAGTTGCTTCATGAGCGGACGAGTGAGGTTTGCAACGAAGTATGCGAGCGTTTGTCAACAGTCTGAAACCCCCATATCAAATGGGGGTTAACCTCGATAAACACTATCACATGTATTTGCTTGTGGCTCGTAATAACAATGTTGTTTGAATTGACCACTAAATGGTTGACTGTACCAGGAAGGTGGGCATGGACCATAAGGATTAAAATACCATAGAGAATACTTTGAAGGGTGCTCGCGCCAAAAGGTTAAGGTTTGCCTCGCTAGTTTTCTTTCAACCTCTCTAGCGGGGTTATAAAATAAGTTTCCTTTTTGGACAGCTTCAAAGGAATAATTTCCTCCTTGTACTTGATAAATCACTTCACGAATTGTCCTTACATCTTTAAAATCTAAACAATCGGCTACAGCTCGGTTGACAATCACGTTGCCAACCATTAGCATCCCTAGTCGTCCTTCACCTTCTGCTTCTGCCCTCATCATCCTTGCGACTAAATCAACATCCTTGTCTGTATATTTCACTCTTGCCACTTTACATCACCTCTAAAAGCAGTGTATGAAAACTGCCTCAAAAAATGTCGGTTTTGTATCATTTTTATCTTATTTTTAACTAAGAAACATTGCGGAAGAGGATGAATGTTTTTATGTATCCAAACTACTTCTATAAAAATAGGAAATCATGAAACTTTATGCCTATCTTTATCGTAAATATGGCTAAGACAGAAGATTTATCAAAAGGAGTGCTTGGTGTGAGTGAAGGAAAATTAGAAAATCAATTGTCGCCTGCTTTTCCTAAAATACGATTGATATCTGATTCGATTTCTAATCTAATTGGATTATTGGTGATAGCGGTATTGTTTTGGCTAAATCATTATTTTTCATGGCCGACATGGGCGTTATGGATTTTGATTGCAGTTCTTGTGTTTGCTGTACTTGGTTCGATCTGGTCCTTAATTGAAATTAAGCTTTTGTACCGAACTTGGAGATATCAGATTGATGATGAATATCTTCAATTGAGTTATGGCGTTTTAACAAAAGAATGGGTAACCGTGCCGATGACAAAAATTCAGTCTGTTTCCACGAGTCAGGGGCCGATTATGAAGCGTTATAAGGCTCGTGCGATTAGAGTTGAAACAATGGGTTCTTCCCATACTATTCCTGCCTTAGAAGAGGATGTAGCTCTTGAAATAAGGGAAAGACTGGCAGAATATGCAAAGTTGAAGGAAGCTGATGAATGATGAGATATCATCCACTTAGTATTGGTTTTCAGATCTATGAATTAATCAAGAATAGCTTCTTTCTCATTCTGCTTTTATTTGTGATACGAAGAAGTTCAGACGCTTGGTATTTTGTTTATGGACGATATGCGTTTTTACTATTTGTAGGGTTACGATTGTTCTACATATTCGCATCTTGGTTTGTAGAGAAATATGAGTGGAAGGACAGGACATTTCATATACATAAAGGACTATTTGTTAAACGCACGAGTACCATCCCTTTTTCCAGGATTCAGAACGTAACAAGGAAAACAACGGTATTTCATAAACTATTTGGCCTTACATCCCTGACATTTGAAACGGCAATGGACGGGGAAGACGATTCGATTCAGTTTGAGGTCATATCGAAAAAACATGCGGAATTTTTAATTGAGTTGGTTCAACCAGGTAAGCAACAAGATCTCCTACACCATGAAAATGATGAAACACTTCAGGAGAATGAGGAACTAGAACAGAAGACTGTTCAAGAGGAAAGTCGCACGATTCATTTTACACCAGAGAAAAAAGACTTATGGAAAGCGAGTTTTACCTCTTTGAGCTTCTTAGCCATTATTCCGCTTATTTTTGCAGGCTTGGATTTTGTAGAACCGTTTTTACCTGATCCAGACAAGCTAAAGGGCTTCTTTCAAGTATTACTTGCAAGTAAATGGCTTTTTGTGATCATTCTTATTTTCGCTGTGATCATTTCCGTTACAATTGGGGTCGGAAGAACATTCATCCGTTATGGAAAATATGAAATTTCATCTGATGCTCGTTACATCTATATCAATCGGGGAGTAATTGACGAAAGTTTTTTTGCAATTGAAAAACGTAAAATTCAAGGCTTAGAAATGAAGCAAACATTTCTCAAACGAGTATTTGGTTTAGTGGAAGTGAAATTGATCAGTTCTGCGAATCCGAATAGTGGTGATGAATCGGTCAATGTGAATTCTCTCTATCCATTTTTACCTATAAATAAAGCGTACGACTTAATCGAAGAAATCCTACCAAGCTATCAGTTGCAAACCATTCAGTTAGAAAGGTTACCACGTAAATCCTTATGGGTAAAATTAGTGCGACCAAGCTGGCTCTGGATTATCGCAACGGCTGCATTAATTTATTTCAAGCCTGAGCTATTTGGTATCGAACAAATGTGGTGGATCTTGTCTCTAATCCTATTATCATTAATCATCTTGCAGCGAATTCTTGATTTTCTTCATACGAGATACGCTGTGAAAGATGACCAGGTCCAATGGTGGCAAGGTGGATTAACGACCCGCATGTTTGTCACAAAGCGAAGAAATGTGATTGAAATGTCATATTCGCAGTCAAGACTACAAAGGTTTTTCCAAATTGCGACAATTACAACATTGAATCGTTCGATTCCGACACATATTGAAACAATAAATGATCTGCCATTACCATTTGTACTGGATTTTGAAAAATGGTATTTAAAGCGAAAAGGGGACATTGAAATTATAAAAGAGCCTGTTGGGGGCGAGACTGTGCCAAAAGAAGAGGACAATCGAGTCATCAATTCTTAATATGTCGATTATTTTGTAAAAATTTAGGATATAAAATAATAATTTGATAGTTGACAATTGTATGAAAAAAGTGTTAATCTTCAAGAGCACTAAGAAAAAAATGGCAAAGGAGGAAAGGACAATGAGAAACTTAATGATTGGAAACCAAATCTACAATCCTATACATTGTCCATACCTTCTATTTGTTTGACTTTATCATTCCAAACTAATATGAGGTATAGGTACGCCAACTATACCTCCTATAGAGATGCACGCTCTATTTAGGGTGTGCATCTTTTTTGTGTCTGGAAATTTTTTCTTAGTGGATTAAGTCTAGCTCTGGGTGCTATCGGCTCGAGGTAATAAGCCAATCCCTGCGGAAGGTAAAATACGCTTTTGCGTCAGGCTTAGCTTATGATTGTCGCCTCTACTAGTACGGCAAGGATTCCAGCGCGAGGCACAGGACGTGCCTTTACTTAGCTGGAATTGGGGTGGCGCCTAGAACTTTCAAAAAGGGGAGAAAGACAATGTGGAAAAAACAAAGAGTATTGATTTGCAACAAGGAATTGCTTGATAGTGGGTAGCTCTTGTTTGGTAGTCTGGGTTGAGAAAGAAGGTATGAGACATGTTTGAAGTATTAGGTAAGTTACGTTGGTTTTACAAAACATATTGGCTTCAATATACCATCGCTATCGTCTTGTTAATGATTGCTACTGTATTGGAAGTAATACCACCTTATTTACTAGGATCCGTAATTGATATCATAACAGCGGGTGAAATGACAAGAGCCGTATTGATTCAATATGTACTTCTATTTGTAGGGATTATTGTAGTTGGTTACTTCCTGAATTTTTACTGGCAGTACCGATTGTTTGAAGGATCTTTGAATCTAGAAAAACTCATGCGTCGAAAACTCATGCTACAGTTTTTAGACATGACGCCAACATTTTATGAAAAGAACAGAACGGGTGACTTAATGGCTCGTGCAACGAATGATTTGAACGCGGTTTCACTCACAGCGGGTTTTGGAATCATGACCTTAATTGATTCTACCTTATTTCTCGGTACCATTATTTTTGCAATGGGGTTCATGATTTCATGGAAACTAACATTCTTCGCGATGCTACCCGTTCCAATTATGGCGGTGCTCATTCAATATTTAGGAAAAATTGTCCATGAACGCTATATGAAAGCGCAGGACGCTTTTGGTGAATTAAATGATAATGTGCTAGAGTCTGTCGCAGGCGTACGAGTCATTCGTGCTTACGTACAGGAGAAGCAAGATGAAAAAGTTTTTGCTGAGAAGAGTGAGGAAGTTTATCAAAAAAATATGGATACAGCGAAAATAAATGCATTATTTGGTCCAATTACAAAGGTTGGAACTGGCATCAGTTTTGTTGTCGCCTTAGGCTATGGAGCATTCCTTGTAACCAATGGTGAAATGACAATTGGTCAACTCGTGACATTTAATGTGTATCTAGGGCTAGCTGTATGGCCTATTTTTGCAATTGGTGAACTGATTAATGTGATGCAACAAGGAAATGCATCTCTAGATCGAGTACAAGAAACATTACAATACGAAGCAGATGTAAAAAATGCAAAGCATCCAGTTGCGGTTCCAAGTCCAAATACGATCGGTTTTCACGATTTAATGTTCCAGTATCCAACAAGTCAGGTAAAGAATCTCCAGAATATTTCTTTGCGCTTGAGAAGAGGAGAAACATTAGGAATCGTGGGAAAAACAGGTGCGGGAAAAACAACATTTTTACGGCAATTATTACGTGAATATCCTCTCCAAGAGGGGCAACTAAGGATTGATGGGATAGACATTGCTTCTCAAACGAAAGAACAAATCCTTGATTGGATTGGCTATGTTCCCCAGGATCATGTGTTATTTTCACGCACTATTCGTGAAAATATCTTATTTGGAAAAGAAGATGCGACTGACGCTGAAATCGATAAAGCGATCGAGTTGGCCTATTTTAAAAAAGACTTGGAAAACCTACCGCAGGGTCTGGAAACCCTTGTTGGTGAAAAAGGAGTTTCCTTATCAGGAGGACAGAAGCAGCGTGTGTCCATTGCACGTGCACTCATCAAGGATCCCGAAATATTAATCCTAGATGATTCTTTATCGGCTGTTGATGCAAAAACGGAGGCTAAAATCATAGAGAATATTCAACGAGAACGAAAGGACAAAACGACGATTATTACCACACATCGTTTATCTGGTATAAGGCATGCTGACCATATTATCGTCCTCGATGAGGGAAAAATTATAGAACAAGGAACGCACGAAGAACTCACACGACTAAATGGCTGGTATAAAGAACAATTTGACCGTCAACAGTTAGAGGGGGGCGGCACATGAGTACGGGTAGACGATTAATCACATATGCAATGTATTACAAGAAACCAATTTTTCTTGGCTTGTTTTTCTTAACACTGGCTGTCATCACCGACCTTGCAGGTCCATTTCTTGCAAAGTACATGATTGATGAGCATATGGTCGTTGGGAATATCGCAGTTGGCCCCATAGCCTGGTTACTTTGTATCTATCTACTATTAGCCATCGCAACTGCAGTATTGAGATATTTCATGTATATCTATTTGCAAGTGGGGGCAAATAGAGTGATACAAAAATTACGTCAGGATGTGATTGGGCATATTCATACATTGCCCATTCAATATTTTGACCAACTTCCTGCTGGTAAAATTGTCGCACGTGTTACAAATGATACGGAAGCAGTCAGAAATTTATATGTTCAGGTGCTTTCAAATTTTGCGACAAGTTTTATTTCAATTGCGGGTGTCTATATTGCGCTCTTCATCCTCAATTGGAAACTGGCGATGCTTGCATTGCTAATGATTCCACTTATCTATTTGTGGATGATTTTGTATCGGAAATACGCATCCCAATATAACAAAGTGATCCGTAAAAAAATTGCAGATATTAACGCGATGATCAATGAATCGATTCAAGGAATGACGATCATTCAGGCATTCCGTCGTGAAAAACAAATGACGAAAGAGTTTGATGAGATGAACGAGGAGCATTATGCATACGGAAGAAAATTATTAATATTAGATTCCGCAACATCATTTAATCTCGTCAATACATTACGTCTCATCATGTTTACGATCTTCATCATCTATTTTGGAACTCAATCATTATCAATTGGTGAGGTGGCATCTGCAGGAACGTTGTACGCCTTTGTTGATTATTTAACAAGACTATTTAATCCCATTACAAATGTCGTGAATCAGTTTTCCCAATTAGAGCGCTCTCTTGTTGCAGGGAAGCGAGTGTTTGATGTGTTGGATAAAAAGGGAGAAGCTGTCTCTGAGGATACGATACCGAGATATAAAGGGCATGTTGTCTTCGATGATGTGACGTTTGCCTATAAAGACGATGAGTATGTATTAAAACATGTATCATTTGAAGCAAAGCGTGGAGAAACCGTCGCACTAGTTGGTCATACAGGCTCAGGAAAGAGCTCGATTATGAATCTACTCTTCCGATTTTATGATCCATCAAAAGGACGTATTTATATCGATGGAATCGATATAACATCATTGCCAAGGCAGTCCATCCGTCAACACATGGGAATCGTTTTGCAGGATCCATATTTGTTCACAGGGACAATCGCTTCAAATGTAAGCTTGAATAATCCAAGGATTACAAGGAAAAAAGTAGAGGAAGCTTTGCGAGCAGTAGGTGCAGATCGTGTACTTAAAAATCTCGAAAAAGGGATTGATGAACCCGTGATTGAAAAAGGAAGTACGTTGTCATCTGGTCAACGCCAGCTTATTTCATTTGCTCGTGCCCTCGCCTTTGACCCTGCCATTCTCATATTGGATGAAGCTACTTCTAACATTGATACGGAAACAGAAGAGATCATTCAACATGCGATGGATGTACTCAAAAAGGGACGAACAACGTTTATCATTGCACACCGTCTTTCAACGATAAAAAATGCAGACCGCATTCTTGTGTTGGATCGAGGTATCATAAAAGAACAAGGTACCCACGAAGAATTGTTAGCTCTTGGTGGTACTTATTCTCAAATGTACCAGATGCAAGCTGAATCACTACATGTTTAAAAAGATGACCACTGGGATTCACTTCCCCAGTGGTTTTTTTCGTGTGGAAGGCTTCATTGTTTTTAAAAAAAGAATCTTTTAATTTTTGAAACTTTTTGTATCATCATAACGTGGATCGAGTGAAAGGTGGGCAGTGATGGACCCTATTGTTTTACCGTGAGTTAGATCGCTTTTAAACAAGCAGTTATCATGAAAGACTGTCGCAAGTGTATTTTTTGTTTTAGGATCTTGCGCATTTTATTAATGTACCATCTGTTCCTTATGGCCTATAAACAGTGAACCATCTTGTTGGACTTCTGCATACATTACATCTTTCGGAGTTGAAATACCTACTTGTTTTAATTGTTGCATGAGCCAATCATGATTTAAATCAAGTTCTGCCAAATTCTTGGTCAACACTTTTCCATCCGCGATTATCTCTGTAGGGAGGGAAAAGATTTTTGTTTTTGAAGCGATATTCATATCACCTTTCGTCACTGCCAAATCTTCTTCTTTTTTCAATATAGATAGTTTTCCATTGGTTTCATAGATCGCATAATCAACCTCTTTGATTGAAAAAACATTTTGTTGCCTTAATAATGTATTCATTGTATCAACGTCAAGTCTACTTTTACGAAGACTCTTCTCAAGAAGTTCTCCGTTTTTTACAATAATGATAGGATCACCGTTTAATAATTTTCGCGCTTTTTTTGACTTCAGTTCAATCGTATCAATTAATAAAGTGATGATTGCCCAGCCAGTCAATGAGATGATTCCATGAAGAATACTAAAGCTAGGATTGGTTAATAGGTTTGCTGTAATGGACCCGATTGCTATAGCGGAAGCAAAACTAAAAAACGTCATTTGACTAATCTCTTTTCTTCCCATTAACCTCGTTAATGTATATAAACAGAAAAAACCAAGTGTAATTCGAAAAACTAACTCTGGAATATTCATATTCCAACATCCTCCCATAACCTTTCATATATACATTTTTTGCTAATGCAGATTCATTTATGCTTTATCCATTTGTTTTTACCATCTTCTGTCTAGGAAAACCTATCATTTGATATCTTATAGTTAACTTGTAATAATGGAAGAAATGGAAAAGAAAGGGGCTAGATCGATGAAGGTTTGTGTAGTCGGAGCAAATGGACAAATTGGAAAACAAGTAGTCGAGTTATTAAAGAATAGTGGGGAGCATACACCTCTAGCGATGGTACGTAAACAAGAACAAGTAGCCTATTTTGAGAATTTGGGTGTCGAGACCGTTGTCGCAAGCATCGCTGAGAGTGTTGGTAGCATTGCTGAAGCCATTGCAGGTTGTGATGCCATTGTGTTTACTGCTGGTTCTGGTGGTCATACAGGTCCTGACCAAACTTTGTTAATTGACCTTGATGGTGCAGTTAAAACGATTGAAGCAGCGGAACAAACAGGCGTCAAGCGCTTTGTGATGGTAAGTGCACTTGGTGCCAACGATCGAGAAAGATGGAACGAAGCCATTCGTCCATATTATGTCGCAAAGCATTATGCAGATCGAATACTCGAACAAAGTGATTTAATTTATACGATTGTTCGACCAGGTGGTTTATTGAATGATGAGGGTACTGGTATGGTTGCAATTGGAGATCGTTTAACAAGACAAACAATCCCTCGTGCAGATGTTGCCAAAGTTATTGTGTCAGCTTTAACCGAAGAAGCTACCTATTATCAATCCTTTGATCTCGTCAGTGGAGAAATACCAATTGGCGACGCTTTGAAAAATGTAAAAAGTGAGTAAAAGAACCGCTTGCGACTATATTGGTCGCAAGCGGTTTTTTTTGTAAAAAAATCTAGCCCAATTGCATCATGAATGCAAATAAGCATTTCATTCCGACATAGATTTGCGGAAAAGAGGGTGGTGTGTTCCAAAAAGCTCTAATTCTGACAGAGCTACTTGAAAAATGGGGTCGAGTGTCCAAATCGTCCATTGACTCTGACAGAGCTTCGCCGAAAAAAAGCTGAGAGTCTAAATCGTCCATTGATTCTGACAGAGTTTTGCTGGAAAAAAACTGAGAGTCCAAATCGTCCTCTGATTTTGACAAAGCTCCCCAGTAAAGTGAGTTGAGAGTCCCAATCCGCCTCTAATTCTGACACAGTTCCGCTAATAAACAGCGTCCTCTGTCCAAAAGTCATTACAGGTTATCTTACCTATCTGCAGGAAACACTAATCCAATTTGCTTCCGTGCTTCATCTAATATTTCCATGACAGCCATAGAATTTTCATAGCTATTGACAGTTGATTCTAGAGCGCCATTTTGAATCAGTTCAATAAATTCTTTCGCCTCGTAATACATCTGGTGCTGATCAGGAAGAACGGAGATGTCTTCAACGCGACCATCACGGTAGTGAATTTCTACTTTTTCAGGTGAACTGATTTTATCAATTAAGATACTACCATTTTCACCTTGAATTTCTGAAGGGATATAGGAGTTTGTGATTTTCGAAAACATGACCATTCCTTCCATCCCATCATAGTGCGCGAGTATGCCACCTTCACCATCGACACCAGAATCAAGCATAAGGGCACTTGCTTTAATAGAGTTTGGCTTACCAAACAATTGGACCATCGGATAGACGCAGTACACGCCAATATCCATTAATGACCCGTTTGAAAATTCAGGTTTGAAGGCATTTAGAACCGTTCCTTCTTTATAGGCATCATAGCGGGAAGAATATTGGCAATAGCTCGCAAAGTAACGGCGTACTGGGCCAATTTTATGTAAGTTCTCGCGAATGCTTGAATAAGAAGGGAGAAATCCTGACTTTAGCGCCTCCATTAATAGTACTTTGTTTTCCTTTGCTGCTTGAATCATTTCTTTTAGCTCTCTCGTATTTGATGCAATCGGTTTTTCACAAAGAACATGTTTACCATGTTTTAATAGATTGATTGCTTGGGAAGCGTGGAAAGAGGTTGGGCTTGCGATATACACAGCATCCAAGACATCAGATTGTGCCATTTCTTCAATCGACGTAAAGGTATGTGGTGCTTGGTGTTTCTCTGCAAATTCTTTAGCGCGTTCCTCTGTCCGCGAATATACCGCAGTTAATGCAAAATCCTCAATTGTTGTTGCTGCTTCTAAAAAAGCTTCTGTAATCCAGTTGGTGCCAATTATTCCAAATCGAATCATACATATCCTCCATTAGTAAAAGATATATTCATTATATCAAAGATAAAAAGCGAATGAAAAAATGGTAAAATGAGTAAGTGAACCTAACAAGAATAGGGATGAGGATATGAAAGTTTTTTTTAGTTCATTACAATGGCTTGCTTTTATTATTGCTAGTTCCGTTGTTGCACCGATTGCAATTGCGGCTCTATATGGAATGGACCCTGGCGAGACAGCTCGTTTCGTTCAACGTACGTTCTTTGTATTGGGAATTTCAGGGTTGGTTCAAGTGTATTTTGGACACCGACTGCCGATTAATGAAGGGCCTGCTGGGTTATGGTGGGGCGTATTCATTATTTATGCTGGATTGGGACCAACTTTATATGGTTCAGGTGAGGAAACGCTTCGGGTCATTGAAGCAGGCATATTGGTAAGTGGGTTTCTTTTTATGTTATTAAGTGCTCTCGGTATTATTGAGCGACTTTCAACATTATTTACCCCCGTAGTAACAGGGACGTATTTAATCTTACTTTCCCTTCAATTGAGTGGTTCCTTTTTAAATGGAATCTTTGGAGTCGGATACCAGGGGTCAGAAACCGTTGATTTAAAAATCCTTGTGATTTGTTTATTCCTTATCGTTTTTACGTTTGTTTTTGCCGAAAAAGGCCCTCGAGCCATCAGACAATATTCCATCCTCATTAGCTTAGCCCTTGGGTGGGCCATTTTTGCGATGTTTGGATTAACCGAAAAGACAAATGCAACTTCAGATAAATGGATAGAAGTTCCTGATCTCTTTGCTTTCGGACTCCCTACCTTTGATGGTGGAATGGTGACAACGTCCATTCTCGTAACCTTATTGCTTTTAACGAATATGATTGCAAGTGTTAGAGTCGTTGAACAAGTTCTTCAATCACAAAAGGTACCACTAGAAAAAACGAGGTATCGTCAAGCGGGGTTTATGGCAGGAATTAACCAGCTTTTTGCAGGGCTTTTTTCAGCGGTTGCACCTGTGCCAATCTCTGGAGCCGCAGGTTTTATCGCAACCACGAAAATTAATAGTAGGCTACCGTTTATTGTAGGAAGTTTTATTTTGGTCGGAATTAGCTTCTTGCCAACCGTCATGAATTTTCTCTCAGGCTTGCCCGCACCAGTTGGTTATGCAACGGTTTTTATTATTTTTGCGAACTTGATGCTACCAGCATTAGCGGCTTTTGAAAATCTTCAAGGTAGTAGTCACTCCAGGATGATTGTCGTCTTTTCGTTATTCGTTGGAGTAGGGTCAATGTTTGTACCTTCTGCTGCTTTTAAAGATGCACCGCCCATGTTAACATCGATTTTAAATAATGGGCTAGTCCTTGGAACAGTTGTCGCTATCATAATTGAACAAACACTTACAAGGCTAGGTTCTAAAAAGAAAGCAAGAGCTTAGGTGAAGGAGTCCTAATTGTGATACTATATAGAAAAGTCTGTTAATATAGTTTGATAGTCTCAGTAGAGGTGACCCTATGGATTCGGTAAAAATGTATATAGCTTTTACGAAAAAAGCATTTATGAGATCGGCTGCCTATCGTTTTGACGTTTGGACAAGACTGGTTTCAAATATTATTTTTCTATTAATGTGGATGTCAATTTGGTATGCACTCTATATGGATAAAGACGAGGCCAGTGGAATTTCGTTAACGGCAATGCTTACATATGTTGCAGTTAGCCAGTTTTTAACAGCAGTCAATGGCGCTGGAACACCTTTGTGGGAACTACAAGAAAAGGTACGTACAGGGGACATCGCACTCGAGTTAATGAGACCCTTCGATGTACCTTTACGTTATTTGTTCGCAGACTTTGGGAGTGTCGCATTTTACATGTTGACCGCTCTTGTCCCGTTATATGTCTTTTTATTTTTCTTTGTTGATTTAACCTTACCAACCTCTTGGGTGACCTGGATGTTATTTTTAGTATCTGGATTTTTAGGATTTTTGATCCGATACTGTATTGAACTCACCTTTGGTTTGTTTACGTTTTGGCTCATTGAAACAGGAGGTATTGAGGATATCTTTTATTTTTCCGTTTCGCTTTTATCTGGTTCGGTTATCCCATTATGGTTTTTCCCAGAGTGGTTGCAAACATTTGCGGAATATTTGCCATTTCAAGGAATCTATTTTATCCCGAATGCTATTTTTATAGAGGAAATCACGGGGAACGAACTTGTAGTTTCCCTCGGGATTCAACTGTTTTGGGTGGCTGTTTCTTACGCAATCCTCCGATTTGTTTGGCGTAAAGCGTCAAATAAAGTAGTTGTGCAGGGAGGGTGAACAATGAAAAAAATAATCGAATATGTGCGTTTATATTTTCGTCTAGTTGGTGCAGGAGTACGGGCGCAAATGCAGTATCGATTTGCATTCGTGATGCGGATTGTTGGAATGGTCGCAGCTTACACAGGAACAGCGGTCACGATGTGGGTAATGCTCTATCAATTCGAGGAGCTTGGAGAATGGAATTTCTATGAATTGCTTTTTCTATTTGCACTTGCTGTGTTATCGTGGGGATTTTGTATCATATTATTTTTCCATTTTAGAAGTTTGGATACCTATATTGTAAACGGAACGTTTGACCGTTTTCTCGTTCGGCCAATTAATCCGTTCTTTCACTTTATGGCAATGAAATTTGATATTGGTGCCGCAGGTCAGTTTATTTTTAGTATTTTTGTGTTTATCTGGGTTAGCAATGCCCTCGATATTCACTGGCAATTAGGGAAGATTCTCTTTTTACTTGGGGCGGTAATTGGCGGGGTATTGGTTCAAGGTGGCCTTCTTGTTTTTATATCAGCCATTGCCTTCTGGACGACAAAGTCAGAGCGGTTTTATTGGGTTGTGATGTATCCAGCCCGAAATTTAACGAATTATCCACTAGCGATTTATCCTAAAATGGTTCAATGGGTGACGGCATTCGTTGTACCATTTGGATTCGTAAATTACTTTCCAGCTGCGGTATTACTAAATAAGGAAATACCTTATTTTCCATCATTTATCGGTTATTTTACGCCGCTTGTGGGAATCGTATTTTTCACTGTCGCCTATTATGTTTGGATGCTTGGCTTGCGTCGATATAAAAGTGCTGGATCGTAAAAGGGGGTTCATGTTTTGGCCATAATTGAAGTAAAAAATCTACGAAAAGAGTTTAAAATTGCAAAAAGAGAGACAGGTTTCGTTGGGGCATTAAAAAGTGTGATGAACCGCCAGTTTGTCACGAAAGAAGCTGTGAAAGATATCTCATTCTCGATTGAAAAAGGCGAAATGGTTGGTTATATTGGGCCAAATGGTGCAGGTAAGTCAACGACCATAAAAATGCTTACGGGCATTCTTGTTCCATCAAGTGGGTCGATTCAGGTCAATGGAATTGTTCCTTATGAAAATCGAAAAGAAAATGCAAAAAACATCGGTGTTGTATTTGGTCAACGGACCCAGCTTTGGTGGGACTTACCGACAATTGAATCGTTTGAACTGTTAAAGGAGATATACCGAGTCTCAGATTCTCGTTATAAAGAGAATATGGAAACATTCACTGATATTTTAGGCTTAGGTGAGTTCTTAAATACACCTGTAAGGCAGCTCTCGCTTGGACAGAGAATGAGGGCAGACATCGCAGCCTCACTATTACATGATCCTGATATACTATTTTTAGACGAACCGACAATTGGACTTGATGTTGTCGCAAAGGAAAAAATGCGTGAGTTTATCCAGGAAATTAATACGCTACGAAATGTGACGGTTATTCTAACGACACATGATATGGAAGATATCGAGAAACTTTGTAACCGAATGATATTGATTGACCATGGCCAGAAGGTCTATGACGGCGACATTGCGGCCGTGAAATCACGCTATGGAAAGATGCGAACACTCATTGTCGATGTTGAAGAAAATGGACGGGACCTCCAAGTATCGAACGGAGAGCTTTGCAAGCAGGAAGGGAACCGTAAATGGATTCGGTTCAATCGTGATGAATATTCCGCCTCAGATGTGATTTCACAAATTACAAAAACCCATAATATTACCGATTTGACTGTAGAAGAACCTGAGATAGAATCGATTATTAGCCGAATTTATCAAGAGGGTTTTTCAAAGGAAGAAGTTCCAGTGAAAATGTAACAATTTATTTGTTTAGCACCACTAAGATTGATTTGTGGGGCTTTTTCTTTTTTGGGTCTATTCATTTAATGTTATACCGTAAATATCTCAATGTCCGTTATTAAAAGATGTCCAGAATTCAATCAATTACGGTACAAGCATCATAAAAATTTGAAAAAGAACTGGAAATAAAGGAAAATAAATTGGAATTCGTTGTTACAATTATGTAGGAGTGGAAAGATGAGAGATATATCCATATTAATTGCAGATGATGAGGATGAAATAGCCAATCTAGTTGCGATTCATTTAGAAAAAGAAGGGTACCATGTCATTCAAGTATCGGATGGAGAAGAGGCGGTTCATGTCGTAGAAACTCAGCCAATCGATTTGGTTATTTTAGATATTATGATGCCGAAAATGGATGGCTATGAAGTCACGCGTCACCTTCGTGAAAAGCATAATATGCCCATCATCTTTTTGAGTGCCAAGACATCTGATTTTGATAAAGTCCAGGGATTAGTTATTGGAGCAGATGATTATATGACAAAGCCATTTACACCAATCGAATTAGTTGCACGGGTGAATGCTCAGTTAAGACGGTTTATGAAGCTTAATCAACCAATATCCCAGAAAAAAATGAGTTTGGAATTCGGGGGACTTGTCATTTCACCTGAACAGCGTACCGTAGAGTTATATGGTGAAAATATTGAGTTAACACCAAAAGAATTTGATATTTTGTATTTATTAGCTAGTCATCCAAAGAAAGTATTCAGTGTCGAAAATATTTTCCGCCAAGTATGGGGGGAAGCATACTTTGAAGGAGGGAATACGGTTATGGTCCATATTCGCACCCTCCGAAAGAAACTGGAAGAAGATAAACGTAAAGACAAATGGATCAAGACAATATGGGGAGTTGGGTATACATTCAATGGGTAGAAGAATACGCAGTTTTCGTGCAAAGATGATCTTGTTATTTGGAATAAGTATGTTACTATCAGGCATCGTTACATATATACTTTTTAGAACGCTGCAAATCTATTATCATAACAATGTTCGTCTTGAAGATCCGTTAGCTCAATTTCGTTATTATATCGGGGCTTTCGGAGACTTTACGATCTTTTTTATTGTATTTATTTTACTTTCTTTTCTGTTTTTCTTTTTCCTTACAAAGCCCTATTCAACCTATTTCAAACAGATTTCTTCTGGGATTCATAATCTTGCACGTGGTGACTTTACACAAAGAGTACATATTCCTTCAAATGATGAATTCAGTGAAATTGCACAGGACATTAATCGTGCAGGTGAAAAATTAATAGAAGCAGTTCAAAGAGGGGATTTTTCAGAAAGTAGCAAGGACCAATTAGTTGTTAATTTGGCGCATGATTTACGTACACCCCTGACATCTGTTTTAGGTTATTTGGATTTGGTCTTGAAGGATGATGGCTTGACGAAAGAGGAGAAGGAACATTTTTTAACAGTCGCGTTTACTAAGTCCCAACGATTAGAAAGGCTAATTGATGAATTATTTGAAATTACTAGATTGAACTACGGGATGTTGCCACTTAAAAAGAGGAAAATAAATGTAACTGATCTGCTTAATCAATTAAAAGAAGAATTGTATCCCGTCTTTGAACAAAATAACCTAATTGCAAGGATAAACTGTCCACCGAATCTACCAATTTTAGGAGACGGTGATTTACTAGCTCGTGTATTTGAAAACCTTCTAACAAATGCCATTCGTTACGGAACGGATGGTCAGTTTGTCGATATCAACGGTATGATAGTTGAAGATGAAGTAGTCATACAAATCGTGAATTATGGAGATCTTATCCCAGCGAATGATATTCCACATCTCTTTGATATGTTTTATACAGGTGACAAGTCACGAACTCATCAGGAGGATAGTACAGGACTAGGCTTATTCATTGCAAAAAATATTGTGGAACAACATGATGGATCGATTATGGTAGAAAGCAATGTCATTAAGACCTTTTTTGAAGTTCATCTACCAATTGAAAGGGACCTAAATGTAGAAGAATAATCGTAAGAATAGAATTTAAGAAAAATTTAAGAATTACCCCACTCTTTATTTAAACAGTTTTTCCTATTCTTTATTCAAGGATGTAAAAGGAGGACAATTAAATGAAGAAGTGGGTTTTTTTATTCCTGCTATGTATAGGACTTATTTACTTTTATATTGAACCTGTATTTGCACCAAAAGTAGATATACAACATGGTGTGAAGGATGAGGAAGGAAACTTTGAAAATGTACATTTAATAGAGGTAACAGTGGACCAAATTTATCAGGGAAATCTACTTTTAGTGAATCAAGAATATCCTGTTCGAAAAACGAGTATTAAATCAGATATCGTACATTTACATTCTCATCCAGAATTAACTAAAGAATATGGATTAACGAATGACATCCAGTTATCTCAAGAAATCGGACGAGAATTTTCAAAGATGATTGCTGCTGCAAACAAAGAGGGTGTACGAAACTTCACCATTACCAGTGGTTTTAGAGGCTTCGAAGAACAAGGAATGCTCTATAAACAAATGGGTTCTGACTATGCTTTACCAGCTGGCTATAGTGAACACAACTTAGGTTTATCGTTAGATGTAGGATCGACTCAAATGAAAATGGCAGATGCTCCTGAAGGAAAATGGGTCGAGGAAAACGCATGGAAGTTCGGATTCATCTTACGCTATCCAAAGGACAAAACAGAGGTAACAGGCATTCAATATGAACCGTGGCATATTCGTTATGTTGGCCTTCCACATAGTGCAATTATGAACGAAAAGAATATGGTTTTAGAGGAATACTTAGACTACCTGAAGGAAGAAAAAGTTATTTCAGTAAGTATGCAAGGGGAAAATTACACAATTATATATTACCCGATCACGGAAGATACGAAGCTTGAAGTACCTAGGAATACTCACTATGAGATATCAGGAAACAATATGGATGGGGTCATTGTGACCTCATACGAGTGAATCAAAAAAATGCCCCGAAATACGTTTCGGGGCAAATCTTTCTAAAAGAATAAATACGCCATCCCAACAACAATTGGTAACGTAATTAGCGTTCGTAGTAAAAAGATAATCACGAGGTCTAGGAATGAAACGGGTAGCTTTGAACCGAGTAATAATCCACCAACCTCAGACATGTAAATTAACTGTGTAATTGACACGCCAGCGATAACAAATCGCGTTAACTCATTTTCAATATCCGCACCAATAATAGTCGGTAAAAACATATCTGCAAATCCAATTACCATTGTTTCAGCTGCAGCAGCTGCCTCTGGCACTTGCAACAACGTGAGGATAGGTACAAATGGAGCTCCGAGATATGTAAAGAATGGTGTAAACTCTGCAATAATGAGTGCAATCGTACCGATTGCCATTACGACAGGGACAACACCTAACCACATATCTAGTACGTTTTGGATACCACTCTTTAAAACTTTTGAGAAGTCTCCGCTTTTTCTTGCTTGAATGGCTGCTTTTTCCATTCCCCATTTGAACTGATTGACATTCGGCGGTATGGACTCATCGGTCTTTTTAGTTGATCCTTCATAATACGTATCCGCTTTTCTTGATAATGGTGGGATACGTGGCATGATGATGGCTGCCACTAATCCTGCTATCAGGATTGTTAAATAGAACTGACCGAACATATTCTCTAATCCCATTTGAGCAAGTATAACTACCGTAAACGTGATGGAAACAACAGAGAAAGTTGTTCCGATAATCGCCGCTTCTCTCTTCGTATAATAGCCTTCCTCATATTGCTTATTTGTTAGAAGGACTCCAACAGTACCATCTCCAAGCCATGATGCAATGGCGTCAATCGATGAACGGCCTGGTAATCGAAACAGTGGACGCATCACTTTGGTCAGCATCGCTCCAAATAGCTCTAATAATCCAAAATCAAGTAACAAGGGTAGAAATAGTCCCGCAAATAAAAATACCGAAAATAAGACAGGGATTAAATCAAATAGCAATGTCCCACCAGTTACATCAGACCAAATCGCTGAAGGACCGAGTTTAAATAAGGTCAGAATAGCGAAAATCATCCCAAGTATTCTTGTGATCACCCATACTGGTGTTACATAAAACAGTCCAGATAAAAAAGGTGATTTCGTAATAAATGCAGGCTTTACAAATAGGGATATGAGTGAAATGATCCCCGTAATCGAAATCAAGCCAGTCATAATATAAGGAATCGATCCACCTAACCAATCTTGAACAATGCCTGCTAGGATTGCAACTGGGATTGTAAATGAATCTTTATATTGAAAAGGAATAATAAATAAAAGAATTCCGATGATGGATGGTATTAGAAATTGTAAATAACTAAATACGTTTGGTTTTTCTTGATATTTTTGCTGCTCCATGGTTTCACCTCAAAAAATCTATAAAAAGTCACAATGTCTACTTTATAATAAGTTGCATTAAAATGCGAGTATTATTTTAATAAAAATGCTTAAAAACGCATAAAAATACTATTCTGAAAAAGTATTTACCAGCTTTTTGTAGCATTCCCATTTAAGTGTAAGAATAAATGTATGATGAAGGAATGCAGTGGAAAACTATAACAAAAAAGGAGTGGTATGATGAAAAAGCGACAAAAGAAAGAAGAACCTACCATCGCGGTTGGGATGGACACTGAAGATGAATTACAAAAGGATGCAACAATGGAAGAAATTGAAAAAGGAGACTTTACTCAAGTTACAATCCTCACAAATGATGAAAATGACCCGAGTTAAAAAGAAGAAGCATTGTTACTTAGGTGACAATGCTTTTTTTATTATAGGAATAAAATCCAATTTCGATAATGAACAAAATAGACAACCCCGAACATGATAAAATTGTAGTATACTAGAAATCATGCACATGTAGAGTCGGAAAAAGTGGGAGAATGATTATGTTACAGAAACTCAATAAGAAATTAGAAAAGCTTATGCCACTTATTACGCCAACAAGCGTTGTAATTGGTGTTTTACTAACTGCTTATTTAGCTCCATTTTCATATTTAGTTCCATGGATTTTTGCTTTTATTACCTTTTCTGGAGCGCTTAGTTCAAGCTTTACTTCTTTAAAAAGAGCGATTACTCATCCATTTCCTATCCTGTTAGCTCTTTTTACGTTACACCTAATCATGCCTGCATGGGCTTGGATTGTCGGTCATTTAACCTTTCCAGGCGACAGTTTTACGATTACAGGTTTGATTTTGGCAGTTGTGATTCCAACGGGGATATCTAGTTTCATCTGGGTCGCAATGAAGCATGGAAATATTGCACTCACCCTCTCTATCATTTTAATCGATACCCTGATTTCTCCATTTGTTGTACCATATAGCTTAACTCTGTTTGTAGGAAGCAATATAGAAATGGATATTTCCAGTATGATGCAAGGTCTCTTTTTCATGGTTGTGCTGCCTTCTGTCCTTGGGATGCTCGTTAATCATGTTACAAAAGGGAATGTGACAAAAACACTTAGCCCGAAGTTAGCTCCATTTTCAAAATTAGGTTTGGGCGTCGTGGTTGTATTAAACAGTGCGGAAATTGCTCCATACTTGCAAAATGTGAACCTGAAAATGATTAAAACTGCTGTTATTGTGTTTTTTATTGCGTTTTGTGGATATCTGATTGCTTGGGGAATCGGCCATTTATTGAAATTAGATAAAGACGTTATCATAGCCCTTATCTTTACAGGTGGAATGCGAAATATCAGTGCAGGTGCTGTTATTGCCATTGCATTTTTTCCACCAGAAGTAGCCGTACCAGTTGTTTTAGGAATGCTCTTCCAACAAATTTTAGCTTCAATCTATGCTTCCTTTATTGACCGAGCCTATACATTTAATCGGGTTGAACAAAAATTCACTGCATAAGCGTTAGTCTAATGGCTAACGTTTTTTTTGTGAAATATCTTGCTATTCTTTTTCAAAACACATACGATAAATATTTGTGATGACCGGGCTCAAAACTGACTGTTTGAAATACCTGTAAAACGACAAGACTAGAAATTGAAGGAAGGGATTTACATATGGAAGAAGCAAAATATTGTAAAGAGTCTTTTGTTGTAAAAACAAGTAACGTTTTTCCGCCTGATACAAATTATCATGGTACCATGTTTGGTGGTAAGTTAATGGCCTATATAGACGATGTCGCATCGATAGCTGCTGTACGTCATTCACGTTCTCCAGTTGTCACTGCATCTACAGATTCAGTGGATTTTCTACATCCAATCCAAGAGGGGAGCTCTGTTTGTTTAGAGGCTTTCGTAACTTACACAGGTCGCTCGTCCATGGAAGTTTTTGTTAAGGTGATTGCAGAGGATTTATATACGGGTGACCGGAATATCTGTGCCTTGTCATTTTTGACGTTTGTTGCGTTAGATGAGAATGGAAAACCAAAACCTGTCCCAAAAGTAATTCCAAAGTCAGAGGAAGAAAAAATGCTTCACGAATCTGGAAGAGAACGTGCGGAAAATCGCAAAAGGCGTAAAAAAGAAAACGAAAAAATGGCTGAGAAATTTAGTATTGCCCTCCCATGGGAAGTATAAAAAAGGATGTATGAGTCAATTAAGACTCAGACATCCTTTTTTGTTCTTTTAATAAATCACGAATTTCAGTGAGGAGTAGTTCCTCTTTTGTTGGAGTTGGTTCAGCAGGCTTTTCTTCTTCTTTTTTCTTAAAACGCTGGAAAAATCGAATAAACATAAAAATAGAAAAAGAAATAATTAAAAAGTCCACAACCGTTTGAAGAAACATTCCATATTTTAATTCTGCGCCTCGGAACGTGAAAGCTGCATCAGAGATTTGTACCCCTCCGAGAATAAACCCAAATAGAGGCATAATGATATCATTTACGAGTGATGTCACAATTTTTCCGAAAGCACCGCCGATGATTACCCCGACAGCAAGATCGATGACATTGCCTTTAAGGGCAAACTTTTTGAATTCATTCAGCATAAGCATTTTCTCCTTTCAAAATACAACTTATTGTTACAGATTTCTGTTTAAAAGAAAATAGTGCATAAGTCTTAACTATTGAACCTTTCCAACTGGTGTAGCATATTTTCATTTCGTAAAATTTCAATCTGTCTTTCACCTAGCAAGTCAAAGTGGGGAAATCCAGTTCGATTATGGATATATTTAGACGGAATACCGTATTTCTGTCCCCATTGAATCAGTTTTTCAAGATCTGCACAGCCAACCTTTGTTACGGTCGTCATTCCGGGGAACCGATCATCAATCCAATAATGTGTCAAAAATGCGATCTCACCTTGTGATACTTTTTTCTTCCACTCCACAAGCTCCCTGCGTTTAATACCAAAAGCCATCCCATTTCACCTCTATACGACCATTTATCTATTTTTACCCATTATATCAAAATCAATTAGTAGTGATAGTATGTCAAATTCCGTACACTTTGTCATTTGTGTTCTATAACTTTATTTTGCTAATAAAATTGTAACATCATCCAAGAAAAAATCGTTAGGAGTGGGATTTTGAAAAAAGCTGATCAATTTGTAGTCAATGCAGACAGACAAAGTGTTTATTCCGTATTTATGGATCCAATGAAACTAGGACCATGTTTTCCAGGTTGTAAAGAGGTCAAACAACTTAGTCCAACAAAATACGAAACATTGGTAGAGGTAAAAGTTCAATTTGTCCCAATCAAAATTCAGGGGGTAGGGGAGCTAAAAGAAACCATTGAAAATGAACGAATTGTCGTTGAAATGAAGGGGAAACCCGTTTCACTAGCAGGTTCCTTCACCAATACACTCACAGCGAACCTGAAGTCCATCGAACCAAACAAAACCCTTGTCGAATACGAAATGGACTTTGAAATGACAGGAAAATTAGCCTCTATCGGGGAACTTTTAATGAAAGGTTCAAAAAATAAACAATCTGCGGAATTCATGAAGAACGTGCAAGAACTATTTCAACATACGTAATCCAGCGAGTATTGTGGTATTCAGGGAATTGGAGTTTGGCTTAGCCTTGAGGGGCTCGAGTAGTGTTATTTTCCAGAAAACGGGTGTTAGTTATAACCCAGTGGTCTTCGAGTCTAGTCATATTCCAGAGAATAGGAGGTTGGCTATACTCCAGTGTTGTTCGAGAGTTGTCAGATTCCAGTAAATAGGAGAATGGCGACAATCCAGTGTTATTCGAGTGTAGTTAGCTTCCAGAAACTAGGAGGTGGGCTATACTCCAGCGCAGTTCGAGTGTAGTCAACTTCCAGAAAATAGGAGAATGACCACCCTCCAGCGCAAATCGAGTGTTGTTATCTTCCAGTAAATAGGAGAATGACGACACTCCAGCGTTATTCGAGTGTAGTCAGCTTCCAGAAACTAGGAGACTGGCTATACTCTAGCGCAGTTCGAGTCTAGTCACTTACCAGAATTTGGGTAATTGAGTATACTCCAGTGTTATTCGAGTGTAGTCAGCTTCCAGAAACTAGGAGGTGGGCTATACTCCAGCGCAGTTCGAGTGTAGTCAGCTTCCAGAAAATAGGAGAATGACCACCCTCCAGCGCAAATCGAGTGTTGTTATCTTCCAGTAAATAGGAGGTTGACGACACTCCCGTGTTATTCGAGTATTATCATCTTCAAAAAAATAGGATACTGGCTATACTCCCGCACTGATCGACTATTGTCACATCCCAGAATTTAGGTGTTAGCCACACTCCAGCCATCTTCGAGTAACATCACATCCTAGAAATTAGGGAGATGAGTACACTCTACCCTCCAATTGTTGGCACTCGACTATACGCAAGTACTTACTGTCGTCTGTACTCCAGCAAGAATCGAAAAGTACTTCACCTAGAATCAGGAAGTTCAACTAATCTCCAACCACATTTTTAAGTGTACAAATCCACGATTACAACAAAAAAGAGATTAGTAGGTACCACTCTACTAAT